>JAPPCV010000178.1 GCA_028824715.1 Boseongicola sp. | reverse complement strand
CGCGAGGGCGGACAAAATCAAGGCGCGGGCGTAACGTCGTGCTTTAACCGCTTACTCCTGGGCGGCGGCGGCGGTGCCACCCGTGTGCTTGCCCGCTTGGATGGTGTCGAAATCAAGATCGAGACATCGCCTGTCACGCGTGGTGTCGTCCATGATCCGGAAGTCCGCCCGGTGTCTGAAGAGGTCGCAGACGCATTCGGCTATGCGGAAATGCAAGTCGTCTCATTCGAAGACCTGTTTGGTGGCAAGCTGCATGCCGCAGTGGATCGCCAACACCCCCGTGACCACTACGATGTAAGGCTGCTCTATGAGAACGAAGGGCTGACAGACGAGCTGTTTCGCACCTTTCTGATCTACGTTGCATGCTCCTCGCGTCCTGCGCATGAATTGCTGAACCCCAGTCCGATCGATCTGAATCAGCCGTATTCCCGAGAGTTCGAGGGCATGACCAAGGCATCTGTCGGCCTCGACGAACTGCTTGCGACACGCAGAAGGCTGATCGCAGACATCCAATCGCGCCTCGACAAGAACGCTGGGCGGTTCCTGCTAAGCCTGCACGACGGCACTCCGGACTTTGGCGCAATCGATCGGACTCGCGCGGCCGACCTTCCGGCGGTGCGCTGGAAACTTCTCAACCTGAGACGCCTTATCCGCGAAAACCCGAAAAAGCATGCCGAGCAGAGAGGCCAATTGGAAGAACTCCTCGACTGAAGCTTCGACCAATTCACTGTTCGCCCGCGGGAGATTGACGTGCCGGAAGCAATCAACCCCGTCCAGAACTGTTGAGTTCAATGCTTCTGGACCCCTTTGAACGGGGACCGACTTCCGCCAATGCTTCAAGCAAATCCAGGAGCCGCTCGAAGTCGCGCTCGCCAAGCCTGCCATGAAGGTCCTTCGCAATGGCCAGGGCAGCATCACGGTTGTCCGACAACACTTTTCGGCCCCTGGACGCTATCCCGACGACCTGCCGGCGGCGATCGGACGCAGACGTTTCCCGGGTCACGAGCCCGTCAGTCATCATTGCCTGCACGATCCTTGTCAGGCTCGACGCCATCAGGCCCGCTTCCCTGGCCAGTCGCGACGCATCCATCGGGCCGAACTCGTCCAGGACGCGCAGCACGCGCCACTGCTGCTCGGTCAGGCCGGTCCCGGCCAGCATCTCCCGGATCGGCGCCATGACGGCCTCCCGTGCCCGGATGAGCGCGATCGGCAGCGAGCGGCGAGTTGACGGGAGCGCGACCCTTTCGTTCGGCATCGGTTCGACTCTTGACTGGGCAACGACTTTTGCTTAACATCTCAACTATTGATATGTCAAGGAAATGCGATGCCACACGTTACGCTGGAATACTCGACCAATCTGGAAGAGGCGATCGATGTCGGCGGCCTCTGCGAACGCCTCAGGCAGGCAGCGGCAGCCATCGACGAGATCGCGATGCCGGGCGTCCGGGTTCGCGCCTATCGGGCGGACCACCACGCGATCGCTGACGGCGCTGACGGGCACGGTTTCGTTGACATCTCCGTCCGCCTCCGCGGCGGCCGTTCCGGCGCGGTCAAGGACAAGGTCGCGAAGCTGCTCTTTGCCGCCGCCCGCGAGTGCATCGATCCATACATGAGCGGAAACTCCCTGGCCCTTTCGCTGGAGGTCCGCGACATCGACCCCGAACTCTCCCCGAAGACCGGCACGATTCGCGATCATCTGAGAGGCATCCCATGACCCTTTCCGACAACCTCAAGGCGCTTAAGGGGCATCTTGAACGGTTTCGGACAGTCGGTGTTCAAAACCGGATCGGCGGCAAGGACCAGGACGGTTCCGGCGGAACCTTCGCCACCGTGTCGCCGGTCGACAAGAGCTGGATCTGCGACGTTGCGCTGGGAACATCCAAGGACATCGACGCTGCCGCACGTGCCGCTCACGACGCCTTTCCGGACTGGCGCGACCTGCCCGCGAAGGAACGCAAGAGCATGCTCGTCCGCATCGCCGAAGCGATCGAGGCTCGCGCCGAGGAAATCGCGCTCTGCGAATGCTGGGACACCGGACAGGCCCATCGCTTCATGTCGAAGGCCGCGCTCCGCGGCGCCGAGAACTTCCGGTATTTTGCCGACCAGGCCGACTCCGCACGGGACGGATACAACCTGCCCTCGCCCGGGCTTGCGAATGTCACCACCCGCGTGCCAATCGGCCCGGTGGGCATCATCACGCCCTGGAACACGCCCTTCATGCTCTCGACCTGGAAGATCGCGCCGGCCCTCGCCGCCGGCTGCACCGTGGTCCACAAGCCGGCCGAACTGTCGCCGCTCACCGCGCGGCTGCTCGTCGAGATCGCCGAAGACGCCGGCCTGCCGGCAGGCGTTCTCAACACCGTCAACGGCCACGGCGAGGATGCAGGCAAGGCGCTGTGCGAACATCCGCTCCTCAAGGCCATCGCCTTTGTGGGGGAAAGCGCGACAGGCAAGCTGATCGTCAGGCAGGGCGCGGACACGCTCAAGCGCGTGCACCTGGAACTGGGCGGCAAGAATCCCGTGATCGTCTTCGGTGACGCGGATCTGGAACGTGCCCTCGATGCGGTGATCTTCATGATCTACTCGATCAATGGCGAAAGGTGCACGTCTTCCTCGCGCCTTCTGGTGGACGAATCCATCCGCGAGGAGTTCGAGGCCCGGTTGACCGAGCGCGTGAACAGGATCAAGGTCGGCCACCCGCTGGATCCCGCCACCGAAATCGGCCCCCTGATCGCCGAAGATCACTTCCGGAAAGTCACGTCCTATTTTGACATCGCGACCAGCGAGGGCGCGACCGTCGCCGCTGGCGGCGCCGTCGGCGACCCGGCGGGCTACTATGTCCAGCCGACCCTGTTCACGAATGCGGACAACGGCATGCGCATCGCCCAGGAAGAGATTTTCGGCCCCGTCCTGACCTCGATCGGGTTCTCGGACGAGGACGAGGCACTGAAACTTGCCAACGACACCGACTACGGGCTGGCCGGATATGTCTGGACGAACGACCTGGCACGCGCGCTTCGCGTCACGGAAAAACTCGAGGCTGGCATGATCTGGGTGAACGCGGAAAACGTTCGCCATCTACCGACGCCCTTTGGCGGCACAAAGGCCAGCGGGATGGGCCGCGACGGCGGCGACTGGAGCTTCGAGTTCTACATGGAACAGAAGCACATCGGCTTCGCCACAGGCGAGCACAAGATTCCACGGCTGGGCAACTGATGCAGCCTGCTGGAGTCCGTCAGCCGGCAAGGCACTGCCGCGCGCCCGTTCAATGGCATGAACGCCCATGCCCTGCCAAACCGTCGGGCCTTGGCCGCCCGCCCGCCATCTGACAAGGATCGACCATGCCTGTGCCCGCCCCTGTCCTCGCCCCGCCCTTCAACACGGTTCGCCTCAGCCATGCCTGCCTGAACGTCGCGGACATGAAGGCGTCAAGACGCTTCTACGTTGACACGCTGGGACTTCAGGTCACGGACGAGAACGCGGGCCACATCTATCTTCGCGCGATGGAGGAACGCGGCCATCATTGCCTGATCCTGCGGAAGTCCAGCAACCCCGGCACGGTCGAATCCCTGTCGTTCAAGGTGTTTTCCGAGGAGGACCTGGACCGGGCCGAGGCGTTCTTCCGATCCAGGGGTCACCCCACTGAATGGATAAATCGAGCCCATCAGGGTCGCACGCTCGCGACCAACGACAATCTCGGGGTTCCGATCGAGTTCTACCACCAGATGGACCGCATGCCCTGGATCCACCAGCAATACGCGCTCTACCGGGGCGTGAAGCCGCTTCGAATCGACCATTGCAATTTCTTCTCGACCGACGTCGACGCTTCGGCCGCGTTCTACAACGACTTCGGATTCCGCGTGACCGAATACACCGAAGACAAGGATACGGGCCGGCTCTGGGCCGCATGGATGCATCGGAAGGGCGGCGTCCACGACGTTGCCTTCACCAACGGCACCGGCCCAAGGCTGCATCACATCGCGTTCTGGGTGCCGACGCCGCTGAACATCATCGACCTTCTCGATCTCATGTCGACCACCGGCTATCTGGACAACATCGAGCGAGGTCCGGGACGCCACGGGATTTCCAACGCATTCTTTCTGTACATTCTCGACCCTGACGGTCACAGGACGGAAATCTACTGCTCCGACTACCAGACGATCGACCCGGACCATGAACCGATCCGGTGGGACCTGAAGGACCCGCAGCGACAAACCCTTTGGGGGGCACCGGCCCCCCGCAGCTGGTTCGAGCACGGCACGCGCTTTGCCGGCGTCGAAACCGGACCTCCGACACTTGAAGCCACGCCGATCATCGCGCCATGACAGAGCACCGGGAACCGACTTGGGAAGATCTCGCCCGCTGGGGCCGACGAGCTGCCGAATGGGGCACCGACTACCACCGCACCATTCGCGAGCGCCCGGTCCGGTCGCAGGTCTCGCCCGGCGAGATCGCGGCCGCGCTTCCGGAAGCGCCGCCCGAGGAAGCCGAGGACATGGAGACGATCTTCAACGACGTGGACCGCGTCATCATGCCCGGCATCACGCATTGGCAGCACCCGAGCTTCTTCGCCTATTTCTGCTCCAATGCGACGCCGCCCTCCGTGGTCGCGGACTACATGATCGCGAACCTCGCCGTTCAGTGCATGATCTGGCAGACATCGCCCGCAGGAACCGAACTGGAAACGCGTGTCCTTGACTGGCTCCGCCAGGCTCTCGACCTGCCCGAGGCGTTCCATGGCGTCGTTCACGGCAGCGCCTCGGAGGCCACGCTCGCCGCCGTTCTCACGATGCGGGAGCGCACGCTCGCGTGGCAGGGAAACCGGGCCGGGCTGCCCGGACAGAAACCTCTTCGGATCTACGCGACGGATGAAGTGCATACGTCGATCGACCGCGCGATCTGGGTTGCCGGGATCGGGCAGGACAACCTCGTCAGGATTCCCACGGCAGGTCCGCTGAGATCCATGGACCCCACGGCACTGGACGCCGCGATAGAGTCCGACCTTGCCGCGGGACACCTGCCCACGGGCATCATATCCTGCGTCGGCGGCACCAGCATGGGCGCATCGGACGAAGTGGGACGAGTCGCGGAGGTCGCAAGACGGCACGGCCTTTACCTCCACGTGGATGCAGCCTGGGCCGGAAACGCCATGATCTGCCCCGAGTTCCGGCACCTCTGGTCCGGCACCGAGGAGGCGGACAGCGTGGTCTTCAATCCCTACAAGTGGATCGGGGGACAGTTCGACGGATCGGTCCATTTCGTGCGCTCGCCGGAGGATCTGACCCGCACGCTGGCAATCAAGCCGGAATACCTGAAAACGCACGGCGCGGACGGATTCATCAACTATTCGGAATGGTCGATTCCCCTCGGTCGCAGGTTCCGCGCGCTCAAGCTCTGGTTCCTGGTCAGGGCCTACGGGCTGGAAGGTCTCCGCCGCCGCATCCGGAACCATGTCGCATGGGCCGAAGAACTCGCCGGGAAGCTTCGGGACGACGACAGGTTCGAGATCGTGACCGACCCGATCCTGTCGCTGTTCACGTTCCGCCTCGTGGGGAAGGACGACGCGAGCCAGCTGGACTTCGTGAACCGCCTCAACGACGACGGGCGGATCTACGTAACGCAGACCCAAGTTGACGGCCGGGCCACGGTACGCTTCCAGGTCGGCCAGTTCGGCACCACACGCGACGACGTCATGGCTGCCCATGCCGTCATGGCGGAACTGGCATGAGAATCGCGACCTACATTCACGATGGCGATCGCTTCTACGGCATGGCGGACGAGCACGGCGCCATCCCGCTTTCGCCTGACTTCCCGGAATGGCCGACGCTCAGGGAGGTCGTCGCGGCGAACGGCCTCGACGCGTTGGCGCGCGCGGCAGCGGGCCGAACTGTCTCCCACAAGGACATCATGTTCGAACCTCCGATTCCGGAGCCGCGCCGGATCATCTGCGTCGGCGTCAACTTCCCTGACCGGAACGCCGAGTACAAGGACGGCAGCGCCCAGCCGAAGCACATGTCGCTCTTCCCGCGCTTCCCGTCGAGCTTCACCGGCCATGACAGGCCCCTGATCCGGCCGCCCGAGAGCGAAAGGCTCGACTACGAGGGCGAGGTCGCGATCGTGATCGGCAAGAGCGGACGCCGAATACCGGCATCAAGCGCTCACGAGCACATCGCGGCGCTCACCCTGTGCAACGAGGGAACGATCCGCGACTGGGTTCGGCATGCGAAGTTCAATGTCACTCAAGGCAAGAACTGGGACAGTTCCGGCGCCATTGGGCCCTGGATCGTGCCTTTCGCCGACCCGGCCCAACTCGACGACGCCCGCCTCGTCACGCGGGTCAACGGCGAGGTCCGGCAGGACGATCACCTGAAGAACATGCTCTTCCCGGTGCGCGAACAGATCGCCTACATCTCGACCTTCACGACACTCGACGGCGGCGACATCATTGTCACCGGCACCCCCACCGGCGCGGGCGCGCGATTCGATCCGCCGCGGTTCCTGCAGCCCGGCGACGTGATCGAGGTCGAGGTCGAGGGCATCGGCACCCTTCGCAACACTGTCCGGGACGAGGCATGACGCCCGAAGAGCACGCCAGCGCCGCTGCCGCCCTGCTTCGGGCCGAGGAGACAAGGACCCAGATCGGCCTGCTCAGCCTGGCGCATCCCGGCATGACCATGGACGATGCATATGCGATCCAGAACGAGATTCTCTCGGCCAAGATCGCCCAAGGCCGACAGATAGCCGGATGGAAGATCGGGCTGACGTCCAAGGCCATGCAGGCCGCGCTGAACATCGACGTGCCGGACAGCGGAATCCTCTTCGACGACATGGGATTCGCCAACGGCAGCGAGGTGCCGGCGGGACGCTTCATCCAGCCACGCATCGAAGCGGAGATTGCCTTCGTCATGGGGAACGCGATCAGCGGACGGAACGTTTCGCGAGAAGATGTCCTGGCCGCCACCGAATGCGTTGCCCCGGCCCTGGAGATCCTGGACACCCGCATCCGACGTGCCGACCCGGCAAGCGGGCGCGCCCGCATCATCACCGACACGATCAGCGACAACGCGGCGAATGCAGGCTTCGTTCTTGGGCGCGAACGCCACGACGTGGATGCGCACGACCTCCGCTGGGTTCCGGCAATTGTCTTCAAGGACGGCGAGGTCGAGGAGACCGGCCTCGGCGCAGGGGTCCTGAACGACCCCGTCGAGAGCGTTTGCTGGCTCGCCCGCCGCATGGCATGCTATGGCCAGCGGATCGAGGCCGGGCAGGTGATCCTGTCAGGATCGTTCATTCGCCCCCTTGAATGTCCCCCGGGGACCCGAGTACATGCCGACTACGGAGCTTTCGGCACCGTCGACATAGCTTTCGCCTGAAAGGTCACTCCCATGAAAGACTCGAACTTCCTGAAAGAACAGAACGCCCGCCTGCTCTGGCACCCGATGGCCAGCCCGACGGACTGCATCGAGAGCCCGCCGGTCATCGTCACGGCCGCCGAGGGATCGCGCATTCGCGACATCGACGGCCACGAGGCGGTGGACGCCGTCGGCGGTCTCTGGAACGTCAACCTGGGATATTCCTGCGAACCCGTGAAGCAGGCGATTGCAGACCAGCTTGGCACCCTGCCCTACTATTCCGCGTTTCGCGGCACAACGAACGACAAGATCATCGAGCTGGCGCACGAGCTTGCCGATTTCTTCGGCCCGGACGGCATGGCTCGCGCATTCTTCACCAGCGGGGGGTCGGACAGCGTCGAGACCGCCCTTCGCCTTGCGCGGCAATATCACAAGATACGGGGTGAGGCCGGCCGGGTGAAGTTCCTGAGCCTGAAGAAGGGCTACCACGGCACGCATATGGGCGGCGCCAGCGTCAACGGAAACGCGAACTTCCGGACGAACTACGAGCCGCTGCTGCCGGGGTGCCACCACATTCCGGCGCCCTACACCTACCGGAACCCCTTCGACGAAAGCGACCCGGAAAGGCTCGCCAACCTGTGCGCGGCAGCGCTGGAAGACGAAATCGCGTTCCAGGGCGCGGGCACGATCGCCGCCTTCATCATGGAGCCGATCCTGGGTGCGGGCGGCGTGATCCCGCCGCATTCGTCGTTCATGCCGATGGTGCGCGAGATCTGCCACCGCCATGGCATCCTCCTGATCTCCGACGAGGTGATCACCGGCTACGGCCGCACGGGCGCGTGGTCCGGCGCACGGCTTTGGGGCGTCCGTCCCGACATGATGAGCACCGCCAAGGCGATCACCAACGGCTACTTCCCGTTCGGCGCCGTGATGATCGGCGAAAGGATGGCCGACGCCTTCGAGAACGACAAATCACCCAACGCCTTCATCGGCCATGGCTACACCTATTCGGGCCATCCGGTCGGCGCGGCAGCAGCGCTTGCCTGCCTTGCCGAGACAAGGCGTCTCAACGTGATCGAGAGCGCAGCGGCACGGGGCACCGAGCTGTTTGACGGCCTGCTGGCCCTCAAGGACAAGCATGAGCAGATCGGCGACGTCCGGGGCGGCCACGGACTGATGCTTGCCATCGAATGCGTTTCGGATCGCGCGACCAAGACCGCGGACATCGACATGCCGCTCAAGGTGCAGAAGGTGGCTTACGACAACGGCGCCATGGTTCGAGCCGCCGGACCGAACCTGTTGATGTCCCCGCCCCTGGTGCTGACATCCGAGGACGTGCAGATCATCATCGCGGCGCTCGACGCGGGCTTTTCGGCGCTCTGAACCGAGCTGCCGGTCGCCGGGAAACCGGCCCGAGGCTGCGCCCCGGCAGGTGCGCCGCCTGTTCAGGGCTGCATCGTGTCCGCTGCTGCACGCAACGGCCCGGCAAAGGAGACGGTCCGATGACAACGGGCCAGTTTCGGCATCCGCGCACCACCGGGACCGGAAGGCCCTGATGGACACAACGGTTCGGCTGTTGCGCAATGTTGAGCAAGCCGTTCGACGCACGCGAAGGGGTACATGCCGCAAGTCTCGTCACGCATTGGCACCCGACGAGCGAATTGACATGAGTGGCGTGCAGCACGGATGTCCCGATTGCCAACGAGCCTCCGTGACATTGATTGCCAGGCAGCGAGAATGTTGGGCTGCATCGCACGCAACACCCCGAGGCACCGAAGTGTCGCGTCTGGCCCAGGGCGTGACGTTCCGCTAACGGTGAAACGTCACTTGATTCTGCAAGGATGAATCTCATGGTTCGGCCATTCCTGATCTTGATCACCTGCCTGGTCGCAATGCCCGCCCGGTCGGAAGATGATTCGGCGCGTTTCGACTTCGGAGGCGACGCGTTCCGCGCCGGGATGTCCGTGACTCACGATGCGGCCGGAGTCGACGATCTGTTCATGGCCGGCGACAGGGTGACGGGAAGGGTCGACATCACGGGCTCAGCCCATTTGGCGGGCCGCAAGGTCACGATGGAAGGCGCTGTAAGCGGTGATGTCTATGCCGCTGGTGAGGACGTCGCGATTCAAGGCGATGTATCCGGCGACGCCAGCCTGTTGGGACGCACCGTATCGGTGGCGAGGGTTGGAGGAGACCTGCGGGCGGCGGCATCCGAGTTGCAGGTCAACGGCAACATCGGAGGCAATGCGATCATTGCCGGCAGGGATGTCGTGTTCGATGCGGCGGTCGGAGGTGACGTGACCCTTGCGGCACGGAACGTCGATTGGGGTGAAGCAGCCTCGATCGCCGGGCGACTGATCATCCATGAAGAAGAACTGGGCGATCTGGAAGTGCCCGAGCGAGTGGCGTCCGTCGACAGGGTCGAGCGACGCGAAGTCGAGGGACGGGAAGTTGAGAGGCAACAGGAGCCGCGACGGTCGCATTGGCGGTCATCGATCGGGGATTTCCTCTTCGAAGTGATCGTGGTGACCATTCTGGCCGTTCTGATCGCGGCATTGATGCCCACGCGCCTCGCCAAGATGCAGCGACAGGTCCTTGCACGCCCGATCCATACCTTGTGGCTGGGCTTCCTGTCGCTGTCGGCAGTGACTGGAGCGAGCATTCTTCTTGCAGTCACGATTGTCGGGCTGCCGTTGGTCGCCGCGTTGGTCCTGCTGGCATTTGTCGGCACGATTGCCGGATACGCGGTAGCGACGTACGTCTTGGGTGCCAGGCTGTTGCTGGCTACAGGCAGGCCGGAGCCGGACAGCATAGGCAGCCGAGGGATAGCGGCGGGCGCAGGTGCCTTGGCGGCAGCAGTCATCGGACTCATTCCGTTTCTGGGCTGGCTCTTTGCCATCGCACTGGCGCTTGCAGGAATCGGCGCGATCACGGCACAGTCGATTCGACCGGTGTTCTTCGCCGACACTGCCTGAGTTGAGTTCTGCCACAGGTTCGCCGAACCCGTAAGGTCCGGTGGCCTCGTATGCTCCGAGAATCAGAAAGGGACCGGGAGGTGGCTGTGGATAAGTT
>JAPPCV010000075.1 GCA_028824715.1 Boseongicola sp. | reverse complement strand
CGCGCTCGGCGCAAGCGAAGAAGTTTGATACGAACTTAAGATTCGGGAGACTAGCAACTCGGCCACCAGGCCCCGCTGCCTGTCATCCGTCATGCCCAGCGTAAGCCAGTCGAACAGTTCCCCCGGGCTCGGCTTGCCCGAATACCCGGCGAGATGGCGGGCGATCAGGCTATGGAGCAGGAGGTGTTCCGGATCCTCGGGAAACAGCACGGCGCGCGCGATGTCGTTGTCGAACCACTCCATGGGCATCGGCGCGTAGCGGAGACGCTTTTCGAGGGGCTGGACGACGTCGTTCCACGGAATCACCACTCCCTTTCCGCTGATGTCGTTGCCGTGGCGGCCGACCCCGGAATTCCGCGGATCCTTGCCTGCGGCCGCCAGCGTGTCTTCCAGTCTCCAGTGCCACCGCGCGAGGATGTCCTCGCGCGTGGTGATCCGGTCTGTGCGGGGCGCGCCGTCCGACCTGTCGAGCCGCCAGAATTCGCGCCTCACGGCTTCCATGTCCATCACGACGGATCCTTGCCCGGACTCCGCGCCGACGCGTCGGAGCTCTTGGCCTTCGCCACCGCTGGCATCTCGAGGCCCCGTTCCGGCGGCTGGTAGACTCCCCGTATCGTGACGCCGCCGTTGCCGTGACGGTAGCTCGTGCGACCGGCGAGGATGCACTCGGCCCGGAGGGTTGCGTCATCCGACCGGTTGGCCGCCAAGCCACCGAGATACCGGACCAGCGAGGGGAACTGCCCGATGTCCGCGAGTTCCAGGGCGGTGATGTACCAGTCCTTGCCGGCCGCGGGAACCACGGGCGGGAACTCGCCCGCCCTGGCGTAGGCCCAGGCCACCAGGAGCCGCGACACGCGTCCGTTGCCGTCCTGGAAGGGATGGATGCGCACGAACTCGTGGTGCAGCCAGGCCGCCTCCGTCTCCGGCGCAAGGTCCAGGCCGGCATGACCCTCGTGGATCTCGAGAAAGCGGTCCATCTCGGACCGGACCTGTTCGGGAGGGCAGTGTTCGTGGACGTGCCCGTCCCCCCGGCGGGGATCGTTCGGCCGGACCTTCCACCGGCCCTTGAGCAGCGGGATCTCGACCCGGTTTCCGGACCGGTCGATGCCGGTTGCCGTGTCCTGGTGCCGCGTCAGGAGCGCGTGCCACTCCTTGATGGCGGAGGTCGTCAGTGGCCGCCCGTCCCGGACATGGTCGAACACCGTTCCGAGGGCCGCCTCCTGGTCTTGCAGGAGGCCCTTGAGGGTGTTGTCACCGATGTTTCCGACAGAATGCGCACCGCGCACGTTCCCGAAGCCCTCGGCCAGCAGGGTTTCGGTCACGCCCGGGCGCAGCAGGTACAGGCCCTCGATCTGGCCGGTCTCGATCGCGAAAGCCCGCTTCAGCGACCGGAGCCAGACATCCATGGATGACCGGTCGATCCCCGGAACCTCGATTTTCCGGCTGGCCTCCCGCCAGCGGGCCGCCGCATGCCGGGCGGGCTCGTGCGAAATGCCGCGATGCTCCGGCGCCAGGTCGCGCACCGGCCTCCAGGTCGCGCCAACGGGCTTGCTGTCATCCATTTCCAGTCTCCGGCTTGCGGGCGGCTCGCACGGTCATGATGCACGAACGGGGCGGGCAAGGTGCTGCCTGTCGGGGTGCCCCGCCATCCCTTCGGCTCCCGCAACGAGTCCGGGACGCATCGGCCCCGGGTCACGTCGTGCAGTCATAGACGGTCTCCCGCGAACGGTCGACAAGCGCCTGCATCCGCTTGTTGCTGATGGCGCCCATGCTGGCAAGGTCGACCTTGCGGCCAAGGGCGTCGGCGAGGTCGAACCTGAGGCCCATGGAGCAACGCAGCATGTTGTCCGGAAACGGTCGGCGGAAGTCGACGAGAAAGTCCGCGTCACCGGTCTCCGGATCGAGGCCAGCGCCCCGCGCGGCCGAGCCGAACAGGTCCTGCCGCCTCACGCCGTGGCGGCGGCAGATCTCCGCGATCTCGTCTTTCCTGCTCTCGATCTCGGCGTGCATCGGTCCTGTGCCCCGAGCTGCCAGTCCGGGGGCCAGGTCTGGCCGGCACGATATCCTGTCGGCGGGCCGAACGCCAGAAGTGCGCGAGACGCGTTTTCGCCCAGGAAGCGACCTGGATGCCTGTGGTCACACGAGACGAAAGTGATTGCGCAATGTCAGCAACAACAGGAACAGCAGAATGGGTCCAAGGACGGCCTGCACGACACCAACACACTTGAATGCCCACTTCAGCTGGACGGCGTCGCCAAGAGCCGAACGAGCGTCGTGCAGATATCCGCCCTCCGATGCCAGGCCAAGGAAAGCATGGGCGTTCGCGAAGCTGACAGAGGCGCCGTCCCCGACACTGTGCCAAAAACTGCTGTCGCCACTTGCTGGGCCCATCAATGCGGCAACGCCCAGTATCAGTGCACCCAGAGCGATGTGACCAAACCACCACAGGAACGCTTTCCGGATTCCCCAACCGTAGTCGCATGTGACATCGAACAGGAAATTCATGATCGATGGCAGGGTGCAGCCATCCCTGTCGCGGAGCGCACGCATCTTCAACCCGAAGAACAGGTGTCGCTCGGGCAGTTTTTCGCGCTGACTCATGATAAACGCCAGCCTGTCCCAGGCGCGCACCGCGTCCCCGGCATCCCTTTCCACTTCGCGGACGTGTTCGGGCGAGGCAAGGATGTGCCACGAGCGCTTGTATGAACTTTCGGCAATGCTCCAATCCACCTGATTGAATTTCACGTCCTCGTGGAGTTGGGTCTCGAAGAACAGGGGAGGCCTGGTGAATGCCACATTTGCGAACGACGTCGTGCCCTTGAAGCTCGCGTTGTTGAAATCGCACTTCCCTTGAAACCTTGCATCTTCAAACTTGGCGGCATCCTTGAATTCAACACCGTCAAACTTGCCGGCAGCACAAAACGTCGATCCACTGAAATCTGCTTCCACACGAAACACTGACCGCGCAAAGCTGGAAACCCCGTAAGGGGATCCTGAGTGATCTTTCTTGGCTTGGAACGTTGCATTGCGAAACAGGGCCGCACCGTCAAATCTGACGTCCTTGAATTTCGTGTCGTACGGGAAGCGGGTTTCCGTGAAATCCACTCTATTGTAGAATCTTGAACTGGCGAACGATGCAACCCCTGGCGTTGCCGGTTCTGTGCTCGGGAACCTTGCATTCTTGAAATTCGTGGGCGCCAGAAACTGCACGCCGCGAAAGTCGGCAGCCTTCTTGAATTCGGCGTCCTCGAAGTCGGCACCGATCAAGAGCCTGCCGGAAAAGGACACGTCGCCCTCGAAAATCTCATTTCTGAAGTTCATCGAGGGTTCACGGACAGGGTCGTCCGGCAATTCGGGAAGATATCCAATCCTCTCCTCCACCTCCATGAGAAGTTTCTGCGTGTCCACGCCAAGAGGGTTGAATTCCAGCACTGACTGAAGTTCGCCGGCATTTCCAAAGGTCAGACGATCAAGATGCTGCCGAAACATCGCCCAACAGCAAACATTCCAATTGCGGCGGCGATCTTCTTCAGTTTCGCCATACCTCAGAAGCTCCAGCCAGAAATTCTTGCTCGTGCTTTCCATTGCAATGTCCCTTCGTCCAAATGGGCGCCGTGAGCCAGATCGGCGCTCCAGGCAGCATATGTCCAGGCGGTTGTGTCAGCCAGCGTGTGACGAGACACGTCGCAGGCGCGCGAACGGACGGCCTGCCTCGGAACATCGGTTCGTGATGGACGCAAGGGCGTCGGAATTCCGGGCAGCGAACGTTCAGAACCGAACATCGCCGGCGTCTCCCGCGTTGTCGAGAGCGGCGGGAACTCGGCTGTGGTGTTCGATCCATGCCCGCGTCGTCGGCGAGATCCACCCGGCGACCTTCAGAATCCGTTCATGGCCTTCAACGAGATTTCGCGCGAGTGTTGGTTCATGGTGAGCAATCCTGTTGCGCAACGTCCGGAACGCGTTCAGCGGCCGGTGGACCTGCCTGCGGGTCAGGGGCACGCGATGCGGGAAGGCGTCGCGCGGCGCCGCGCGCCAGAGCGTCATTTCGTGGTTGGCCCTGCCTGCCGTTGCCAAACGGCCCCCCGGGACCAGCAACGAGACCCAGAACCCGAACGACAGCGCCGCCGCGACCCTGTGCGGTTCGTGCCTATGCCCGGCTCGCTCCAATTCGGCCCTGGCTCTCGCAATCCGCTCCAGGGCACCCCTGTCAAATCCTGCGCAAGCGTTGTCATGCCAGTCCGCGCCGTACCTTTCGCCAAGCGCGCAGTTCATGGCGTTACGCAACGCGACCTCCAGTCCCTGCAGCGGTCCGTGGAATGCGGCGCAGATCGCAGTGTTCCGGACATGGAGGCGGATCGCCGCGGCCAGATCGCTCCCGGTGCGATCGAGATACGTGCCAAGGCGCTCGCGTGACAGGGCAACATCGAGATCGTCGAGGATTCCGTCGGTGCAGTGGAAATCGTTGAATTCCGGGCCCGGGTTCGCCATATTCACCGCGTACACCCCGGACCCGCCTCTGCCACCCGGTATGCGCCCGGGGTTCCTGTTTGCATTCCCCATCCGCTCATGACAGTTTCGCCGCATCGTCGGTTCGGTTTCGGAGACCTTCCAGCCTGGAAACTGCCCTGCAGGCCGTCCCGGCGGCTCTGTCCGCCTCGCGGAATTCCGGTTCGAGCCTCCTCGGCGGCACCGCCAGCCAGCCGAGGAGGCAGATGTTGGTCAGCCTTCCCCATTGTACGTCCCGATGCCCGCCGCGCTCGACTAGAGCCCGGCATTTCCAGGTCCGCAATCTTGCGCTGCACCCGAAGGGCATTGAGACCCAACCGCTCAACCAGAACCGCCTTGCGAGGGCACGGCTTCCGGCCACGTTCAAAAAAGAGGTCGCAGAGCCACATCGGCACGGCGACCCGCGTCGGGCTGAGCCTCAGGCGGTCCTGCGCCCCCGGCAACTGCGACGAAACGATGCAGTTGCCGGGTTCGACGACCGCCCCGCCCCACACATTCTCGGATGCCCGCCTGCCGTTCTGTGCCGGGCGCAACCAGACTGGGTTTTCCACCACAGTGCTTCCGTTCCCGCTCAATGCCGATGCCTTCCTGCCGCCGGTTCACCCAGGCTGTATCGCCATCGTCGCCGGAAACATCAAGGCGACACACCCGGACGCTGCCGACCCCAGCCAACGGCAATGAATCTCCGCTCGCCACGATCACATCCGTCCACCAAGGAAGGCCAATTGCACTCGGCATGCAAGGTTGCATTCGGAGCGCAAGCGACGAACGGGCATGCATGCGCACGTAGCAGGATTCGTGAGATGGGGTTGTTGCGTCCTGGCCGGATCTTTCGTCTCGCGGGCGTGGGACGATGGCGTGGACCGGTCGCAGGAGCGCCCGCTCCGCGCGCCCGTCCACGGCCTCCGCAGCTGTCCGAGGACAGCGGCGCCCCCCTTCCGGACGTCCCGGGCATCGCGGGTCGTGCCTGGTTCCGGCGTCCCCGCCATCGCCCGGGCCGGCGCGCAGCGCCCGGGACGTCCGCGTGCCTCTCCGCCCGGGCAGGACGCTTGTTGCAAGCCGGGGCCAACGGTCCCATATGACCGTGTCGAAGGGCGACGGTGCCCAGTTCACGGGTGGAACTGATGACAGGGAAAGAACAGGACCGCGCGGACGACAGAATGCGGGAAGACATCGCAAGGCGTTCCGCGGAGACGCGTCAGCTGGACGACATGATTCGGGAGGTGACGGCGAGGCTTTTGGCAGATGCCCGCCAGGCCGACGAGAGGAACCGGGAGGAGACCGCGAAGCTGGTCGCGGAGACCGGCTGGGGCAGCGTGCGGCGCTACCTCCTCGTCCCGACGCTGGCGGCTGCGGCGCTCATGGGCGCGACCGGGGTGATCGTGAAGCTTTTCTTCTGATGACGGGGAACGGGCCGCCTGAGGCCCGTGGGAAGCCGGGCGTCAGCGCCAACGGCGCCGCGCGACCCGGGGCGAGGCGAACCCGGTCACGACCGGCGTCCCCGACGGAGAGTCTCATGTCCGCCCGTCGGGCTTCCGGCCGTCGCCGGCATCCGCACCATCGTCGTCGGGGGCCGGCATCCACTCGTCCAGGACCACTTCCTCCGTGTCCAGCGCCCCCTGGCGAGCCGCGTCCGCCATCCGTTCGAGATCTTCGCGGAACCGGGCGATCCTGTCCTGCTCGTACCCGTTGAAGCTCATCTCCCAGATGCAGTGGGCGATGATTTCGGGGGCTGGAAACCGTTCGAGCGCCGACGGGGCGACCTCCATGCCGAGCCATTCCTCCCATCTCGTCAGGCACAGGCCGAGGCGCTCCTTCGTCCCTGGCGCGATGCCATAGACGTCGGCGGGCCAGTCCTCGACCTCAGTGACGTCAAGCACGACGTCACTCGGCTCCGGATCCAGCATGAGCAGCTGAACGTAGACATGCTCGTGCAAGTCGACGAACTCGGCGTCGGTCAGGTCGCCCGGTGTCCGCTCGCCGCAATACGCCCGCCTGAAACAGGCTTCCGTTTCAGCCCAGGGCGCGGCTTCCAGCAGTTGCGCAAGTCTCATGCCAATCGTTCCTCTGCTCGTTTCGACCCGCCCGGGTCCGCTTCCGGCGCGGCGGAACCTCGTGGGGCGGCGACTGTCCGCTTGCCCATGAAACTCTGGCCGCCGCCGTCGCCCCTGAAGCAACCGGCAAGGGCTCTGGACCGTTTCCCGGGCCATTCCATCCGTTCCGGCGCGAACGCGCTCCCTGACGTTTCCCGTGCGCCGGACAGGGCCTGTCCTCGATTCTTCGAGGGGCGGCCTACGCAGGTGTCTGGCGCTCTCCAAGGCCGGCAATCGCGGAGCGCGCGGCTTCGCGTCCGGAGTCTCCTGCCTCTCGCGAAGCGGAAACCGGCAAGGCCCGGCAGCGCTGTCCACGCGCAGCATCTCCCCCACGTTCCCGGCGCCGAAGCCCGGCCTCGGTCGTGGCACGCGGGAGGCATGGCAGGTGCGGGTCCGGAGGGCGACCGGAGGGACGGCGATCCGGCCTAGATCGCAGTGGCCACAGGTGACGTTGCGCAGGTGCGCGGAATCTGCCAGGGACCGGATACTCGAGGAAGCTGGAGCGATCCGATGGCAGGACACCACCCATTTGCCAGGTTGACGGAAGAGCTGCCTGCAGGAAGCCGGGCACGGATCGAGGCCCGGAAGGCCGAGCTTCGCGCGGAAATGCTGCTTCATGAGCTTGGGCAGGCCCGGGCCATGACCCGGAAGGCCGTCGGCGAAGCCCTGGACCTGGACGAGCCGGCTGTCGCCAGGCTGGAGCGGCGCACCGACATGTACGTGTCCGGCCTTCGCTCCTGCATCGAGGCGATGGGCGGCAGGCTGGACATCGTCGCACGGTTCCCCCAGGGCAGAGTGATCGTCACGAGTCTCTCCGATCCCGGCGAGGACCGGATCGAGACCGCTCTGGTCCCGGAAGCCGTGGCTTCCTGAAACGCGAAAGCCGGTTCGTCCAGGCTTGCGGTGACAAGGGAGCGCGGACGAGAAAGCGGCCTTGCTCGCGCACGCAAGATGGCAAAGGTGTTGAAACATGAACCTCTATGAGTCCGGCCCCAAGACTCGCCCCTTTGATGCGGCCAGATATCTCGACACGCGCGAAGCGCAGGCCGAGTACCTGACCGCTGCCCTGGAGACCGGTGATCCGGCGGTCGTCAGGACGGCTCTGGCCACGCTCGTCCGGGCGCACGGCATGCACGCGACCGCCAAGGGTGCGGACGCGACCATGCAGGCGTTTCACAAGGACCTGTCCGGGAGCGGCGAGCCACGTCTGTCGACGCTGCTGGGCATCGTCACCGCACTCGGTCTTCGGCTCAAGGTCGAACCGAAACCGTGACGGCGGGCCGGCAGGATCGAAAGGGGTTTCGCAGGGTCGCGGACAGCAGCCGGAATCAAGTCAGGGCAAGGGAGGCAGGACGATGAGACGTGACACGGAGGTGCGCGCGCGCATCGAGCCGGAGACGAAGGAAAGGGCGGCGGCAGCGCCAGGCGCGACGGGGCTCACGGTTGCCGGCGCGACCCGGCTGCTGATGCAGCGGATCGCGGAAGAGCGGCGCCTGCCCTTCGACGCGAAGATTCCGGATCCGGCCACGATCAAGGCAATGGAGGAACTGGCGGCCGGCAAGGGGCAACGCTTCGAAACTGCCGAGGACCTGCTTGCGGACCTCGGCGTCTAGGAATGGGCCGGACCGCCGGGCCCGGCCGCGAGGATCGGGTCAGGACGACGCCGGGCTTGAGGTCGTAGAGCGCCTGCTGTCGGATCTGAATTCGCGCGCGCACCGGGCCGGGACCGGCGCCTCAATGAACGTATCCCTCCTGCCCGACAACGACCTCGTGTGTCGTGCCCGGCTCTGTCTCCGCCATGCCCCGGAAGACGCCTTCCCAGGCCTCGGCCTGCGCGAGCCGCTCCTCGCAGACCTCGCACCGGCAGTCGCCGGCCGCGATCATGTCAGCAAGGCATGCGCACAATTCCGATATGACCTCGCAGGCCTCTCGGGGCAGCTCGATCCTGACGACGTCCTGGCCCTCGCTGCCGATGCGCTCGTCCGCGCCTGGCGCACGATCCTTCATTTCAGCCTCCTTTCGCCAGGTTTCCAGGTCAAGGGCCGCACCCTGGCAGCAAGCATGCGCCAGTGTTCCGGCCCTCGATCGCCCGAGCCCGTGCAAACTCGCCCGTCCGGCCCGCGAGCATGCCTGACCTGCAAGCCGCTCAGGCCGTAGCCAGGACCGCGCAGGAATGCCAGTCCGGAACCGTGGGCATCGACCGCGTTGCGCAGGCTTGTGACCTCTCGCGGCCCACCGCGACATGCCGTTGCCCTCCCCGGCCCGGCCGCGGTCACGCCGTCGGCCCCTTCCCTGCCCCGGCACCCTTCGGACGGGCGACCTTGCGCCGTACATGGACGGCGTCCGTCCCCTTCCGGACGTCGAAGCCCCCCGCCCGCTCGACAAGCGTGCTCAGGTTCGCGCAGCCGTAGCTGCGGGGATCGAAGTCGGGATGCGCGCCCTGGATGCGCTGCCCGACGCTGCCGAGGTTCTCCCATCCGTCCGCGTCCGGCTCCCCGATCGCGCCGGCGATGATCTTGCGGGCCCTGGCCGGCGGCTCCTTCCTCCGCGCCGCACCCTTGGCCGGAGCCTCTCCGTCCCGCCTCTCCTCGGGTTCGGCCTCCAGGAGGTTCTCGACGTAGATGAAGCGGGTGCACGCGTTCCGGAACGCCTCGACAGACTTTCGCTCGCCGAACCCGTACACGACGAGTCCCTCCTCGCGAAGGCGCTGCGCCAGCCGCGTGAAGTCGCTGTCCGAGCTGACCAGCACGACCCCGTCAAGCGTGCGCTTGTACATGAGATCGATAGCGTCTATGACAAGCGCGATGTCGGAGGCGTTCTTCCCCCGCGAGTTGCTGCGCTGCTGGTGCTGGAGGATCGCGAGCGACTTGACCGCCGCGTCCCATCCGGCAAGCCGGCCGCCCGAGAAGTCGCCGTAGATGCGACGCACGTTCGCTTCGCCCAGCTTGACGATCTCGTCGAAGATCGCCTGCGCGTGCTTCGCGCTGGTGTTGTCGGCGTCGATCAGGACCGCAAGGCTCGTGGTTGTCCGTGTGTCAGGCAAGGCCGCTCCCCTCATTCCGGCGCACGCCGTTCCCCGGGCAACGCCGCCCATGGCGCATTTTCGCCGCTGCCGGGCCCTTCTACGGCCTTTCCGGCGCAAGCGCCACGCCGGACCGCGGCGGCCGAAACGAGATCGCCGTGCCAGGCCGGCCTTGTGCCTGTGCTGATCCTGTGCGATGGAACGTTCCATGAACGAGAGACAGGACCGGCCCGTATCGCGGGAGGAGCTGGTTTCCACCATCAGGATGGCGCTGTTCAAGGCGCGCCGGCTCTGGCCGAAGGCGCGTCCGGGCGATCACGACCTCCTCAAGCCGATGGCTGCGGCCGTGGCGGACCATATGGCACTCTGCGGGATGCGTTGCGTCGGCAAGGATCCCGGGATCGGACCCAGCGCGTCGGACCTCTGCCCCGATCTGCGCAGAGATGCCGCGACAGGCGACCCGAACGGGCCGGATCCGGACGGTCGAGGGCCGCCCGGGCGGGCGGATCGCGCCCGAAACCGATCCTCCCTGACCAGGGGGCAAGCGTCCTGACAGGGACGGGGTCCGGAGCTGCGCGATCGCCTTGCGAGCGCATTGGTCCTGTGGCGGTTCAAGGGCCTGCCGCGATCCCGGCCGGGATTCGACTCACCGCCCGTCCGCGCCAACTTCCTTCAGTCCAGCCAGCGAATCTCCTGGATTCACTGACCGCCGCGCGCAGGCCCAGCAATGCGGCAACTCTCTCACCGGAAAAATACGTCGCTGCTTCTCCATGAACCGCGCCGCAAGTTCGGCGCACACCAAACGAGACAACTGGAGATCGCACCTGAAGCCCTTGTCAGCGACCATCGCAACCTCGAAAGACAGATCGTCAATGGACAGATCTGATAGCAAACCAAATAAGTAATCACGGATCGGAGCGGGTCCGCACATCACAGCACGGCCCACTC
>JAPPCV010000101.1 GCA_028824715.1 Boseongicola sp. | reverse complement strand
CCTCCTGCTGATGTCATTTGCCGTTTTGATAGCAACTATCGTTACGGAAGACTAGAAGACGTTCGCGGGCACGACTATCCGCAGCTCCGCCGCAGGGACGCCATCAGCGCCTGGCACATCGCGCGGGCCGTGCACGACTGCGGCCTGACGCGCGGCGCCCTGTCGTGCTGGCTGAACCAGTTCGCGGTCCGGCCGGATGGCTGGGTTGGCGTCGTTCCCGGTGGCGAGGGATGACAGGGCTCGCGATCCCGCCGCCGGCCGATGCCATCCTGGAACGCGTCGGCCCGCTCCTTCCGGGGATATGGGACAGGGACGAAGTCCGGATCGGGGGAGGGGCGGCCCTGGCGGCGCGCTGGCGCCACCGGCGAAGCACGGACATCGAGCTCTGCGTCGCGCCGGACCTGCTGCGCCGGGCCGGCGAGGATGCCAGGACCCTGGCCGTCGAGGCCGGGGCGCGAAGCGTCAGGTTCGGCCAAGGGTGGCTGAACGGGGTCTTTCCGGAGGGCGAATTCAGGATCTCGGCGACGGAACCGCTGCTGGACGCCGGGACCCGCGTGGAGCGGGAGGCGCGGTTCGGCCTGCCGCTCGAATCCGTTGCGGAAGTCCTTGCCCGGAAACTCGTTCTGCGATTGCATGAACTGGGCGAGTTCCTCTCGCGTGACTTCTACGACCTGTGCACCGCCGCCGAGCGCGATGGCGCGTCCCTCGAACGGGCGCTTTCCGCGCTGTCCTCCGACGAAAGGCGCGAAATCGCCCGCGAGATCTCATCCTGGGGGCCATTGGCCGACAGGCGTGGCCAGGACCTGGCGGCGGTCCACAGGCCGGAGTGGATTCCGGATCTCGCCAGGATCGCGGCACGGATCGTCGAAAGCGGCGCTCCACAGCGGATGCCCGCCGCGGCACCACCAGACGCTTCGTCCCGGAGTTGAGGCGACGTATTCCGCAACCCCGCCGGTCCGGAAGGCGGCTGTGGCCGTTCAGCAGGGGACCTGCCCGGCGACAAGGGCCGGGAATCCTCTCCCTTGGAACCCGTTCCGGGCATTGGACAGGGTTGATCGCAAGGAGTCCGGATCGCCTTCGTGGCGCGTGGTGCCTTGGCGCTCATGACATGGCCCGGGAGACGGCCCCAGGTCGAGGCCGGAATTCAGGCAACCTCCCGAAACGGCACAAATCCCGATCGAGTGCGGGGGCGGCGATCCGCTCCCCGCGCATGGCACGCGAGGGATGAAGATCATGAAGCGGTTTCGCCGGCGTCGGCAAGACCGGCTCCGCCGCGCGACCACCGGGCGGGCAACGCCTCGATCCATCCTTCAATCCGCAGAAGGATGCTGCGCCGGGGTCGTCCCCACAAGGATCCCGAAAGACACACTGGATTCCCTGCATCGCCGCCGGAGAACGTGCCGCGGACCTCGAACCGCCGGGTCATTCTCCTGGCCGACGCCCTGGCGAAGCCGCCGCCCTCTGCAATCGAGGAAACCTCTTCCGCCGACAGTCTCATTGCCATAGCCGCCGCGGCCACTCGTGCGGCGGGAAGCCCTGGCAGGTGGGGTCGACGTCGTCGGTGGGAATGTACACGCGCCAGGGGCGGACAAGCGTCGCCCGGCCCGGCCGCGCCCCCAGCCACCAGGAGTTCCACTCCGGCAGCATCGCCCGCAGCCGGTCCAGCACACGTTCGGGCACGTCCAGTTCCGAGCGCCAGCTCTCGAGCCACCAGCCGACGACGCCCGCCAGCGAGCGGATGCCGAGAAGCTCCACGTAGTCGGCCACCTTCCCGGAATCGAAGCTCTTGAGCATGAAGGGCGCCGTCGCCAGCGCGTCTATGACCTCGTCCCTGCCGCAGGAACGGTCGGGGCGGTGCAGGACGTCGACCAGCGTGCGCTCGAAGGCCGTGACCCTGACGGGAATCCCTGCCGGCTCCTTCCAGACGGTCAGGAATTCCGTCTTCCCGGCATCGACCAGCGCGCGGTGGGGCCTGACGAACCTGCAGCGGCCGAACGGCGTCCTCGCAAAGCCGCCGGGTCCGCTGCTGATGACCTGCACTTCGGAAATGAACACGGAGTACTGGATGCCGAAGAGCATCAGGCCCGTGTGGTAGCCCAGCACGCCGTCCTGGCGGTACTTGCTGGCGTGGATGAAGTCCGGCAGCATCAGTCGCCCCGGCGCATTGCGGTTCGGAAGCGTGGCGTACACCTCGCGACGAAGCCGCGTGAGCCGTTCGGCCGCGACCTGCTGCCCGAGCAGGCGGCCCACTGGCGCTGAGCCCTTGGGCAGGCCCATTGCGGCGGCGAACTCCTCCCGCCTGAACACGGGATTGGCGTCCATGAAGGCTGTCGCCCGTTCCTGCAGATCCGTTGTCATCGCCGTCTCCGCTCCCGGGCCATGCGCAGACCCGTTGCCTCGTCGCCGGCGAACTGCCCGGGCGCATCGAACAGGCGGATCATTCGCGCGACCGGATTCCTGGCGAAGCCTCTGCCCGCCGCAATCGAGGAAACCTCTTCGGCCGACACTCTCACGGCACCTCCAGCGGCTGGTCCGGCCAGGTGCCCTGGAAGGTCGGGTCGAGGGCGTCGGGATGGAGGTACACGCGCCAGCGGCTGACCAGCTCCGCCTTGCCCGGCCGCGCCCGCAGCCGGTAGGAGCGCCAGTCGGGCAGCATCGCCCGGAGCCGGTCCAGCACCCGTTCGGGCACGTCCAGCTCCGACTGCCAGCGCTCCAGCCACCAGCCGACGACGCCTGCCAGCGAGCGGATCCCGAGAAGCTCCACGTAGTCGGCCACCTTGCCGGGGTCGAAGCTCTTGAGGACGTAAGGCGCCGTGGCAAGGGAGTCGATGACCTCGTCCTTGCCGCCGGCACGGCCCGGGCGGTGAAGGACGTCGACGAGCGTGCGCTCGAAGGCCGTGACCCTGACGGGAATCCCCGCCGGCTCCTTCCAGACGGCCAGGAAGTCGGTCTTCCCGGCGTCCACCAGGGCACGGTGGGGCTTGATGAACCTGCAGCGGCCGAACGGCGTCCTTGCGTAGCCGGCTGGGCCGTTGCTGATGACCTGCACCTGGGAGACGGTCACGGAATACTGGATGCCAAACAGCCTGAGGCCCGTGTGATAGCCCAGCACGCCATCGGGGCGGTACTTGCTGGCGTGGATGTAGTCCGGCAACATCAGGCGCCCTGGCGCCTTGCGGTTCGGAAGCGTGGCGTACACCTCGCGACGAAGCCGCGTGAGCCTTTCGGTCGCAACCTGCTGCCCGAGCAGGCGGCTGACGGGCGCCGATCCCTTGGGCAAGCCCATGGCCGCGGCGAACTCTTCCCGCCTGAACACCGGGTTGGCGTCCATGAAGGCCGTCGCCCGTTCCTGCAGTTCCGTCGCCATCGTTCTCTCCGCTTTCGCGGCGAGACTACCGGGTTTCCGTCTTCAATGCACTGCCCGGAAGCAGTGAAATCCGCGAAACGCTCCGGACCCAGGGATCCGAGCCGCGGCTAGCAAGGCAACCCGCGCGGGTGGCAGAATCAGTCTGCCCTGCAGCGAGAAGGGCAAGGAACGAGGAATCCTGACAGGGGCGCAACACTGGGGCGCATCCGCGAGGAGAGGCGCGCTTTCACGCTTGTTGGCCCCATCGGACAGATCGTTCGGGTCCGGGGTCAGGATCGCGGCCGTTCCTGACCACCTCGGCGGCAGTCCGTTTCGCTTCCGCGTTGCTCATCCGTCATGCTCCATTGCCCAACCGTTCCGGCCCACGGGGCAAAACGTCTGGACCGACGTTTCGGAAACATGTCCTGCAATCGTGCTGGCGCGACGAACGCGCCAGCACGACTGGCCTTCGGAGCCTGTCGTTCGTTCAAGCAGGCGGGCGCTCCCCGAAGACGGCCCGTGCGGGCTGGTCCATGTCTCGACGGCGTCGGCCACGTCTCTTTCCAGTGCACGCACCAAGGCTTCGTCCGCCCGCCATTCAGGTGACCGGCGTTGTTCCTCGATGGAAGGCCCGTCATCGTTCAGGCGTGCCGAAACCGCCATTACAGGCAAGGTCAAGGGTGCCGTGGCCACGGCTGCCACGTCCGAGCAGCCAGAGAGCGTCTTCAGGCCGGCAACGAGCATCGCGAGGCCTGCCGCCGTCGGCATGATCGTTCTGGGCTTCATTCCGTCACCAAGGTCATTGCCTGTCCGTCTCGTAACGTGCCTGCGTCATGCGACCTTGAAGGCGTCTCGCGAAGCGTGACACGCGATCCAGGGAGGACAGATTCACGTCGCATAGTGCGGGTCGGGCACGATGGCCGCCGCCTGCTGCGCCAGTGCCGGTTTCTGCCAGTCGTGTCAATGTCGTGGCATTCCATGCCTCGAGAACTGCATGCGAACCCGAAGTCCATCCGGCACTTCACCATGCCGAGCGCGCCGACCGTCGTACTGGGCTTGCACGAAGCAGCTCTTGCGGCCGGAAGGAAGGACCCGGATGCCGAAGCCCCGGAGTTCCTTGTCGCGGATCTCGCGAACGGACTTGCCGGGCGTGAGGGTGTCGATCAGGCGCTGTGTCAAGCTGCGGTTTGCCATGGATTCTCTCCCGAATCAGTTGCATTGGGGAATCTGAAGGCGGCGTTTCGGCCGAATCCCGGCTCTTGACGTGAGAGATCAAGTCCTTTTGAATCAGCAAGTTGCAAGTTCCGACAGCACCGCCAGGTGCGTGAAACGGAATGCGACGAACCCGCTTCCCGCGGCAGATCAGGCGGCAGGAAGTCGGCGGCACGCTGCCAGCGCGCCCATGTCTTCCTGCCTGCCGGCCAGGAATGCGAGTGCGGCGGATGCGCCGATGCGGAAGTGCCTTCCGCATTTCTCCACCGCGATGCGGACATCGACGCCGGGCGGGCAATCTGCACTCCCCGTTCCGGTTTTCGGCAGTCACGGCCATCCTCCGCGGTGACGGACACGTGCAGGCACTCTGCCGCGAACTGCGAGTGCACCCGGTTTCCATGCGATCATCGCCTTCTGCCGCCGGGTACCGTGTGCCGCCCGCCAACCGCGCGGCACGACGCAGGACACCCTGTCAACGGACATGCCTGACACACTGGGCCAGGTCTTCAAGGCCGCCGAGCAGAGTGGTGCCGGGCTGGCGATGTCACGTCACGTTGCATCCTGCCAACCGCCGTAGGTTTCAACGTAGATGTCACTCAGGGAACGGCCTTCGTAGATCCAGTACGGGGCGGGCGCGACCGAGTACGGGCGTTGCAGATACAGTTTCGTTGCCTGTGTGATCGACATTTCCTGACCCTGGAAGCTGACCTTCCTCTCGCCGACAACCTCGATCTCCCCGTCACCGGTGGCCGCGTGGAGCACGGAGCCCACGGGTATCCCCATGTCGGCAAAATTCAGGTTCGGACGACGCTTGCGCAACCTTTCCGATGCGGAAAGTTCCGCCTCCGGGATCGACTTGTTGTCCTCCTTGACCTCCGGCGTGACGTCCTCGAAGCCGATGACATTCAGCAAGGCGGCAACCTGAGCCGGATCGATCTCGAAAAATTCCCGCCCTGGGTTGATGCGTTGCGGACCGAACGCCGCATGCAGCGCCTTCTCTGCCGACCTGGGATTCTCCACCCGCACCGCCATGACGCAGTCGAACGGGACAGGCACGCCGGTCGCCCCGTTGTAGAGCTGGTCCATGCGCACCTGGGGATCGTCCTGCGTCGTTCTGCCGATCTTGACCAGGCCTGGCATGGCCTCGTTGGTCAGGACATACACTATGCCGGAGCCAGGCTCCTGATCGTTGTCTTCCGGTCGCGGACGCTTGGGCATTGGATCTCCATTCGCTCCTTCAATCTGACGACTTGCTTTGGCCGTCGTCGGGTCCTTTCCCGACGGGCAGCGGGAAATGCAACAGTGCCCTTGGGCCAATCCTGCACGGAGCCACCGCCGACGCCTATCCTGCATCAGCTTGTCGCAACAGTGCCCGCAACATCCGCACAGGCCGGGATGACCGGGATCATGGCCATATGCACTGATCGCGCCGCTGCATGTCGACATCGAGCTGTCGTTTCTCACAATTGAGTTCAGCGGCGCCCATTGATTTTCTGCACTCTTTCCTCGCGCCCTGTCACAAAAGACTTCAGTGGATTGTCACAATCGGGTGCGGTGCGTTGCATTTCGATGATGAAAGGGTTCAGTGTGTTGCATCTTCAATCAAATACAGCTTCAGCGTGTTGCAGCGCCGGTGCCGGTCATGGACATGAGGAACGTTCCACAACTCCCTCAGAGCCGGACCGACCACCACCCGCTTGGAGGTCGGCGGCACTTCCGGCGCGGAGCTGATATTCCCGTGCCGACGGCCACTGAAGTCCTGTGTGACAATCCACTGAAGCCTTTTGTGACAAACGACAACGGGTGCGCGAAAAGGAGCCTCAAAATCATGTGAATTGTCTGAAGAAGGTCCGAAAGCTCAAATGCGTGATCCTGCAGGACATTGAAAGCCATCTGGAGAACAGGGACATCCCGCCCGGGCACTGCAAGGCATTTCAACTGCGAGTTCTCGACGTGCATCTCATGTTGTCTGGCGAAAGGAACATTCGGACTGCGTCCGACGAGTTGTTCAAGTCCCTGAGGCGCGTTCCGTCAGGATGCCGGCTGTGCTGACCCGAACTTCCAGCACGGCAGGCCGTCTCGGGGTCGACTCCGGACGTGAAATGCAGACGTCCTTACCTCGAGGGTTCACGCTGGCAACTCTCGTGCACCACATTTCCTGGAATTCGCTGGCGGCTCGGATGCCCGACCCCTTGTTTTCTTGCCTCTTGGAACATGATCAGCGACTTCAACGCTTGCATCGTGGTTCATGGAATCTTAACAGCTCGCCACGCACCAGGAATGTCAGCAAAGTCCCCGAAGGGGCTCTCTTGTTTGGCAAATGCGGTCTACTCGGAGCCTATGGTCGCCTCCCGAGGTCAGGACGTCTGAAATGACACTCCAGGCGTCTTGCCTTCGCCTCACATCGCGTTCACGGGCGATTGCCCGCACGTTTGATGCCGAGCGCTGCGAGAATGCACCACTGTCCGGCTTGCCTGTGCCGTTTCACCATGTCGAGCACGGTGCTGCTGCCGATTCCGAGATCACGCGCGATCCAGCGGCAGCTTCGTCCCTCGCTGGCGGCTTGAAGGGCCTTCGGCGCGAGACCATTTTTGCCGCTGTTCCGGCTCGCGGCCGAACTTCTTCCCCCGTGCCTTCGCCGCGGCCAGCGCCGACTTCATGCGTTTGCTGATCAGGTCGCGCGCGAACCGGGCGACCCCCGCCAGCACTTCTCCCGGGGAGGATCGTGCGGGCGGCGCTCGCCACTGACCGGTCCGTCCGGTTCGAACGGAATTCTTCAGGCACCACATGGCGCGACGCGCAAGACTCACAAGGAGGCTCATTTTGGGTGGCCGCAATTTTGAAGACCACTCGTGCGATCAGTCCGTTCCGGGCCTGCCGCCGAAGACCGACAGAACGGTCAGTTTCCTCGCTGCAGTTTCCCGAATCATGGGCATCGTTGCGCACTGGCATGGGCTCCGCATGCAGCAGCGCCAGCCTCACGAAGACGGTCGCGGCACGGGCATCGCATCTGCACGTCGAACCGCTTGCCGTCTCGCCGGTCTGTCCCCGCAGGTCCAGGTCAACCTGCACCATTCCAGGTCAACTCTCTCCCGGTTGCAGCACATCGCAAGCCCTGAAGCTTCGGCGGCTGGGCCGTGCTTTCCGTGGACGCCTCATCCAGCTCGCGCTGCGCAAGCCCCGTGACTCCGCACAACTGGGCTCCTGAGATGTTCGCGTCAAAGAGAGCCGCGCGCTCAAGGTTGGCTTCGAACAAGTCCGCGTCCGAAAGGTCGGCGAGCGCGAGTGTCTGCAGTGGATTCAGGCCGTTCTCGGCCAAGATCCGCCGCACTTTCTTCGCGTTCTCGCGCTGGCCGCGGTGCCGAAGCTCGGCTGTCACCCTTCGATAGCCGTAGCCGTGGCAGGTCGACGTGATGTCCAGGATCTCGATGACGGCGGGGTCATCCGCGGGACCATCGGGCTGCTGACAGTATGTGGAGCGCGGCAGGGTCATGAGGTCACACCCGCGTCCGATCGTGATGCAGTCGGGCCGGTGATCACGGATCCAGACCCGTCTCTCCGCGACTGTCCGCGCACTCGATCCCCCCTATGGAAACTCGATCTCCAATGCCTGGCGGCCAACCAGCCGCTCCAGGGCCACGATGCGCACCTTGCACTCGGACAGCAGGTCGGCCTCGACTGCGTCATCGTCGCAGGCCCCGCGCTCGTGCTTCTCGATCCAGGTGCGGATGAGGCTGCGGCAAACATCATGACGTTCGCTCAGGGCCTGGAGCGCCTCTCCGTTCAGGCAGGCCTCGACAACCTCGCGTTTCTTCGCAGTGCTGTGCCTTCGGTGTCTCCTGGTCATGGAACCTCCTTGCAGAAGGCCCCGGATGGGGGGGGAATTGAATCGCCAAATTGTCCAACCGCAGGGGCGCACTCCATTTGTCAAAGTGAAATTGCACACTTTTCCAGGAAGGGCGGTCCGAGTTCGGGAGCGATCCTTCTGGTTTCTTCTCCGCGCTACGTGCCGGACGCAGGGAGCGAAGCGACCGGAGTCCGGCGCGCAGCGAACGACCCGATCCTGCAAGATTCCTGCAGAACTACCCGGAATTCGCACGAAATAGCCCGCTTTCGAACACAATTTTCGCACGCGCGATCCGCTAAGGGTGGTCGCATTGCGTCGGCGAGCGATTCGCCGGAGCCGGGCGCCCGCCGACGGCGGCGGGTTGAATGAGCAAGACTCTCACCCCGGATCGCGATGACGGGACGTCCGGGCTCAGCCCGGACGATTCTTGAAAGGGGGCAGGCATTGGCGGAACATTCGAGAGCGTCTTCGTGCGACGCGATGGCCAGAGGGCCGGGACGGACTGTCGGGGCGTCTTCGCCCCGGATCGCCGCCGTCCCGGCCCGTGCGCCCGCGCATCGGCGCTTGACATCTGTTGCAATGGCTGCGTGTACGTGTACCAGCCAGCGGCCCAGCGGCCCAGCGGCCCAGCGGCCCAGCGGCCCAGCGGCCCAGCGGCCCAGCGGCATGACGTGTGCCCGACGTCCGGCCGGGGTGCCGGAGCCGGCATGCTCGTCTGCGGCACGTCCGCTGTGCTGTCGTGACCCTCGTCTCGTGCTCTCCCTTGCCCGCCTTTCCCTTCTCCCCGCTTTTGTGCTGCTGCTTGCCGCGTTCGGGTCTTTCGCTGCCGCGCCAGCGCAGGCGCAGGCCGTCTGGTCGGCGACGCTGACGGTGAAGGAGCCGAGCGGGAACCGGGGCTGCTACGGCCGGACTGGCTCGCACGGCTGCTACACCGCGCTCGACAGCTACGGGTTCACGAAGGACAGCGTCGGTTACGATGTCCGGGGGCTGTTTGTCTCGACGGGCCAGAACAATGACAGGCTCCTGTACCTGATCCTGGACAAGACGATCCCGGACGGCCTCAAGACGCTGAAGCTGTGCGTGGGCACGGCGGGACTTGTGCTCTCCGACGGCACGTCCAACAACGACAACAAGGGCGTGGAATGGAGCAGCAACTCGTTCTCGGGCGTGCCGGACTGGAGCGTAGGCGAAACGGTCGCGGTGAGCCTGGCTTCGTCCTGCACGCAGCAGGCCCGGACTCCCGGCGTGACGCTGAGCGCGGACAACTCGACGCCGGTCGAGGGCGGGACGGTTACGGTGACGGCAACGCTGGACGCGGCGGCGCCTGCGGGCGGGGTGACGCTTTCGCTGCAAGCTCTCGATAGCGTGTCGAAGACCATCTACACGACGGCGGCCAAGACGGACGACTACACGCTGTCGCCCCCTGCCATCTCCATCGCAGGCGGGCAGACGACGGGCACTGCGACGCTCGCGGTCGACGACGACCAGGCGGTGGAGGACACCTGGTACTCCGTCGCCGGGGAGACGGTTGTGCTGGAGGCGAGGAGTGCGTCGCTGTCGCTCGTCTCGAATCCGCTGGTCATAACCATCCTGGACAATGACGGCCCGTTCGCGGGCCGCCGTCCGGGTCAGCCGACGCTCGAAGCCGTGACCTCGGGGCAGCACGCGCCGACGGCCACCACGCTGGCCTTCAACATCGGCTGTGCGTCGGGCGGCAGCGACTCGAGGGTCACGGACTACGTCCTGTGGGCGGAGAACGTCAAGGACGAGACGGAGCATTACTCGCGGACGGTTTCCGCCCCGGATCGCCAATGTGTCACGTTCGATCCGGTGACGCTGACGGGCCTTCCAAGCCGGACGGCTGAAACGACATACCGGGTGCGGGTGTTTGCACGGAACATCTTCGGGTTTCGGAGCCCGTGGTCGGATCATGTCGAGATCGCGACGCTGGCGAACAACAATTCGGTCACGAGCTATGATCCGAACGCCGATTTCCAGGGGCCGGGGGTCGAGGTGAGCGCGACCGAGCTCGACATGGCGGTGGGCGACACCGTCGGCTACACGGTGAAACTGCAGTCTCCGCCGATCGACATCGTGGTCATCAGTCCCACGGTTGCGGACGGGGGCAAGGCGAGCGTCTCGCCGTCCGAGCTCCACTTCGACGAGAACAACTGGAACGTGGCGCAGGACGTCACGGTGCGCGGCCTGGCGGCCGGCGCGACCGCGGTCCGGCATACGATCCAGACCGTCGACCCGATCTACGGCGGAACCCTCGCGCCGGATGTGGCGGTCACGGTCGGCGCCGCGGGCCTGGGCGGGACGTTGAACGGCGACGGCAGGCTGGCGAATCCTTATGCCGCGCTGATCGCGAAGGTGCGCGAGTGGCGAAACGACCCGCGCCACAGCGGGAACAAGGGGCACACGGACCGCTGGGACCGGGTGCTGCTGGCGCTTGGGGAGACGGTCCCGGACGCCTCGCTGACGCCGATGGGCGCGGCTGAGGCGCAGGGCTACGCCGACCGCGGCTGGACGCGCTGGGTGGAGGTCGCGGCCGCGCTCCGGCAGATCGAGAACGGCGGGGCGCAGCCCCCCGTCCCCGTCCCGGCGGTGAGCATCGCGGCGGGCGCTCCGGTGACGGAAGGCGCGCCGGCGAGCTTCACCCTCACCGCCATGCCAGCGCCGGCGGCGGACCTCGGCGTGTCGGTGGAGGTCTCGCAGAACAGCGCCTTCACGGATCCTTCCGCGCTCGGCGTGCGCACGGTGACGATCCCGGCCGGTCAGTCCTCGGCGACCTTCGCTGTGGCGACGGTGGACGACGCGGCGGACGAGCCGGACGGGTCGGTGACGGCGGCGCTCGCGAGCGGCAGCGGCTACACGCTGGGCGATGCGGCAAGCGCGACGGTGGCGGTGGCCGACGACGACGAGCCCCCGCCGAACATTCTGACCAGGCGGACCATCGCCAGGGAGGGGCGCGACGCGGCTGCGGTGTTCACGGTGCGCCTCGACCGCCCGGCTCCGAAGGCGGTGACGGTGGACTACGCGACCGCCGACGGCGCGGGGTCGTGGGCCGGGACGGCGCCGGCGACGGCGGGCGCGGACTACACGGCCACCTCGGGCACGCTCAGCTTCGCGGCGGGCCAGACGACAAGGACGGTCCCGGTGCCCATCCTCGACGACGCCATCGACGAGGGGACCGAGCACTTCCTGCTGCGGTTCTCGAACCCTGAGGGCGCGATCCTGGCGGCGGAGCACCGCGAGACCCAGGGCCTCATCCGCAACGACGACCACCTGCAGTCGGCGTGGCTGTCGCGCTTCGGGCGCACGGTGGGGAGCCAGATGACGGACGCGGTCTCGGCGCGGCTCGAGGGCGGGCTGGCGCCGGGGGCGCACGCGACGCTGGCGGGCCGTTCCGTGGACGTCTCGGGCGCGGAGGGCGGCAAGCCGATGACGGACGTGCTGACGGCGCTCGCGATGGCCTGGGGCCCGCGCGAGGCGGAGGGCGAGGGCCCGGTCGCGCGCGGCGCGGACGGCCTCCTCGCGGAGGCGCCCGCGGCGACCCTCGCCGCCCGCTCCCTGACGGGGCGGGAGATCCTGCTCGGCAGCTCGTTCCACGTGGCCCCCGAGGGCGGGCACGGTCCCGCCGCATGGGGCCGGGTGTCGCGGGGCGGCTTCGACGGCGTGCAGGTTGACGGCACGGGCCGGACGACGCTCGGCGGCACGGTGACGACGGCGACGCTCGGCGCGGACGTGACGCGCGGGCGCCTGCTTGCGGGCCTTGCCGTGTCCTTCAGCGACGGCGAGGGCGCGTTCGAGAGCCCCGATGCGGACACCGGCGGCTCGGGCAGGATCGAGAGCAGGATGACGACGGCCGCGCCCTACGCGCGGCTCCGGCTCGGGCAGCGGGTCACCGCCTGGGGCCTCGTCGGCCGGGGCACGGGCGACATGGCGATCACGTTCGGGGACGGACGGGCGCCGGTGCGGGCGGGCCTGTCGATGCGGATGGGCGCGCTCGGCGTGAGGGGCGCGCTGCTGCGGCAGGACGCGGGCGGCGGCATGGACCTTGCGCTGAAGGCGGACGCGCTCCACGTGCGCACGGACTCCGGCGCCGTGCCCGACTCGGCCGCGACCTCGGCCGACGCGAGCCGCCTGCGGCTGCTCCTCGAGGGATCGCGCAGCTTCGCGGTCTCGGAGACGGGGTCGTTCCGGCCCTCCGTGGAGATCGGGCTGCGCCAGGACGGCGGCGACGCCGAGACCGGGTTCGGCATCGAGGCGGGCGGCGGCGTCCGGTTCGAGGACTCCGGGACGGGCCTCTCCCTCTCCCTCGACGGGCGTGCGCTGGCGCTGCACGAGGACCGGGACCTCAAGGACTGGGGGCTGGCGGTCTCGATGTCCTGGGACCCGCGCCCGGAGACGCGGCTCGGGCCCTCCGTCATCGCGACCCGCGGCTGGGGCGGCGCGCCCACGGGCGGCGTGGCGGCGCTGCTGGAGTCGGAGGCCATTCCCGGAACCGACGATGCGGCGGGCGGCGAGGCCGGCAGCCTCGGCCTCGAGATGGCTTGGGGGACGGACCTCTCCGGCTGGCGGCACGGCATGACCGGCAGCGCCTACGGGCGCCTCTCGGGAAGCCCGGACGCGGAGGACCTGCGGCTCGGCTGGCGGGTCGCGCCGGACCTGCGGTTCCCCGAAAGCCTGAACCACGACTTCTGGCTGGAGCCCGGCACGGGCGCGGAGGCGGCGGCCGGGGCCGGACTGAGCTGGTCGTCCGAGCGGCGGCACGTCCGGTCCTCGACCGGGATCGACCTCGGCGCGCGCGAGGGCGGCGGCCTCGAGGCAGGGTTCCGGCTGACGCGGGAAAGGTAGGGATGGAAGGACGAGCATCGCGGTCGGATTCGCCCGGGGCCGCGGCCACCGCGACGATGCTTCGGTATCCGGTGCCGGAGTGCCAGCCATGAACGCGAAGGCGACGCCGGGAGCGGATGGCTTCCCGGTGTGGCGAAACAATCCTTGGAACGTCCCCCCAAAGGTGAGGAAGAAAAATATGAAACTTGTTCATCTTTGTATGTTGATCACTGTAGCCGCGCTTGCCGCTGCGTGCGCAAAGAGGCCAGACGATATTGCGGCAGTCCCAATGGATACCGCGTCCTACGAAACGATGTCCTGTCGCTCCTTGGCAGTGGAGGAAACAAGGATCACGGCTGACCTGAACACCTTGAGCGCCGCCCAGGAGAGCGCCGCTGACTCGGATGCGCTCGGAGTGTTCCTGCTTGGAATCCCTTGGTCCTCGATGTCCGGCAACGACAAGGAAACCCTGATTTCCGTAGCCAAGGGCCGCCTTGATGCGATTGACATGGTTCAAGCATCCAAGTCTTGCGGATAGGAGGCACTCCGGCTCTCCTTCCCTGTTGGCCTCGCCAAAAGGGTGCGGATTCGCGCGCGCCTCGCTGCCGAATTTCATCAACGTACCAACCCGAATTTCAGCCAAGACAGGGGAATTATACATGAAGGTGCCAAACGCTTGGCGCGGACCGAGGGGCGCCGTGGGGCCTGGGCATCGCATCCCGGGCGAGTCCGAATCAACCGGGATCGTCAAGCGCCCGTGAAATCGCCGCGCCGACCCTCTCGGCCGCGGCGACAACCTCCCGGTCCCCGACATGGGCGTATCTCATGGTCATTTGCAACTTCCGGTGACCGAGCAGCCGCGCCACGACCGGCAGCGGAACCCCATGCATCACGGCCTGGCTGGCGTATGTGTGGCGAGTGTCGTGAAGCCGGACTCCGGAGAGGCCGGCGCGTTCCCGGACCCGGTGCCACAGTGGCAGACTGTCTCCATAGGGCCTCCCTGGATTGACGGGAGAGGGAAACACGAACGGGCCGTCCCCCCGCCGCTGCCGGTCGATGACGGCGCGGGCCTCCGCGCTGAGATACACCGTTCGCGATCCGGTCTTGCTGTCGGCGAGCCGGAGCGTGTCCCCGTCGACCTCGGACCATTGCAGGTCCTTGATCTCGCTTTTGCGGCACCCTGTATGGAGGAGAAGGCGCAGGACGTCGGCCTGCCGCTCCCATGCGGGCCGCTCTGCCACGCATTGGTCGAGTGCCTCGTGAAGGCGGATGATCTCCTCGGCCGAAAGGAACCTGGTGAGCCGGGGTCTCGGGTTCATCCTTGTGCGCCCGGCCGGGTTCACGGAAATCAGCCCGCCTGAGACGGCATGGTTCAAGATCCGCCGCAGAAGCGCGAGGCCCTTGTTGGCGTTGCCCGGCGCCTCGACGCTGCGGCGGTCGAACCAGGCCTGGACGCCCGCCCGGGTGATCCGGTCGAGCCGCAGGTGCCCGAACGCCGGAAGCAGCTGGCATCGTAGATGGGACCTCACGAGCCTGAGTGTCGACGGCTTCCAGCGGCTGGAATGGCCTGCCATCCATGGGTCGGTCACGTAGTCCCGGAACAGGGGCATGCAGGTTCCGGGCATCGTGCCGATGCTGGCCCCGCCCTCAATCTCGTCCAGCTGGAACGAAAGGCACTCCCTGCGGGCGTCCTGAACGGCCTTCAGCGTCACGGGACCCAGCGAGACCCGCCTGGAACTGCCCTGGCCCCTCTGGTGGAAGACGTATCCACGGAACCCGGGCGTCCGGACGCGAACGCCGAGGCCGGGCGTCACCGTGTCCCAGACAGTGTAGTCCTTGGAGCCGGGCTTGAGACGCATGATGCCGGCGTCGGTCAGGCGCGCCCTCCGCGTCATGACCGGCCCTCCCCGCCAAGGATCGGCGCCACGGCGTCGACGGCGTCACGCACCGCCTGGTCCGCGAGATGAATGTACTTGAGAGTCGTTTCCGGCTTCGAGTGGCCAAGCAAACGGCCGATCGTGGGAACGGTCTCGCCGGACTGAAGCGCGAAACTCGCGTACGAATGCCTCAGATCGTGCAGGCGGACGTCCCGCAGGCCCGCATCGTTCCGCAACTTCAACCAGAACTTGTTCAGGCCCTTTGCCGGCGCGGTTCCGGATCTCCCCGGAAAGACCCAGACCCCGTTTCGGGGCAGGTCGTCCAGGACCGTGCGGGCTGCGGAGGACAGCCAGACGGTCCGCGGTCCGGTCTTGCCGTCCCGCAGGAAAAGATGGCCGTCGCGGCAGTCCTGCCATTGCAGGGTCATGATCTCGCTCTTTCGGCAGCCGGTGAGAGCCAGCAGCTTCACGGCCGCGGCCAGGATGTGGCCGTCATGCGATTTCAGCACCGTGCCCAGCCGCCGCGTTTCCTCCTGGGACAGGAACCGTTCGCGGCCTCGCCTCCGGTAGCGCCGGATGTTTTCGCAGGGATTGGTGTCCTCCGGGCGAAAGCCAAGGGTTTCGGCCTCCCGCATGATCACCGACAGGACCGGCGCCGCCCGGTCGGCGGCGGCCGGTGTCGATCGGAGGGAGGCGAACCATTGCTGGACGTCCGCGCTCGTGATCGCGCCGATCGGCTGTCCCCGGAACCGGGGAAGGATCTGGTTCTTCAGGTAGCGGCGATTGACTTCGAGCGTGCCGGGTTTCCAGTGCCGGGACTGCCGGCGGAAGACGGCGTCTGCGACGTCCTCGAACGGCGTCTCCGCGGCGATCTCCCAAAGGCGGGATTGATTGCCCGTCCTGCAGGCGGCCTGGTTCGACCGGGCAAGATCCCGCGCGTCGGCCAGGGGCATCGCGTCGGCATCGCCGACTTTCGTCCAGACGCGCCGCCCGTCGGTCTGTGAATGCACGAAGTACGACTTGCGGCCGGAAGGCAGGATGCGGACGCCGAAGCCGCGGAGTTCCGTGTCGCGGACCTCTCGGACGGACTTGCTTGGCTTGAGGGTGTCGATCAGTCTTTGGTTCAGGTGGCGGTTTGCCATGGATTCTCTCCCGAATCGGTTGCGTTGACGGACCGGAAAGGGCGGAAACTGTCGCATTCCGGCGTTTGACGAGAGAAAGATTTGCCTTTATTTGCAGACTGTTAGGTCTGCTCAGCACCGCAGGTGCGTCCGATTGGTGTCTGAGACCGATCGAGTACGGGTCTGGCATATCCAGGCCCGTCCGGGTGAACGCTTAAAGGTGCACACCCATGTGCTCGACTATTTTTGGACCATTCACGGCCCGGGCAGGGCTCGCAGCCATCAACCCGACGGATCGCATTTCGACGTCGAATACGAGGCCGGCGATACGAGGCATTTCACTTTTGCGAAAGGTGAACGCATGACCCACAGCCTCGAGAACATCGGCGACACTGATCTCATCTTCACGACCGTCGAGTTCAAGACCTCGGCAAATGCGCCGCTGCCGCTGGCAAAGGGTGCATCGACCGGGTAGTGCACCCGTGGACCCGGACAGTCTAACCGCGCCATGCCGGAGCAGTCGCGGTACGATGCAACTGCGAAACGACCAGCCATACCGGCCACGGATGGGCGATACGCGGCAGGGAGCCCAGAGCGGAGGGCGCTGGCTGAGATGAACGTGCTGCTTGGTTCGTCCGTCAGCGACATCAACGGGTGACTGGACGGAGGACCCTTCGGGCGATCGTCGACGGTGAGCGCGAATTATGCCGGCTAGCGGTACCTTGGATGAACGGATCAAGGCATTTGGTGTTAGGATGAGGGTTGCGCTTAGGCTCATCTGGCGCCGCACGCTTCGACTTTCTTGCAAGACAGATCGGCCTTTGCAGTTCCTTGCCGGCATGCCTTGCCGATCAGAATCATTCTGCTGCGGGCGGTTCGTGAAGCGAACCTGTACAACAGCCCGCCCGAGTTGGGTCAAGAGCCTCGGGCTCCAGTCGCCGTACCCGCCAGAATTCGGGGATGACGGGACCCTGCCGAACATGTGAAAGGACAAGTCGATGCGCAGCAATCTCGAAATCTACGACCTGGACGCCGAACGTGCCGAAACCGTGTTGAGCGTTGCGCACCCGATTGAGGCGCCGAACTGGGTCCCGGATGGCGGATCGCTCATCGTGAATGGCAGCGGACGCTTGTATCGGGTGCCGTTCGACGCGCCTGCGCTGAACGCAATCGATACTGGCGGGCTTTCTCGGATCAACAACGATCACGGCGTCGCGCCCGACGTCTCCCGCCTGGCGGTGTCGGACAACGCCGAAGGAGGCAAGTCTTGCATCTACACGCTTCCCATCGAAGGAGGCCGTCCTCGGCGGGTCACGGCGGCAACGCCATCCTGGTGGCATGGCTGGTCTCCGGACGGTTGCCAACTGTCCTACACCGCTGTCCGAAACGGCGAGTTCTGCATCGCCACTTGCGCCACGGACGGAAGCGGCGAGGCCATAGTGATCGGGGGCCCGCACCACTATGACGGACCGGACTACTCGCCGGACGGTGAGTGGATCTGGTTCAATTCGGATCGTGGCGGAAGCATGCAGCTCTGGCGCGTCAGACCGGACGGGCGCGAACCGCAGCAGATGACTGACGGCGCCAACGTGAACTGGTTTCCGCATCCCTCGCCCGATGGTCGCCATGTGCTCTTTCTCGCCTATCCGCCAGGCACCGCTGGCCATCCATCGAACCGCGACGTGGAATTGCGCCTGCTGGAGTGTGCCACGGGGCAGGCCCGAACGCTCGTGGCGCTCATTGGCGGCCAGGGAACCATCAACGTGCCGTGCTGGTCGCCGGACGGCCGAAGATTTGCATTCATGCGCTATCAGCGCGAAAGCGAGAGGCCGTAGAACTGGCATCCCGACGTGGACAGAGAGTCGACCATGCTGCCGGAGTCTTCGACTTGTGGCGTCTGAATCCCTGCCTTGTGTCCAGGGATGCCATGTGATGCTCCTCGCATTCCCCAATGAAGGCGGTTGGAACGACGGGGTCCAAGGGGTCGAGGAACGCGTGGGCAGTTGCCACGCGCCGGGCCGGCATGGCGAGGATCTGCCGTCAGTGCTGACCAAGGTGCGCAGGTGCGCGTCAATGCTTGACGCTGGATCTGGAAATCGTTGATATCTCGAAGGCTTGGTTCGATTTCATGCGTTGCCGCTGAGTGTCGCGGTTGAGTTGAGGTCCGGAATGTCGGAAGTGATCAATTACGGAATTGTCGGTTGCGGAATGATGGGGCAGGAGCATGCGCGCAACATCGCGCATCTGCCGGATGCCTTGGTCTCGGCGATTTTCGAGCCAGACGCGCAGATGGCCGAAGCGGCGCGGGCGGCCGTCCCTGCGGCGCGAATGCATGAATCGCTGGCCGGCTTTCTTGCCGATCCAGGCATTGACTGCCTGGTGATCGCCTCACCCAACCAACTTCATGCCGCCCAGTTTGAAGCGATTGCGCGCACGCGTCCGCTGCCGCTGCTGATCGAGAAGCCGCTCTATACCCGCCCAACTGATGCGAAGCGGATTCTGGGGCTTGCTGAGGAGTATCCCGCGCCGGTCTGGGTCGGCATGGAATATCGCTACATGCCGCCCATCAAGTCGTTCATCGAGGAGCTGGACGACGCCACCGGCGGCCCGACGATGCTCACCATTCGCGAGCACCGGTTTCCGTTCCTGCACAAGGTCGGCGACTGGAACAGGTTCAATCGCAACACGGGTGGAACGCTGGTCGAGAAGTGCTGCCATTTCTTCGACCTGATGCGGCACATCCTTGGAGGGGAGCCCGAACGCGTCATGGCCTCGGCCGGACAGGACGTCAATCATCTGAACGAGGACTATGGCGGCGAAACGCCCGACATCTGGGATGGCGCCTACGTCATCGTCGAGTTTGACAACGGCTGTCGCGCGATGCTTGAGCTCTGCATGTATGCGGATGGCTCAGACTACCAGGAAGAACTGACGGCGGTCGGGCCGAAGGGCAAGATCGAGGCACGCGTGCCGGGTCCGCCACGATTCTGGCCCGAGCGTCTGGGGTCGCCGCCCCGGCCGCAAGTGGTGGTTTCGCCCCGCGAGCCAAGGGGCTCGCGGTCGGTCGACATTCCGATCGATCCTGAACTGCAGGCCATCGGCGACCATAATGGCGCGACATACTACCAGCATGTGCGATTCCTCGAAATGTTGAGGAACGGCGGCGAACCGGAGGTCCGGCTTCGTGACGGTGCTCGCGCAGTGGAGATGGGCCATGCCGCGCAGGAGGCCGCCGCCAAGGGCAAGGTCGTGCATTTGCAGGACGTGACGCTCATGGAACAGGACGTGTCGCGAAAGGGCGCGACCGGATAACGGCAGTTGTCCATCGTTTCCCGGTTCCTCTGGAGCGACTTGCGCAACGTCCATTGGAGTGGCTGACATGACACAAGTTGATCTGGCATCCGTGCTGCGGCCGGTGGAGGCGGCCAACGGACTGCCGAACGCACATTACACCTCCGAAGAGATCTACGGCCGCGAACGCGAGCGGCTCTGGTTCTCGACCTGGGCGGGCATCTGCGTCGCGGCCGATGTTCCGGAGCCAGGCGATGCTCGCCCGCTAGACTTCCTGGGCGTTCCGCTCTTCGTCATCAGGGGAATGGACGGCCGGGTCCGCGTTTTCCAGAACGTGTGTCGCCATCGCGGCATGACCCTCGTGACAGAGCCGCGCAGGATCGAGGGGGCGATCCGCTGTCCCTATCATTCCTGGTGCTACAGCCACGAGGGCAGGCTGGTCGCGACCCCGCATGTCGGCGGACCTGGCAGGAATTCCCACGCGGGGATCAGGCGCGAGGACCTCGGACTTCTCGAGGTGCGGACGCATGTGTGGAAGGATGTCGTGTTCGTGAACTTCTCTGGAGACGCTCCCGAATTCGGCGACCTGCATGCCGACCTCATCGGCCGCTGGGCGGAATTCGACGTTCCGATTCATCATGGCGGCCCTGACAGCCGCTTTCAGCTGGATTGCCGCACGAACTGGAAGCTTGCGGTCGAGAACTTCTGCGAGAGCTATCATCTGCCTTGGGTGCATCCCGGCCTGAACAGCTATTCCCGGCTCGAAGATCACTACCATGTCGAAGCGCCCGGGCGGTACTTTGGCCAGGGCACCGAGGTCTACCGCCAGATACGCGATGGCGACGGGACGGTGTTTCCCGACTTTCCTGGGCTTTCGAAAAAGTGGGACACGGCCGGCGAGTACATTACGGTGGTGCCGAACGTCATGATAGGCGTTCAGCGCGACCATCTCTTCGTGATCATCCTTGAGGCAAAAGGGCCTGGCATGACCCGGGAGCACATCCATCTCTACTATGCTTCGCCGGACACGTCCGACTCCCTGCGACTCAAGAACACCGAGCAGTGGAAGGAGGTCTTCCTCGAAGACGTCGGCGTCGTGGAGGGAATGCAGGCGGCGCGGCGCGCTCCGGGTTTCGACGGCGGCCGGTTTTCCCCGGCGATGGACGGACCGACCCACCTGTTCCACCAGTGGGTTGCCACGCGCATGTCCGAAACTCCGGCGGCCGCCGAGTGATTGCAAGCGAACTGGCAGTCCTCGAGCGCGATCTGCTCGCCGCACATGAGGCCAGCGACGGCAACGCGTTGATCGGGCTCTACGCGGTGGCTGCCGACAAGGCGGAGGCGTCGGACGACATCGACTCCGCCGCGTTCTTTCTGACGCATGCGTGGATCTTCGCGCTTGAACGAGGTGACGAGCGGGCGGAAGCGCTTCGGGCCCGGCTGGCAAGCTGGGGGAGGGTCGATTGAGCGGCCGGGGGCAATCACCTTGAACAGGAGGCGGTCATGAAGGCGCAGGCGCGTGTCGTTGTCATTGGAGGCGGGGTTGTCGGCTGTTCCGTCCTGTATCACCTGACCAGGCTCGGCTGGCGGGATGTCATGCTGATCGAGCGTTCGGACCTGACCAGCGGGTCGACATGGCACGCTGCGGGCGGGTTCCACACGCTGAACGGCGACACCAACATGGCCGCGCTGCAGGGATACACGATCGGTCTCTACGACGAGCTCGAGAAGAAGACCGGCATGTCGTGCGGCCTGCATCACTGTGGCGGGCTGACCCTGGCTGACACTCCCGAACGTCTGGACATGCTCAAGGCCGAGCGCGCCAAGCATCGCTACATGGGGCTGGAGACCCGGATCCTGACCCCGGCCGAGATCGTCGAGATCGCGGACTTCGTGAATGTGGACGGCGTTCTGGGTGCGCTCTACGATCCTCTCGACGGTCACCTCGACCCGTCCGGGACCACACATGCTTACGCCAGGGCCGCTCGGATGGGCGGCGCCGAGATCGTCACGCAAAACCGCGTGATCGAAACCAGCGTTCGCGCGGACGGCGACTGGGACGTGATCACGGAGAAAGGCGCTGTCATTGCGGAGCACGTGGTCAATGCGGGAGGCCTGTGGGCGCGAGAGGTCGCGTCAATGGCGGGCATCTACCTGCCGCTGCTGCCGATGGCACACCAGTATCTCGTGACTGAGGATGTTCCGGAGATCGCGACACGGAAGGAGGAGATTCCGCATGTCATCGATCCGGGAGGCGAAAGCTATCTGAGGCAGGAAGGCAAGGGGTTCGTGATCGGCTTCTATGAGCAGCCCTGCGAACCCTGGGCCGTGGATGGCACGCCATGGGACTTCGGACATGAACTGCTGAACGACCAGTTCGACAAGATCGAGGATTCGGTGGCATTCGCCTATCGGCGGTTCCCGATACTTGAGCGCGCGGGGGTCAAGCGCGCGATTCACGGCCCCTTCACCTTTGCGCCTGACGGCAATCCGTTGGTCGGGCCCGTGCCCGGGATGAGGAACTACTGGTCCGCATGCGCCGTGATGGCCGGATTCAGCCAGGGCGGGGGCGTCGGTCTTGCGTTGGCGCAGTGGATGATCGAGGGCGAGCCTGAGCGCGATCCGCGCGCCATGGACGTGTCGCGCTACGGGCGCTGGACCACGCCGGGTTACACCGTTCCCAAGGTGATCGAGAACTACCGGCGAAGATTCTCCGTCAGCTACCCGAACGAGGAACTGCCGGCCGCGCGACCGTTCCGCACAACGCCGATGTACGACATCTGGGACGGGATGAACGCGGTCTTTGGCGAAGTCTACGGACTTGAGGTCGTGAACTACTTCGCCCTGCCGGGCGAGCCTCGGCTGGAAGCTCCGTCATTCCGGCGTTCCAATGCGTGGGATGCAGTCAGGCGGGAGGCCCGGCACGTGCGGGAGCGGGTCGGGATCAACGAGGTGCACAACTTCAGCAAGTTTCTGGTGCAGGGACCGGGAGCGCGGGCCTGGCTCGACCGGATCATGGCCGGTCGCATCGCGCGCCCAGGCCGCCTCGGCCTGACGCCGATGCTGGCACCGTCCGGTCGTCTTGTGGGAGACTTCACCGTTTCCTGCCTGGCCGAGGACACGTACCAGCTGACGGCAAGCTATGGCAGCCAGGATTTCCATCTTCGCTGGTTCGAGCAGCACGTTTCGGCAGCGGACGAAGTGACCGTTCGGAACATCTCCGACGCTCGGACGGGCTTTCAGATTGCCGGACCGGAGGCGCGTGACCTTCTGGCGGCCGCCTGCAGGGCGGACGTGTCGAACGAGGCGTTTCCGTTTCTCGGCGTGCGGAGACTCACCTTGGGAATGGCTGACTGCGTCGTGCAGCGCGTGAGCTACACCGGGGATCTTGGCTACGAAATCTATTGCGACCTGACCTCGCAGCGGCATCTGTGGCAGGTGCTTAGCGAGGCCGGTCGTGCATTCGGACTCCGTCCATTCGGGATGCGTGCGATGATGTCGCTCCGGCTTGATCGCTTCTTCGGTTCCTGGCAGCGGGAATACTCGCAGGACTACACCGCCGCCGAAACCGGGCTCGACAGGTTCATCGCGTTCGGCAAGAACGGCGATTTCATCGGGCGTGCGGCCGCCGAGCGGGAACGCGACGCCGGCCCTGCGCGGCGACTTTGCGCATTCGAGGTCGATGCGGACGACGCAGATGTCGTTGCGTGGGAGCCGATCTGGCATCAGGACACCGTGGTCGGCTTTTGCACGTCGGGCGGGTATTCGCATTGGCAGGACCGGTCGTTTGCCTTTGGGCTTGTTCCAACTGAACTGGCGTCGGACGACCTGGACGTCGAAATCGAGATTCTGGGAGAACGTCGCGGAGCAAGGCGTCTCGCGCAGCCTCACTTCGATCCCGAGGGCCGGCGAATGCGTTCATGACGGTACGTGAACGTCGCGTCACGACCGAACGGCTGACCGGATGCCGAGCGAAAAAGGAAGTCTCGCCGAAACGTCAACTCGTTGAAATTCAGGGCGAATAGTCGTGGCGAGTTGCGTTGAGGGCAATCCCGCTTGCCTTGGCCGTCCAATTGACATACCTGCCCCGCAATCTGAAATGACAACAGGGAGGAATTGATGAAATCGTTCAAGAGTCTGGTTTGCGGAACCGCGATGTGCGCCGCAGGGGCGGCTCATGCCGTGGACCTCGAAGTCACGCACTGGTGGACCAGCGGCGGCGAAGCCGCGGCCGTTGCCGAATTTGCCAAGGCGTTCAACGAAAGGACAGAGCACACCTGGGTTGACGGCGCGATTGCCGGATCCGGTGGCGTGGCGCGTCCGATCATGATCAGCCGGATCACTGGCGGCGACCCGATGGGAGCCACCCAGTTCAACCATGGTCGCCAGGCGGAAGAGCTGGTCGAGGCCGGCTTGATGCTCGACCTTACCGACGTGGCCGAGGCGGAGGGCTGGCGCGACATCGTGCATCCGGTCTCGCTTCTCGACAGTTGCACCATCGACGGGCGGGTCTATTGCGTGCCGGTCAACATCCATTCATGGCAGTGGATCTGGTTGAGCCACGCGGCGTTTGAAGAGGCGGGCGTTCCGGTTCCGGCGAATTGGGACGAATTCGTGGCCGCGGCTCCCAAGCTTCGCGAAAGCGGCATCGTCCCGCTGGCGATGGGCAACCAGCCTTGGCAGGCGTCCGGCGCCTTCGGCGTGATCACGATCGCGCTGGCAGGTCCGGAAGCCTGGGCAGCGGTAAGCGTCGACAAGGATGCCGAAGTCGCGGCTGGCCCGGTATATGCCAAGGTCTTCGAGGCGGCGGCGGCTGCACGCGAGATGCGCCAGGGCTCGAACGTTCAGGACTGGAACCAGGCGACCAACCTGGTGATCACCGGCAAGGCCGGCGGCCAGATCATGGGAGACTGGGCGCAGGGCGAGTTCCAGGTCGCGAACCAGATGGCCGGAACGGACTATTCCTGCCTTCCCGGACTCGGCGTGAACGAGATCATCTCGACCGGCGGCGACGCCTTCTACTTCCCCAAGCAGTCCGATCCCGAGGTGGAGGCCGCACAGAAGGAGCTTGCCTCGCTGATGCTCTCGAAGGAAGTGCAGGTGGCGTTCAACCTCAAGAAGGGATCGCTTCCCGTGCGCGGCGACGTCGATCTTGCGGCGGCAAACGACTGCATGAAGAAGGGACTGGCCATTCTGGCGCAGGGCAACATCCTGCCGGACGCCAACCAGACCTTGTCGCCTGACACGCTCGGTCAGATCGAGGACCTGATGACCGAGTTCTGGGCCGACAGCTCGATTTCGGCGGCGGACGCCCAGGAGCGCTACGCCGACATCATCGCCAACGCGGACTGATGCAAGTTTCGGCGGGGCCGGACATGGTCCCGCCGTCACTCTCTGAATAGGGGCGACCGTGGCGGCAGAAGCGGCCAGACCGAACGCGTTGTTCAGGAATCTGATGGCCAAGATTGCCGCCATCCCGATGATCCTGACGGCGCTCTGCGTCTTTGTCGGGGGCACGCTCTGGACGGTTGTCTACTCCTTCACCAGCTCGAAGCTCCTGCCCAAGGCCAACTGGGTCGGACTGGACCAGTACGAACGGCTCTGGAACACCAATCGCTGGATCGTCTCGATCGAGAACCTGATGATCTACGGGATCTGCTCGTTGGTCTTCAGCCTCGTCATCGGCTTCGTGCTGGCCGCGCTCCTCGACCAGAAAATCCGGTTCGAGAACACGTTCCGCACAATCATCCTGTATCCGTTCGCCCTGTCGTTCATCGTCACGGGCCTCGTGTGGCAATGGATCCTGAACCCGGATTTCGGGGTGCAGAACATCGTGCGGAGCCTGGGCTGGGCGAGTTTCGAGTTCGATCCGCTCTACAACCAGGACATCGTGATCTACGGCATCCTGATCGCCGGGCTCTGGCAGGGCACGGGGCTGATCATGGTATTGATGCTGGCCGGGCTGCGCGGCATCGACCAGGAAATCTGGAAGGCCGCCCGGGTGGACGGGATCCCGACCTGGAAGACCTACATCTTCATCGTCATCCCGATGATGCGCCCGGTTTTCATCACCACGCTGGTGCTGATCGCGAGCGGAATAGTCCGGGTGTTCGACCTTGTCGTCGCCCAGACCAGCGGCGGCCCGGGAATAGCGTCGGAAGTGCCGGCAAAGTACGTCTACGACACGATGTTCCTGCGCCAGAACCTCGGGCAGGGCTTTGCGGCATCGACGATGATGCTCCTTGCCGTGGCCATCGTCATCATTCCCTGGGCCTACCTCGAATTCGGGAGCCGGAAGCGTGACTGAGGCAACTGCAGTTCTCGAGGGCGCCCACGGGCCGAAGCCGCGCCGGACCTTCTCCCGGCGCAACATCTTCCTCTACGGCACTCTCATCATGGTGGCGCTCTACTACATGTTGCCCCTCTACGTGATGATCGTGACTTCGCTGAAAGGCATGCCCGAGATCCGGCTCGGCAACATATTCTCCCCGCCGGTGGAAATCACGTTCCAGCCATGGGTCAAGGCCTGGGCCGAGGCCTGCACCGGCCTGAACTGCGACGGGCTCTCGCGCGGGTTCTGGAACTCGGTCCGGATCACGGTTCCTTCCGTGATCGTCTCGATCGCGATCGCGAGCGTGAATGGCTATGCGCTGGCCAACTGGCGGTTCAAGGGGGCGAACGTCTTCTTCACCATCCTGATCTTCGGGGCGTTCATTCCGTACCAGGTCATGCTCTATCCGATCGTGATCCTGCTGCGCGAGATCGGCCTCTACGGCTCGCTCTGGGGCCTGGTGATCGTGCACTCGATTTTCGGAATGCCCATCCTGACGCTCCTGTTCAGGAACTATTTCACGTCGCTGCCCGAGGAGCTCTTCAAGGCGGCGCGGGTGGACGGGGCCGGGTTCTGGGGAATCTACTTCCAGATCATGCTGCCGATGTCGCTGCCGATCTTCGTGGTCGCGATGATCCTCCAGGTGACCGGGATCTGGAACGACTTCCTTTTCGGCGTGGTGTACACCAAGCCGGACATCTATCCGATGACGGTTCAGCTCAACAACATCGTCAATTCGGTGCAGGGCGTGAAGGAGTACAACGTCAACATGGCGGCGACCATCCTGACCGGGCTGGTGCCGCTGGTCATCTATTTCGTGTCGGGCCGCCTGTTCGTCAGGGGCATTGCGGCCGGCGCGGTGAAGGGGTGAAGCCATGAGCGGGAACGGGGCAACTTCCGTCGAGATCAGGAATCTCGACCTGAGCTTCGGGGCGGTGGACGTCCTGAAGGGCCTGAACCTGTCGGTCCGCGAGGGCGAGTTCCTGGTCCTCCTGGGGTCGTCGGGCTGCGGGAAGTCCACGCTTCTCAATTGCATCGCGGGACTGCTCGACGTCACCGGCGGCCAGGTCTTCATCAAGGGGCGCAACGTCACTTGGGCAGAACCGTCGGAACGCGGCATCGGCATGGTGTTCCAGAGCTACGCGCTCTATCCGCAGATGTCGGTCGAGGGAAACATGTCCTTCGGGCTCAGGAATGCCCGCGTGCCGAAGAGCGAGATCAAGGAGCGCGTGGCGCGCGCCGCCGACATCCTTCAGATAGAGCCGTTGCTGAAGCGGAAGCCGTCGGCGCTTTCGGGCGGCCAGCGCCAGAGGGTTGCCATCGGGCGCGCGCTGGTGCGCGACGTGGACGTCTTCCTGTTCGACGAGCCGCTCTCGAACCTGGATGCCAAGCTTCGTGCCGACCTGCGCGTCGAGCTGAAGCAGCTGCACGACCGGCTCGACAACACCATGATCTACGTCACGCATGACCAGGTCGAGGCGATGACCCTTGCCGACCGGATCGCCATCATGAAGGACGGCATCATTCAGCAGCTCGCGTCGCCAGGCGAGATCTACAGCCGGCCGGCCAATCTCTATGTTGCGGACTTCATCGGCTCGCCTGCCATGAACCTTCAGCAGGGAAAGGTGGAGAATGGCCGCTTCCTGGCGGGAGAGATCTCCGTTTCGCTGGATTCCTATCCGTTCGAGCGCAAGGCCACGGGAGAAGCGTGGTTCGGCATCCGTCCGGAGCATGTTCTCGTAGGCGACGAGGCGGCGGGAGCCGACGTTGAGTTCACCATCAAGGCGGAGGTGGTCGAGCCGCTCGGCTCGGACACGCTCGTCCTGACATCCGTCAACGACAAGCGCTTCTGGTTGCGGATCAGCGGACAGTCAAAGGTAGCCACCGGCGACTCGCTGCGGGCCGGCGTCAACGCAGCCGATGCGTCGCTCTTCGATGCAGGCGACGAGAAACGTCTCTGAACGGGAATTGCAGACATTGCTTGACAGAGGTTCGTTCGCATCGACTGCTTCGATGATCCGTGAGACAGGCCGGATGCCGGTGCGTCGCGCCGACGGGCCCTCGAAATGATCCCCCTCAGAAAGGAAGTTCCGCCCGTGTCACATTCGTACCAGCTCTATTCGTCACGAAAGTTCGGTCCTCTGCCGAAGACCCTTGGGATGATCGCCGACCTTGGCCTGTCAGAGGTCGAGGGATTCGGCGGCCTCTACGCCACCGCCGGCGATCTGGGCCAGTTGAAGGCCGATCTGGAGAAGGCCGGCCTGGTGATGACAAGCGGGCATTTCGGGCTCGACATGGTCGAGAACGACCCCGACGGCGTGAAGAGGATTGCCGAGGCGCTCGGCGTGCGCGATGTCTACGTTCCGTATCTCGATGCTGCCGCTCGACCAGGTGACCGGGACGGCTGGCGCGCGTTCGGCGCGCGCCTTGGGGAAGCAGGCAAGCCATTGCAAGACGCAGGGATAGGTTTCGGGTGGCACAACCACGATTTCGAGTTCCGGGCGCTGGACGACGGAAGCTATCCGATCGAGTCCCTGCTCGATGGCGGTTCGGCGCTTGCATTCGAGTTCGATGTCGCCTGGGCGGTGCGCGCCGGCGAGGACCCCTTTGCCTGGATCGAGCGTCTTGGCGGCCGGGTCGGCGCGGCCCATGTAAAGGACATCGCGCCTTACGGCACATGTGCAGACGAGGACGGCTGGTCCGACGTAGGCCACGGCACGCTCGACTGGACGGCCCTTGTGGCCGCCCTGGCACGGGTTGGCTGCGACCACCTCGTTCTCGAGCATGACAACCCCGGCGACGACCGGCGCTTTGCGGAGCGATCCATCCGTTTTCTGAACGCGCTTTGACGGAGAGGCAGATGAGCAAACTTGGCGTCGGCATCATTGGATGCGGCAACATTTCCTCGGCCTATCTGCGTCTTGCGCCGATGTTCAGGGGATTCGACATCCGCGCGGTCGCAGACATCGATGACTCCGCCTCCCGGGCCCGTGCGGAGGAGTTCGGGGTGCGTCATGACAGCGTCGAGGCCCTCCTTGGGGCCGACGACATCGACATCGTGGTGAACCTGACGGTGCCGGCCGCGCATTTCGAGATTTCGTCAAGTGTGCTGAAGTCGGGCAAGCACGTATATTCGGAAAAGCCCTTTGTTCTTTCGCTTGAGGAAGGCGCGGAAATCGCGCGGCTCGCCGGGGAGAAGGGCCGTCGCGTCGGCTCGGCGCCGGACACGTTTCTCGGGGGATCGCACCAGCTTGCGCGCCATTTGATAGATGACGGCGCCATAGGGACGGTGACGAGCGGCACGGCATTTTTCATGAGTCACGGGATGGAGCACTGGCATCCGAATCCGGACTTCTTTTTCCTTCCAGGGGCGGGGCCGGTTCTCGACATCGGTCCCTACTACGTGACCAATCTTGTCCAGCTGATCGGACCCGTCAGGCGTGTGGCGGCGGTCAGCACGACGCCTTCCAAGGCACGGACCATCCTTTCGGAGCCGCGGCGCGGCGAGCAGATTCCTGTCAGGACACCGACCTCGATCCACGGCATCCTCGAGTTTCAAGGCGGTGCGGTCGTGACGCTGGTCACGAGCTGGGATGTCTGGGCCCACGGGCACAAGCCGATGGAGCTTTACGGCACCGAAGCCACTCTTGACCTTCCCGATCCGAACTTCTTCGGAGGCGAACTTGTCATGACACGTGCGAACCAGAAGCCCAGTGCCGTTGATGCATGGGACCATCCGTTTGCGATCGTGAACCAAGGCGGGAGTCATGCCAACTATCGCGCGGCGGGGCTTGCGGACATGGCGCTGGCTATTCTGGAAGACCGACCGCACCGTTGCTCGATGGACCTCGCGCTTCATGCAGTCGAAGTGATGACGGGCCTTCAGAAATCCGGCGAGAGTGGCGGATTCGCGAAGATGACGACGACCTGCAATCGTCCGGCCCCGCTTGAGCCGGATGACGCGAAGGCGTTGCTGAACGGCGCTTCCCCTTGAGCACGGAATGCCGTGCCGGAACTGACTGTCCGTGAGATTGAAGCCGTCCCGATTGCTGCGGTCTCAATGCGAGGGTGTCGGGACATTGGCTGCAAGAGCCACGTCTTGTGGCGTGCTCAGGGTCTAGCCTGACTTGCCTGTTGACTTAGGGAGTATTTATCAACATTATCTGAATTGACAAAACCAAGATAAGATTGCTTGATATGGATCCCAGGCAAAACCCTTTCGCGCCCGGTGCCGGCACGCCTCCGCCGGAACTTGCCGGACGCGACGAACTGATTGAACGTGCGGCCGTAGCGTTGGACCGCATTCGTGCCGGGAGGTCGGCTCGGAGTTTTGTCCTCTATGGGTTGCGCGGTGTCGGCAAGACGGTGCTGCTCAATCGCATCCGCCGGGATGCCGAGGAGCGCGGCATCGTCAGCGCCAGGATTGAAGCGCCTGAGGAACGGTCATTGCCAGCGTTGCTTGTCCCGGTTCTGCGCGCAGCTCTCTTGCGATTGAGTCGCGGAGAAGCATTGAAGGACAGTTTGCTCAAAGGGATGCGGGCGCTGGCAAGTTTCAAGACCGCTCTCACGGTCAAGTTTGGGGACATCGAAGTCGGAATTGATGCCGACCCCGAGATCGGGCTGGCTGACAGCGGTGATCTTGACACCGATCTCACGGACCTCCTCCGAACCATTGGCGAGGCTGCGAACGAGCGCGATGCCGCGCTCGTGCTCTTCATTGATGAATTGCAGTATGTGCCCGAGGAGCAACTCGGCTCTCTAATTGCTGCATTCCATAGCGCCAGCCAGGAGCAATTGCCGATCACCATGGTGGCGGCTGGATTGCCGCAACTGGTTGGGAAGACCGGTCGTACCAAGTCATATGCCGAGCGTCTCTTCGAATTCGTGCCCGTTGACAGCTTGGGTGACGATGACGCACGATCCGCTGTCATAGTGCCCGCATCCAATGAGGGCGTGGGATTCGATTCTGACGCCGTAACCGAAGTCCTTCGCAAGACGGGTGGTTATCCATACTTTCTTCAGGAATGGGGAAAGCACAGTTGGGACGTCGCAGATTCGTCTCCAATCAGGCTTGCCGACGTGCAGCGAGCAACGGCCTTGGCCCTCGCAGAGCTCGACGCGAGCTTTTTTCGCGTTCGCTTTGATCGGCTGACTCCTGCCCAAAAAGGCTATATGCGCGCAATGGCTGAACTCGGATCCGGCCCGCACAGATCCAGTGATATCGCCAGCGTCCTCAACCAAAAGGTCAACTCGGTCGCCCCGATGCGCAGCGAGCTGATAAGGAAGGGAATGATCTACAGTCCGGCACACGGCGACACGGCTTTCACAGTGCCGCTCTTCGACGGCTTCATGAAGCGGACGATGCCATTGCAGTGAACGCTTGGGGTGGGCGAAAGGCGTAGTCGGCGATTTCCTTGCCCGAGTCATCGAACCGAGGCAATTGATCCCGCCTAGCGATATCCGCTCTCGCGGCCTATGCTTTGGCGGCGCCGCAAAGACGGGTGGGACAAGGACCTTGGTGGATGTCGTTGACAGCAAGACGCGGTCCCGGATCATGGCCAGCATCAAGGGCAGGAACACAAAGCCGGAGCTCGCTTTGCGGAAGGCGCTCCACAGGCGGGGCTTTCGCTTTCGGCTGCACGCGAAGGACGTTCCCGGCCACCCCGATCTCCTGCTTCGGAAATTCAACGCCGTCGTGTTCGTGCATGGCTGCTTCTGGCATCGCCATGAAGGGTGCCGTCACGCGACGGTGCCCGCAACACGCACCGAGTACTGGACGTCCAAGTTCGAGAGAAACGTCGCGCGCGACAACGAGGTCCGCTCAAGACTGCTCGATGCCGGCTGGAGAGTTGCCACGGTCTGGGAGTGCGCGTTGAGGAAGGCCGAACACGTTGATGTCGCCACGCAGATGCTGGCAGGCTGGCTGTCTGCAGATGGCAGGGAGACCGTGATTGAGGAAGGGCGCGTGGCCGAACGGATCGCGAAATCCGGACTGGAACTTCCCGACCCGGAAACATAGCCTCGCGTCATGAGCGATCCTTTCTTCCGTCCCGTCTCCGGCTTCGACCTTCCGCGCTTTGCGGGCGTGCCAACCTTCATGCGGCTGCCGTATGTGCCGCCCGGGCACCCGCGATTCGGCGAAGTCCAGATAGGCCTTGTCGGCGCGCCTTGGGACAGCGGCACGACGAACCGCCCCGGCGCCCGGCACGGGCCGCGCCAGCTACGAGATGCGTCGACCATGATCCGGGCCGAGCACCCGGTCTCGCGCATTCGCCCCTTCGAGGCCGCAAGCTGCGCCGATCTCGGCGACGTCGGGCCGAACCCGGCCAGCATTCCTGACACGCTGGAGCGATTCGACGCGTATTTTGCCAGATTGCAGGAGACCGGCATTCGTCCCCTGATGGCAGGCGGCGACCATCTTTGCTCCTTGCCGGTGCTGCGGAGCCTGGCGGCACCCGGGCCGCTTGGCATGATACACTTCGACAGCCACACGGACCTGTTCCACAGTTATTTCGGCGGCGAGATGTTCACCCATGGCACGCCGTTCCGCCGCGCCGTCGAGGAAAGCCTCCTGGACCCAAGGCGCGTGATCCAGATCGGCCTTCGCGGCACCATGTACGACCATGAGGACATGGATTTCGCCAAGAGCGTCGGCATACGGACGGTACGGATCGAGGAACTGTTTGCGCGCGGAATCGAGGACGTCATGGCGGAAGCCCGCGAGATTGTCGGCACGAAGCCGCTCTACGTGAGCTACGACATCGATTTCGTCGATCCGGCGTTTGCGCCAGGCACCGGCACGCCGGAGGTCGGAGGTCCGGACTCGTTCCAGGCGCTTGAGGTCTGTCGCCATCTTGCCGGGCTCGACATCCGGGGCGCCGACCTTGTCGAGGTGTCGCCGCCCTTCGACCAGGGCGGCGCAACGGCGTTTCTCGGAGCCTCCATCATGTTCGAACTGCTTTGCGCAATGGCCGGCTGACAACGCCCATGACCCACAAGGTGCGCAGTGCGCGAGGCCCCCAATGCGACGCCTTGCGGTCGCGGAAGGGCGGCAACGCGTTCAGGCCGAGCAGCTTGCGCCGCCGAGAACGCAGAACTTCGCGCAATGCGGATGATTGAGCCGGACGGGCCTTGACGCCTCCTTCAGCAACCTGCCGAGTTCAAACTGCGTGTCGTAGGGAAGGAGCGTGCAAGCGACGACGGCAGGGTGCGCGCTGCCCTTGCGCTTGATCACCATCCGGGAAGAGGAGCACATGACCTGTTCGGGCGACTTGCCCAGGATGTCCCAGCAAGCCGTCGTGATTTCCGGTACATCGGCGGATTCGTCCATTTCCGGGAACAGGACGGTGCCGCCAGGGTTGTAGGCGTCGATCTCGAAACCTTCACTGGCATACAGCGCGGCGTATCCGTCGCGCGCACGAGACTCGGTCTCGCCCCACATTGTCCGCCCGGCAACGGTCATGCGGACGCCCTGGTCCCGAAGCCAGCGCATGCCTTGCAGCGAGAGGTCGAAGCTGCCAGCGCCGCGTTCCTCGTCGTGCAGAGTTGCGGACCAGTGGTCGAGCGAAATCCTGAGCGTCATCCGGTCGCCAAACCTGCGCTGAAGGTCCTCGATTCCGGCACGAATCGAATTTCGCATCATCGGTTTCATGGCGTTTGTGAGGATCAGGACTTCATGTCCCGCCTCGAGGGAGGCCCGTGCCATCGCTATCATGTCCGGGTTCATGAACGGCTCGCCTCCCGTAAACCCGATTTCGCGAACGGGCCTGTCGAATTCCGCAATCTGGGAAAGGTAGTGCTCGACGTCAGCAAGCGTCAGATAGACCAGACTGTCGTTCCTCGGCGAGGACAGGATGTAGCAGTTAGGGCACTCGATGTTGCACAAGGTGCCCGTGTTGAACCAAAGCGTCTCAAGGCGTGCCAATGCAACCTCGGCCCGCTCTTCACCTGTTGCCGTCACCAGGGGATCGCGGAACTTTTCGCTCGAAAGCAACTCGGTACCGTCTTTCATTCGTTCTTGCCCTCCTGGATGACCCGCCTCGTCGAGTGCCTGAACCATCCGGATCCCGGCACGGCGAATGCAACGCGCTCTCTGGAACCGCATGGCGGTCGCGTCGCCCGGTCTGGCGGCCGGTTTCGGCGCAATGTCGTGTTGAACTTGCCGTTAGCATCCGCCAAGACTTGCACAGGTCGCTCCTCATCGGAATTCCAAATCGAACGCTTGTCCCGAGCGAGACTCTAAATGCCGGAATCCAGAGGGGTAAAGTGCAAGCACGTGGCAGTGACAGTGATGTGATGTTGCGGTGCCGCATCGCTTGCCGGGAGATCGTCCTGCGGATGCGAAGGGAACGTGGCACAGGCGTCAGTGACGGAAAGAGGTAGACAACATGGTTTCGCGCGTCATCCCGGTTGAGGCGTTCGACCTCGTGATATTCGGAGGTACCGGCGACCTGGCCCGGAGAAGGATATTTCCTGGCCTGTTCCGCCGTTTCCGGGCGGGACAGATGCCCCCGAACAGCCGGATCGTCGGCGCTGCGCGGCGACAGCTGGACAGGGACGGGTACCGGGCATTTGTCACCGAAGCCCTGAGCGAATTCGTCCCCGAGTCCGCGCGGCCCGAAGATGACGTCAGGACCTTTCTGGGGTGCATCGAACACCTCATCCTTGACGCCGCGAGCGACAGCGGCTGGGACGCGCTTTCCGGCATGTTGCGCGACGGCGTCGTTCGGGCCTTCTACTTTTCGGTGGCGCCGTCCCTGTTTGGCACGCTGGCCGAGCGTCTGCGGAAGCACGGCTGCGCGAGTCCCGCCTGTCGGATAGTCGTCGAGAAACCGTTCGGTCGCGACCTCGAGAGTGCCCGGGAGCTGAACAGGATCCTGCGCAACCACTTCGACGAGAGCCAGATATACAGGATCGACCACTACCTTGGAAAGGAAACCGTCCAGAACCTGATGGCGGTCCGGTTCGGCAATGTCCTGTTCGAGCCTCTGTGGCACGCGCAGTTCGTGGACCATGTGCAGATCACGGTGGCGGAGAGCGTCGGCGTGGACGGGCGCGGGAGCTACTACGACAAGGCGGGCGCAATGCGGGACATGATCCAGAATCACCTCATGCAGCTTCTCTGCCTCATTGCGATGGAGCCGCCGTCGCGTTTCGACCCGGACGCGGTGCGGGACGAGAAACTCAAGGTGATCCGGGCGATTGAGCGGCCGGCTCCGCGCGACATCGTGCGGGGCCGGTACGTGTCCGCCGTGCCCGGAGAAAGCTACCTGGACCAAGTGGAAAATGCGGACAGCCGGACAGAGAGCTTCATCGCCCTGAGACTCCGAATCTCCAACTGGAGATGGGCGGGCGTGCCGTTCTACCTCCGGACCGGCAAGCGCATGGCGGCCAGGCATTCGGAAATCTCCATCGTGTTCAAGACCGCGCCACATTCGATTTTTGGCCAGACTCTTGGGCAGCATCGCAACGTCCTGGCCATACGCCTTCAGCCGAACGAAGGCATAAATCTCTTCGTTACGATAAAGGAGCCTGGACCCGGCGGCATGCGCCTCGTGGATGTTCCGCTGGACATGACTTTCGCAGAAGCGCTGGGGCGCGGAGTGGAGGACGCGCCAGCCGCCTATGAACGCCTGATCATGGATGTCATTCGCGGAAATCAGACATTGTTCATGCGCGGCGACGAGGTTGAACAGGCATGGGCATGGACCGACCCGATCATCAAGGACTGGCGGGAACGGGACGAGCATCCGGATTCCTACCAGGTCGGCACGAACGGACCCGAAGGAGCGGCCGCCCTGCTTCATGGCGACGGTCGGAAGTGGCGGGACATCGACGACACACAGGACAGCGCATGATGGACTGGGACCGGCTAGGCAAAGCGGCGCAGAAGGCGGCCGAGACGCCGATCATCGAGCGGTTCGCCGATCCGAACCGAGCAAGCGCGTTTTCCGTGGAGGCGGGCGACCTGCTGTTTGACTATTCGAAGACCGCGATGGACGGGACAGGCCGGAGCCTGCTGCTTGAAATGTTCGACGAGGCTGCGATCCCGTTGCGGCGGCAGGCCATGTTCGGGGGCGAATCCATCAACAAGACCGAGGGAAGGGCCGTGCTCCACACGGCGCTCCGCAACCTGGCGGGCGCACCAGTCATGGTGGACGGTCGGGACGTCATGCCGGGCGTTCTGGGCACGCTCGGTCGCATGGAGACGTTCGCCGAGGGCGTGCGTGACGGCAGCATTCGCGTCACGGGCGGCAAGGTCACGGACGTGATCAACATCGGCATTGGAGGCTCGGACCTCGGTCCTGCCATGGCGGCGTTGGCTCTGGCGCCTTACCATGACGGGCCCCGGTGCCATTTTGTTTCAAACGTGGATGCCGCGCATGTCAACGACATCCTCCTGCCGCTCAGGCCGGAGACCGCCCTGGTGATCGTCGCTTCCAAGACCTTCACCACGATCGAGACGATGACCAATGCCGACACCGTTCGAAAGTGGATTGGTGAATCTCTGGGCGGCGAGGACGCGGGCTCGCATTTCGTGGCGCTTTCCTCCGCCGAGGACCGGACGTCCGCCTATGGCATAGGTCCGGAACGCGTGCTCGGCTTCGAGGACTGGGTAGGAGGTCGCTATTCCGTATGGGGGCCGATCGGGCTGTCGCTGATGATCGCCATAGGGGCAGAGGCGTTTCGCGCATTCCTGTCCGGTGGCCATGCCATGGACCTTCATTTCCAGGCTGCGCCGCCCTTGCAGAACATGCCGGTCATGCTTGCACTGACCGGGCTTTGGCACAACCAGGGTCTCGGCTACGCGACTCGGGCGGTCCTGCCGTACGAGCAGCGGCTGTCGCGTCTCCCGGCCTATCTTCAGCAACTGGAGATGGAGAGCAACGGCAAGGGCGTCTCCATGGACGGTTCCGACCTTCCGGTCCATTCCGGCCCCGTGGTATGGGGCGAGCCCGGAACAAATGGCCAGCACGCCTTCTACCAGTTGATTCACCAGGGGACGCGCGTGGTCCCCTGCGAGTTCATGATTGGTGCGACGGGCCACGAGGACGACCTTGCGCACCAGCATCGACTGCTCGTCGCGAACTGCCTTGCGCAATCCGAGGCCCTGATGAGGGGACGCAGCCTGGCCGAAGCAAAGGCGCTGCTCGCCGACAACTTTTCAGGCGGGGATCTGGACAGGCAGGCAAGGCATCGGGTCTTCTCCGGCAACCGGCCGTCGACCACGCTTGTCTATCCAAGGTTGACGCCTTTCGTGCTCGGGCAAATCGTGGCCCTGTACGAGCATCGGGTCTTTGTCGAAGGCGCAATGCTCGGCATCAACAGTTTCGATCAATGGGGTGTTGAGCTTGGCAAGGCGCTGGCAAAGGATCTCGAGCCAGTGGTCTCCGGCGAGGCAGGCGCCGGCGACAAGGACGCCTCGACAGCCCAGCTTGTCGGCTTTGTGCAACGGCATGCTGGCTGAGCGGCCCTATGCCGTTTCTGCCCCGTCTCTGGCGAGAATGCGCTTGACCGCGATGTCCTTGTGCGGCCGCCGAGCCTTGCCGTCCTGTTGCAGGCTCACAAGCACGGCGCTGGCCGTGGCGCGAACCGCGCCGCCGGAATGAACGGCATAGTCCATGATCAGGCTGGAAGGTTTCAGGAGCCGGGTGCGCGCTGTCACGACATAGCGTTCGTCCCGGAACATGGGGGCGAAATAGTCGGCGCTCTGCTGGCGCACCACGATCTGCGGGTCGTCGTCGCCCATCCCGTAAGATGAAAGTCCGTAGTCCTGGAGGTATCGGACCCGGATGTTCTCGAACCAGCTCAGGTACGACGCGTTGTTCACGTGGTTCAGGGGGTCGAGTTCGTGAAACCTGACCTGGTCCGAATACCCGTAGGGCCACCCATGAATCCCCATGGCTTCGAGCTCATGGGCGTCCAGCTGGTTCAGGAATTCAGGCAAGTGAAGGCGTTCCGGACGGATTGAATGGAGCGGGTGAAGGGAATCGAACCCTCGTCTTAAGCTTGGGAAGCTCCTGCTCTGCCATTGAGCTACACCCGCGTAGGACCAATGAACTAGTTGCCGGTGCCGTGTGGGTCAAGCCTCAGATACCGGTTGTCCGATTTCGCCCCATCCAGGATCAGGCCATTCGTTCCGACGACAGTGGTCGGGTACCAGGGCATGGCGAAACTGGCTGCAACCGATTTTGTGCCGCGCCAGGGACATGTCCTCTCCGGTCTGATGACGGGGCGCAACGGGCCGTATGCGCCGGAGGTCGAGGCTTCCCTGAACGGGACTGAGCGCTGCACTGCCGGCACTTGAGGCCGGGGCTGCGAGTCGCAACGACACCCTTCGACATTCGCAATGAGTTCGCAGGGGTCCTTACGCTGGCACGCAGGGGTGCTACCGGGCCGGCATGCAGGAATTGCGCTCCATAGCCGCAAGTCATATGTAGCGCCCGCTTTTGCGGGCGGCGTCTTCGCTGTTCGCAAGAGACATCGCACTCTCCGAATCTGCCTGACGTCGCCTGCGTCAAACTGTGCGTAGGAGAGTGAGATTGCCTCATTGGTACACAGCCGACCTTCACCTTGGCCACGAACCCACCATCCGGTTCTGTGACCGGCCCTTTCGTGACGCCGATCACATGGAAGCGGTGATCCTGGAAAACCTTTGGAACTGCGTTGGCCCGCAGGATGATCTTTGGATTCTCGGGGACTTCGCGATGGGCCGAAATTCAAGGAATGACGAATGGCTCCGGCACCGTTTCGACAAGTTGCCGGGTCTGCGAAAGCACCTGATCGTCGGCAATCACGACCGGGTCAAGACCCTGAAGTTGCCTTGGGACAGCGTGTCGAACTTCCTGGAAGTCAGGGATGATCCGAAACGCCTTCCCAACACGCTCTGTCACTATCCAATGGTGACCTGGAACCACTCCAGGCGCGGCGCGTTGCAACTCTTCGGCCACGTGCACCACAACTGGAAGGGTACCCGGAATTCAGTCAACGTCGGGGTTGACGTCTTTGACTACAAGCCGGTGCAGCTTGAGGACATCCAGCGTCGTGCGAAGACGCTGCCCGTGAACGTGCATTGGCCCGACGTGGAGCCGGGGCTGGATTTGGAAACAGGTAGCATGTGAACGCAGCCGGCCGCTTGCCAAATTGGCGGAGTGGCCCGCCCCGACCGGATGCGTCCCGGCCGGGGCAATCCTCGAATCGACGTCTTGCGCCGGCACGCCTCGAAACTCTTGAACAGGTGAATTGCCGCCATCGGACGGACTGGTCTGTACGTGAACGGGGGCCGGTTCGCGTCCCGGACCAAGACATCAATGCCTTCAATGGCTTGAGCGCTGATTCAGGGGTTTAATGTGCCAGGAGATCAGACTAAACGCAGTCCCGTATCCGATGAAAGGTCCCGCGCATGATCCCGAGATACACGCGCCCGGACATGGCGGCGATCTGGTCGCCGGAAACCAGGTTTCGCATCTGGTTCGAGATCGAGGCGCATGCCTGCGACGCCATGGCGGAACTTGGCGTCATTCCCCGCCAAAACGCCGAAGCGGTCTGGAAGGCTCGCGAGGCAGAGTTCGACGTTGAGCGAATCGACGAGATCGAAGCTGTCACCAAGCATGACGTCATCGCGTTTCTGACCCATCTTGCCGAAATCATCGGCGACAAGGAAGCCCGCTTCGTGCACCAGGGCATGACGTCTTCCGACGTTCTTGACACCGCATTCAACATCCAGTTGACACGTGCCGCCGACCTGCTTCTCGAAGACATGGATGCGCTTCTCGCCGCGCTGAAGCGCCGCGCGTTCGAGCACAAGATGGATGTCCGCATCGGGCGGAGCCACGGCATTCACGCGGAGCCGGTCACAATGGGGCTGACCTTCGCCAGGTTCTATGCGGAAATGGACCGCAACAGGGCGCGTCTTCTGCAGGCGCGCGAGGGAGTGGCCACCGGTGCGATTTCCGGCGCAGTCGGGACTTTTGCCAACATTGACCCCGGTGTGGAGAAGCACGTCTGCGCCAAGCTGGGGCTTCGCCCGGAACCTGTCTCGACGCAGGTCATCCCGAGAGACCGGCATGCAATGTTCTTCGCGACGCTCGGCGTCATCGCGTCGAGCGTTGAGAACATCGCGACCGAGATCCGGCACATGCAGCGTACCGAGGTCCTGGAGGCGGAAGAACATTTCTCGGAAGGGCAGAAGGGTTCCTCCGCCATGCCACACAAACGCAATCCGGTCCTGACCGAAAACCTGACCGGACTTGCCCGCCTTGTCCGCAGCGCGGTCACGCCTGCCCTGGAAAACGTCACGCTTTGGCACGAGCGCGACATCTCGCATTCCTCGGTGGAACGCGGCATCGGGCCGGACGCGACCGTGCATCTCGACTTCGCGCTCGCGCGCCTCACGGGCGTGATCGACAAGCTCGTCGTCTATCCAGGGAACATGAAGGGAAACCTCGACAGGCTGCGCGGCCTGGTCCATTCACAGCAGGTGCTTCTGGCCCTGACCCAAAAGGGAGTCAGTCGAGAGCACGCCTACAGGATGGTCCAGCGCAACGCGATGAAGGCTTGGGAAGACGACAAGGACTTTCTTGCCGAACTTCTCGCCGATGCCGACGTGACCGCAGCGCTTTCGGAGGCGGAGATTCGCGAGAAGTTCGACCTTGAGCATCACGCCAGGCACGTCGACACGATATTCGGCCGCGTCTTCGGGACGTAGCGGCATTCACGGTTTCGTGAAGGGCCGGTGCGGAATCTCGTGCTAGGCTGGACAGACAAGGGTCGAAAGGGAGAGACTCATGAAAGCCGGATCGCTTGTCACGGTTCTTTTCTTGGCGATGATGCCTTCTCTGGCAATGGCCATGTGCTTCAAGGGTCACGCGGAAGAACAGATCACGATGTCGTGCCCCGAGGGGCAGGTTTTTGATACCGAGACGAATTCCTGCATCACGCCAACTGGCTGACTTCGTTCCCTCGCACGATCACGGGGCGGCCTTCTGGCTGTCTTGTCCTTGAGATTGCCTGGCTTCCAAGCCGTTCAACCGGTTTTGCAATCCGGCCAGACATTCCCCGTTGCAATGCATGGTCAAGGCCCCGTATCCAGCGGTCTGTAACGCGATGGCGAGGTGCGGGCCGTGGCACTCGGCAACCGGTTCAGGGACTGGCTTAACAACGGGCTTGCCCGTTCGATTCTCGGTTTCGCGCTCTTGCTTCCCTATCGCGTGCGAGGTCCGTTCGTGGGCACGCTGGTCGCCTACGTGGTGGCGCCGATCATTGGCTGGCGCAGAAGAATCCTCGAGAACCTGGATTTGGCCATGCCCGGACTCTCTTCGGCGGAAAGGCGGAGGATTGCGCGACGCGTGCCGGACAACTTCGGACGCACGGTGATCGAGATTTACTCCGGGGAGGAATTCGTGGAGCGGGCTCGATCCGCGAATCTGGAAGGTCCGGGCGTTGCCGCCCTCAAGGCGGCGCGTGACGCACGAAGGCCCGTCATTCTCGTTACGGCCCATTTCGGGAACTACGATGTTCCGCGCGCAAAGCTCAGTCGCGAGGGGTATTCGATGGCCGCGCTCTATCGGCCGATGCGCAACGCTGCCTTCAACGCTCACTACGTCAAGGCGATTTCAGCAATCGCGTCTCCAGTCTTTCCGACCAACAGGAAGGGGGTCGCAGGATTGATCCGGCACCTGAAGGAGGGTGGCGTGATCGGCATCGCCACGGACATCTCCATGGCCGGGGCGCCGCTCCTGAAGTTCTTTGACCGGGACGCGCATACCGCCCTGTCCGCTGCCGAGTGGGCACTGGCCTATGACGCAGAGATCATCCCGCTGTTCGGCATACGGGAGGACGACGGTCAGAGGTTTCGCGTGCGAATGGAGGCTCCCTTGGCCAGATCGACTCCCGAGAGCATGATGCAGGAATACAACGATATCGTTGAAAGGATGGCGCGCGAGCACCCCACCCAGTGGTTCTGGATCCATCACCGCTGGAAGCACAGGCCGGGGCGGGTTCCCCCTGGGCTAACGGAGCCGGTGAGCCCCGAGGATAGGTCCTGAATTGCGGGCCTGCACGAGCACCACGACGGGAACGTCCTCCGGCACCTGGGCAGTCGCGCGAAAGGCAGACTTGCCGTTCCAGGTCCCCAGTCTTTTCCAGTCCCTGACAATGTTGTGATAGGTGAGGGTGCGCCCGGCGTTTTCGCCGCGGAGAACGTCAACCGTCGCTTCTGGCAGGTATGTCACAAGATCGACGACCGCCGGCACGGCCGCTGTCCCGGACGGAGACGCCTCGATGGATATCTGGTCGCCGTTCCGCCTGGCCACGACGTTGACATGGGCATCCTGCGCGGCGTGCTCCTGCAGCAGTCTGGAAATTTTCATCGGCCGCGAGCCAATGACGTGGTCCCGGCCGCCAATCACCATCTGAGGGGTATAGATCGTGTTCTTTCCGATCGCGCGCACGTATGAGCGTTGACGCTTGGTATGGCCCGGAATGGCGAACTTGTCCTTCCAGCCCAGGTAGTCCCAGTAGTCCACGTGCAGCGCCAGGGCGATCACGTCGTCGCGTTCGGCCAGTTCACTGAGGATACGATCCGCCGGTGGGCAGGAACTGCATCCCTGAGACGTAAAAAGTTCCACAACGACCGTCTGGCCTGCTGCTGCAAATCCGGAGGCCGCCATCCAAAGCGCGACGGCAATCGGCATCAATCGAGTCATTACTTCAGTCCCGTTCTGGTCCTCGACCTCAGTACCGAATCCACGCCGACGTCACCAATCAAGGTTTTGCGAGGCTGCGTTACAATGTCCCACTGGCAACGGAAATTCGCTTGTTTTGTGGGCTCGAGTGCGGAATGTACGCAGTCTTGCACAGATTTTGCGCCGCGCGCCTTGCACCGCTCCATGATGGGGGAGTATTCCCAACCCGAAATTCTGTCCAGCTCAAGACGGAGGCGAAGAGATGCCCATTTCCGTAGGCCACGACTCATCAGGAACAAGGAAGCCCCTCGCGGCAGGCGATGCCAGCGTGGAATACTATTCGATCCCGGCAGCCGAGGCGGCCGGCCTGGGCAGCTTCGACCGGCTTCCCGCCTCGCTGAAGGTGGTCCTGGAGAACGTGTTGCGCTTCGAGGATGGAAAGACCGTGACGCTTGGCGACATCCGCGCCTTTTCGGAATGGGCGGAGAAGGGCGGCAGGAATCCGCGGGAGATCGCCTATCGACCGGCACGCGTGCTCATGCAGGACTTCACCGGCGTGCCCGCCGTCGTCGACCTTGCTGCCATGCGGGACGGGATCGTGGCGCTCGGCGGCAAGGCCGAGAAGATAAACCCGTTGAACCCGGTTGACCTCGTCATCGACCACTCGGTCATGATCGATGAATTCGGCAATCCTCGCGCGTTTCAGCTGAATGTTGACCGCGAATACGAGCGGAACATGGAGCGCTACACCTTCCTCAAGTGGGGGCAGAGCGCCTTCGACAACTTCCGGGTCGTTCCGCCCGGCACTGGAATCTGTCACCAGGTCAACCTCGAATATCTCGCCCAGGCGATCTGGACGGACAAGGATCAGAACGGAGTTGAAGTGGCGTTTCCCGATACGCTCGTCGGAACGGACAGCCACACGACAATGGTCAATGGGCTGGCAGTCCTGGGTTGGGGCGTCGGTGGCATCGAGGCCGAGGCCGCGATGCTCGGGCAGCCGGTCTCCATGCTGATCCCGGAAGTCGTCGGATTCGAACTGACCGGATCCATGGTCGAAGGCACGACCGGAACGGACCTCGTCCTGAAGGTTGTCGAAATGCTCCGCGAGAAGGGCGTCGTGGGCAAGTTCGTCGAGTTCTTTGGCGAGGGGCTGGACCGGCTGCCGCTCGCGGACAGGGCCACGATTGCGAACATGGCGCCTGAATACGGCGCAACCTGCGGCTTCTTCCCCGTCGATGGCGAAACGCTGCGCTACCTTCGCCAGACCGGTCGTTCGGAAGAGCGGATTGCGCTGGTCGAGGCCTACGCCAAGGAAAACGGCATGTGGCGCCGGACCGACAACGCGACAGTCTATACAGACAGGCTGAGCCTCGACATGAGCACGATCGTGCCGGCGATTTCCGGTCCGAGGCGACCGCAGGACTTCGTGGCGCTCACCGGCGCAAAGGCCGCATTTGCACGCGAAATGGAGGAAACCTTCAAGCGGCCCGTCGGCAAGGAGGTTCCCGTAGAGGGCGAAGACTACGCGATGGAATCGGGCAAGGTCGTGATCGCCTCGATCACGTCCTGCACCAACACGTCGAATCCATACGTCATGATCGGCGCAGGCCTCGTCGCCCGCAAGGCGCGAGCGCTGGGCTTGAATCGCAAGCCATGGGTCAAGACGTCGCTTGCACCCGGCAGCCAGGTCGTGAGCGCCTATCTGGACGCGGCAGGCCTGCAGGAAGACCTGGACGCCGTCGGGTTCAACCTCGTCGGGTACGGGTGCACAACCTGCATCGGGAATTCGGGACCGCTCCAGCCCGAGATATCCAAGGCGATTTCGGACGGCGACCTCGTTGCCACGGCCGTTCTTTCGGGAAACCGGAATTTCGAAGGCCGGATCAGCCCGGACGTTCGCGCGAACTACCTGGCCTCGCCGCCCCTGGTCGTGGCCTATGCTCTGGCGGGGACGCTGGACATCGACCTGACCAGCGAACCCATCGGCCAGGACAGGGACGGCAAGGACGTGTTCCTCAAGGACATCTGGCCAACGCAGGAGGAGATCGCCGAGCTCGTGCAGGAGACGGTGACGCGCGAGGCGTTCCAGTCCAGATATGCCGACGTCTTCAAGGGCGACGAGAAATGGCGCGGCGTGCAGACGACCGACAGCCTCACCTATGATTGGCCGGCAACGTCGACCTACGTGCAGAATCCTCCGTATTTCCGGGACATGTCGCCGGAGCCTGGAACCATCTCCAACGTCGAGGGCGCACGCGTTCTGGCCCTGCTCGGCGACATGGTGACGACCGACCACATTTCACCGGCGGGGTCGTTCAAGGACACGACTCCGGCAGGCAAGTACCTGACCGATCGGCAAGTGGCGCCGCGCGAGTTCAATTCCTACGGGTCGAGACGCGGGAACCACGAGATCATGATGCGGGGCACGTTTGCCAATATCCGGATCAGGAACGAATTGCTGGAAGGCGTGGAAGGCGGCTACACGAAGGGTCCTGACGGCACCCAGATGCCGATCTACGATGCGGCCATGGCTTATCAGGAGCAGGGCACGCCACTGGTCGTGGTTGCAGGCGCCCAGTACGGCGCCGGCTCCTCGAGGGATTGGGCCGCGAAAGGCACCGCGCTTCTGGGCGTGAAGGCGGTCATCGCGGAGAGCTACGAGCGCATCCACCGCTCCAATCTCGTCGGAATGGGTGTCATTCCGTTCGAGTTCACGGGCGGAGACACGCGCCAGTCGCTCGGGCTGACCGGCGAAGAGATGATCACGATCACGGGGCTGGAAGGTGATCTTCAGCCGCTTTCCGAGGTGCCGTGCCGGATTGATTTCGCGGACGGCGGCTCGCAGGAGATCACTCTCAAGTGTCGAATCGACACGGGAATCGAGAAGGAGTACGTCGAGCATGGCGGCGTCCTGCACTACGTGCTGCGTGACCTTGCAAGGGCGGCGTGACGCCTGCGCGTCGCCGCCGTCGCTGCCGACCGGTTGACCGGCGCGGTCGGTCGGTCGCACCGCCGTTGAATCTCGCTTTCCGGGCCTCCTGACGGCTTCGTGTTCAATGCGTCGTTGCAGTCTCTAACGCAGGTCGGATCCTGCGTTCCAGAATCTGTTCCGTCACGGGGCCGGCGAACCTTGAGACGACCTTCCCCTTGCCATCGACGACGAATGTCTCGGGAACGCCGTATACGCCCCATTCGATGGCATTTCGTCCCCTAGGGTCTGCGCCGACAGCCTTGAATGGATTGCCAAGTTCGTCGAGGAAGCGCCGGGCCTTCTCTGGATCGTCCTTGTAGTTGACGCCAAGGATCGCGATGCCTTCGTGCTTCAGGCGCATCAGCTGAGGATGTTCTACGCGGCACGGTGCACACCAGCTGGCCCAGAAGTTCACCAGCGTCACGCTTCCATTCGTCAGTTCGTCCAGTTCGATCGCAGCCACATTCTCGAGCGGATCGACGTCCAGGACGGGCGCATTGCGACCGAGAAGGGTCGAGGGCAGGGCGTCCGGATCCTCCCGGTAGATGCCCCCGAGGAACAGTCCGGCAAGTCCTGCAAAGACCACGAGCGGCAGCAGGACAAGCGGCGATAACCTAGGCATCGGAGATTCGGCGCTCGGTTTCGTCCAGGAGCTGCTTGCTGCGCAGGGCTTGCAGCACGCTCAACCCGATGATGACGACGAGGATCACGAATGATCCCGCATATGCCAGGGCGACTTCGAATGCGTATGCTCCAAGGTCCGGCATCATGAAATGCGCTCCTTCAGTTCGAGCGCGCGCACCCGGCGCAGGCGGATCTCGCAGCGGGTGCGCAAGAGGACGAGCGCGACGAAGAGAATCACGAAACCCGCGATCGACACCAGGAGCGGGAGCCAGAACTCGTTCGAAATGTTCTCGTCCCTGTCCAGCGAGAGACTCGCGGCCTGATGCAGCCCCTGGCTCCAGAAGTTGACGGCATAGCGAGAGAGGAGGGCGAAGACAGACCCAACGACGCAGAGCATGCTGGTAAGTTCGGCAGCGGTGTCGGGGTTCTCGACCGAGGACCAAAGCGCAATGTAGCCCAGGTAGAAGAGGAACAGGATCAGGAAGGAAGTCAGTCTAGGATCCCATTCCCACCAACTGCCCCACATGGGCTGACCCCAGACCGCGCCGGTGAAGAGCGCCATCAGGGTCATCGCCAGGCCCACAGGGGCGGCGGCCTTGGCTGCCAGTGCCGAAACGTGGTGCCTTCGGACCAGCCAAATGAGCGATGCAACCAGCATCATGACCCAGGTGTTGATCGCCATCATGGCGGAGGGGACATGCAGGTAGATGATTCTGACCGTCGAGCCCTGCCGGAAGTCGTCCGGTGCGAAGAAGAACCCCCAGGCGAGTCCGGTCCCGAGGCAAAGTGCAGCGAGGAGGAACAGCGGCACAACCAGACGATCGGTTGTCGCCATGAACTTTCTCGGATTGGCGAATTCCCAGAGTGACATGCGGGATAACTAGCCTTGGAGTCGGTCGCTCTCAAGTGACGCGTTGAGTTCCGATGCAGGGCTGATTGACGCGCTCACGAGGACGAAGGGCTTGCGTTTCCGAACAAAGTCCGAAAGTTGCAGGAAAGAACTGATGAGGTGCACGATGCCCACTCGCAACAGGTTTGCAGAACTGCATGACGAAATAACCGCGTGGCGGCGTGACTTCCACGCGCATCCGGAACTGCTCTTCGAGGTGCATCGCACCGCCGGGGTCGTGGAGGAGAAGCTCAGGGAATTCGGTTGCGACGAGGTGGTGACCGGCATCGGGCGCACGGGAGTAGTCGGGTTGATCCACGGCAAGAACCGAACTTCGGGGAAGACTGTGGGTCTGCGCGCAGACATGGATGCACTGCCGATTCACGAGGAAACCGGGCTCGACTATGCGTCGACGACGCCAGGCAAGATGCATGCCTGCGGGCATGACGGGCACACCGCGATGCTTCTGGGCGCCGCGAAATACCTTGCGGAGACGCGGAACTTCGACGGAACCGTCGCGGTCATTTTCCAGCCCGCCGAAGAAGGCGGCGGCGGTGGGCGCGAAATGGTTGACGACGGCATGATCGAGCGCTTCGGCATCGACGAGGTCTACGGAATGCACAACTGGCCCGAGGCGGATGTCGGAACGTTCGCGATCCGGGCCGGGAAGTTCTTCGCTGCAGCCGATCATTTCGATGTCACGATCGCAGCCGAGGGCGCGCATGCAGCCAAGCCTCATGAAGGCATAGACGTGACCGTTGTCGCATGCCAAATCGTCCTTGCGCTGCAGACGATCGCGAGCCGGAATCTTGATCCAGTCAAGCAGCTGGTGATCTCGGTAACGTCCTTCGAGACGTCGTCTACGGCCTACAACGTCATTCCCGAGCGTGTCACGCTCAAGGGCACGGTCCGGTCCCTGGAGTCAGAAGTTCAGGAAATGGCCGAGAGGCGCATTCGCGAGACCGTCGTGCAGACCGCGGCAGCCTTCGGTGCAAGGGCGGAGATCGGATACCAACGGAACTACCCGGCGATGGCGAACAGCGAGGCCGAGACCGGCCACGCCATCGAGGCCGCGAAGCGGGTGTCGGGCGATTGCGGGCATGCCGACCTGACGATGGGCGGCGAGGATTTCGCGTTCATGCTGAATGCCTGTCCCGGTGCCTACATCCTTCTCGGCAACGGCGATACCGCGCATGTCCACCAGCCGACATATGACTTCAACGACGCCGCGATTCCTCACGGGTGCTCGTGGTGGGTTGAAATCGCCGAAGAACGATTGCGAACCGGAGACCATCGCCACTGACGCACCTCGGGCGTCGGCTCTGTCGATGGACTTTGCTGCCTTCAAACGTGGTGTAACCCAGATTTGTGTAACGCGACGAACTTCGACCACTTCTGATGGTCGAGGGCATCTCGGCAACCAGGTTCTCATGGCATGTTGCCGAATTTTGCCAAACCCCGAAGCACGAACGTCAAGAAAGTTCGGGCGCACCCGACGCCGCCGCCGCCACTTGGTCAGAAACCGCAGTTCGTGCCTTCGTCGTCGTCCTTCGATTCGTTCGAGGGACGATCCACCGACTGCCTGAATTCCGTGATCGCTTCCGAAAGTCCATTGATCATGACACGGGCCGCGGCGATCGCAGGGGCGCATCGATCGACATCGAACGTTCTGTATCCCCTGCCGGCAAGATTCCTGAATGACCTGGTCGTGTTCGCGGCAGCCGCGATGCGGGGATCAAGGATCGCGGGCCTGTCATTCAACGCCTTCGAGACGCGAGAGACCAGGTCCCTGTGCCATGACTCTCCGGTAGGGGCCTGTTCCTGCAGCATGTCAAGAATGCGCAGCATCGCGTTCTCAAAGGACATGTATCCACATTGCATCGCATGCATCAGGGCCATGTTGTCCTTGTATGCCGCATATTCGCATAGACTGATCTGGTCCCCGTCATTGTCTTCGTGCATCCGTACAGCCATTGAGAAATGAAGGATTGCGTCCGTGACATCCTCTTCGACCTCGTTCCATCTGGCGTCACTCATTGCAGCACAACCATGTCGTCCCTGATCAGGTCCTTGAAGGCCGCCTTGGGCGTGCCGCAGAAAAGGATGTCGCAGGGCAGGCCTTCAAGTGCGCAGACGTCCTCCGCGAAGCTGACGGCACCCAGTTCCCCTTCCAGAGGGAAGTCCGCCCATATGTCGATGTCGCTGTCGTGACGCATGGCACCGCGCGCGGCACTGCCGAAGACGACGAACCTGCCGCCATGGCTGGCCGCGTAATCGCGCAGCTTGGTCATGACCTTGCCTGCGGCTTCCGCGCGGCGCCCGGCCTCAAGGTCCTTGCGTTCCTGCAGCGTGACAATCCTGCCCATCATTCGTTCCTTCCCCCTGGTGGGATATTCGACCGGCCGGTCCGGCAAACTGATCGGGAATCAAGCGGCCAAGAGCCTTCGTGCGTGATGATAGCCGTTCCGGCCTTGATCCTCAACGCCTCTTCGCGGCGGCATGCTGATCCGTTTGGGAATTATGCCGTAGATCGAAACGCGGTGTGTTCCAGCCTGCGGCTGGCTTCACGGATCAGCAGAGGTTGCCAACGCAAACGCCTCGCCGCGCAGGTGCGCCAATCCCGGACACCTCGTCTCTTGCGGGCCTGAAACCTGGGCCTCGCGGGGTGGCCGCGCATTGCCTTGTCGAAGATCGGCGGGAAACCCGCCATTCTGGCTTGCGCAGCAAGTGTCCCTTCCTCACGCCAGGCGCTTGAGTGCCAACACCTGAAGTCAGGAAGCGAGATCTTCGGGCGAAAGATTGAAGAGCCCATCGGCACCTTGCCGTGTCTGGGCAAGGTGCGCCCCGTGCTCCGGCAACAGGCGCTGGACATAGAATCTAGCCAGAGCAGTTCTGCCACTGCCTGGGTCCGCTAGCGCAGCCCTTAAGTGGTAGTGTGCCCCTAGCACCCTGGCCGTCGCTCGAAGGAATGGCACTGCGACTGCAAACCGGTCGTCCGCGTCTTGGCGGATCAGCCACTCGGCGGTCTCCCGGAGCGATTTGGCGGCGTTTCCGACAGCTTCGGCCAGCGTTGGGTTGCACGGTCGCGCCTGCCCAGACCTCGCTTTCACCTCGTCCAGAAGTCGAAACAGTGCTTCGCCGTCGTCCATCATCTTGCGGCCCACCAAGTCCATGGCCTGGATGCCATTGGTGCCCTCATAGATTGGCGTGATTCGAGCGTCCCGGAGGTATTGGGCTGCGCCGGTCTCTTCTATGTAGCCCATTCCTCCATGGACCTGCATCGCCTCACTTGCCACGGCAACGCCAGTGTCGGTTCCAAACGCCTTGGCGATGGGTGTCAGCAGTGCCGCCCGCGCCTCCCATGCCGGTCCGGCGTCGGCGCGGGACAAGTCGATTGCAACCGCGCAGGCCAATGCGATGGCGCGGGCCGCGAAGATCTCGGCTTTCATTTGGATTAACATCCGGCGCACGTCCGCATGCTCGATTATGGTGCCGGATCCTCCTGCCTTGCCTTGCCGACGTTCTCTCGCAAAAGCGAGCGCCTTCTGGAATGCCGCCTCGGCCACACCGATGCCCTGGATGCCCACGCCAAGACGCGCGTTGTTCATCATGGTGAAGATCGCCGCCATGCCTCCGTGCTCTTTCCCCACCAGCCAGCCGGTGGCGCGGTCATATTCCATGACGGCTGTCGGCGATCCGTGAATGCCAAGCTTGTGTTCGAGACTGACCACGTGAAGGGTGTTGCGTTCACCCGGTTGACCTTGGGCATCGGGGAGAAACTTGGGCACGAGGAACAGGCTGATGCCCTTGGTGCCCGATGCGGCATCGGGCAGGCGCGCGAGCACGAAGTGGCTGACATTCGCCATGAATTCCGCGTCACCCCAGGAGATGAAAATCTTCTGGCCCGTGACTGCATAGGTTCCGTCGCCCTTTGGGACGGCCTGCGTCCGCAATGCACCCACGTCGCTGCCGGCTTGCGGCTCCGTCAGGTTCATCGTGCCCGCCCACTCGCCGGAGATGAGCTTTGGAAGATAGATCGCCTTGATTTCGTCGCTGCCGTGCGCCTCGAGGGCCTCGATCTGGCCTTGCGCCAGGAGGGGACAGAGTTGCAGCGCCAGGCATGCGCCCGCCATCATTTCGTTGATTGCCGACCCAAGCGTGGTTGGCAGTCCCATGCCGCCGTGCAATGGATCCGCGGTCAAGCCGACCCAGCCGCCTTCTGCGATCTTGCGAAATCCCTCGTCAAATCCTGGCGGCATGCGCACGATACCGTTCTCCAGTCTTGCAGGGTGGGAGTCTCCGATGGCGTTGAGCGGCGCCAGGGCGTCGTCGCAGAGCTTCGCACCTTCTCGCAGGATTGCGTCCACAAGGTCAGGCGTGGCATCCGCAAACCTCTCCGTGTCACTGACTTCCGGGAATCCAACCACGTTCTGCAGAATGAACTGGAAGTCTCTGACGGGTGACCTGAAGGACATTTGCGTTCGCTCCGGCGAATCCAGGTTGGCATCAAGGCAACGCGTCGTTAACGAGTATGCTGCAACCTTGCATGCGGCAATTGTCAGTCGCAATCAGAACGTGAAATCGCGCGACATGCCCGAAGAAACCGAGAGACTTGCTGCTGACGAGGCGGGAATCACCCGTGCGGCGGAACTCCTCGCCAGTGGCGCGCTCGTCGCGTTTCCGACCGAAACCGTCTACGGATTGGGTGCCGACGCGCGGAACGGGCTTGCCGTTGCCGGAATATATGAGGCCAAGGGCAGGCCTTCATTCAATCCCCTGATCACGCACGTGCCGGACATTGGCCGGGCGAGGAAGATCGCGAGATTCCCGGAGGCCGTGCTCCCTTTCATCAGGAACGGCTGGCCTGCCGGGCTGACGCTCGTCTTGCCCTTGCGCGAACGAAGCGGCATATCTTCACTGGTCACCGCAGGGCAGTCGACAGTGGCGATTCGGGTTCCTGTCTGGCCAGCCGCGAAGGCCCTTCTCAAGGCATTCGGCGGCCCGATTGCGGCGCCATCGGCCAACCCGTCAGGCAAGATCAGTTCAACAAGTGCGGATCATGTCATGACCGGCCTGAATGGCCGTATCGCTGCAGTCCTGGATGGTGGAGTTTCTTCCGCCGGGATCGAGTCCACGATCATCGGGCTCAGGGACGAGGAACCGGTCGTGCTGCGCGAAGGGGCCTTTGTGGTTCCGGACGGCGTCCCGCGCGTCACATCGACGGCTGACGCTTCCAGCCATGTCGATTCTCCGGGTCAACTGGCCTCGCACTACGCGCCTAGCGGTCTGGTTCGAATGAACGCACGAGTGGCCGAGCCCGGAGAGTGGCATTTGGGTTTCGGCGACATCAAGGGAAACGCCACCCTCTCGCATGACGGCGATCTAAGGGAAGCGGCGGCCAGGCTCTTTGCGGCGCTCCACGAAGCAGATGCTAGGGGCGTGAAGAGGATTGCCGTAGCCCCGATCCCCGATCATGACCTTGGGCGGGCGATCAATGACCGCTTGCGCCGCGCCGCCGCGCCACGACCCGGTCCGGGCCAGCGCGGGCAACTCCGCTGAAGTGGCGCCACGTAGCCGAACGCAGATCGGACGGGGCCTTGGCATCTTTCGCGGATGCCGCGAATTCCGGCCCGGAACGAAGAAACCGAGCAAGCGTGTTGCAGGCTTGGCGCGATCTGCATCAACATGCGTCCGAAACGCGAATCAAGGCATGGAGATGAGCCGCGGATTTTTCATTGCGGTCTGCGCGATGACGGTCTTGACCGCCTGTGTTCCCGACGCGATGCAGCGCTCGGAACTCGAACCCTTGCCCAAAGCCAAGCGCACGGGCTCCCCTCAGGGCCTTGATGACTTTCGCGCTGTCGTGCTGCGCGTTGAGCCCGTGGCTGAGCAGGTTTGCCATGAGGCGCGGGCTAACCTGAACTGCGATTTCCTGATCGTGGTCGACCAGCGGCCAAACCTGCAGCCGAATGCGTACCAGACCTATCAGCGCGATGGACGTCCGGTGATCATCTTCACGGCGTCGCTGCTGCGCGTGATGAAGAACCGGGACGAAGTGGCGTTCGCCCTCTCCCATGAAGCGGCGCATCACATTGAGGGGCATATCATGCAGACCCGGTCATCGGTCATCGCAGGCACACTGATCGGAGCGATTTTCGGGGCTGCGGCCGGCCTTGACGAGAGCGGACTGGATGCAACCGCCGACATCGGCGGGACAATCGGGGCAAGAAGCTATTCCAAGGAATTCGAACTTGAGGCAGACGCGCTCGGTGCGAAGATTGCCCAGCGCGCTGGATTCGACCCGCTTCGTGGCGTGCTCTATTTTCAGGATGCTGCTGATCCGGGAGATCGCTTTCTCGGCACGCATCCGCCCAATGCCGACCGGATTCGCATGGTACGAAGAAGCGTCGGTTGACCGAACTGCGCACCTAGATTGACTCCCTGCAACCGCAAGCCGAACGCGCTCTTGCCTGAAGTCTCGATTTCGGTTTCGCTGGTTTCGCCCCAAACGCGAAAGGCGCGCTTTCCATGAAGGTGACGCTCAGACAGCTGGAAATCCTGCGAGCAATTTCGGTTGCCGGGTCGATCAGTCGCGCCACCCGGCAACTGGGGATGTCGCAACCGAGCGTGTCCCAGCAGTTGGCAAAGATGGAAGACGCGCTCGGAGTTCTGCTTTTTGTCCGCCGGCGCAGCCCGCGAACGGAACTCACACCTGCCGGAATGTACTGGGCCAGTTCCGCTGAGAGGATTCTCGCCGCCGTCGATGCCGCCGAAACTCGGCACCTCGATCTCTTCGATGGCAGGGGTCTTTCGCTCTCCTTTGGTGCAACGCCATCCCTGACCGGACGGTTCATCGAACGAGTTGCCAAGATTGCCCTGTCGGTGCCGCAGATCTCGCGTTTTGACCATGTCTGGGCAATCAATTCCGCCGAACTGATCGAAAAGCTGATGATGCACACGGTCAATGTTGCGGTCCTGAGCGCCGAACGGCTGGAACCGCATCGTGCATCGCTGAGCGTCTTTAGCTTGTTCGACGACGGGATCGTCTTGGCCGTGCCCGCATCGATTCCGGTGGATGCTGTCCGGGCCTGCCTCTCAGGGGAATCCGGTTCAGGACACGCAGAGTGTCTCAACCGGTACGTGGACCTCGGCGACATTGCCCACTGGTCCGCGAAATCCCGGAACTGGTATCAGAACCTCTTGCCCAGCGCACACCCGTATTTCGGCTGCATGACACATGAAACGGCCGTTCGGATTGTCGCGGCCGGGCTGGCGACCTGCCATACCCCGATGTCAGTGATCCCCAACCTTCCCAGCGGTGTCCGCAGGCGCGTCCGATTCTACAAGTTGGAGGAGATCGCGCGCAGCGTTGCCTTGGCCATGCCCAAGCATCTGAACAGCGTGGGTCCGTTTCGCGACTTCGCCGCACAGGTTTCGGGACTGGTCAGGGACGAATACACGTCGGAAAGGCTCGGCCTCTCCCAACTTCCGCTGTCGAACAACATCGTCAACTGACGGGAACCCGAGCATTCCGACCCTAGCCGCCTTGCCTGCTGGTCCAGGGGGACAGGCACTGCATGACCTCGCGCGCCCTGCCTCGCGCGAGCATGAGTTGGAGCCCACCCTCATGTTCGTGCGCCACGTATCCCGCAGAATGGCCGCGGTCGAAATCGATCCACAGCGCGGAACCGCATGCCGCTCGCGTCGGAGAACTTCTTGGAACGGCACCATGTCCGACGGACACCGATCCATCCGGCAGAACCGAAACCTGGACCATGAACCAATGCGCGAGTTCCATGAGAAATCGGACTGCATCCGGCACGATCGCGCTAGCATTGGGCATCGTTCTTGCTGCCATCGGGCATGATCGTGTCGCAGAAGGCAATGCCCGTTAGCTTGGCGCCGGTCAGGTCGGCTCCGGTGAGGTCCGTGCCGAACATGACCGACCAAGACAGGTCGGCACCGGTCAGGTTGGCATCACGCAGGCTGGTTCCTTCGAGGTTCGCGCCATACAGGTTCGCGCCGGACAGATCAGACCCGTCCAACACGCCGTTGACCAGATTTGGCGCACCTCCCAGTTCCGCGGCATAAACCGCTGCCCACCTGAGATCCGCCTTCGTCAGGTCGCATCCCTCGCATCGCCCTGTGTCCTTGAGTTGCGCCACTGCGCTTTCGTCCCAGGCAGCGAGGCCTGTCGGGATCAGGGCAAGAACGAGACCGGGCAGAATCGGATGCATGTCGCACCTCGCTTGCACGCTTTGTCAATGGATCATACCCGCCGGAGAGACAGGAACAAAGGGTTTCCAACGGATTGTGGCAGGACCATCGCCTTTGGATTTTTAGGGGCTCTGCATCAATTGGGAGGCGTGCCGCGGAACAGACAAGTTTCGGAAGCAGGTCGTCGTCGCCGCTGGCCTTCGGATTTCAGCACACCGACGGCACTCCCCTTCGTTCGTCAAGCCGCGCGAGGTTCAGTGCCAGATTCCGCATCAACGTCAGGCTTCCGGGACCGTTTTCCGTCCGGTCGCGGAGGCCATCTGCAAGACCTTGGCTGCTTGGCGTCCAGTGAAACTGTCGGCTCGAGGATCCCATGAAGCGAATTCTCTGCCGCCAAATGCGAGCTCGACATCTTGAGGAACCGCTCCGTACCGAGCCTTTCGTTGGGAAGGAGGCGGCGCGACTCCTTGCTCCGTGCCCCTTTTCGTCTCCCGAGTCGCCTTGGCCCTTCCGATGGCCCGAAGGACCGGCCGGTGTTGCAGGTCCACTGCAGCGTGTCGCATCGTGGCAGGTGGTCGCATCGCGGATCTTGATGCGCCCACGGCTCTTGCTCACGGCGTTGCAGCGCAACATCTTCCCCGCGCCCTCATGGTCCGCCACTTGGGGTCGGGCATCGTCGTGAAACGTCTCCGGGCTGCGCGTCGGCGAAAGGACGAAGTTGCCGCCCTTCTTCGCGATGTCCCCGGCTGTCATCCACCGCATGTGCATCGCGTCAGCAGTCACCGAGCTGCCTTCGACGTCGAACGGCCCCGGCATCGCCATGATCTCGTTGGACTTGCCGGCCGCACGGACCCGGCGGAGCGCCTGGCGCACCTTGGCGGCGACGGCGTTGACGACGTGCAGGGGAGAGCGGTTCAAGGCGGCCTTGAGGGATCGCCGCAGCGCCTTGCCGTCGATCGCGATCATGTCCGCCCCATGCCGCGGCAAGGTGGAGAAGCGCCCACTGAAGGCACTAAGGTTCGAGAACCCTGGACATCGACGACTGGCGGGCGTCGTGGCTCGGGATGCCGTGCTCGATCTGCCTGAAGCGACGGCGGGGCCTTTCTTCGTTCGCCCCGACTGCATCCCGTTGGTACAAATCCGGCCAGTGCAGGGCACGCAATGAAGTGCCGTCTTCAGGGTCCCATGGAGATCATGCCAGGTCGTGCCAATGGCCAGGTGCATTCCGTGCCGTCGGCGATTCGTCCGGAATCCTGCACCTTCATGGCTCAGCCCCGTGTCCGCCAGTCTCTTTCAGCAGGGATTCACGCAGTCACGCATAGACCAGGGGCAACCCCTTCGAATTCGACAGTCTTGCCGATTGCAGTCATCTATCGGCGAGCCGCGGATTCGGGCTATTGTCAACCCGGTGGAATCGAAGGCAGGTGCAACTGGGATGAGGCCATTCCGACATGCCTTGGTGCTTGGCATGCTTTCCGTCGGGTTCGGTGGCATGGTCGTGCACGGTTCTCCGATCAAGTGTGCGCCCGCGACTGCGGATTGCCTGCTGCACGCCGCCCGGGAGGCGACAGAGGATCTGGGCCGGCAATTGCAGCGCGACGAGGCGCATTTCGCGATCGCGGCGGCGTTGGCCGAGTTGGGGCGAATGGAAGAGGCCGTTCAAGAGGCGGGGCTGATCGAAAACCCCGTCACGATGGCCGAGGCCGAAGCCGAAATCGTCCGGGCGGCCGCACGGCAGGGGGCATTCGACACGGCCTTCGAGATCGCGATGGAGATTGTCGACGCACGCAACCGCTCGGCCAGGGATCTTGCGCTCGAAACACTTGCGGTCGAACTTGCGGCCCGGGGCCTGATCGACGAGGCATTCGACACCGTTGTGGCGATCAACAATCCGTTTCGCAGATCAGAGGCGCAGGCGGCGATCGCGGTTTCGGTGGCGCGGTCGGGCGACATTCCCGCCGCGATGCACGCGGCGGCGCGGATTGGCATGGACTATTGGTTCACCGCCGATCAAAGCCGTTTCAAGATCGCCAGCGGGCTGGTCGCGCGCAGCGACAGGTTCGACCACTACTGGTTTTACGAAGCGCTGGCGAGAATTGCCAGGATACAATCGCAGAGCGGGGACATCGAAGCCGGATTGCAGACTGCGCACGCAATTCCCGATGTTGCCGGTCGGGCGCGCGCCATGGCTGGCATAGCGACGGAGCAGGTGGCGCAGGGGAACATCGAGGCGGCTTTGACCACGGCGCGGCGAATCGAGGCGTCCTACGGTGATCACGAGGCGATGGTTGCAATCGCCGGTGGCATGGCGGCCGCTGGTGATTTCGGAGGCGCGCTGAAGATGGCGCGCGCAATTCAGGAGGCCTATGGCGATGGTGCCGCGCTTGCCGCGCTTGCCGAACGGCAAGCCATGATGGGCGCCTACGACGACAGCGTTGCAACACTTTCCGAAATCGCGGTGATCGAGGATCTCGACCGTGCACGTTCGATGGTCGCCCGCGAATTCGCCAGGACCGACCGATCGAGGGCGGCGCTTGACATGGTGGCCAGCATTGGCAATCGAAGCAAGCGGTTCGACGCGGTTCGCGCCATCGCGGTGACATTGGCGACGGAAGGCAAGACCGGCCGGGCATTGGCCTTGGTGGCGGAATTCGCCGGGCGCGCCGACGCCGAGGAACTGGTGACGGCAGTGGTCCTGGCGCGGGCGCGTGCCGGCGACCTTGACACAGCCATCGCGATAGCCGGAACCTTGGACGACCCGATGTTCCGCGCCATCGCGCTTGCCGGGCTTGCGGCCCTGGCCCGCTAGACCTCGACGCTGGTCCCGTCCGGTCGCGTCAGGATCGCCTGCGTGCCTGGTACGGTGGACAGGATTGCCTGTGCGGCCCCTTCCCCGGCGACGCAAATCGCTGTCGACAGCGCGTCGGCCAAGGCCGACTTCGGCGCGACCACGGCAACCTGTGACAAGCTTCTTGCGCTCAGGCCGCTGCGGGGGTCGAACAGGTGGTTGCCGGTGCCGTCCGGCAGCACCTGGCCGTAGCCGCCCGAGACCGATAGCGCTTCGTCGGCAAGTGCCACCTGGCTCGAAATGCGAGCAGGTGCATTCGGATTCACGAGCCCGATCGAGACAGGTTGGCCATCTGGCGCCCGGCCAAGAACACGGGTTTCTCCCAGTTCGATCACCGCGCATTCGAAACCTTCATTGCCCAACAACTCAGTGATCCGGTCGGTGACGTACCCTTGCGCAATGCCGTTCAGGCTTGCGGCCATGTTTGGGCGCCCGAATTGAATGACGCCGCGGCGTGCGGTCAGGCACGTGTAGTCGACGAGAGGCAAAACGCCCGCGACCAGTCTCGGATCGGGTGCCTTGCTGCCGGCGTGAAGGGCCCAGAGCGGCTGAATCGTAGGGTCGAACGCCCCCCGGCTTGCCTCGGCGATCCGGCGGCTCAGATCGAGAACTTCGACAAAGTCGCGCGAGGGGCGTTCGAGCCGCCCCTCCCGGTTCAGGCGGGACAGTTCGCTGTCCGGTCGAAACAGGCTGAAGATGGATTCCAACCGCGCGATCTCGATTTGCATGCGCCGAAGGGCGCGGCTGGCGCGTGCCGGGTCGACGCTCCAAAGCGTCATGGCCGACACCGCTCCCAGTGCCTCGCCATGCCAGCGCACGGGCCGTGGAAGGCCTTGGGTCGATTGCAGTCCGAGAACGCCCAGCGGCACCGCCAAGCCGGCGGCGAGTATCCGCAGGGTTCGGCGTCGCGAAGGGGTCACGCCGGCACCCCTGAATCTGCGCCTGCCGACTTGAGGACGGGGCGGAACCCTGCAGCCTGTTCCCGTTCCTTCCGCAGCTGCGCCAAGGGCGGGCACCGCCGGTCGTCGTAGTACTCGACCATGCAGTCGAGACACTGGAAACACTCAGCCGTGACGACTTTTCCGGAGGGCTCGATGGCCTTGACGGGACAGGAACGCTCGCACAGCTGGCACGGATTGCCGCATTCCGGGCGACGCTTGAGAAGCTCGAACAGGTGCAGCCGGTCGAGGAGGGCAAGCCCGGCCCCGAGCGGGCAGAGGAAACGGCAAAACGCGCGCTCTGCAAAGAGCCCGATCACCAGGAGCACGACGGCATAGGCGACATAGGGCAGGCCGCGCACGAACACGGCCGTGATCGCTGTCTTGAAGGGTTCGACTTCCTCGGCGACGGTCGCGGCATCCGGGGCGACGACGGCAAGCAGCAGGATCACCCCAAGCGCAACGTACTTTCCCTTCCAAAGGACGCGTTGCACGGGCATGGAGGGAGTCCACTGCGGCAGGTTCAGGGTCCGGGCTGCCTGTGCCAGCAGGTCCTGCAGGGCCCCGAACGGGCACAGCCAGCCGCAAAAGACGCCGCGTCCCAGCAGGACAAGCGAGATTGCGGTGTATCCCGCAAGGATCACGATCAGCGGCTCGGCCAGATAGAACGCAAGGTCAAGGTTCACGAAGGGTGCCTTGAGATAGTTCAAGAGGTGAACGACGGAAAGCTGCGCGCTGGCGATCCAGCCGATCCAGACCAGCGTGAACGCCAGGAACGAGGTCCTGAGCCATCGGTGCAACCGGCGCCGCCGGGCCAGCTGCGCCTGAAACGCCAGAAGCGCAGTCAGCAGCGCGAGAGCCGTGGAGAGGATCGCGATGTCGTGGATGCCGTCCGCCCAAGGTTCGACCCAGACCGGGAGTGACTCCGGTTCAGGCATGAGGATCATGGAGCCGGGCAGGGTGTAGTCGAGACCGGCCAGCACGAACCGTTCCAATTCCCCGTCTGGTCTCACCGCGGACGCGAAGAGGTCCGCGCGCCAGGGCTGCATCGGATCGAAGCCGCTGTCGGGTGGCAGCACCAGGATGTCTGCGATCTTGCCGCGCGTCACGATCATGTCCGCCTTGGTGAATCTGAAGTCGCGCTTGCCCTGCGTGACCTTCACTCGATCCAGCAGGAAACCGTTGGACAGGTTGTTGTACCGCGTGCCGCGGTGGTCGTAGACGCCGCCGAGCGTCGCGACGAAGATGCCTTGGGTGCCCGTGGGCCAGCCATTGATCAGTTCGTCATAGGGTTCCAGCCCGGCGCCGTTGCGCCCGACCTTTGGCGCGTTGCCATAGCCGGTCACGAAGCTGATGTAGGTGTCGTCCGGTCCGCCCGACATCGGCACCTCGGGCAGCAGGTCGCCCATCCCGGCGCGTGCCATCGCCTCGGCCAGCTTCGCGTTCGAAACATGCGCAAGGGCCAGTCCGCCGTCAGCGACAAGCTCCGCCGGGCTCATTGGCCTGAAGTTGACCATGTCGATGGTCGGCTCGGTGACCAGGATCTCCTCGGTGCGATAGCGCAGCACCATGCGAGCGCCTTCCTGGACCGCGTTTCGCATGGCACGTGCGGATATGGTCGCCCCGGCAACGAAGTCCGGCGGCAGTCCGCTTTCGGCCCCGAGCCGCGCTTCGCTGCCTTCGATGGCTTGCAGAAAGGTGACGAGAAGCGCCGTGCGGCGGGTGTCGTTGATCAGGTAGGGTTCGCGGTGGAACAGGACCGCCGCGCCCGTGATCCGGCCGCCCATCGTGACACCCGCCACGACATCGAAGGGCGTGCTCGAATAGCCCGGAGCACGCAGCACATCGAGGGTGGAAAAGACATAGCCCGCCATCTCCTCCCTGCGATAGGCGGCGGCGGCGACAGGCCCGTCGTCGTCGACCATTTCCAGCCGGGTGATTCCGGGAAAGACCGCGGACATCACCTCAGGAGTCAGTCGGTCAAGCAGCGATGGCGTCTCGCTTGCGTCACCTTGTGCCCATGTCGGTGTCGGGCCGGCAAGCCAGGCCCCGAGCGCGAGCGCCAGGAACCCCGGCAGTCGCCAGGCGCGCAGCAGCCAGCTCCTAGCAGTCCCTGTCCGCACGACGTCCGTCCGGCATCAGCGTCTCGCACAAGGTCGCGTTGTCGAGCGTGGTGTGTTCAATCTCCGTGCCGCTCAGATTGGCCCGCGCAAGCGATGCACGCCCAAGATCGGTCCTGTGCATGATTGCACCGGCGAGGTTGGCCGAGAACAGGTTCGCGCCTCCCAGATCCGTCCCGGTCAGATCGGCCCGGGCCAGCGTCGCCCCGGTCAATATGGCTCCGGTCAGGTCGGCGCCGTCCAGCCTGGCGCCATCCAGCAGGCCATAGAAGAGGTTTGCCCCCCGGAGGTCGGCCCCAGTCAGCGTCGCCCCCGACAGGTTTGCACCGATCAGAATGCCGTAGGACAGCCGGGCACCGGTCAGGTCACTTCCGGCAAGGTTCGACGCCCGCAGGTCGGCCTTGACGAGGTTTGCGCCGGTCAAGTCGCAGGACATGCAGGTCAGCGTGCTCCGAAACCGGTTCAGGTCGTCCGGATCCCAAGCCCATGCAAGGATTGGCAAAACCGCAAGAAGCGCCGCTGCCGGAACCGCTTTCAAGGGCGTCGGTCACTCACGTCTGGAAGAAGACGGCTCATGGTCATCGCCGCCGGATCCGGCCATGACGGCATTCTGAGGGCGCGCTCCGATGCAATGGGAAGGAGCCGCACCGGCTCCTTCCGATCTTTCGCCCGAGAGGGAGGACGGGCCTGCCCGGAGCCCATCGGGCTCCGGACTTCGTCACAGTTCCGCATTTGCCAGCGGCGTGGAGCGGACCCGCGTGCCGGTCGCGTAGAAGATCGCGTTGGCGACCGCGGGCGGGGTCGGCGGACCGGTCGGCTCCCCCAGGCCTCCCCACCACTGGTCCTCCGACATCTCCAGATGCACCACGATCTCGGGAGGCGTATCCGCCATCTTCATCATCTGGTAGCTGTCGAAGTTCGTGTTCACGATCCGGCCGTCACGGATGACGAGACCACCGAACATGGCGTGGGACATTTCCCAGATCGCCGAGCTTTCGGCCTGTTCGCGCGCGGCCAGCGGATTGATGACGTAGCCGCTGTTGATGTAGAAGTCCAGCTTGTCGATGAAGATCTGGCCACGGCGGCTGACCGCCACGGTGGCGACGCAACCGGCAACGGTGCCGTGCGATGCGACCACCGCAAGCCCCATGCCTTCACCCCGGCCCATGTCGGTCGTCCAGCCGGACTTCTCCTTCATCGCCAGCAGCACGCGCTGCCAAGGCTCGTTGCCCTCGGTCATCTTGATCCGCCACTCCAGCGGATCCCAGCCGCCGGCCTGGGCCAGTTCATCGACCATTTGCTCGACGATGAACCCGGTGGAGTTGGCTCCCGGCGCCCTGTGATAGCCGATCGGGATATGGTTCTGGACCACGCTGTACTCGTGGCGGCGGTTCGGCACCAGGTAGGGCATGTTGGCCACACCGCGCTGCGAGAAGGCGGGAAACTTCTCGTCGCCCACGAAGTGGGTGACAAGGGCTTCGGGAAGGCCATCCTCGCCAAGCGCGGCCTTGTAGGTCCCCCAGACAGGCGGGCGCTGGCTGTCCTGCGCGATGTCTTCCTCGCGCGAGCGGACCACCTTGACCGGACGCCCGACCGCCGCCGAAATGGCGGCTGCCTGCCGGTGCACGTCCATGTTGTAGCCGCCACCGAAGCCGCCGCCCAGATAGGTCTGGTGCAGGAACACGTTCTCGGTGCCGCGCCCCAGCTGGTCGGCAACCTCGTTCAGCGAACGGGCGATGTCCTGGGTAAACGTCCAGACGTCGACCCTGTCGTCCTTCACGTCTGCCACGGCACAGGGGGGCATCATTGTCGCGTGTGTTTCGAACGGCCGGTAGTAGACTTCGCCGGTCACCTGGCTGGCAGAAGCCTCAATGATCCCGTGCACCGCATCGTGGTTCACGCCACGGTCCAGCCTGCGGCCGACATTGCCGTCCTCGTTGAGGACAAGAGCCCCGGGCTGCGATATCAGCTGCATCGCCTCGGCCATCTGGCTTTCGGTGCTGATCGAGGCGCCCCGGCCGTAGTCCCAGACTACGGGCATGACCGCCAAGGCGTTCTGTGCCTGATACCAGCTGTCGGCCACGATCGCGACGCCGCTGCGCAGGTCGGTGAAGGCAGGCACATCCTTGACCTGCTCGAGTTCAACCGCCGCAATGACGCCTGGCATGTCCTTGACCGCTTCGAAATCGTAGCTCACCAGCCGACCCTCGGGCACCGGACAGGCCATCGCCGCGGCATGGACCATGCCGGGAACGGACACGTCGATCGGGTAGGTTGCGGTCCCGTTGGTCTTGAGCGGCACGTCCAGGCGCGGGACATCCCTGCCTAGAAGCCACCAGTCGCCGTAGGCCTTGATCGCCGGCTCTTCATCGAGCGTGACGGCTGCGGCTTCGGCCGCGAATTCCCCGTAGGAACCCTGAAGCGTGCCCTGCTCCTCGTGCTCCGTCGTGAGCCAGCCCTGCTTGGCGGTCACCTTGTCCACCGGCACTTGCCAGCGGTTCGCCGCGGCCACCCGCAGCCGCTCGCGGGCCGAGGCGCCGGCCTGCATCATGTACGGATGACGGCGTGAAACCGTCGTGGAGCCGCCAGTGGACGTCGTCGTGTAGAGATTGTCATTGTTCACATGGCGGTTGGCACTTGCATAGACATGCCGGACGTTTTCCCACGGTATGTCAAGTTCCTCTGCCACCATCATGGGAACCGCGGTGAACGCACCCTGGCCCATTTCAGTCTGGGGCGTCACGATGCTGACGATGTTGTTGGGGTCGATGGTCAGCCAGGCGTTTATTTCCGCCGCGGCACCTTCGACGCTGGCCTCGGCCATCGACGGGAAGTGAATTCCGACCGCCAGACCGCCCGCGGCCGAGGTCGTGATCTTCATGAAGCTCCGTCGGGTGAGGTTCATATGATTCATGACTGTCTCCCTCAGGTCTTGCTCAGTTCGGCAGCACGATGAATGGCTGCGCGAATTCGCGGGTAGGTGCCGCACCGGCAGATGTTTCCGGCCATGGCTTTGTCGATCTCGTTGTCAGTGGGATCGGGGCTCTTCTCCAGCAGGGCGACGGCCGACATGATCTGGCCGGACTGGCAATACCCGCATTGCGGGACCGTAAGCTCCTGCCATGCCTGCTGAACCGGGTGGTCGTTGTTCTCCGAGACGCCTTCGATGGTGCGGATCGCCTTTCCCGCCGCGGTTGCGACGGGCGTGTTGCAGGACCGCACGGCGTTGCCGTCGACGATCACCGTGCAATTGCCGCACTGGGCGATGCCGCAGCCGAACTTCGTGCCTGTCAGGCCGACCGTTTCGCGGATCGCCCAAAGCAGGGGCATTTGCGGATCCACGTCGATCAAGTGGTCCTGACCGTTGATATTAAGCGTTATCGACATCTATTTCCTCCATAGGATTGCCGTGGGGCGAAGCCTGCCGACTCCCAACACGGCAAGCGCATTGAGACTTCCCGAACCCGACGAAGATCCTCTGGTCTTCACGAACAGAGAACACGTCCAAGTCGGGCCCAAGCGGCTCTAGTCGAAGTGTGACCATACCAAATCTCACGCTCAACTCAAAGGGAAGTCGTTTTTCCGAATACTTCACATTGGAAAATCCAATGAAGCTGTCCGCCCAAGAGAGACTGCCGCGTGCGGAGGCGATGAAGTTCGGCCCGCGTGCGCCCTCAAACGGACTTTCCCGACAGTTCCGCGTCGTGTGCACGCGCAGACTTCGCCGCCAAGTCGGTCGAGCCGGCAACGGAATTAAGGAGCGCTGCCGCCCGCTGGGCGGGCGGTGTCACATCATTCGGGCACGAGTCTCCCGTAGCGGTGCCTGAAAGCCAAGCGCGGATTCCTGCGCGCGCGGCCATGACGTTCAAACTGACAGCTTCGCCCCGGAGCCGGCGGCAAGAGGCGCGGCGTACATGCCGGGAACGGCGTTGGCCTTGGCCCGGAGCCGAGGGTTGCTTGGTGCCGCCGGTCCGTCACGCCAGATCAAGTCTGTCCAGTCAGTTTCAGGGCATCAGGCTACCGCCCCATGCGTTCATCGCCTTCCAAGCAATGAACGACCGTGATGGCAGCAAACCGAAAGGAGAAGAGCCGACGCCAAGAGTGACGGGTCGATTGCGGGGCGGCTCGCGCCCGACTGGTTCCAGCGGTTTATCCGGCCTTGCGGGAATATGTGCAGTAGATGCCGGTATCACTGCCATCCCGATAGAGCGTCCCGCGGTTGAGATCGAACTTGTACTCGCCGAAATCCCCGGTCAGAATGATGAACTCGTCGTCGATGGCCACGTTGGATGTTCCGATGAGCGCGATGTCCTGAACGGGCTCCTCGGCGTCGATCATGTAGATGTCGAAATCCACCATCCCGGTGCAATTGGCCACGATCTTCTCGGCCATTCCGGCGTGCACCGACCCAAGCAGAACCATGCCGAACCCGGCGACAATCCTGGCGAGGCGAGAGATTGTCATTTGCCTCCCTCCCTGATGCTACTGCACCAATACAGCCAGATCGAGCCAATTGCAAAATCAAATTGGATGAACCGTTCCCAAGAGGATCATGTCGAGTTGCATTTTGCGCAAGATCCGGCGGCAGCAGCGGAAGATTGACTGCCAGAGCCTTGCGAGACGGCTGCGACCGTGTTCACCTGCTCGCAGGAGCGAGGGCGAAGCGACATGCCAAGAGTGAACCTTGCACTGTTCATTGCGCTGATCTGGCCGCATACGTCATTTGGTGCGGAGAGCCCGGACTTTCCCGTAGTTCACGGACGCAGGCCGGTTGTGGCAGAGCCGTTTCTGCGCACCGGCGATGCAGTCGCACTCTGCCTTCGACGCGAACGGCAAGCGCAGGACTTCTGCAACGGGCTTGTGCGGGGCTATGCGGATTACGTCGTGATCCGCAAGAAGGCCTGCATACCGGCGACGGTCACCCCCCAGGAACTGGTCGCGGTCTTCGCCGGTCCCCACGTGGTGGTCAGCACCGGTTATATCGACGATCTGCCCGCCTTCGAAACCGCGGTCGAAATGTTCATCAGCCACTTTCCCTGCGACTGACGCCGCGGCTCAATGCGCGGCCGCCGCCCTCTCCAGATCTTTCCAGGGTGGCCGGTCGGTGAAATGCCATCGCACATAGGCGGCGACATTTGACAGTTCCTCGTCGGTCAGCGCAATCGCCTCCATCTTGCGGTCCGGCACTCCGAGCGGCGGCGCGATGCCGTCGCGCACGACATTGAGCAGGTTCTTTGGCGAAGGCGCATTGATCGCATGGGTCAGGCCCAGCGAAATGGCCTGCGCCTTCGCGATCCTCTCCTTGTGGCATTTCGCGCACCTGGCCGCGAAGACGTCGCGCCCGGCGCTCAGGACCGGATCGGTGATCTCTTCATCAGGGAGCGCTCCCTTGGTCTGCGGCCAGTCGCGAGCCTTGGCGAAACTCAGGGCGTCGTTCCTGTCCGCTTCCGATTGCTCCGGGGTGATGGACTCAAGCCAGGCCGCAATTGCGAACACGTCGTCTTCGTCCGCGTCGTGGAGTTGATCGGCCACCGTGGCCATCGGCCCGGCCGCAATGCCATGCTCTTCGCTCCAGCCGTCGAACAGGTAGTCGGCATAGTCGTCCAGCGTCCAGGCGACCGGGGCTATGGAATGGCCGCCAAGCGGCGGCGCCAGCCAGCCCTCGGCATCGCCCCCTTCGAACAGGCGGTCGACAATCATTGCGCCGAAACGGTTGCGCGGCGTGTGGCAGGCCCCGCAGTGGCCGAGCGACTGCGCAAGGTAGGCGCCGCGGTTCTGCTCCTCGTCGAGTGCCGGGTCATGCGCGTAGGGCGTTCCGTCCAGAAACAACAGCTTCCACCCTGCCAGAACGGGCCGGAAGGAGAACGGGAACGGCAACTCGTTCGGCGTGCTTTCGGCAACGACCGGCGGCTGGCTCATGAGCCAGGCGTAGATCGCGCGCAGGTCTTCATCCGTCGACTTGGAGAAACTGTCGTAGGGGAAGGCCGGATAGAGATGCCTGCCCTCCCGGTCCAGCCCTTCCCGCATCGACCGGGCAAAGGCGGTGAAGCTCCATCGACCAATGCCGGTTTCCGGATCGGGGGTAATGTTGGTCGAGTAGATCGTGCCGAAGGGCGTCGGAAGTCCAAGCCCTCCCGCCAACGGCGCGCCGCCCTCGGCCGAATGGCAGGCAGAACAGGCGCCGACCAGCGCCAGCAGCTCGCCGCGCCTGATCTCGTCGTGTGAGAATTCCTGGCTGCCCGGCTCCATTGGGTCAAGCGCCGGGGCATAGGTCACCCAGAAGAGCGCCGCGCCGACCAAGAGAAGGAACGCTGCAATCAGCGAACCCAGCACCTTCACTTTGCGTCCCATGTGACCTGGTCTCTCCTTCTGGCCACTCCCCGTTCCCGCTCAGCGCCGCACGCCGGGCGCCTCGATCATCAGGCCGGCCCCGCGCTGAACCAGATAAAGTTCCAGTTCGATGAACTCGTCCGACCCGCGTTCAAATGGCCGCGCGCGTATCGATTGCATGCACCATTCGAACATTCGGTGACGCGTTCCCGGCTCTCCCCAAAGCAGGCGATAGATGGGAAAGGCATTGACCTGCCCCTGGCTGATCACGTCGCCCCGAAGCTTGTCGCCGGCGTGATCGACGTGGCATTGCGGGCACGACAGGTTCAGCTGCCCCCGCCGCTGTTCGTAGATTTGCCTGCCACGGTCGAGGAACGGCTGCAACTGCGGCGGGATCTCGGGCTGCATGGGCATGCCCCGCGACTGGTATGAAATCAAGGTTGTCAGCGCAACGGTTTCGGGACTTTCGTAGGCCAGTGGCTCCGCGCCCATGCGGGCGGTTTCCAGCTGGATCTTCCGCTCCAGATTGACCAGCTTGCCCGTTCCCGCGTCCAGCACAGGGTATCGTGCGGCGACACCCTTCATCTCCCGGTCGACCGGACCGTGGCAGTCGGCACAGGATTGGCCAGTTGGTCCCATTGGCTGGCGCCATAGCCGAAGTCCCTCATCGACCAGAAAGAATCCTGGATTGAGGAAATCGTCGTCCTGCATCGCCTGCGTAGCCGGCTCCATGTAGCTGTAGCCGGACCGCGGCTCCTCGGCCGCAACGGGCAGGCAGAAGGCAATGGCCAGCAGCGCCGACAGGCAACGCCGCCTCACCGGTTCGGCTCTTCCGTCAGGGTGAGCAGGTACGCGACAACGTCTTCGACCTCCTGTGCATCGTAGATGGTCTGTCCGCGATAGCGGTCCGCGACATCGACCAATCCCGTGAGCGAGTAGTAGGGTGGCATGATCGTGTCGGGGTTGATGACACGGGCGTCGACGATTCTTTGCCGCAACTCCATGTTGCCAAGCCGGGACGCGACGCCGTCAAGAGCCGGGCCAATCTGGCCCTGGTCCCTTTCGTCGAGGGTGGAGATTTCATGGCAGATCAGGCAACTGACCCGCCGCATGTCGAGCAGAAGCGCTTCGCCGCGCGCCGGATCGCCGGGCTGACCCGTCAGCGGGGCAAGCCCGTCTGCGCTGGCAGCCCCAAAACCCTGCAGCCAGAAGCACAGGGCCAAAGCCGGCACCTGCCTCACGCTCCGAACAGTTCCTGCGTCAGGTTCGCGTACCAGCCACGGGCGTAGTCCGCTTCGTCGCGGCGCAGCTCAGGCAGATTGCCCGCCGCGCTGGTGCCGCCGGAGCCGGGCAGGCTGTCCAGCCTGTTGGTGTCCTGCGCACTTCGGTAGACGCCTGCGACCGAGATGCCGTACTCGGGCCCGACGAGGCTGTAGCAGGTGTTCATCAGGATTCCGCGCTGAGGTTCGCGCCCCTCCAAGAGGGCGGCAACCGCGTGGGCACACGCCTTGCCCTGAGTTGCGGCCGAGAACCCGCTCTTGGGCATGTCGCCGACGATTGCCGCGTCGCCGATGACGTGGACATGCTCGGCCTCACGAGCCTCGAATGTCAGCCCGTCGATCTCGCACCACAAGCCGCTGCCGCCCAGCCCGGCATCCAGCACGATCGTGGCCGCCTGCTGCGGCGGGATCAGGTTGATCACATCACCCTTGAAATCGCCAAAATAGGTCTCAACGCGCCGCGCGTCGGCGTCGATGCCCTTCAGCCCGCCGTGATCGGAGAACGGAACGAAGTCGATCATTCCCGGATAGAGCGCCTGCCAGCCTTCCATGAACAGGCCTTGCTTGGAAAACTTGTCCTTGCCGTCGACGATGATGATCTTGGCGGCCGGATTGTGCCGGCTCAGGTAACTTGCGATCAAGCTTGCCCGCTCGTAGGGCCCCGGGGGGCAACGGAACGGGTTGTCGGGCGGGGCGATGATGACGGTCCCGCCCTGTGGCATCGACCGGATCTGGTCACGCAGCAGGATCGTTTGCGCGCCGGCCTTCCAGGCATGAGGCAGCCTGTCCGCGACCTCGGGCCCGACGCCGGGCAGCGCGTCGTAGCGGAAGTCGATCCCGGGCGACACGATGGCCCGGTCGTAAGACAGCCTGTCGCCGGAATGCAGCGTCACGATGCGGCCGGCTGGATCAAGGGCGACCGCGGGATCGACCCGCACATTGACGCCATCGTTGTGCAGGGCATCGTAGGAAAACCGGATCTCGGACATGTCCCGCAGACCACCGATCACGAGGTTGGAAAACGGACAGGTGGCGAAGGTCGGCGCATCGGTGACCAGGGTAACTGCAACTTCCGGCATGATCCGCCGCATGGCCCGTGCCGCCGCCGTCCCGCCGAATCCGCCGCCGATCACGACGACATGCGGATCGGCCTGCGCCATTGCGGGTGTTGCGAGGACCGGCGCGGTCAGCGCCGCGCCGGCGAAGCCAAGCGCCTGACGGCGCGTCAGTTCGGTTCGGGTCATTGGCCGGCTCCCGGCAGTGAGGCGAAATAGGCCGCGATCTCGGCGATGTCTTCGTCGGACAGGGGTCCGACGAGGCGGCCCATGACAGTGGATTCGCGCGAGCCGTCCCTGAAGGCTAGCAGGGCTTCGGCGAAGGCCTCGCTGTCCATGCCGGCGATGGTGGGCATCGTCCCGTGGCTCACGCCGCGAGGGCCGTGGCACGTTGTGCAGGCATCGACCGTTACCGAAAGCGGCCCGTCTGCCGCCCAGGCAGTCCCGGCACCCGAAAGAATTGCTGCAAAGATCGCGAAGATTCCATGATGGGCACGATCCGGATCAGGACAAGTCATGGTCCCTCCTCAGGCAAGTCCCGGCTCCTCCACAGCTTGCGCCGAGGATGGCAGGAAATTTCATTTGTGTAGCCTATCTAAGACATAGGAAAAGCCGCAATGCCTGGCAAGCGAGGCCTGACGATCGCACAAGATTGTGCAATGCAGCGTGCGATTCCTTGGCTTTTGGCGCGCTCCCGGACGGCCCAAAGACGGCCCAAAGCCCGACCTTATGCCCCAACGCGACGCTCACCTGCCGTGTCTGTCCGTGCTGCATGACCTGGCATCCCGGGCCCAGAAGACGCCTGCAGACCGGCATTCGCCGAGACGCGCGCGCCGCCCTTCGTCGCGCCGCCCCGGTCGTGTGCCGAGGCGACGAGGTGGCGAACCTGGCGTACCGCGAAGTGCGTCATCTCGTGCGGATACGCTTGATCGGCGTGCTTCGGAGGGTGCGGTCCCTTGGATCCACGACCGGATCGATGCCGAGCGCCTTGATCGGCGTCGGGTGGGGCGGCGCCCTTTCGGGCTCCCGGGCACCGGCCCGGACCAGGCGGAGCCGGTTGTTCGCCTCCGGCGCCGTGTTGCGGAAGCGCAATGCCGGAAACGACCTTGGCCTGAATGCCCGGTGGTGTCGTGAATCCGGCAAACCTGGGAAGACCGGTCGCATCGAGGAAAGAGACCTTCCCGCAGATTCGGCGGTGCGGGGGATCCGGCAGTCGAACCGCTCCCGCGACAAGATCGCGGCCATCGACGCAACTGCCGCCTCTTCCCGCAAGGTGTCGATGGCCTGTGACCGTGCCGCTGAACTGCCAAGCGGGAATCCCCTTGCTCGGAAGTTTGTCTTGATTGCATGGAAGTGCTAGGCTGCGCGTGCAACCGTTGGCGACACGGGCATGGAGGGCTACGGACATGTCAGACCCCAAAGGGCCGCCAGCCGCACCGCCGATCACATTGTCACGCCGCGCGCTGCTTGCGGCAGGCGTGGCGACCTGCGCGTTGCCGCTGCAGGCGGACGAGGCGGAGATGCTTGCCGCGATAGAAGAGGATTTCGGCGCGGCGAAACTGAGGTCGGGCAAGATCGAGATCACCTTGCCGGAATTCTCCGACTCCGGTGCCTCCGTGCCGATGGACACCTTCGTCCCCTGCCAGATGACTCCGGATGACTACCCGCGCGTCGTCCGCGTCTACGCGCCTCGCAATCCGCGTCCCCGTGTCGTCGCCCTGTACTTTACGCCACCCTGTGGCGAGGCACGGATGAGCACCCGCGTGCGGCTTGACTCATTTCAGGACGTGGTGGCCATTGCGGAGATGTCCGACGGCGAAACATTCAAGGCTGTCCGGCACGTCAACGTCACCTACGGGGCCTGCGAGGATGCCGTTGCAAACGACCAGTTCCCGCCGGGTTGGGCACCGAACATGCGAGTGGCTCTGCCGGACAAGGTGGCGAGAGATGAGGTCTTCACGGTGCGCACCATCATCAACCATCCGATGGAAACTGGATTGCGCCACGACAAGACCGGCCTTCTCGTCCCGATCCGAATCGCCGAACGATTCAGATGCCTTGTCGAAGGGGCGGAGGTCTTCGGCGCAAAGCTGGAGCCCGCTGTTGCCGCGAACCCCTACATTGCCTTCAGCCTGCGTCTCTCCGAAAGCGCGGATCTGGCCTTTGAATGGGTGGACACGAATGGCGATGTCTATGCAGTTCCCGGGCATGTAGACGTCGTTTCCTAGCACTCCGACACCGTTGAATTGATCGATGGAGCAATGGTCCCGGTCCGAACGCGTTGCCGACCGACGATCGATCGCCAATCCGCCCGCGTTGGGAGGAACAGCAATCCGGCCCTGTCCTGAGTGGCATGTCGCCTCCCGGGCGCCGCAGTGACCGCCTCCCGGGAAGCCGGCCGGACGCGACCGTGAGGACGAACGCAACAGGACGGCGAGGAGGATCACGATCCGTCCGCCGCTCGCTTGGCGCCACCCAGATCCCTCCCGACGCTTCCGCGCAATCCCGGCGCCATGTGCTTGGACGCGGCATTGCCGCTGCGGCGCCCGAAGCCGACCCTTTCCGCCCCGGTCGCCTTGCCCGAGACGTCGCGGGAAACGAACACGGGCCTTGAACGTCACGGCGCCCAGAAGCAGCGGCTCTGCCACGGTTCTATCGCGAGCAAAGCCTACATCAACGTTCACCTGCACGAATGTCGAAGAATGGCAGGGCCTTCAGGCACGTCTCCGCATTGGTCGCCATGAAAGGAACACGGCGATGGCGCAGTCATCGAGTGCGGCCTGCCTGTCGTCAACCCGTTGGTGGGTCCTGGCGGCATCGAGACCGGCCCGGGTCGGCTCGAATTCCGGGTGACGACGGTCCGCGCTCGTTCACGCACCGATCTCGCGCAGTCATCAGCGTCGCGGCGTGCACCATCCTGCCGTGTGTCGGCAGAATGCGGACGGGTCAGTCGT
>JAPPCV010000103.1 GCA_028824715.1 Boseongicola sp. | reverse complement strand
CGTCCCACCAGAGGCTCGACGCCGGCGTGGTTCCGCCGGCGACGGTCATCGCGCCGACCGGAAGGGTGCCCGAGACGACCTCTGCCGAGGAGCCTTCGTTGTCAAGCAGCTGGCCCATCGACGATCCCCACATCTGCGCCATGGCGAGATTGCCCGACTCCCAGATCGGTGCGACGACTCCCGTGTTGTAGGTCAGGAAGTCGGGATTCGAGTATTCGACCAGCGCCTTCAGCATGTTGAGGGTCGCGATGCCCTTCTCGTTGTTGACCGCCGGTTCCGCCGTGCCTGGCTTGAAGAACTCGCCGCCATGGCCAAGGTACATGTTCACGAATTCCTCGCCGAGATTCCAGTCAGACATCGTCAGCATTGCGAACGGATGCTCCATGACACCGGCTGCCTCGATCGCTTCGGCTGCGGCCAGAACGTCCTCGTAAGTCTCGGGAATGTCCAGTCCGACCTCATCCAGGATGTCCTTGCGCACGACGAGGTGCTGGGCGTTGGCCATGAACGCGATCGCCATGATCTTGCCGTCGATGGTGATCAGCTGGTTCTTCTTGAGGTCTTGCCCGTGCTTGGCAACCAAATCGTCGAGAGGCCGGATGAGCCCTCCGTTCAGGAGCGGCACGACGGACGAGTTGGCAACGATCGCCGTCGTGTATTCCGACGGATTCGCTGTCATGGCCGCGACCTGGATGTCGCGATGCTCGGTCGTGTGGTTCTTCGAAAACGTGACCGTTGAACTGGCGCACTCCTCGGCCTTGCTGACCACCGCGTGAAGCGCCGGAAAGTCGTTCGCAAGGACGCTGACGTTGCCGCTCGCGATCCCGCAATCGGCATGGGCCGCGGTCGCGACGCCGATGGTGATGGCTGCGCCGGCAGCCAATGTCTTCATCTTGTTCATTGGATTCCTTCCTCCCCAAAGTGTTGCTCGCGGACTAAAGCATGATGCGCGGCACTTGACAACGCGTTCATGACCTGTGTTCGGTCGGTCCTGCATGCGACGAGTCCTGGCAGCTGTGCGATACAATCGTGACGCTGGATTTGAGGCATCCCGGGACGGTTTGGCTGCTTCGGCCCAGATCTCGATGCGCATGCGGGGAACTTCGTCCGCAATGGGAGCGGCAGCATGCCAAGATCAGTGATCGTCACCTGTGCTCCGACGGGCGGCATCCATACGCCGACCATGTCCGAACACCTGCCGGTCACGCCAGCCGAAATCGCGCGCGCGAGCATCGATGCGGCGGAGGCCGGGGCATCGATCATCCATCTCCACGCACGTGACCCTGAAACCGGCAAGCCCGATCCGCGACCGGAGACGTTTCGGCAGTTCCTGCCGGTCATCAAGCAGTCGAGCGACGCCGTCATCAACATCTCGACCGGTGGCGGGCTTGGCATGACGATGGACGAACGCCTCGCTGCCGCCAATTCCGCAAGCCCGGAAATGGCCTCGCTCAACATGGGGTCGATGAACTTCGGCATCTTCCCGATGCTGGAAAGGTACAAGGAGTGGAAGTTCGACTGGGAGCCGGAGTTCCTGTCCATGACGCGGGACTTCATCTTTCCCAACACTTTTGCCACCATCGAATACGCGCTTAACGAACTTGGGGAGAAGCACGGGACGAAGTTCGAGTTCGAGTGCTACGACCTTGGCCATCTCTACAACGTCAAGTGGTTTGTCGACCAGGGAATGATCAAGCCGCCCTTCTTCATCCAGTTCGTGCTCGGAATTCTCGGGGGTGCGGGGGCGGACCTGGAAAACCTGCAGCACCTGAACCGTATGGCCGACAAGCTCTTCGGACCGGAGAACTACGAGTGGTCGGTGCTCGGGGCTGGACGGCAGCAAATGAACATGGCCACTCAGGCGGCCCTGCTTGGCGGAAATCTCCGTGTGGGCCTCGAGGACAGCCTCTACATCGGCAGGGGCGAGCTCGCGGTCTCGAATGCCCAGCAGGTCGAGAAGATCCGCACGATCGTCGAGGCGCTGGGCCTTGACGTCGCGTCGCCTGACGAGGCGCGCGAAAGGCTGGGGCTCAAGGGGGGGGACAAGGTCGCGTTCTGAGTTCCGGAACCGGAACAGCCCAAGATTCCAATTTCCTGCCTTGCGGTCATCAGGCCAGACGGCATATCTGTCGTTTGCGACTGGATGCACGTGCTCCAGTTCAACAGGGAGAAAGACACAATGAACCTCAAGACTGTTTTGCGCCGCGCGGCGCTTGGCCTCGTTACGGCCGTATCTGCGACTCTTGCCATGGTGGCCATGGCCGCCAGCCAGGGCATCGACCTGAAAGGCAAGACGGTGGAATGGGTCATCCCGTTCTCGGAAACCGGCGGGTCGGCCAAATGGGCCAACTTCTATGCGCCGCTCTTGAGCGAGGCGCTTCCCGGCAATCCCACGGTGGTGGTCAAGTTCATGCCGGGCGCGGGTTCGACGAAGGGTGCAAACTGGTTCCAGGGGCAGTCCTACGAGGACGGCACGCTGATCTTCGGGTCCTCGGGTTCCACGCAGTTCCCGTATCTTCTGGGCGACCCCCGGGTTCGCTACGAGTATAATGACTGGAACGTGGTCCTGGCCTCCGGCACGGGCGGCGTCGCCTACCTGCCGCCGGAACTGGCCGGCATGATGAACGGGCTTGATGCCAGCGGCCTCAAGGGCACCGACTTCATCTACGGCAGCCAGGGTGCGACCCGGCTTGATCTCGTGCCGCTTCTGGCGTGGGAGATGCTCGGCCTCAGCGTGGAGCCCGTATTCGGCATCAAGGGACGCGGCGACGGCCGGCTCATGTTCGAGCGTGGCGAAGCGAACATCGACTATCAGACCTCGTCGTCCTACCTGAAGGGCGTGACCCCGCTGGTCGAGGCCGGCACGGCCGTTCCGATGATGAGTTGGGGCGCTCTCGATGCAAGCGGCAACATCGTGCGCGATCCCACATTCCCTGACATGCCGACCTTCAAGGAATTGTGCGACGCGACGCCTGGCTGCGAGACCAGCGGCGAAAAGTGGGATGCGTGGAAGGCGTTCTTCGTGGCGGGCTTCCCGGCACAGAAGATGGTCTTCCTGCCGGCCGGGGCGCCCGATGCCGCAATCGCCACCTATATGGAGGCGTTCGAAGCCGTAAAGGCCCGCCCGGACTTTGCCGAGATCTCGATGGGCCGTCTCGGCGTCTATCCGCAGATGACGGGTGACGAGGCAACCGGCGCGCTCGCGAGCGCGACCCAGGTGCCGGATTCGGCGAAGGAATTCGTCGTGGACTGGCTGCTGGAGCGGTACGGCGTCTCGCTCTAGGGGCTTCGGCCATGCACCTCGGCCGGCACCGCCGGCCGAGGCGAATTCCTGAATTCGTGGAGCAACAGGACCGAAAGTCTGGAACATGGACATTCTGTCAGTCGCGCTTCCTGCCTTGGGCAGTGCCGCCGGGCTGATCCTGCAACCGGTCGTCCTTGGCTACCTCGTGCTCGGCGTCGTGATGGGGCTTTGCGTCGGCGTCTTTCCAGGTCTTGGCGGAATCGCCGGGCTTTCGCTCCTCCTGCCGTTCATGTTCGGAATGGACCCGGTCCTTGGTCTCGCGCTGATGATCGGCATGGTTGCGGTGGTGCCGACGTCCGACACGTTCGCATCCGTCCTGATGGGGATTCCGGGCTCGTCGGCCTCGCAGGCGACCGTCCTTGACGGGTTCCCGATGGCGAAGAAGGGGGAGGCGGCCCGCGCCCTTTCGGCGGCCTTTGCATCATCGCTTTTCGGCGGCCTGGTCGGCGCGGCGTTCCTGACGCTCTTCATCCTTGTCGCGCGGCCGATCGTGCTCGAGTTTCGGACGCCGGAACTCCTGATGATCACGGTGTTCGGCCTTTCCATGGTTGGCATTCTTGCCGGTCGCGTGGCCCTGAAGGGAATCGTGGCCGCCGGCCTCGGCATGATGGTCGGCACGATCGGCGAAGGAGACTCGTCCGGCGAGCTCCGAATGGCCAGCTACGACCTGCCCTACCTGGTCGACGGGCTGAAGCTCGTGATCGTCGGTCTCGGGATCTTCGCAATCCCGGAGATCGTCGCCCTGCTGCGCCAGGACCGAGCCATCTCGGAGCGCTCGGTGCTCGGCGGCGGCTGGATGCGCGGCGTCCGCGACTGGCTCGCAAACGCCTGGCTCAGCGTTCGCTGCTCGATCATCGGCGTCGTCGTTGGGGTCATCCCGGGGCTTGGAGGTTCGGTCGTCGACTGGATCGCCTACGGCCACACCGTCCAGACCACGAAGGACAAGTCGAGGTTCGGGAGCGGCGAGGTGCGAGGCGTGATCGGCCCGGAGAGCTCGAACAACGCGAAGGAAGGCGGCGGACTGGTTCCGACGCTTCTCTTCGGCATTCCGGGTTCCGGTTCGATGGCGATCTTCATCGGCGCGATCGCGCTGCTGGGATCCGGGAACATCGAGGTCGGCCCCTCGATGCTGAAGAACAATCTCGACATCACCTACGCGATCGTCTGGCTTCTGGCGCTGGCCAACGTCGTCGGGACGCTGATCTGCATCGGCGCTTCTGGCGGAATAGCGCGGCTGACGACGATTCCCTTCAGCCTGCTGGCCCCGTTCCTGTTCATGATCATCGCCTTCGCGGCCTTCCAGTCGGGCCAGGACCTGATGGACCTCGTGGCGCTCTTCGTGATCGGGTTCCTGGGCATAATGATGCGCCGCTTTGACTGGTCGCGCCCGGCATTCCTGATCGGGTTCGTCCTGTCCAATCCAGCCGAGACCTATGCCAACCAGGCCGTTCAGATCGCGCAGTCCAGGTTCCGCAAGGGGTTCGCCGAGGGCATCGACTACATTTTCTCGCCGATCGTCATCGTGCTCATCATCATCACGCTGATCTCGGTCGTTGTCGGACTGAGGCAGGCAAAGACGATCATGGCTGAGGGCGCCGTGAAGTCCGGGCGGAAGATGGCGCCGATGATCTTCCTGCTGGCGGTGCTGGCATATCTGGTTGTCTCGTTTGTCGACGCGTCGCTGATACCGGACTACGCTGCGGCCGATCGTGTCTTCCCGCGTTTCGTTTCGGGAGTGGCAATTGCAGGCGCCCTGATCCTGCTGGTTCAAATGATCGTCCGCCCCGAGTCCCATGCATTGTTCGCGGACCGGGATGCAGGCGGAGACCGGGAAGACGTCCATGGCCTTTGGCCAACGCTGGCCTGGTTCGCGGGTCTCCTGATCCTGACCGCGCTCCTGGGTTTCATCATTGCGCTGGCCCTCTTTCTGTTCGCGTTCATCCACCATCGCGCCGGGCGACCGGCGGGATTCGCGGCAGCCTACACGGGCGCGGGAATCGTCTTCATGTGTTTCATGGCGTGGCTGCTTAACCGGGACTTCCCGCCCGGACTGCTTCAATCATTCGTGGACCTGCCCTGGCCCCTTACCTGACGATGTCCGGTTCTCCGGGAGTGGCCAACGATGGTGGCTCTCCTACCAGCTGCCCGCGATTTCCTTTCGCGCGGCACTTGCGAGAAATGCGGAGCGGTTCATCCCGCGCGCCTTTGCGGTGTCGTCGATGGCCTTCAGCAGTCCTGGGGCGATCGATACATTGACCCGCCTGGGAGAACCGAGATCGAGGATCAGGGGCACAAAGGCCAGCGTTGCGCCTTCCCGCCACTCGGCGAGATCCGGGTCGGACTTGATTTGCTGAACATCGCTTGGCTCGCGAACAGCGTGGCCGTCGGCGAACATGCCCTCGACATGAAACGCGAGAGCCTCGCGTGCCATGCGCAGCGCTTCGTCGAGCGTGTCGCCTTGAGTCACGCAGCCCGGAAAGTCCGGGAAGCTCACGCCGAAGCCTGGTGCATCATCTGTATGAACAAACGCCACGTAATGCATTTGACGACCCCTTCGCGTTGCTTGCTTCTTTCTCCCCGGCGCAAAATGCCCTGAGACCTCCCTGTCTCCATCCCGCCTGCCTGTAGATGGACATGACCGTCCCGGCCTTGATGTCCTTGTTCGGGTGCGGAACGGTCACCCGACCCGGCCTGGTCGGATGCTTGAACTGGACATGGTCGCCCTTGGTGGCCACTTCCCGCCAGCCATCCTTCTTGAGCATCTTGATGACTTTTCTGCCGTTGCGTTCCAACTCAGACCCAACGTCTTCCCTTGTGACAAAATGCACCTGCCGGAGTTCCGCACGAGATTCTTGTGTGCCATGATACACAAGATCGAATCACTTTCAAGCTCTATGCGACATTGCAGATAGCTTGGTGGCAACCGGCGGATCCCGCGTTTGCAATGCCCAGGCATGCACGCCGAGTGTGCTGCCGCCTGCAAGGGCTCGGCACTCGGAACTAGGCCTTTGACCCAAGGACCGACGCATGGCTCCCTTGGCAAGCGGCTCCTCAGCGTGCAGGTTGCGGCGGACAAGGCAGGTGGCGGAAAATGACTCAAACAGGCATTCCATTCCTGTTCATGCGTGGCGGCACCTCGCGCGGTCCATACCTCAGGCGTGATCAGCTGCCCGAGGACATGGATCGGCTCGCGGCTGTGCTGGTTGCGATGACGGGCTCCGGGCATCCGATCAACATCGACGGAATTGGCGGTGGCACCGCGGTGACGACAAAGGTGGCGATGCTGTCATCGTCGGAGGACGAATGGGCGGACGTCGACTACTTTTTCGCGCAAGTCGGTGTCGAGGACCGGTTGGTAGACTTCAAGCCCACTTGCGGCAACATCCTGGTTGGCGTGGGTCCTGCCGCTATCGAGATGGGCCTGATGCCAACGTCAGGCGACGTTGCCGACGTCAGAATCCGGGCAGTCAACACGGGTGCGCGTGTCCTCGCGAAGGTGCGCATGAATGACGGCTCTGTCCTGTATGATGGTGACGCGGCGATTGACGGCGTTCCCGGCACGGCGGCCCCGGTCGAACTGCAGTTCATGGACACGGTCGGCGGCACCACGGGATCGATGTTTCCGACGCGCTCACGGACCGACCGAATCGATGGTGTCGACGTGACTTGCATGGACGTGGCCATGCCCATGGCCATCGCCCGCGCCGAGGCGTTCGGCCTGACCGGCCATGAAAGTGCGGCAGAGCTGGACGAGAACCACGAATTCTTCGATCGCATGGAAGCGATCCGGCTGGAGGCCGCGATACGGATGGGGATGGGGGACGCTTCGAAGTCTGTCACGCCCAAGTTCGGCCTCCTGGCTTCCGCTCAGGACGGAGGCTCCGCAGCAACCCGGTACTTCATGCCTTGGACCACTCATCCCAGCCTTGCCGTGACAGGATCGCAATGCATGGCGGCCTGCCTTTTGTGCCCCGGCACCGTGGGGGAGGGGCTCCTCAAGGCGTTGCCCTCCGCTCCGGCGCGCCTTGCCCTCGAGCATCCTATGGGCCGGCTCGAAGTCGTGATCGACTATTCGCGGGATGGCGATCAGTTCGAACTGAACTGGGCCGGGCTTGTCCGTACGGCACGCAAGCTGGCAGAAGGCCATGTCTTCGTGCCTGGCAAGGTCTGGAGCGGCCTTGACCGGGAGTCCTGATCGGACGACCATGGACATGCCGAAGACCAGGGGGCAACCATGACCTACCAGGAGTGCCTGGCCACCGCGACCGAAAGGCTCGAGGCCGCGCGCAAGTTGATCGAGACTGAGATCCGCAGCTACCCAGCGCCGGTGGCCGGATGCGACGCGCAATTCAACCATCTGGTGGGCATGCGCGGTTCCATTTCCGAAGCCCTGGCTGCACTTGAAGGGCCCCGGTTCGTGCCGACGCCGAGAACCTTGGAACCGCCGGATGGCGCCTTTTGAGACAGGCGACCGGTTTCGCTGCAAGTTTGCCCTCGTCGGTCAGGACGAAGACCGTGCGCTCGATGCTCGACCCTGCCCGCAAACGGTTCAGGCAGAAGCGGTGCCGCCTGCGCAAACGCGGCGTTCCGGCTGATGTGGCAATCCTCGCCGTCCGCGAAGCGAACGGAAGCGGAGGCATAGGAACTTGCCCGCCCGACGCGTTCCAGATCAATGCGAAGAGCCGTGACACCCGTGACACGCCCTTCGTGTCGTAAGACAGATTCGGGCGAGGCACCGATTCGTTTGAGGCAGTCGCAACCGATATGGCGTGTCTGTTTTGGACCGCCATCGCGTAGGCCGCATCCTCCCGTTCATTGGCAGCGGCGGCGGCGCGGTCATGGACCTTGTTCCACGGCTGGCGCGTTGGGACGCGCCTGCAAGCCCTTGTTGAACGAATTTCGGCGGGCCATTTGCCGGCAGCGGCGTTTGCGGACGAGCAGTGACATTTGTGACGGTCACCCCTGTACAGCCGCAGGCCGGGATCATGCATGCAAAGCGTCCGCGCGCCGTTCGCCGGCGACCCTTTCCCGGCGCGCCTGCGCAAGCTCGCAACTCGCTTGCATCCGCATCCAGTGCTCGGCGGCGCCCCACCCGATTCTCTCCAGTGCCAAAGCCATGTTCGCCGACACGCCCGCCTTGCCGTTCAGCAGGCGCGACAAGGTACCGCGCTCGCAGCCGAGACGCGCTGCCGTCTCCGTCACGTTCCAGCCCACGTCGTCCATGCTCTCGCGGATCAGTTCGCCCAGGTGCGGCGGGTTCAGCATCGGGCCGACGCGATCGCTCGCAATGTCGTTCATGGTCATCGCTCCCCTTTTGTCAGTGGTAGTCGATCAGGTCCACGTCCACGGCCTCGCCGTCCTCGAAGCGGAACACCACGCGCCAGTTGCCGGAAACGCGGACGCTCCACTGGCCTGCACGGTCGCCCTTCAGAGGATGCAGCGGGAATCCAGGCGCGTCGGCGCTTCGCGGATGCGTTGCCTCTTGCAGCCGGAACAGGATGCGTTTCAGCCCTGGCGCCAAATCGGCAGGCACCCGCGCGGAAATATCCCGCTCGTGCAGCGCTCGCAGCCCCTTGTGCCTGATCCTCATGTCGCACTGTAACGCGCCGCGCCACGCGCCGCGCCACGCGCCGCAAGAGCTCGCTGTGCCCGCAGGTCTGTCGACGCCGATGCCTGCCGGCAGCACTTGCTGGCACCGGTGCCGAACTGCGGGAATGGGTGGGACGGTTCCTGCCGCGCTCCGGTAACGTGCGCAGACGCACCGCCACCGACAGTGCGAAGCGAATGCATGATGACGCGACTGTCCCCGTCTACCCGCGTTGATCGAGTGCCCCGTGCTTCCAACAGTACGGCCCAGAAGCTTCGCGACGGTTCAGGAAACCGTCCCGCGGCTGCGCGGTGAGCGCTATCGCTCAAGCACCGCTGGAGCCAGATCCCGATGTAGAAGCGACATTCATCTTTCGACGGTTTGTCGGTCCGGAAGCGCTTTGGTCTCACACTCCGCGCATTCCCTTGAGTTGGAATGCGGTCGCTCGAATTCTGCACAAGTGCCATTTGCCGGACTTCAAAGGGAGGCACCACGTTGAAGCTCTGTGCGGCATTGATGAATGCGGATGAAGGAAGTGCGGATTCCGTGTTGCCAATGCCAATCTGCACGCGCTTTGACGTGCGGTCGCCTGCATGGGATCGGAACCGCGGTCTTGACGTCAGGCACCGAGGAGCGGCTCCCTTGGCAAGTGGCTCCTCAGCGGGCAAGTTGCGGCGGACAAGGCAGGTGGCGGAAAATGGCCCAGACCGGCATTCCATTCCTGTTCATGCGAGGAGGGACCTCGCGTGGACCCTATCTCAGACGTGATCAGCCGCCCGACGACATGGATCGGCTTGCGGCCGTGCCGGTTGCGATGCTGGGCTCCGGGCATCCGATCAACATCGACGGGATTGGTGGCGGCACAGCGGTGACGACAAAGGTGGCGATGCTGTCATCCTCGGAGGACGAGTGGGCGGACGTCGACTACTTCTTTTGCGCAAGTCTGCGTCGAGGATCGCTTGGTAGCGGCGCATCTTTCCCTGTTCAGGATCTGGAGTTCCGGCGCGGCAGCCCCCTTGAGACCGGTCATGCCACCAAAGGTGCATGCGCGTCACGCTGATCGGGATTCAACTGCGGTTTGGCGCGTTCACCGGGACCGCTACGAGATGATTGTCCCACCGCATTGCCATGTTCTGCAGCATCGCGTGCCCTGCACCAACCTGCATCGCGATCTCACCGTGGCCGCTGGTCAGGAAAAAGCCTGCGTCCAAGGCCGCCACTCCGCAGACATCTTCGATCTTGGACTGGGCCACCATGGCCCTGGTCCGGACATCGAACACCTGCACGACGTTGCCTCGCGGCGAAGTCGCGGCGATCCGGCCCAATGCCTGCGAGATCGCGACGCTGCCCACATATCCCCTCATTTGTTCCGCCCGTCGTTCCGTCGTCTCAAGCAGCACGGCGGGGGCGCCCGTCCGATGCATCCCGATCAATGGCGGATGCTTGGCCTGATCACCCTGCCATTGCATCGCGAATGCCACCGCGCCGTCGTCGGTCGTCGCAAGATGGCGGATGGAGTTTCTCCGAAGGGAGCGGTGCAACTCGATCTTCTCTTCAACGCGCCCGCCCAGGTTCAGATAGCTCAGGTTCGGACGCATGGTCGGAAGGTTGAGCTTGATGCGACCGGTATCCGGATGGGTTTCGATGCCGCCATTGGCAACGACAAGTGCATTCCCGTCCGGCATCAGCTTGATGTCATG
>JAPPCV010000106.1 GCA_028824715.1 Boseongicola sp. | reverse complement strand
AGCACGTTCGAGCTTGGACCCTTCGCATTCATGATCTCGGGATGCCAGCCCTTGCGCCACTCTTCCATGAACGTGGGGTTCTGGGTGCAGCGGCTGATAGCCATGGTCATGTCGCCCGTGATGCAGATGTTGCATCCGATGCACTCCCGGATGTCCTCGATCCGGCCCTCGTCGATCTTGCGGGGAATGAAGGGATCGGCAATGGAGGGGCGCGCGCAGCCGATGAAGTCGAGCGTGCCTGACTTGACCATGCGCGCCATGACATCGGGAGAGGTGAAGCGTCCGACGCCGACGATGGGCTTGTCGGTAAGTTCGTGGATGCCCCTGACCAGTTCCTCCTGCGCGGCCTCCTCCTTGAACCGGCTGGGACCCGAGCAGTCGTCCCATGTGCCATGGGCCAGGTCCCAGAGATCCGGCAGGTTTCGGTTCATGTCGATGAACTCGCGGACCTCGGCATTGGACAGGCCCAGGTCGCCGATGGTTTCATCCAGCGAGACGCGCAGCGTGACTCCCATGGTGTCCCCGACCGCATCGCGAATGTCGGCAACGACCTCGTTCACGAAGCGCGAGCGGTTCTCCAGGCTGCCACCGTATTCGTCGCTGCGATGGTTGGTCGCCCGGCTGAGGAAATGCTGGAAGATGCCAAAGCCGTGCGCACCATAAAGGCAGATCAAGTCGAACCCCGCATGCCTCGACCTCCTGGCCGCATTCACGAACCAGCGGCGCAGGTCCTTGATCTCCGACTTGTCCAGCGCGCGCGCCTGCAGCGGATCGTTGGTAAATGTCCGGACCGGCTGCGCCGAGACCGCCAAGGGAACCTCGCGGGTATAGAAATTGGGTCCGTTCACGCCAGAATAGGCCAGCTGAATGCCAGCCAGCGCACCATGTTCCTTCATCTTGTCCGCCATCCTGGCGAGCATGGGCACGTCCTTGTCGTCCCAAAGGCGCAGCTCGATGAAAGGCGTGATCTCGCTGGTGTGGTGCATTTCGCACTGTTCGGTGAAGATCACGCCCCAGCCGCCCTCGGCCTTGACTCCTCGCATGGCGGCTGCAGCGGACGGATCCCGGTATCCGCCGCCGTTGCAATGGGGGACCTGGTAGAACCTGTTGGGCGCGGTGACCGGGCCAATAGCCAAGGGTTCGAACAGGATGTCGTATCTGGGGTCGCGCATCGCTTGCCTCCGCTAGCGCAATGGCGGGCAAGTGTCGCGCGGAATTTCCTCAGTTGGCAAGGGCCGGGTCATTCATCACCCGGCACGCCATAGGACGGGGCATCACGCGGATCCAGCGCCCGGATGACATAGGCTTCCAGCTGAGGCCTGTAGACATCCCATGCACGGGCGACAGTTTCGATCGGGCAACCCTCTGTCCAGTCGCAGCGTAGGTCAGCCACAGGCCAGGGGACTTGATCGCAGATCTGAAGGCCCGCCGAATGCACTGGCCCCGCCTCGCCGCCAGCCTTCAATCCGGCACGCAATGCCGCGATCAACCGGTCGCCGAGATGGCCCGAACCTTTCTCGAACCCCTCGACGATTGCGGACGGCACGCCGTCGTTGGCAAGGAGGTTCCCCGCGGACATGACGTCGGTCCCCGCGGCCTCGGTCCAGATGCCAAGGGACCTTGGCCCGGAGTGGATGGCTGTCCGTCCGGTCTTGTCGATTGCCAGCACCTGTCGGTACTCGATGAAGTCGCCCTGACTGCGAACGTTCGCGATGGCCTCGCCCGCGCTCATCCCGCCTTCCATCAGGTCAAGCGCCAGGACCCCCAGCCGCGGGTCCGTGACATTCTGACTGGCGACCGCTCCCACGCCCGCGCGCGTGTAGGAACACCGAGCTGCTACGGCGGGGGACGATGACGAAATGGCCACGCCGAACATTCCGGTTTCCGCGCAGCGGGCGACAAGGGAGAATGTCATGTGCTCAATCCGGTATGACGGCAGTTGCGTCGATCTCGACCAGCCATTCCGGTCGCGCAAGTGCCTGGACGACCAGCCCGGTCGAGACCGGATGAACGCCCCTGATGTGTTCGCCCATTGTCCGATAGACCGCCTCGCGATGGCGCACGTCGGTAATGTAGACGACGACCTTCACGAGGTGCTCCATGCTGCCGCCCGCCTCTTCGACAAGCTGGCGGATGTTCTGCATGACCTTGTGGGTTTGCTCGACAGGATCGTGGCTGTCGACGCTCTTGGAGTCGTCCAGATTCTGCGGACATTGGCCGCGCATCCAAATGGTGGTGCCACCGCGGGTCGCGACTGCCTGACACAGGTCATTGTCAAGTTTCTGTTCCGGGTAGGTTTCGCGCGTGTTGAATTTGCGAATGCGCGTATGGGTCATTCCCGTGGTCCTGTCCTGTCCATCACATGAGTCGAAGTCTTGCCGTCGCTGGCACGGCGTCAATCGTCATTGAGGACTATTTTCGCCGTTCCTTCGTAGTCGCCGTATTTCCGCTGGATGAAGATGTGGTCAGCGATGTGTTTCGCGTCATGCCAAACGCCGTAGATGAACGACGAGCCGCGGCGGGTCAGCCAGGGCAGGCCCAGGAAGTAGAGGCCGGGCTCCGGCGCCACGCCCCGAACGTGCCTGGGTCTTCCGCCTTCGTCGAAGACGTCGAGTTGCAACCAGCTGAAGTCAGGCCTGTAGCCCGTAGCCCATATGACCGTTGAGACGTTGGCTCCAGCCAGGTCCAGCCTGTCAATGGGGCTGGCCACGCACTCCGGATCATCCAACAGTTCGCGTGCGGCAGGTTCCTCCGGAAGATCGAGCCCGTTCGCCGCGAGATAGGCATCGCATTGGTCAAGAAACGAAATATAGTACTCGTCCCCGGCCGCAATGTTCCTCGAAAGGTCTCCGGCAAAGTGCACGGAGCCATCCGAGAATCCCTCGGTTCGCCCAACCAGCGTCATGCCGTTGCGTGCCAGGTCGCGAAAATCGATCGTGCGTCCTCCGTATGCGCCGCTCACCGATATCGAGATATGTTCCTTGCCCGGCGGAATGCGCTCGTCATCCCACATGCCAAGAACGCCCATCCACCAGACATAGTCCCTGTTGCGGTAGCGCCGTGGCAGGCGGTCGTGGGGGCCGATTGACAGGAACACGTCTCGCCCGGCCCGCAGCAATTCATCCGCGATCTGCACGCCTGACGATCCCGCGCCAACGACAAGGACGGCACCCTCCGAGACCTGATTCGGGTTCTTGTAGTCCAAGGAGTGCATTTGGGTGACCGGCGTATCGTCGGGAACGAGCGGCGGAAAGACTGGCTTCTGGAACGGGCCTGTCGCGGCGACGATTGCCTTTGCGTCGTATGAGCCGTCCGACGTTTCGACACGGAAGCCTGCCTGGCCAGGCAAGCGTTCAACCAACGTCACCTCAACTCCGCATCGAACGGGCGCGCCTATCTGCTCCGCATAGTCGACGAAGTAGTCGGCGACCTGCTCCTTTGGAACGAAGGCGTCTTGATCGATGCCCGAAAACTCCTGCGGCGGAAACCGGTCGTGCCAGGCGGGTCCGTTCGCGACCAGCGAATCCCACCGTCCCGTGCGCCAGCGTTCCGCAATCCGGTGCCGCTCGAACACAAGATGGGGAATGCCACACTTGGAGAGATGCTCGCTCATCGCGATGCCGGCCTGCCCGCCACCGATCACGGCAACATCAACCCGTTGAATCGCCACCCGCCTGACCTCCCATCCGCATTGCAGTCCGAAAGCTCCTCTCCGGAATACCTGTTGATGCAATGCGCTTCCACCGAATTGCTCGACTTTCGCCGTTCCGGACGTCGGAGGATTTCCCAAGGCCGCCAGCGGCGTGCCCGTGCTGACTCGCGTTATGCCGAAGCCGGCATCCACGCCGGCTCGAATCCCCCGTGTCCCGCGTGAAACGTCAGGGCGCTGCAGTCCGCTTCATCCATCGGTTGGTGGCCAGTCAATCGAGCACCCGCTCCCTGTCCGTTGACACCGGCACCTGCCGCGCCAATTTGGCATAGGCGCCAGTAGTGGCCTTCTGATGCAGTTGCTTCAATGCTCCGACCGGGTCGTCGGAGTCGTGGTCGATGCGCAGCGTGAGGGGCGGCCGGTCCGAATGCAGCACGAGCAGGGCCGCTGACAGCAGGCCGCGGTAGTCTCCGCCAGCGTTGCGGGCTGCGAGAAGAGATGCCAGCAATCGGTCTCCGAACGCGAGATCCGACCGGACGAACCCGTCCACCAAGGCTGGCAACACGTCATTCCCCTTCAGCATGTTGCCGGAAGCAATGCCGCCAGTGAACTCGATGCTCCCCTTCACGTCCTTGTTTTCGGAACCCGTGAAGGCGGCGGTGCCGCCAGTCATGTCGAGTGCCGAAAGCTGCCTGTGTTCGCGTCCCTGGTCCCTTGACGTCACGAACCCGACGGCACGACCGGCATCCGAGCCGTCGCGCATGCAATGCAGCACGTCCTCACCCCAAAAGGTCGAGGGCGCCGCTCCCTGGCTGGCCGACATCCCCGCCGCGAGATCGCCGCGCAACACCCAGCCGCCGACGCAAAGACTGCCGGTCGCCGCGGCGCCGCCTATTGCCCCTGTTTCGGGATCACGTGCGAGAATCGAAAAGGTCATGCCTCACCAAAGCAATTTTGCGGAAATTATCATGATAAATTGACATTTGCAATTTATCATGATAATTATCGCGACAGAATTCCAACAGGGAGAACTCAGATGAAGTACATGCATTGGACCCGCAGGGGTCTGTTCCTCGCCGCCGCGGGAGCGGTTGCCCTCATCTCCGGACTGTCGGAGCGCGCCACGGCTCAAACGCCTCCAGGCGTACTGATTGTAGGCCAGGTTGCCGAGCCGAAATCGCTTGATCCGGCCGCAGTGACGGCAGTCAACGACTTCCGGATTCTCGTGAATGTCTACGAAGGCCTGACCCGTTACAAGTCCGGCACACTCGAGGTCGAGCCGGCGTTGGCGACCGGCTGGGACATCAGCGAAGACGGTACCGAGTACACGTTCACCCTGCGAGACGGCATAAGCTTCCACGATGGCACACCCTTCAATGCCGAGGCGGTGAAATTCAATTTCGACCGGATGCTGGACAAGAATCATCCCTACCACGACACCGGCCCGTTCCCCTTGAGCTTCTTCTTTGGAGCCGTGGAGGCAACCGAGGTCGTCGATGACATGACCGTCAAGTTCACGCTGAACGCGCCATATGCCCCGTTCCTGTCAAATCTGGCATATCCCACCGGCCTGATCGTTTCGCCGGCCGCGGTTGAGGCACATCGCATGGACTATGGCCGCAATCCCGTTGGCACCGGACCGTTCCGGTTTGCGGAATGGCGCGCGAACGAAGCGGTGGTGATCGAACGCAATGATGCCTACTGGGGAGAGGCGGCTGGCACGCAGGCCGTCGTTTTCCGCCCGATCACCGACTCCAACACCCGTGTTGCCGAGATGCTGGCTGGCGGCATCGACTTGATGGTCGAAGTGCCGCCCACCTCCTTGGGGCAGTTCTCGGGCGAGGGCTTCTCGATTGTTGAACAGGCCGGACCACATGTCTGGTTCCTGATCCTGAACGCCAAGGAAGGCCCGTTTGCCGACAAGCGCGTGCGTCAGGCGGCCAACTACGCGATCAACAAGGAAGCGATCGTGAACGATGTTCTGGAGGGCACCGCGAGCGTGGCCGCGGGCCCGACCCCGCCCGCGTTTGCATGGGCCTACAACGAGGAACTCGAACCGTATCCCTACGATCCTGAGAAAGCCATGGCGTTGATTGCCGAAGCGGGCGCCGACGGGGCGGAACTGACCTTCTATGTCACCGAAGGCGGTTCAGGCATGCTGGATCCTGTTCCAATGGGGACCGCAATCCAGGCCGACCTGCAAGCCGTGGGCTTCGAGGTCAAGATCGAGACCTACGAGTGGAACACGTTCCTGGGCGAGGTGAATCCGGGACTGGAAGGCAAGGCCGACATGGCCGAAATGGCCTGGATGACAAACGACCCGGACACGCTGCCATACCTGGCGTTGCGCTCCGAAGCATGGCCTGAAAAGGGCGGCTTCAACTCGGGATATTATGCCAATGCCAAGGTTGACGAATTGCTTGAGGCCGCCCGCACGGCGACCGATCAGGACGAACGCGCGCGGCTTTACCGGGAAATGCAGGCCGTAGTGCAGGAAGACGCGCCCTGGGTCTTTGTCGCCAACTGGAAGCAGAACGCGGTGACCAGCGACAGGGTCGAGAACTTTGGACTTGAGCCGTCGTTCCTGCTGCATCTGCAGGGCGTCACCAAGAACTGACGCGACAATTCCGCCCGGCGGGGGTCACTCCGCCGGGCGGGGAATTTTCAAGTGTCCCTGGCACGTCTATCCTCAAGAGACTTGTCCAGGGAGGAATTCGGATGGGCGGTTACATCCTGAAACGGCTGGTTTCGGCGGTCCCGGTGCTGTTCGGCATCACCGTCATAGTCTTCCTGATCATGTCACTGATCCCTGGCGATCCGGCGACCGCGATCCTCGGCTCCTACGCCACGCCCGAGAATGTCGAGAAGCTGAACCGGGACCTGGGCCTGGACAAGCCAATGGTGCAGCGGTACTTCATTTGGCTGGGGAACATGCTGACCGGAGATTTCGGGCGTTCCTTCTCGCTCAACCGCCCTGTCATCGACGTGGTGCTGGAGCGGTTCAACGCGACCATGATCCTTGCCGGAACCAGCTTCGTGCTCTGCTCGATCCTCGGCATCCTTGCCGGGGTAGTCTCGGCCACCCGCCAGTACGGACTTGCCGACAAGGCCATCACCTTCGTGGTGCTCATCGGCATTTCGGTGCCGTCCTTCTTTTTGGGCATGATGTTGATCCTGCTCTTCGCGGTGAACCTCAGGTGGCTGCCGGTCAGCGGCATGTACGCGATCTATGGCGGCGGCGACCTTCCCGACCTGATCCGCCACCTGATCATGCCCGCTCTGGCGCTCGCCGCCGTGGCGACCGGCGTGATCGCGCGGCTTAGCCGTTCGGCCATGCTTGAAGTGCTGCGACAGGATTACGTTCGCACCGCTCGCGCCAACGGCGTGAGTGAAAGGCGCGTGATCATGGGCCACGCCCTGCGGGTCGCAATGGTGTCGATCTTTCCCGTGCTGGGCATACAGGCAGGCTTTGTCCTTTCCGGCGCAGTCTATGTCGAGATCGTCTTTCAATGGCCTGGCGTGGGGCGAATGCTGGTCGATGCAATCCTGACCCGCGACCTTCTCCTGGTTCAGGGCGGCGTCGTCTTCGTCGCCGCCTGCTACGTGCTGTTCAACATCGCGGTGGACGTGGCCCAATGCCTGCTGGACCCGAGGATCAAGACGTGAGCGCGTTTCTCGCGTTGCTGTTCCGCAACCGGCTGGCTGCCATGGGCCTGGCTGTCATCGCGGTGATCCTGCTGCTGGCCATGGCCACGCCGCTTCTGCCCCTGCACGATCCCGACGTGATCGCTACCGCCGACCGCTTCATGCGACCGCTCTCCGAAGGCCGCCTGTTGGGCACCGACCATCTCGGCCGCGACCTTCTGAGCCGCCTCTTGCACGGCACGCGCCTGTCTCTTGCCGTCGGCATCGCTGCTGCGCTGATTGCGGCCGTCATTGGCTCGGCCATCGGGATTGTCGCCGGATATTTCGGAGGGCGCACAGACAACGTTGTCATGCGCGGGGTCGACATGTTGATGGCCTTTCCATACATCCTGCTGGCGCTGGCCATTGTCGCCGCCCTTGGTCCCGGCCTGATGAACGCGCTCATCGCCGTCGCTGCCGTCAACGTTCCTTTCTTTGCACGAAATATCCGCGGCATCACCGTGGGGTTGGCCGGTCGCGAATTCATTGATGCCGCGCGGCTCGCGGGCATGGGCCATACGCGCATCATCCTGACCGAGCTCTTGCCGAACGTCCTGCCTGTCATCGTCATCGCCATGTCCACCACCGTCGGCTGGATGATCCTGGAGACCGCCGGCCTGTCGTTCCTCGGCCTCGGCAGCCAGCCACCGCAAGCCGACCTCGGCTCCATGCTGGGCGAGGCGCGTTCGGCGATGATCTCGCATCCCCATACCTCCATTGTGCCGGGGCTCATGATTTTCCTGATTGTCATGTCGATCAACCTTCTCGGCGACGGCGTGCGCGATGCGCTTGACCCGCGCCTGCGCTCGGGAGCGCTCTCCCGCCCGCGCGCCACGACGCTGGTCAGGCGCCAAGGCGCAACTCCGCCGGCCACCGACGACCTCTTGGCGGTTCAGGACTTGCGTACAGAATTCCAGGTCGGCAAGCGCAACTATCGCGCCGTCGGTGGCGTTTCGCTGGCGGTCAAGCCCGGCGAAAGCCTGGGCGTGATTGGCGAGTCGGGTTCGGGCAAGTCGGTCACCGCGCTGTCGGTCATGGGGTTGGTTGCGTCGCCTCCCGGCGCAATCACCGGCGGTGCGGTGCGCTTTCAGGGGGAAGACCTGATCGGCGCACCCTACGAGGCGCTCCGCCAGAAGCGTGGCGACCGGGTCGCCTATGTGTTCCAGGATCCACTTGCCACCCTGCACCCGCTCTATCGCGTGGGGCAGCAACTGACCGAGACGATCCGGTCGCATCGCAACCTGTCGAAATCAGAAGCGCGCATGCGCGCCATCCAGCTATTGAATGACGTGCGAATTCCGAACGCGGAGCGCCGTGTCGACGATTACCCCCACGAAATGTCCGGCGGCATGCGCCAGCGCGTTGGCATCGCCATGGCGCTCGCCAACGAGCCGGACGTGATCATCGCGGACGAACCAACCACGGCGCTGGACGTGACGGTGCAGGCACAGATCCTGTGTCTCCTGGATGACCTCCGCCGCGAACGAGGACTGGCGATCATCTTCATCACCCACGACTTTGGTGTCGTCGCACAGCTGTGTGATCGCATCGCGGTGATGTATGCGGGCAGGATCGTGGAGGAAGGGCCAACGCAAGCCGTCCTTGGCGCGCCTGCGCATCCTTACACCAGGCGCCTGATCGCCTGCGTGCCCGAACTGGGCGGCGGCCGTCGCGAACTGGCCGCGATCCCGGGCTTGCCGCCGGTCTTGGACGATCTGCCGCCTGGCTGTGCCTTCGCGCCTCGCTGCACCAAGGCCGAGGAAAGCTGCCGGCAGGGCGAGATTCCCCTGCAGGGTCCGGCGCTCCACGCCGTCAGGTGCCTCTTCCCTGAGAGGGCGCCTTGATGCCTGCGCTCAAGGTTGAACATCTGGCCAAGACCTTCCCGCTGAAAAGGCCGCTTTTCGGCGCAGCCCCGCCCGGCGCGCACGCGGTGCGGCCCATGTCGTTTCAGGTCGAGACCGGCGAAACCCTTGGCATCGTGGGCGAATCCGGCTGCGGCAAGTCGACCCTTGCGCGAATGCTTGTCGGATTGCTGGAGCCGACTGGAGGCACGATCGAAATCGAGGGCAAGGCGCTTGGCAGCGCCAGCCCTGCAGTGTTCGGGAAGCTGATACAGTACGTTTTCCAGGATCCGCAAAGCAGCCTGAACCCGCGCAGGACGATCCGGCAGGTCATGGAAGCGCCCCTGAAACGGCTCCACGGCATGCCGAAGCCCGATCGCGACAAGCGCATCGCCGAGATCTTCGCGTCCGTGAACCTTCGCGAAGAGTTCCTTGACCGTTACCCCCATGAATTCTCGGGCGGACAGGCGCAAAGGATCGGCATCGCCAGGGCCTTGGCCGCGAGCCCTCGAATCATTGTGCTGGATGAACCCGTTTCGGCCCTGGATGTCTCCGTCCAGGCGCAGGTCCTGAACCTCTTGTCGGATCTCAAGGCAAGGTTTGGCCTCACCTACTTGTTCATCACGCATGATCTGGCGGTGGTCGAAGCGGTCAGCGAACGGGTCGCAGTTCTGTACTTTGGGGCGATTGTCGAGATCGGCAGGGCTGAGCGCATCTTTGCAAGTCCCCGGCATCCATATACAAGCCTGCTGGCCAAAAGTGCGCCGGTCGTGGGCCGCTCGCTGACGGCACCCGAGCAGAAAGGATCAGAACTTCCCGATCCGTTGAACCCGCCGCCAGGCTGCGCATTTGCCGGGCGATGTCGTCGGGCGACCGAACTTTGCCGGGCAAGGGAACCGGAGCTGAAACAGATGGGAGAAAACCAGCTTGCCGCCTGTCACCACCCGCTCGAACACTGAACCCAAGCAGAGCCGCCCGGTTCAGGTCGCCGAATCGATCAAGGACTGGGTGGTCGCCGAGGGACTGAAAGCCGGCGACCGCCTTCCGGGCGAGGCCGACTTGATCGTGCGCTTTGGCATGGCCAAGGGCACAATTCGCGAGGCGATGCGCATTCTGGAAGCGCAGGGCCTGATCAAGACGCGGACGGGCCCCGGCGGCGGCAGTTTCGTCCATGAGGTCAGCCGCCAGCGGGCCAAGGCGCTCCTGGGGAACTACTTTTTTTTCAAGGACCTGACCATCGGCGACATCTATCAGCTCCGACTGACGCTGGAACCGGAACTGGCAGCCTCGCTGGCGGGCAGCCTTCCCGAGGATGTGCTGCAATTGCTCGAACGGAACATCGCGGGATATTCCAGCCCCGCTCGCGATCTCGAAGAGGAGCGTGCCCAGCACGTGGCCTCGCTGAGGTTCCATGCCATCCTTGCAGAACAGGCCAGGAATCCTCTGCTGGGGTTTGTCATTGATTTCATGGTGAAGCTTCTCTCGGACCTGACAGTCTATCGCCGCCTTTATTCGCCACCCAACATTGAGCTTTGGCAACAAGGCCACGACCACCAGAAGGCGCTGGTCAAGGCCCTGCGCAACGGCAATGCCGTCCGCGCCCGTGCGATCATGACCGACCATATGGAAACGGCCTGGAAGCTCATGCGTCGGCAGGA
>JAPPCV010000127.1 GCA_028824715.1 Boseongicola sp. | reverse complement strand
CCGCGCGTTTGGGCAGGGTCGGCGTATTGCTCCGGCTTGGCCGCGCAGCGTGTGTGGCGGTTCCTTCATGTCGATTCGCAAGTGCATGGAATCCTGCCCGATGCATCGGCCGTCGAAACCGGTACGCCGACGGCCCGGACGGCCTCGACCGCGCCGGTCCACCATCACGTCGGCCCATCGGGCTCGAAAATAACGTGGGCCTGCTGGACCAGGGACGCATCTGCAACCGCTCCGTCACCCGAACAGTTCCCGGCAGAGTTCCAGTGCTTCAACCAACGTGTCGACGTCGGCCTCGGTGTTGTACAGCCCGAAACTCGCCCGCGCCGACGCGGTGATCCCGTAGTGCTCCATAAGCGGCTGGGCGCAATGGTGACCTGCACGAACCGCGACTCCTTTCTTGTCAAGAACCGTGGAGATGTCGTGTGCATGGGCCGCGCCGTCCAGCGTGAACGAGAATATTGCCGCCTTGTCAGGCGTCGTCCCCTGAACATTCAGCCAGTTGAGCCCGTCGATCCTCGACCGCAAGTAGTCGCAAAGCCGGGCCTCATGCCGGGCCACGTTCTCCATGCCCAGTTCCATGAGATAGTCGAGGGCAACGCCCAAGCCGATCTGCTGAACGATTCCGGGCGTGCCGGCCTCGAATTTCATCGGCGGCTCCGCCCAGGTTATTTCATCCCTTCTCACGTCCCGGATCATGTCGCCGCCGCCCATGAAAGGCCGCATTTCCGCCTGACGCTCCTTGCGGATGTAGATCGCTCCGGAGCCGGACGGACCGTAGAGCTTGTGCCCCGTGATCGCGTAAAAGTCGCACCCGATGTCCTGAACATCGACCGGCATGTGAACCGCACCCTGGCTGCCATCGACAAGCACCGGTACGCCCGCTTCCTGCGCGCCGCGACAGATGGACGTCACGTCGACCCTGGTCCCCAGAACGTTCGACAGGTGCGTGACGGCGACCAGCCTCGTCCTTGGCCCGATCGCGTCCAGGATCCTTTCGGGTGCCAACGCGCCCGTTTCGTCCACTTCGACCCACTTCAGGACGACACCCTGCCGCTCCCGCAGGAAGTGCCATGGCACGATGTTGGCGTGATGCTCCATTACCGAAAGGACGATTTCATCGCCCGCTTCCATTCGGGGCATCGCCCAGGAATACGCCACAGTGTTTATGCCTTCAGTCGTTCCCGAGTTCATGACGATTTCGTCGGCAGCGCCGGCATTCAGGAACCGTGCAATGGTGCCACGTACAGCCTCGTACCTTTCGGTCGCAAGGTTGGAGAGATAGTGCAGGCCCCTGTGGACGTTGGAGTATTCCTGCGAGTATGCGCGCGTGACCGCATCAATCACGACCTGCGGCTTCTGCGCCGATGCGCCGTTGTCAAGATAGACAAGCGGTTCGCCGTTCACTTCCCGTCCGAGGATTGGAAAGTCGAGGCGAATTTCCTCGACATCATACACTGCTGCCCACTCCGATGACACCGATGACCAGTGGCGAGAAGAAGAGAGAGAAAAGGAACAACGCAATCCAGGACAGCACGAACAGCACAAACGACGTCCAAAGGGACTTGAATCCATGGGCCTCGGCCATCACCGAAACGAACAGCCAGATCCAGTGAATGAAGAACGCCATTCCGACCAGCCCTGTCAACGTGAACGAAAACGCCGCCAGGATCGGCAGGAGCACGACCGCCACCGTGAAGTACATCCAGACGAAAACGAACACCAGGAGCACTTGCTCGAACCTGCCCTGACCCCCCAATGCCCCGCCCAGCTTCCAAAGCACCCAGACCAGGAACAGCTCGCTGCACAGCTCCAGGCCGGCACGCAAAAGAGGCGGCAGTCTCGGCACCGGCATCACCAACGCTTCCGCCATCGGCAGAAACCGCTCGACGGCAATGACGTAGAGCAGGATGACCAGGACGAATGACAACCACGCGGCTTCGCGCGGCACACCAAGCCTGAAGAGCTCGGCCGCAGTCGATCGCGGTTCGCGAAGCATGCTCAACGCAATGCCGGGAATGCGGTCCCAGAGTGTCACTTTGCCTCCACCTGCGCTTGCTTCATTGCCAGCATCCCGGCCCAGAGAAATGCGCAGAAGAGCGCCAAGGCAACCAGGCTCACGGCTTCGAACGGCAGCCCCGGGGCAAGGCCGGCAGCAAGTCCGGACAGGAGCCAGGCCGGCGTGGACGCGAGCAGCGCCCAGAACAGCGCCGCCCGGCAGGCATAGCCGGTCGCGGGCCACCGGAACAGTCGCAGCACGACATTCACGAGCAGCGCAACCGCGTAGAGCACAAGCGGCATGGCCACCATCCAGGCAAAGAACGCGCCGGCAAGTCGTGCATCAAGCCCGACAGCCGGATCGAGCCAACTCTCGCGCACGAGCCTGGGAAACTGTGCCACGAAGATGAGGCCGCAGGCCGTCAATGCCATGGCAAGCAAGCCGCCTTCGCGACGAAGTCCCGTCATTCGCCTGACCTGAACGGACCTGGGAGTCCGGTAGGTCTTCAGGATGTCCAGAACCACGCTCATCTGCGGTGACGCTGCAGCCAACCCTTGAGCCGCCCGTAGATGTCTTCGGCAATGTCTTCGCTTTCGATCTCCTCGATCGCCTCCGCAAGAAAGGCGAGGACCAGAAGGTCCTGCGCCTCGGGTCTCGGCAGGCCGCGCGACTGCAAGTAGAACAGCGCATCCTCGTCAATCGCCCCGGACGTCGAGCCGTGCGAGCACGCCACGTCGTCGGCGTAGATCTCGAGTTCGGGCTTCGCGAGAAACTGCGCGTCCTCGTCGAGAAGCAGCGACTGGCTGATCTGGTACCCGTCGGTCTTCTGAGCCCCCTCCTTGACCAGGATCTTCCCCTGAAACGCGCCAACTGCACCGTTGCGCAACACCTTCTTGAAGACCTGCCGGCTCTCGCATCCGACCGCGTCGTGGACGACAAACACGGTGTCGTCGTGATGGAAATCGCCGTCCCCGACCGCCGCGCCGGCAATGTGTGAGACTGCGTTGTCGCCAACGAGCTCGATGAACGCCTCGTTGCGGGTCAGGACGCCATTTGCAGTCAACGTGAACGACTTGAAGGCGCTCTCCTCCCCAAGGCGCGCGAACATGTGCGTGACTGCGCGACGTTCATGATCACGACCCTGCGCGCGAACATGATGGAACGCGCCGCCATCGGCGACATCGACTTCCATGCACTTGTTGAAGCGCGCGGCCGCCGGGCCGTTTTCAAGAACCGTCAGGTCGGCCCCGCTTTCAACCTTGATCGCAAAATGCAGAATCGCGTCGCTGTCAGGATTCTCGTGCAGGTAGGTCAGGTTGACGGGCCTGGAAACCCTGTCCGTGGCCCTGATCACGATGCCGTCGTTGGCGAATGCCGTATTGAGCGCCGCAAACGGGCGTGCCACGGGCTCCTGGCCCCGCCCCTCCAGCACGCCGTAGACATCCCTCAACCAGTGAATGTCGTGCGCCGTCGCTGACTGGAGCCGTTCGATTTCCAGTCCCTCGCACGAAAGGTCGTCCGACGCTTCCGCATCAAAGACGCCGTCCCGGAACACGATTCTCAGTCGATCGATCTCTCCGAATACCGGCGCTTCCTTGAAGTCGACCACGGCCGCTGGCGGCGCTTGCGGAGCGTTCAGGTCATCCGGTCGCGTGAATCGCCAATATTCGTCACGACGCCCCGGCAACCCCATTGCAAGGTACCGGGAAACGGCTTCGGTGCGCGCCGTTAGCGCCCATCCTGCCTGTCCGGCGGGCATTTCGAGATGGGCAATCCTGGCTTCCACATCTTCCTGTCTGCGAACGGGCAGGCCCATCAGGCAACCTCCTGCAGGATGTCGGCATACCCGTTCGTCTCGACTTCAAGCGCGAGGTCGGGGCCCCCTGTCTTCACGATCCTGCCGTCCGCCATGATGTGGACCACGTCAGGTTCAATGTGGTTCAGCAGGCGCTGGTAGTGCGTGATGACGAGGAATGCGCGGCCTTCGTCGCGAAGTGCGTTCACGCCATCGGCGACAAGACGCATCGCGTCAACGTCAAGACCCGAGTCAGTTTCGTCCAGCACGCACATCTTCGGTTCGAGAACCGCCATCTGGAGGATCTCGTTGCGCTTCTTCTCTCCGCCGGAAAACCCGACATTGACCGGGCGCTTCAGCATCTCCGGGTCGATCTGAAGAGATTTTGCCCTGTCGCGGATGAGCTTGAGGAAATCGGCCGCGCTCACTTCTTCGCCGCCGCACGCCTTTCGCTGCGCATTGAGCGCGGTGCGAAGAAACGTCATGTTGCCGACGCCCGGGATCTCGACCGGATACTGGAATGCCAGGAACAGGCCCGCAGCGGCACGCTCCTCAGGCTCGAGTTCGAGCAGGTCCTGGCCCTCGAGCGCAACGCCCCCGTGCGTTACCTCGTAGCCGTCCCGTCCGGACAGGACATAGGCGAGCGTCGACTTTCCCGAGCCGTTCGGCCCCATGATCGCGTGCACGGACCCGGCGGGCACGTACAGGTCAACGCCCCTGAGGATCGCCTTTTCCTCTTCCTCAAGCCTGACGTGGAGATTGTCTATTTTCAGCATGTCTTCCTCATGAAACTTGCGTGCAGGAACAGGCTCACGACCTGCACCCGACTGATACTCTGACCTGTGAGCCCTCCCGGCGCGGCGGCACTTTCATCGACCTGCCGTTTCCGCCGAAGTCTTCGGCATTGCAGGGCGGAACATCACTGGCCCCGGTCCCAGACGCGACCTAGCAAGGACTGTGCAAAGAGGCTGCCAAGAAAGCCGCTCGTGAAGCTGACGAGGACCAGGGCGAAGAGCCCGAGCGCACTCGTCATGAAATGGACGAACACGGCAAACGCCGAACAGAAAAGACCTGTAAGGGCTGCTGTCAGGAGCATTGTGCGGATCATGATCAATTCCTCCAGAATTCCTTCGGCGCCTGAAGACGCGTGTCGGGTCCAGCCAGCGCTCCTGGCGCCGCGCCGATTGCCAGCATGAGCGGCCTGGAACCGCCCTCGCCCGGCATCCAGCCGCCAAAGGAGAGCGCGGTCACCAAGGCGAAGCTGAAGGCGCCAATGCATGCGAAAGACTGCCGGTTCATGCCCGAAATTCCATCCCGTGCGCGTGGCCATGGTTGCCGGAGCTCCCGGCAACGCTCCGGCGAGCGGACTCGGCGCGGGGAGCGCCGGGCATGAACGACGACGAGCTGCTCATCCGACGCTTCCCTCAAGCGAGATCGCCACCAGCTGCTGCGCCTCCATCGCGAATTCCATGGGAAGCGCCTGTAGCACGTCCTTGCAGAAGCCGTTGACGACGAGCGCCACGGCCTCTTCCTCGTCCATGCCGCGCTGCCTGCAGTAGAAGAGCTGGTCCTCATCGACCTTCGATGTCGTGGCCTCGTGCTCGACTCGTGACGAGTTGTTCTTGACCTCGATATAGGGCACGGTATGCGCCCCGCACTTGCCGCCGATCAGGAGAGAATCGCACTGGGTGTAGTTCCGGGAGCCACTGGCCCTGGGATGCATCGAAACCAGCCCGCGATAGGTGTTCTGCGCCCGCCCGGCGCTGATTCCCTTCGAGACGATCCTCGACTTCGTGCTCCTGCCGAGGTGCACCATCTTGGTGCCGGTGTCGGCTTGCTGCCGGTTGTTCGTGATGGCGATCGAATAGAATTCGCCCTGGCTTTCGTTGCCCCTCAGAATGCAGGACGGGTACTTCCAGGTGACGGCGCTTCCGGTCTCGACCTGCGTCCACATCACCTTCGAGCGCGCTCCCCGGCAATCGGCCCGCTTGGTCACGAAATTGTAGATGCCGCCCTTGCCGCTCTCGTCGCCCGGATACCAGTTCTGAACCGTGGAGTACTTGATCTCGGCATCCTCCAGCGCCACCAGTTCGACGACCGCGGCATGCAGCTGGTTCGTGTCACGCTGAGGTGCCGTGCACCCTTCGAGATAGGAGACGTAGGACCCCTTGTCGGCGATGATCAGCGTGCGCTCGAACTGGCCGGTGTTCTCGGCATTGATCCGGAAATAGGTGCTGAGCTCCATCGGGCAGCGAACGCCTTCGGGAACGTAGACGAAGGATCCGTCCGAATACACGGCAGAATTCAGCGTCGCGTAGAAGTTGTCCGACTGCGGCACGACGCTGCCAAGATATTTCCTGACAAGATCGGGATGCTTCCTGACGGCCTCCGAAATCGAGCAGAAGATGACACCCGCCTTCTCGAGCTCGGCCTGGAAGGTCGTGCCGACCGAGACGCTGTCAAAGACGGCGTCCACGGCAACCTTGCGGCCTTCGTAGGGCGAATTCGCTGCGCCGTCCACGCCGGCAAGAACCATCTGCTCCTTCAACGGAATGCCCAGCTTTTCGTAGGTTTCCAGCAGCTTCGGATCGACTTCGTCGAGCGACTTCGGCTTCTCCGCCATGGATTTCGGAACGGCATAGTAGTACTGGTCCTGGAAGTCGATTGCCGGGTAATCGACCATGGCCCATTCCGGCTCATCCATTTCCATCCATCTGCGAAAGGCCTGAAGCCGCCATTCGGTCATCCATTCCGGTTCGCCGTTCCTTTCCGAGATCAGCCGCACGATGCCCTCGTCGAGACCCTTCGGCGCATAGTCCGTCTCGATCTCGGTCTCCCAGCCATGCTTGTATGACGCCGAAAGGGATTGCACGGCATCGACCGTCTCCTGGTCGACACCGTCCTTTATCTCGGTCACGTTTTCCAGAACTGCCATTTGCCGATCCCCCTTCACGCCGCTCGCTGGCGGAGTTTCCATTTTTGCTTCGTCCACGAGTCTACGAAGCGCGTCACTTCTTCCTTGGTCGTCGTCGGCCCGATCGACACTCGAAGCGCGCATTCTGCCGCTTGCGCATCCAGACCCATGGCGTGGAGCACTCGAGATCCTCTTACCTTGCCCGACGAGCAGGCTGACCCGCTGGAGACGGCGAAACCTGCCAGGTCCATCTGCATGACCTGCGTTTCGCCCTTCCATCCCGGCGTAGCGAAGCAGGACGTGTTCGGCAGCCGCCGCGAGCCTCTCCCGACAAAAATAGTCTCTTTTGCGCTGGCTTCCAGAGCGTTTTCCAGATCGTCTCGAAGGGATTCCGCTTTCGCCCAGTGTCCATTCGCAAGGTCAAGCGACGCATCAAGCGCAGCGGCGCCGAATCCAGCAATTCCGGCCACGTTTTCCGTGCCGGAGCGACGACCCAGCTCCTGCCCGCCGCCGCGAAGCAACGCCTCGATTTCGGTGCCGTCTCGCACGATCAGGGCGCCAACGCCCTTCGGGCCACCCAGCTTGTGCGCGGAAAGTACAGCCAGGTCCGCGCCAGACGCGGAAAAGTCGAAACGCACCTTTCCAGCCGACTGGGCGATGTCCAGAAGCAGCCGGTCGCAGCGGACGCCGTCGACGAACCAGCTTCCGTCAACCGCATCAGGCGGCTCCGTGATCACTCCGGATTCCGAATTTGCATGACTCATGGCAAGAACGTGCCCCGGTCCATCCGGTGCGTCCCTCGCCGAAGCCATGTCACGATGGGCCCACAGGCAATCATGTGCGAATGCGTGGACGCAGACGGCATGTTTCGGCGGCAGATGGCGAAGCACGGAAGCCGCCTCCGTTGCCCCGGACGTGAACACGACTTCCGAAGGGCCGCATCCGACCAGTTCCGCCACCTGTGCACGGGCATGCTCGACAATGCCACGCGTCCTGCGTCCCTCGGCATGCACGGAGGAAGGGTTTCCCGTCTCTCCCAGCACGGCCATCATGGCGTCCCTTGCCTTCGGTCGCAGCGGTGCCGACGCGTTCCAGTCGAGATATGTGCGACCCTTCACGGACATCCCGGCATGCCTCCAGCAAGCGACCCGGCGCCGCCCTCGATTCCTCCTGCGCCGCTCATCCGTCGTCCACCACTTGCAGCAGCGCCGGGACGGCCGGACAGGGGGCCAGGTCGTTGCCGGTGACGTCCGAAAGCCGCGTCTGGTGGAGAAACACGTAAACATGTGCGGACAGCCCCTCCCACAGCCTGTTGCTGAGGCTCTGGGCCTTGGAACCCGAAACGCCGCCGCTCGCGCCCGCTCCCGTGTGCATTGCGCTTACCGTCTCGTCGACGGCACCCAGGATCTCGCTGATCCTGACCTGCGAAGCCGGGCGGGCAAGACGATACCCGCCACCGGGTCCACGAACGGATTCCACCAACCCCGCGCGTCTCAGTTTCACGAAGAGCTGCTCAAGATAGGGCAACGAAATGTCCTGGCGCCTCGAGATCTCGCCCAAGGACAGCAGTTCCTTCTCGGAGGCCAGCGCCAGATCCGCCAGCGCGACCACGGCGTAGCGCCCTTTCGTGCTGAGTTTCATGGCTGAGTGTCTCGCCTTCTTCTCATTGACCTTTCGCGCCGCGCAGCTTACGTCCCGAAAGTCCTTCCGGAGGGCGGAGCCTGTTTAGAACGGTTCTAAGGTAACTCGCGAAATTCGTCAACCATCGACGAAGCTTCGGCAAGCGGAAAGGTGAAACTGAACAGATGCCCGAGGTCATTTTCCCAGGCCCTGAGGGACGGCTCGAAGGCCGCTACCATCCACAGAAGAACAGGGACGCGCCGATCGCGATCGTGCTGCATCCGCATCCGCAGTTCGGCGGCACGATGAACAACCGCATCGTCTACAACCTGCACTATGCGTTCCACAACATGGGCTTCAGCGTGCTTCGCTTCAATTTCCGAGGCGTCGGACGCAGCCAGGGCGAATATGACGAGGGCATCGGCGAGTTGTCCGATGCGGCTTCGGCCCTCGACTACCTGCAGTCCATGAACCAGAATGCAAAGCACTGCTGGGTTGCCGGGTTCTCGTTTGGTGCCTGGATCGGAATGCAGCTTCTGATGCGGCGCCCGGAAATCACGGGCTTCATCAGCGTGTCGCCGCCCGCCAACAGGTACGACTTCTCTTTTCTTGCGCCCTGCCCCTCGTCCGGCTTGATCATCAGCGGCACAGCAGACCGCGTGGCACCTCCGGAAGACACTCACGAACTCGTGGAGAGGCTTCACGAGCAGAAGGGAATCACGATCACGCATTCCGAGATCAAGGGCGCGGGACATTTCTTCGAAGAGCCGCACATGGACGACATGATCGGCCAGGTCATCGCGTATGTTGAACGCCGCCTGACCGAAACGACACGCTAGCTGTCAGGTCAGCGCGCAGCCAGTGGCGGCCGGACCTGCATGCGGGAGTGCCCGTCAGGCCGCCTCTGCATGGTTTCCATGGATTTGCAGTCTCTCGCTGACGTCAGCATGCAGGCCTGGCAGATCGGCGAAAAGAGGTTCCGGCAGTCACATCCAGTTCACAACGTTGAGCTCAACATGCCTGCCATCTCGTGCACGAGACAGGCGGCACGCTTGTGCCCTGACGATTCGCGAGGCCACCGGCGACATCCGCAGGGTCTCGCCATGGCTGGGGCGCCAGTCGCTCCAGACGACGGAGATGTACCTGCCCACGGATCCCGCCGAGAAGCCAGGCGCCATCTCGGAGTGGCGCTCGCCGGGTCTCGGCAAGGGACGGTTCGCGGGCGTGAAGGACAGGCTGATGGCGATGCCCGCGAGCATCTGAGCCCGAATCTCCATGGGAACCTGATCAGGGGAAGAGGACCGCCATGAAAAACAGTTGGGACTCCAGGTTCCCGTAGCCATCTGGTTCCAATCAAGGCTCTGGGAAGGGGTCAGGTTCCTGTCCCATGCCGTCATCGCCATTCGGGCCATGCAGGAGCGGGACGGAAGCAAATCGGAAGGAGAAGAGGAGACGGATTCAAGCGTGCTGGATTGATAGGCCCCGGGCCGGCCACCATCCAGTTGGCAAGCCTGCCGATGCCTTGATCTGCTACGAGATCATCTTTTCCACGGGCATCACGGATCCGGCTCGCCACGGTGGCTCCCCAAATTCACCAACGACGCACGGTTCGGCGTATCGAGCGGTCCCTTCCAGCACTTCCAGGCGGCCCGGCTGCGCGCGGCGGAACAGGGACTTCCCGTCGTCTGCGTGGCCGACGCGGGCATCAGCGGCATCATCGTTCCCCTCGGCCGGGTGGTGGCGAGCATGCCGCTCGGCCAAAGCGGCATCCTCGATTTCGCCCCGCCTGCCCGCCTCGAACACCCCACGCCATGGTTCCGCTACGGCAACTGGACACTGCTGGTCATCCTGCTGCCTGGTCCGGCATTCATCGCCGCCGCCCTGATTCGGCGTTGACGACCGACCCGGCCGCGCAGCAAAGGGAGAGCGGCCACCTCCGCCTGACGACAGCGGGAGTCGGGCGTCCTCCAGGCCGGAGCGCACGACAGACGTTCTTCGTTCATGACGCAATGATGAGAGCAGGTCCCCCGATGACCTGGCATCCATCGCGTCAGGCAGCATTGAATTGACCATGGACTCAGACCATGGTACAAAAAGCTCGATGGAAGAGATACAGATTTCGAAGTTCAAGGCGACCTGTCTGGCCGTTCTCGACCGGGTGGGAAGAATGCGCACGCCCGTACTGGTCACCCGCTTCGGCAAGCCGGTCGCCCAGATTCTGCCGCCGCCGCCGTCGCCGGCCGGGGAATGGCTCGGCGCGATGCAGGACGATGGGGAGATCCGCGACGATCTCATCGCACCTGCGGCGGACCTCGCGGAATGGGATGTCCTCAAGTAGATGGGGCTGCTGCTCGATACGCACATCTGGTTGTGGAGTCTTCTTGACCCGGACCGGCTCGGCGATTCCGCAAGACATGCCTTGCAATCCGGCGGGACCGAGCTCTTTCTCTCCCCTATCAGCGTGTGGGAATCTCTGCTCCTTGCCGAGCGCGGCCGGGTCGTGCTCAACCCCGATCCCCATCGTTGGCTTCGCAAGGCAATGTCGATCTCCCCTGTCACCGAGGTCCCGCTCACCATCGATGTGGCAATCGCCAGCCGTACCGTGGGCCTCAAGCACCAGGATCCTGCAGATCGCTTCATCGCCGCCACTGCCAAGGTGCACGGCCTGACACTGGTGACGGCGGACACTCGGCTGCTTCGGTGCAGTGACATCGACCTGCTGCCAGGTCATTGACGCGCGTCAATCAGCGAGGCCCTGGCCTTCATCGCCGCTACCCTGATGCAGCGTTGACGACTGACCCGTCCGCATTCTGCCGACACACGGCAGGATGGTGCACGCCGCGAC
>JAPPCV010000092.1 GCA_028824715.1 Boseongicola sp. | reverse complement strand
AGACCCGAACCGACGATCAGCGTGACGCCGGCCCAGGTCATCAGGTCGGGAATTTCGTCGAAGGCAAAATATGCAATGATGAGCGCGAACAGAATCCGCGAATAGCGAAACGGCGCCACGGACGAAACATCCCCGCTCCGCATTGCCGTTGTCAGCGTCCACAACGCCGCCGCGAGCGCCAGGATCATGCCGAGATACCAGATTGCCGTATCGAGGCTCACGGGCCGCCAGCCACCCTGGAAAGACATCATGAGCGCCCCTGCCAGCGACATCGGCACCATGGACCAGGCCACGGCGAACGATGTCGAGATCCTTGCCGGCAATCGACGGCTTGCGAGGTCGCGTGTCGCAAGACCAAAGACGTAGACGAGAACCCAAAGGAGGTTGGGGTCAAATGCGCTGAAGCCCGGGCGAAGAATCATTAGGACGCCGATCAGCGCCAGCCCGACCGCCGCCCAACGGCGCCATCCGACGTCCTCCCCCAGAAACAGGGCCGCGCCCAAGACAACCGCAAGTGGCTGCGCTTGCGCGAGCGCGATCACGGAGGAAAGCGGCGCCAGGCCGAGCGCGACGACAATGCCGATGCTCCCCGCGATTTCGCCAGCCGTCCGGATCAGGAGCGCAGGATCGAGAGCATCGGGCACCCAGAGCCGCTCGCGAGACCGCCACATCGCCGTCCAGAACAAGCCGAATGTCGCCAGCGAACTGATGAATATGACCTGTCCGGCGCCCTGGGTTTCGCTGGCAAGCTTGACGAAAGCATCAACGACCGCAAAGCACGCCATTGCGATGATGGTCAGCAGAATCGCCCAGGTGCCGGATGTGCCGTGCTGACTCATGACTGGGCAACCGACGCAAATCTCACAGGCAAGGACCGCAAGAACTCATCTCCTCCTGCCGTGTTTCGATGATTCAGGCATGGATGTCGCATCGTGCGGAAAGGCCATAATCCAAGTCGCATCATCGCGTTGATTGACGATTGCGTGTTCGGCTCAGTGCCATGCACGTTTCTCGGCAACTTGGGCCATCTTCGGGCGACGGGCGGGGAATTCGCGTTCGTTGCGGAATGGATCAAGTGAGGCTAGCGCTCGATCGATGCGTCAATCATGACGTCCGGGGCACCTGTGACGGCGCCGTTCGGACCGGTGCCGCGCTTGATGGCGTCAACCACTTCCATGCCCTCAATGACGCGACCTACAACCGTGTATTGGCCGTTCAGGAAATGGCCGTCCTGGAACATGATGAAGAATTGGCTGTTGGCCGAATCGGGGTGTTGGGCGCGCGCCATTCCGACAACTCCGCGATCAAACGGAATGTCGCTGAATTCGGCCGGGAGGTCGGGCCTGCTCGAACCGCCGGTGCCAACCCGTCGCAGGTCTCCGCCTGCCACGCCGAACTGCACGTCCCCGGTCTGCGCCATGAATCCCTCGATCACGCGGTGAAAGACGACGCCGTCATAGGCGCCCTCCTCCACGAGTGCCATGATTTGCTCCACGTGGGCAGGCGCCACGTCCTCGAACAGGTCGATGACGACTCGGCCGCGCGCCTCGCCTTCAACGTCGATGACGAGATTGGGCCCAGGCCCGTCGTCCGCGGCAAAGGCGGCAGACGATGAAATTGCGACAGCAAGCAGGATCCTAAGCATCTTTGGCCACTTTCACGCTGATCATTCGGCCCGGCTTCGCCGGAGGCTCCCCCCGGGGAATCGCGTCAACCAGTTCCATGCCCTCGATCACGCGGCCATAGACCGTGTACTGGCCATCGAGAAAATGGTTGTCGCTGAAATTTATGAAGAACTGGCTGTTGGCCGAGTTCGGGTTCTGGCTTCGCGCCGCACCAAGCGTGCCCCGATCATGGGGAATGCGGCTGAATTCCGCCGGCAGGTCGGGAAGGCTCGACCCGCCCGTGCCCGCCTTTCGCAGGTCCAGGCCGTCGCCGTGGCATCCGTGCTCGACATCGCCGGTCTGTGCCATGAAGCCCTCGATCACCCTGTGGAAGATCACGCCGTCATAGGCGCCGTTGCGGGCCAGTTCCTTCATGCGTTCCGAATGGGCCGGCGCGATGTCCGGCATCAGCCGGACGGCGACCGTGCCCTGTTGCAACTCGATCAGGATCGTGTTTTCGGGATCCTCGAAATCTGTCAACTAACCCTCCGTTCGTTCAGGAATCGCGCAGACACTAGTCCGCGAAGGCCGAAAGGAAAAGCCCGCAACGACCTGGAGCAAGGCAATCGCAAAGGATAATCTCCTTGTCTTCTCGCTGACTGCGCGTCGCTGTTGAAGGACAGCAATCCGAGGCACGGACAAGACGCGAGCTTGCGCGACATCGGAAGAGTTCCTGCCTTGGCCGAAGGTCGCTGCGCCGGTGGCGCGATCCGGCACGACACCTGTCTATTGCTGATTCCGACACCGCCTTGCGCAAGGACCGCAAGCCTCATGACGATCACCCGTACAGAACAGGGGCAATGCGTCGGAGCCGCGATGCTTGGGGACGGGCATTGCCAGGACGTGGCGGACCGTCGGCGGCGCCGGTCTCGAACTGACGGAGATGACTCGAAACGGGCGCAGCCAGCCGGCCAATTTGCAACGAGGGCTCCCGGCCAGCCCTGATCTGCCTGAATCGGTTGGCGGTCATCGGCGCCCAGAAATCCGCTTTGCTCCCGGCAAGGCCCCGAAGCTGGTTTCACGGATCGCCACGTAGATTCCCGAACCGAGTACGAGGAGGATTCCCAACGCGGACCACGTCCCCGGCAGTTCGTTCCAGATGACGTAGCCCCAGACAACGGCCAGGACCAGCGTGCCGTATTCGAACGGCGCCACCAACCCGGCCTCGCCCAACCGGTACGCCTGCGAGATCAGATAGCCTCCTGCAGCGCTGCAAACGCCAAGACCGACGATGACGGCCAGATCCTCCGTTGGCGGCCATGCCCACTCCCGCAACAGAAAGTCGATCGCTGGGTTTCCTGTGCCCGCAAATTGACCGCTGCCAAAGACCAGCCCCATGACCGAGCAAACAGCAATAAAGGTCAGCTGGATATAGAGCGCCATGGTCGAGGCGCGTTCCGTCAGGCCCATGTTTCGGGTTATCGTATGCAACGTGGCATAGCCGACGGCAGCCACGATCGGCAGCAGCATGGCCCAGCGGAACTCCACGGCGCCGGGCTGCACGATCACCAGCACCCCGATGAATCCGACCGCCAGCGCCGACCAGCGCCTGACGCCGACCCGCTCTTTCAGAAACAGTGCCGAAAATCCGGTGACGAGGAGTGGCGCCACGAAGAACACGGCAGTTGCCTCGGCCAACGGGATGACCGCGATTCCACTGAAGAAGGCAAGGTTGGCCAGCACGACGCAACATCCCCGGAGAACGTGCATCATGGGCCGCCGAGTACGAAGCCTTGACCAGCCACCTTCCAGCGGCACCACGATCGAAAGCGTGAGCAACAACGCGACAATGGACCGCATCAGGATCAACTGGTGCAAGGGATAGTCGCCGCTCAGCCACTTTACCGAGGCGTCGTTGAGCGAGAAGGCGACAGACGCGAGGATCGCGCAGGAGACACTGATCTCCCGTGACCGGTCGGACATCACCAACAACTCCCCTGGATGCGCCTGAACTCGCCCGTAGCCGAATGGAATCCGACAAGTCTTTCCAGTTTGCGACGCTGCGCGGGAGTTTCAGGAGCGCTCTTGTCGTCAAGAGCCGATTTTGGCGCGCTCGGCGAAATGCACTATCAAGGAGGCAGGTCGGAATGTGACGGCCAAGTCCTGCCGCCTCAAGACACGCAAGAAATTGCGATCATCAGCACTTCGTTCAGCCCGCGCCCGGTTGCGTGGCGGGTCCGGCGGACTGCCCTTCCGTCGCTGACGTGTCCGAAATCCCCGGCTCTCCTGTCCGTTCCATGCTTCGGGTTGCTGCAATTCGAGGGGAACGCGCAGGCATGCAGAAGCCAAATCTGGCCAATCCAAGTCCGATCGACGTGCGACAAGGAGTTTCCGCTTGCGACCGCAAGCCTGGTTGACGTCGGAAAGCGGGAGGTTACTCAGGGCTGCAAAGTGCATCCCGGAGACACGGCATGGCTTGGAAGACGCTGGACGACATGGACCTTGCCGGCAAGGTCGTGCTGACTCGTGTGGACTTGAACGTTCCCGTCGAGAACGGATCGGTGACCGACACGACACGGATCGAACGCATCGCACCGACGGTTCGCGACATTCTCGCCATGGGCGGCAAGCCCGTCCTCCTGGCCCACTTTGCGCGCCCAAAGGGCCGGCGCGTGCCCGAAATGTCCCTTTGTCAGGTCCGGGAAGTCGTCGCGCGCGTGCTCGGCCTGCCCGTGACGTTCGCGGAAGACTGCGTCTCCGGCCTCGCGGCGTCGGCGATCGCAGGGCTGGGCAGCGGCGAAGTGCTCCTGCTGGAGAACACGCGGTTTCACGCGGGAGAGGAAGCCAACGACCCGCAGTTCGCGGCCGCGCTTGCCGAGCTTGGCGATGTCTTCGTCAATGACGCGTTCTCGACCGCCCACAGGGCCCACGCCTCGACCGAAGGCCTGGCCCGGGTCCTGCCGTCCGCCGCCGGGCGCTTGATGGAAGCGGAACTGAATGCGCTGGAGTCCGCCCTGACCGACCCTGACCGGCCGCTCGTTGCCGTCGTGGGGGGCGCGAAAGTCTCTACGAAGCTCGCATTGCTCGAGAATCTCGTCCGCAAGGTGAACACGGTCGTGATCGGCGGCGGCATGGCAAACACCTTTCTCGTGGCGCAGGGCATCGACGTCGGCAGGTCGCTTGCCGAACGCGAGATGGCCGGCACCGCCCGTGAAATCCTGGCCAAGGCCGAGGAGGTCGCCTGCGAGATCGTCCTGCCGACGGACATCGTCTGTGCAGCGGAGCTTGCAGCCGGTATCGAGGCGGTCACCGTCGATGCAGGCGCCTGCCCGCCCGAATTCATGATACTGGACGTGGGACCTCGAACCGTTGCGCAGGTCGAGGACGTGTTCGCCTCCGCAAGGACCGTCATCTGGAACGGCCCGCTTGGCGCCTTCGAGACCGATCCGTTTGGGGCGGCCACCATCGCCGCTGCGCGAAGGGTCGCCGAGTTGACGCGATCCGGCAGGCTGAGTTCGGTGGCCGGCGGCGGCGACACGGTGGCTGCATTGAACAAGGCCAAGGTCACGGGCGACTTTTCCTACGTCTCGACCGCGGGCGGCGCGTTCCTCGAATGGATGGAAGGCAAGACCCTGCCGGGAGTGGCCGCCCTTGACCAGGGTTGAATCCGATCGCGTCCGCGTGCGCGCCATTGACTCGCCGGAAGACGGCCCTAAGAGGGGCGCAATGCCACTAGAACGGGGGATCCGATGCCTGAAGTGACACAGTCTGAGCAGATGCGGACCGGCAAAGGCTTTGTTGCCGCGCTCGATCAGTCCGGCGGGTCGACGCCCAAGGCGCTTCGCCTCTACGGCATCGAAGCTGACCGGTACGGTTCCGAAGACGAGATGTTTGACCTGATCCATGAGATGCGGTCGCGCATCGTGCGTGCACCCGCGTTTTCAGGCGACAAGGTCATCGGGGCCATCCTGTTCGAGCAGACAATGGACCGGGACATTGGTGGCAGCGCCGCGGCCTCCTACCTCTGGGAAACGAAGCGCGTGGTGCCCTTTCTCAAGTGCGACCAAGGGCTTGAGAATGAGGATGATGGCGTTCAGCTCATGAAGGACATGGGCGATCTTGACGGCCTCCTCTCGCGTGCCAATGCAATGGGAATCTTCGGCACGAAGATGCGCTCCGTCATAAATTCGGCAAACCCCGACGGCATCGCGGCCGTTGCGGCGCAGCAGTTCGAGGTCGGTCGCCGGATTCTCGACCACGGGCTGGTCCCGATCATCGAGCCGGAAGTCACCATCACGATCGCGGACAAGGCCGCCGCCGAGAAGATCCTGCGCGACGAGATCATGAAGGGTCTTGATGCCCTTGACCGGGAGGTCATGCTGAAGCTGTCGCTGCCCAGTGAGAACGACTTCTACGCGCCCTGCATCGCGCACCCGAACTGCATGCGCGTGGTCGCGCTGTCAGGCGGCTATTCCAGGGACGAGGCCAACCGACGCCTCGCGGAAAATGCCGGAATGATCGCGAGTTTCAGCCGTGCCCTGACCGAAGGTCTGTCCGATTCGCAGACAGACGACGAATTCGACGTCACTCTGGCAGAGACGATCTCTTCAATTTACGGGGCCTCGATTTCTTGACCTGCAGCGCATCAATGGCACCGCTCGGTCTCGGCCAGATTCGCCGCGACCCTACGTGACGAGCCAGTGCGCCTGAGCGATTCCGTCATTGCGCCGAACCACAACTGCCGGGGATTCTTCATCGGCGACGACCCGTCCTTCCGGGCAAGCCCTGCTCCACCGCCGTCAGGCCAGGCGGCGGCGGTCCCGTCACGGGAATGAACCGGGGAGGCGGCGGAACGCAGGGGACGGTTTTCCACAGAAATTCGCGTCCAACTTGTCCACAGCCACCTTCTGGTTCCTTTCTGATTCTCAAAGCATACGAGGTTCGAGGAGATCAACGCCCTGGATGGGTCAAAAAGTGCAGGCTGAACTGTCCAACTGAAAGGGCGCACTCCAAACTTCCGAGCAAGAGCGTCCAACATCCGCCCAAGCCATTTGCTCCACGAAGACTGGCACGCAAACTCCGGCGACACGGCAATCAAGAATTTCGAGGGTGGCAGTCAGGTCGCAAATTGAGGGAAAGGGGACTTCTGCTACAGCGATCTTCGAAATTCGGGGCGTGGAGTTTACTTCATTTGTGTGGAAATTTGTGTCGCACCAGTGGAAAAGTTGCCCCAGCCAGGACTCATCCAGTTGAGGAGATCCAGTCCCACAGCCTGGCAGTGAGACAGGAAAGCAGGGAGGGCGTCCATGAGTGACAAGGCGACCCGTCATCGCGACAAGATGAAGAAGGTCAAGGCGGCACGCGACCGGATGATGGAATCGAAGACCGAGGAAAAGGGCCTGATCATCGTCGTTACTGGACCGGGCAAGGGCAAGTCGTCTTCCGGGTTCGGCATGCTCGTCCGCTGCATTGCGCATGGCATGCCTGCAGCCGTGATCCAGTTCATCAAGGGCGCTTGGGGAACGGGAGAACGCGACTTTTTCGCCGACCACTTCGCCGACAAGGTGACCTGGGTGACCAGCGGAGAGGGTTTCACCTGGGAAACCCAGGATCGCGAACGCGACATTGCTGCGGCGCAGGCGGGCTGGGCAAAGGCCAAAACCCTGATCCGCGACCCTGAAATTCGCTTCGTGCTTCTGGACGAAATCAACATCGCGCTCCGTTACGAGTATCTCGACATCGACGAGGTCGTTGAATTCCTCCTCACCGAGAAGCCAGAGATGACCCATGTCGTGCTGACGGGCCGCAACGCCCACGACATGCTGGTCGAATGCGCCGATCTCGTGACCAGCATGGAACTCGTCAAGCACCCCTTCCGGGACGGCATCAAGGCCCAGAAGGGCATCGAGTTTTGATCTTGCGGCATTGCACGGCGCAGCAAGCGAACGCGAAGCCGTTCCGCCTCGGATCATCGCGCCGGGCCAAGACGGAAATCATGCGCCGCAGGCCGTCGTCGCGGCCTCTCGGAACATGACCGGAGCCCTCATGCTGCAAGGCACCGGCTCCAATGTCGGAAAGTCGATCCTCGTCGCAGGCCTGGCACGCGCCGCCCGGAACCGGGGCATCGCCGTCGCCCCCTTCAAGCCGCAGAACATGTCGAACAATGCTGCCGTCACCGCAGACGGCGGCGAGATTGGCCGCGCCCAGGCTCTTCAAGCCCTCGCGGCTGGTCTCCAACCTCATGTCGACATGAATCCCGTCCTGCTGAAACCGGAATCCGAAACCGGCGCGCAGGTCGTCGTTCAGGGCAAGCGGCATTCAACGGTCAAGGCGCGGGAATACGGGGATCTGAAGGCAGACCTGCTTGTGCCGGTCCTCGAGAGCTACCGGAGACTTCGATCGTCCCATGATCTTGTGCTTGTCGAAGGTGCGGGATCTCCTGCAGAGGTGAACCTGCGCAAGGGGGACATTGCCAACATGGGCTTCGCGCAAGCGGCTGATGTTCCGGTCGTTCTTGTCGGCGACATTGATCGTGGCGGAGTCATCGCGCAGCTTGTCGGCACCCGGGCCATCCTCGACCCCGGGGATGCGGAGCGGATCAAGGGCTTCATTGTCAACAAGTTCCGGGGTGATCCGGCCCTGTTTGCGGATGGCTGCAGGATCGCCGAGGACAAGGCCGACTGGCGTGGCTTCGGCATCCTGCCCTGGTTCCAGAACGCATGGAAGCTGCCGGCCGAGGACGCACTCGACATCAGTGAGACCGAGGAAGGCGACTGTCACGTCGTTTGCCTGCGCTTCGACCGAATCGCGAATTTCGACGACCTTGACCCCCTCGCACAGGAGGCATCGGTTCGGCTCACCATGCTCGCTGCAGGCCAGGCCATTCCCGGCGACGCAGATCTCGTGATCCTACCAGGAAGCAAGTCAACGCGCGGCGATCTCGCGTTCCTGAAGGAACAGGGCTGGGAAATCGATCTCCAGGCGCATGCGCGGCGAGGAGGCCAGATCCTCGGGATCTGCGGTGGCTACCAGATGCTGGGCCGGACCATCAACGACCCGGCCGGGATCGAGGGCCCGCCAGGCTCAACCAAAGGCCTCGGCCTGCTGGATGTCGAAACCGAAATGACGGCCCAAAAGCGCCTCACCGAAACGCCCGCGCGGCATGTGGCGACGAACGCGGACTTTCTCGGATACGAAATTCACAAGGGCCGCACCACCGGCCCCGACACCGCCCGCCCGTTCGCCGTCACGGCAGGCGGACCGGACGGCGCCACCAGCCCGGACGGGAAGGTGTCGGGCAGCTACTTCCACGGCATGTTTCGCGACGACGGATTCCGCGCCGACTTTCTCAGGAGTCTCGGGCACAAGCCATCGGGACTCTCCTACGCCGCCACCGTCGACGGCACACTTGAGGAACTCGCGCGGCACATGGAAACGCATCTCGACCTGGACTCCCTCCTGGCGCTCGCCCAATAGGCCTCCAGCGGCATGCAGTCGTGTACTCTGTCATCAAAGGAGAGCGGCTTCCACGCGCGTCCAGTGATCCGGCCCGGGAATGCCCAACCGAAGCCAGTCCGTCGAGTAAGGAAACGTCCTGCTCCAGATCCGCTCCATCGCAAGATGCACCTGTGCATCCACGGCATCCGGCACTCGGTAGAGCCGAAACAGTTCGCTTCCGCCCACAAGTTCCCAACCTCCGGTCCGGGCCAGATCGTCAAGTCTTGCTGCATCCCTTGCAAGTCTCGCCGCCGCCGCCTTGCGCCACGCTGCATCGGCCAGCGCAGCCTGCCCCACACGGATCGCGACGCCCGAAACCGGCCAAGGGCCTGCCAGTTCGGCCAGAGCCGCCAGACGCGCTTCACCACCGAGTACAAATCCCAGGCGCAGGCCGGCAAGCCCGTAGAACTTGCCGAAGGACCGCAGCACGAGCGTGTTGTCCGGAATCTCCCGGGCCAGGGAAATGTTCGGGCGCGGGTCAACGAAACTTTCATCCACGACGAGAAGCCCTACCCGCGTTGAAATGGCTCGCAACTGCTCTGGTGCCAGGATACGCCCGTCCGGATTGTTCGGATTGACCACGACGGCAGCGTCCGCACCAGCGAGCGCGGTCGGACGCTCAACCGTCTCGACCGTCCATCCGCTTCGCGCGAAACTCGCCGCATGCTCGTTGTAGGTCGGGCCGAGCACCCGCACCAGCCCGTGCTTGCAGGACACGGGAATCATCTGGATTGCAGCTTGTGCGCCGGCGACGGGCAACACTCCTGTCACGCAGCCATAAGCCATGCGGGCCGTTTCGCGCAGCAATTCCAGGTCGGAACGCATCGGCAGGTCGGTCCAGGCACGATCATCGAACTCGGGCAACGGATAGGGGCTCGAATTGATGCCGGTCGAGAGGTCGATCCATTCCTCCGGCCCGCCGCCCCACCTGGCCATGGCCGTATCGAGATTGCCCCCGTGATCGCGCATGGACGGCTTCTACAGCACCGCCAGCAGGACCAAAAGCACGGCCGCCAGCAAAACTGACTTGCGATAGAGGCGAATTCCGGCCTCGATGTCCTCTGGGCCCGGATCACCGCCATCGGGATTCAGGAATGGGTCGCCGCTCGGGCCCGCATGACCTGCATAGATTCGCGGCCCGGAGAGTTTCACATGAAGCGCGCCCGCCATGGCTGCTTCGGGCCATCCTGCATTGGGCGAGCGGTGGCGACGAGCGTCCCGAAACACGATCCGGAGAACGCGACACGGCGCACCGGAAACGCAGGCAAGCAGAACCGCGGTCAATCGCGCCGGAACGAGATTCGCCAGGTCGTCGATCCGCGCGGAAGCCCAGCCGAACGCCTCGTGCCGGACAGTTCGATGTCCGATCATCGAGTCGAGCGTGTTGACCGCCTTGTACGCGACGATGCCCGGCAATCCGAAGATTGTTCCCCAAAAAAGAGGGGCCACGACCCCGTCGGAGGCGTTCTCGGCAAGACTTTCCAGCGATGCCCGCGCCATGGCGGGCGAATCCAGCATCGCCGGGTCCCGGCCGACAATCTTCGAGACGGCCTCCCGCGCACCGGAGACATCATTGTCCGAGAGCGGTTCCGCAACTGCCCGAACATGCTCGTCGAGCGATCGCGCGGCCAGGAAAGGCCAGGCCAGCACGCCCGTGATCGCCATGCCCAGGAGCCCTTCGGGCAGCACCAAGGTGACACACCATGCAACGCCGCCCGTGGTTGCAGTCACGGCAAGTGCAACCGCGATGCCGTTCCGCCTGCGAACGGCGTCCCGCAATTCGCTCCGATTGAGACGACGATCCGCCTTGGCAATCACTCGCCCCATCCAGCCCACGGGGTGCCCGATTCGGCGATAGAGCCAATCCGGCCAACCGATCGCCACGTCCAACGCAAGCGCGATGAGCATTGCGATCGCGCTCATTCGGCACCTTTCGTGACAAAGCGCAACACGTCGACGTATCCCTCGGCACGCAATCGGTCTTCCGCTCCCGCCGGCGCGCGGCCAGGCGCAAACAGGAGGCCCCTGGCGGACCCCGTATGCGCCCGGCACCATCCCAACGCCTCGAGATCCTGCGCCAAG
>JAPPCV010000033.1 GCA_028824715.1 Boseongicola sp. | reverse complement strand
CCGTTCACCCGGCTCGCGACAAGCCAGTCACGCTACGCATGGGGTGAGCAGTTACGAAAAAACTTATTGAGAGAGCGTCAAGGATGGGCTCCACAGTGCGGGAACTCGAAACGAAGTACTTTTCTTCAGGCGTGATCTTGTTCGACACAGATAGAATCCGAGCTTCGGACCCTGATCGCACACTGGCAGACATGGAAAGTGGCTCGGGGCATTGGAATTCTCTTCCCGACATGGATCGGCTGAATGAGTTCTTCAAGGACAAGGTGCACTACCTTGACCTCAATTGGGACGTCCCCAGAGACGTCTTGTCGTTGAACAGGTTTTACGCCTCTAAAGAGTTTTGGCGTGAGATAGTTTTCGCAATCGAGAACCCAGGCATTTTGCATTTTTCTGCAATCTACCGTCGGCGGTCATGGAATCGCCCGTGGTACAAGACCCGAATGCGATACAGATTGTATCGTCGGACTTGTCAAGAAATTTGCGCACAAACGGGAATCGACGTGGCAAGGATGTTCGAAGAACGAGAGTGAACAAACGTCGTGTGAGGCCGGGTGAAACCTGCGCAAGCCCATTGCAACTCTCAGCGTGCGCTGATGGATCATCGCAAGAACATGCGCAACCTGCAGCCTGAGCAAGTTCTAGTCGGAGTGCCATTTCCGGAGAAAGGCTTATCCCCCTGGCCAAGGCGGCACAAGATGTTGCGTCGGCGCCCGCGCGGTCGGATTCCCGGATCCATTGCGCAGAACGCGCCGACAGGGCCGCAAGGCGGTCTTGGCGGCGGAGATTTCCGGGATGGGGGAGCGGCGACGGACTGCGGGCGCGGTGTTCCGGCGCCGGGGCCGCGTCAGGCGCGTCCTTCGACGATGTCGTGATACGTTGCGGGCGGCAGCCCGAGGCCGATGCCGAGGAGGCTGTCGAGCGAGGTCCGCCGGTGGCGGCGCCGGTTCCAGCGGAAGACGAACTCGTCCAGGTAGCGCTGGACGTGCTTGCGTCTCAGCCCGTGATGCACCCCCAGGGCCCAGCGCTTCAGGTTCGAGAAGACCCGGTGGACCCAGGTCAGGATCTCGTGCGCCTTGCGGTCGCCGACCACCCTTTCCTCCCACGGGTTGTCGGGCAGGCCGCTGTACCCGAGCCAGCCGTCGGTGACGACCCGCGCCCCGCGCGCGACCGCTTCCGACACGAACCCGTGCCGCGCCTCGGAGGCGTAGTTTTCCACGGCCTTCAGCCGGATGCGGCGCGGCTTCCCGCATTCCGAGAGCTCGACCGCCCCAGGACGGGAACTTTGTCGCCGGCGTCTATCCCTTGCTGCAAGACAACACTTGCCGGTTTCTGACGATTGACCTTGACAAGGCATCATGGGCGGATGACGCCAATGCGCTGATCGAGACCTGTCAGGCAAAGGCGGTGCCTGCCGCACTGGAAAGATCAAGGTCCGGGAACGGGGGCCATGTCTGGTTTTTCTTTTCTGAACCGGTATCTGCCCGGACCGCGCGCCAGTTCGGGTCGGCACTGATCACGGAAACAATGGACAAGCGGCCGGAAATTGATTTCACGTCCCATGACCGCCTGTTCCCGAATCAGGATTCAGTGCCGGTCGGCGGCTTCGGAAACCTGATCGCGCTGCCTGTCCAGCACAAGGCCTATTGCGCATCGAGGTTGGCATCCCTCACTGGACTGCTCGCTTGTCCAGAATGGTTCGCGGGATCGGCTTGCGTTTCTCGCCAAAGCCGCAATGCCAGATCGAATTCGCCTTCCGCAATTGCGATGATGGCTCGCAGGGAGAGTGAGTCATGGGACCTGTGAAGGGCGCACGCCCGATCCGCCATCTCCCTTGCCTCGTGCCGTCGAGCCTGCTTGAGCGCTTCGGCTGCTCGCTTGCGGCACCACTCTGCAGCCCGCTCAACGTCCTGCACCAGACGAAGGTCGGTTTGACACCGATGGCATGAAGGGCCTTCGATCCTTTTCGCGCCGCAAGTCGGGCATTGAGTCATGATGCCGGTCATTCAAGATAGAAGAGGATCTCTTCAAGGTTCTGCCGGATGTCCTCGGCGTCCTCGGTGCGCCCTTCGCTGATCGCGCGTCGCAATTCTCCTGTCAGCTCGGAAATCTCCTCTCTGTCCTCCACCGGAGCCGTGTCGAGAATGGCCTGCGCCCGTTCCAGCGTGTCGTCCATCTGCCGGGATGCGTCCGTCGAAACTGTCCCTGCACCGCCGGCCGAATCCGTCTCCGGATCCCAGAGTTCCTCCACTTTCTCACGTGAGGCCCTTGTTTCGCTTCCGCTCGAATGTCCCAGCGCATCCTCCACCACGCCGCGAATCTCCCGTCCCGTCGCCCGCTCCACGACATGCACCTTCAGCAACCCGTCAAGATCGAGCTGGTACGTGCACAGGAGGCCCTGATCGGTGGCGAACGCGCTTGAGGCCAGGCCCTCGAACTCGAAGGAACCGATCTCGACGTTCTTCAGCGCATCGGGGTCTTCGCCCTGGTAGACCCTGACACTCACGGCGTCTTGCTCATCGAACATCTTGAAGAGCGGCTCGGTTCGGGTCGTGGGCAGCTTGGTGTTGCGCCGAATGATGGGCACGAACTGGTGTGCGTAGGGCTGGCCGTAGAGCTCCCCGACGGCACTCGTCCCGAACGTGTATGGCGTGACATCGACCAGGACGGCCTGCATGTCCAGTCCCATCTCGATGCCAGCCTGAACGCCCGCTCCCAGCGCCACGCACAGGTCCGGATCCACTTCTCCGTGAGGTTCCTGTCCCAGTCGTTCCGCAAGCAATTCCGAGATGCGGGGAATGCGCGTGGAGCCACCTACCATCAGGACACGGTCAAGCTGGCTTGGGCGCACATCGGCGTCATTGAGGGCCATGGTCACGGAGCGCATCGTCCCGGCCAGCAGCTCATCAATGCCCTGCTCGAATTCAGCGCGACTGATGTCGTGCGAGAGGTGCCTTGCCTCGCCGTCGACCAGCGCGACATGGTCCTCTTCGATCTGCAGGTACGGTTGTCGCGAAAGCTCGATCTTCGCCCGTTCGGCAGCGCGCTTCAGCCGCGCCTGAAGGACCTGATCCGCGTCGGCTCCGGACACTCCGAGCTCGCTCTCGATGTGCCGGTTCAGCCTGTCGTCGATGGTTCTGTCGAAGTCGTCACCTCCCAGGTGATTGTCACCGGTGGACGAGAGCACCTCGACCACGCCTTCCTCAACCAACACCACCGACACGTCGAAAGTTCCGCCACCCAGGTCGTAGACCAGGATCTTCCGGGTATCCTCGCTTCCGCTCTCGTAGCTGAGCGCAGCGGCCGTCGGTTCGTTGATGATCCGCACAACGTCCAGCCCCGCGATCACGCCCGCTTCCCGCGTGGCCTTTCGCTGTGCGTCGGTGAAATACGCCGGCACCGTCACGACCGCCTTGCCAACGTCATGGCCGAGAGCACGTGACGCCCGCTCCCTCAGTTCCTTCAGGATGAATGCCGAGATCTCCTGCGGGGTGTACTCGCCGGCTCCCATCTTCACGCGTTCTCCGGAACCCATCAGCCGCTTGATCGAGAGAACTGTCCTCTCGGGTGCCGCGATCCACTGGTTGCGAGCCTGGCGCCCGACGATGATTCCACCATCCTCGTCCACTCCGACGCATGACGGCACCATCGCTTCGCCATCCTCGCGCACGATTTCCGGTCGACCGTTCCTGATGATTGCAACCTCCGAGTTGGTCGTGCCGAGATCAATGCCAATGACTGCATCAGTGTCCATTATGGGTGTTCCTCCCCTTCGATTCGATTGACGGCGACTTCCGCGAGGCGCAGCAGGTCCTCGCCGCGCAGGAAGCCGCTTTGCAGTTCCTCGACCACGACTCCATCGTCCAGGGCGGAGATCTGGTGAAGCTCCGTCGCCTGCATGGTGCGAGGGTCAAAGGGGCGTCCGGTGGTTTTCACGCGATCGACGCCAAACCCGGCAAGCATGCGATCAAAGCGCCGCAGCGCGATTCCGTAACCTTCCGCGATGCCGCCGATTCCCCGTGGCCGCCGCAACAGGAATCCGCGACGATTGCTGACCTCCGACGCTGCGCCGTAGCCACGCGCCAGGCTGTCACGGACGTCGAGGATCGAGCGCAGACAACGGTTCTCCGCTTCACGTGCTACCCGTTGTTCGAAGGCGGCAAGGTCGCGTTCCTGGAGTCTCACGGACTTCACTGCTTCGTCGTATCGCTCCGCCGCCTTGGCCAGTTCCTTGCCGGTCCTTGCCTGCTCACGGTTCTGAAGCCGGATTTCCTGCCTCAACGCCGTAAGCTCGGCATACAGTCCGTGCAGATCCGGTGCGGCAGGCTGTGCCGCCCCGTCCGGCGCCTCGGTCTCGACCAGTTCGCCGATCCAGCGACGGAAGTCCTCAAGGATCCGATCTCTCCAGTCACTCGGGCGCTCATTCATCCAGGACGCCTTCTGCCGAAATCAGTGCCTTGAGGCCGGGTGCCGCACGCTTCCCGGCGCGCGCTTCAAGCAGCGCGTTCAGCGCCAGATCGAAATCTCCGGATCGCCCGATTCCGAAGAGCGACGACTCCATCCGTGAACGGTCGTCCTTCAGCGCCTCGTAGGCCGCCACGATCTGCTGGCTGCGTTTCGGATCCTGGCTCGGCGGATGCGACCGGATCAACTCGAGGTAGCGCTTTCGGACGTCCTTCGGCGACGCGGTGGGCGCGAGGCCAAGCACCAGATAATGGGTCAGCATCAGCTATGTCTCCGGCAATTCAAGGCCAAGCGTTTTCGGGAAGAGAAAGATGCGCGCCTCACGCGACAGTTGTCCGCCGATCCCCGCCGCCTTGACTTTCCGCGCTGCCTCTTCAAAGCGACTTGTGAGCTCCGGATCCAGCCAACACGCCTCGGCAACGGTTTCAAGCACGGGAGCTGGAAGCCCTCGGTAGTCACAGCTGTCGAAGAGGCGGTCGAGCAAGCCCAGTTCGTGCATTTCATCATCGTCATGCCGCCCGCGCTTGCGGCCGTCGCGTTGCGACAGCTCCGTCAACCCGGCCCGAAGTCGATCCAGGAATTCCCCGGCAGGCAAGAGGCCGTTGCGCACCCTGTCGCTGAACTCGATGAACTCATCAAGCGCATCATCGTCCTCCATTAGGTCCAGCAGGCCCGAAATCCCTGGCGGCAGATCGTCATCCGGCAGCCTGTCAAGCATGTCGAAGTCCAGCTCCAGCCTGTCGAAGTCAAAGCTGAGCAGTGCTTCGCGCAGCAAGCCATGTGTCCCGCGCGCCATTCGTGCCGCGCATGCCTTGAGACTGTCGCGTTCTGACGCGCTCGCGCCTGCAACCGCATCCAGGAATCTCCTCGAGTCATGATCGAGGCCGGTCTGGTAGCGTATCGCCGCGAGATAGAGCAACAACCTCCGGTCGCGCTCGCCTGCTTTCGCCCTGGCCAGCCGACGACCGATCTCCGAGCGCACTGCATCGTGCCCGTCGCAATCCATCACGATGTCAAAGACATCCAGCAGCTGGTCGCCCTCGGCCCGGCTCAGGATTTGGCCCCACCAGCAGGACAGCACGGACGCAACCTTGAGGCTCTTGTAGAGAATGCCAAGATCGTCGGTCAGCGGGGCGACGAGGCCCGCCACATCGTTCGCGTCGACCTCGTCGAGCCGCGACATCCCGGAATGCAGCAGCGCCCGCAGGCTGCCTGCCATCGAGGGCTTCACGTTCTTGACGTGGCTGTCCTGTTCCAGTTCCTGGACAAGAAGCGCAAGCGTCCTGATCTGCATGGCTCGCGAGAGCGGTTCCAGGTGTGGTGTCGCCACTTCGCCCGCATCCCGTCCGGTTGACACGACTTCAAGCAGGATTCGCTTGGTCTTCACTATGGTGTCGAGACTCCTCTGCCGCAGTGCCGCGGCTCGCTCGATGTCCCGGGCCGCGATCTCGAACCGGCTGTTGTTGCGGCTGCGGTCGGCAGACTTCAGATGGCCTATCGCCTGCATGTGCGGGATTCGATCGTCATGCGGCGCCCTGCTTCGCGCCTCCGCCAACGAGCGCTCGGCGCGACGATGCGCATTGGAGAAATGATGCAGCTTGGTCAGCTCCAGCCATGGCTCGGCGTCTTCAGGGAACCGAGCCGCCATCCGCTCAAGGACGTCCTGTCTTCGGTCCCTGTTTTCGCGGCGAGTGCCCAGAAGATCGAGAAGACACCGGTAGCCCTCCCGGTTGCCGGGATCGGCTTCGAGGCTGGCTTCCATGAGGTCGGCGTAGACTGATGCCACGTTGATCGGCCGGCCGCCCAGAAGCTTGGAAAGCGTCCGTTTCATGCTGGACGGCATTCGATGCAATGGTCCGGTGCGATGTCCGGTTCGGGCAAGATCCTCCAGGATGCAGCTTCGGGCGAGGTCCTGGTCCTCCGGTCCAGGGAATTCCGCGGCAACACGGTCGATGAGGGTTGCCGCAGGAGCAGGGTCCCAATCCCGCAGTGACGCTTGGTGAAGGGCGAGCCGTACTCGGGCCAGCACCCCGGGAACACGCTTGGGTGGCAGGAGTCGCCGCGCCAGCGCCTCGACGGTCTTCAGCGAACTTCTGTTGCGCGCGGTGGCCAAACCCGCAATCTGGATCAGGTCCACCAGTACGGGGACCGGGTCGTCGGGACACAGCGCATCCGCCAGGCGGCCCATCAGCTCCGCAATCCTGTGGGGACGTTCATCGCGGAGAAGGGCGCCGTGCAGATCCTTGCCAAGCGTCGGAACGACCAGGCCGTCCGTGCCAAGCGCCGCCTGGATCCTGGCGTTTCCGTCTTCCCCGCCGCCATTGGCTGCCCGCTTCAACTCGACGACAGTGCCAGCAAGCACGAAGTCTTCCGGAAGAAGGGACACCGCCCGGGACAAGGCGGCATTGTCACTGATGCTGTATGCGGCCATGGCCTTGCAGAACACGCGCCAAGGTGCATAGGGCGAAGTTCGCGGCAGGCCGCGCAGCAGATCCGATGAACGCGTCCAGTTTCCCGCGTCCATCGCTTCGAGGCCTTGCCTGACACAGTCTGCGTCCTTCCGCAGCACGTGGTCCGTGTCGTGCGCAGCCAGCGCATCCCAGCACCGGTGTGTCATCAACTGATCGGCCAGATACCGTTCGACCGCAACATGCGGAGACCGTCCACGCAGGTATGTCGCGTATGCGGTGACCGCTTCTGCTGCCGTGAGATGACGGAGAAAGACCCCCAGTTCCTCCTCGCTGAGCGATTCGGGCGCGACCGCCTTTGCGTGTTCTTCCGCTCGCGCCTGCATGGAGGCCGACTCTCTCTGGTGGCCCTGTTGCGCAAGTTCCCGTGCACGCTGCATAAAGGCGCAAAACCGAAGCAGCGCAGTGGCCGCCGGTGTGTCATCCCCGACGGGAAGTCGCTTGAGCAAGCCGAGGGCACTGCGGGTCTCACCTCGGCCAAGCAGTCGACGCGCTTCCTTCATGACGTCGACCGGCTCGACCGCGACCGGTTGCTTGCGTCGTCTCTTCCTTCGACCTTGATGCCTGCGCGCCATTCCGTCGCTTTCAACACGTTACCCAGCCAGCGGAACAGCAACTCGTGCCGCCGACTAGCTTGCCAAAGTCCATGCATCCGGACTGGCGCAACTGCCCGATGTACGTCACCGCCCCCCAATGCGGCTCCCTGGCTGGGCCTCCGCAGATTTCGGCCGTCTCTAGACTTCTGCGGACGCGAACGCAACCGGAAGTCGAACGAGGAGGCCATTGGCTGTCCTGCCAAGGAAGATCGTTCGGCAGGTGCTTCGTCGCCAGCAATACGTCCGGTGCAGGCATGAACGTGTCGTTCCGTCCTGAAGACGGATTCTCCGCATCTCAGACCTGTGAGGGACCGTCCGATCGCCGGTCTTCGTCATTTTGCGTTCGTCGAATGTCGAAAACTGCTGGCACTGCGCCGGAGATGCGCGTGTCCGCCCTTTTTCGGTTGACCGTGCGTGCCGCGTTTTCGTGACGACGGCGCGGCCTGGTCGACTCTTGAGCGAGATCAGGCCCGTGCCGCGGACAGGCATGGACAGACGCTGCCGGGTCATCTTTTGGAAGTCGAGCACGCGCCGCACGTCCCGGCCCAGTCTGCGCATCGTCTCCGCAGGCCCACGAGCCTTGATGATGCTGATCGCGAAGCGCCGCAGCAGGGCCGTGTTCTCCGGTTCGCGGCCGGTGCGGATGCGGTCCTCGTCGAAGCTACTGTCAAGGACGTGGTGATTTGCCTTTGCCAGCCTCTCCCGCATGTTTGCGTTGCGCACTTCCCTGTCGGGGGAAAGGAAACTTGATGAGCGGCGTCTGTCACCATTCGCTCGCCGTTCGACAGGAGCGTCCGGAGGAATTCGGGGGCGCGAGCAGGCATCGATGGGTTCCGATTCAGGCAATTCGAAGCGGTCAGTGAGGTCGGGTGCAAGATCACCAACAGGAACACGTGTCGGTTGGGGTGCAGCCTTGCCGAGGGGCACTGCAATCAACGTTCTATGCAAAAGAACTGCAAGTTAGGCCGAATTTTGCAAGAAATTCGTGAATTTTGCTATAACTTGACGAACAAAATGAACATGGAGCTGTCGAAATGCTGTTGCGCTTTGGTGTCGGGAACCACCTGTCCGTCAGCGGCAGGCAGGAACTGTCGTTTGCGGCTTCATCGCTGAAGGATCGACGCGATTCCCTGATTTCCTGTGACGCCGTCGCCAACGGCGCCGTGCTGCCAGCCGTTGTGATCTACGGCGCCAACGCGTCCGGCAAGACGAACTTCGTGAATGCCATCTCGACCATGCGGAACATGGTCTTGTGGTCGCAGAGGGGAGAACCCGGCGGCGGCGTGCCACGTCATGAATTTCGGCTGGATCGCAGGACGGATTTTTTCTGTGAGTGATCGGTCTTTCCTGCAAGGCTTGTCCTGAACCGGGTGAACAAGCTCGCTCAAGTCGTCCATGAAGGCGCCTGACCGAAAGCGAATCAGGGGCCGCAATGGATCTCTCGAAGCTGACCGTGACGCCGGCGGCGCGGGACGAGGAGCCGCGCTACCGCGCGCTCATGGACGAGCACCACTTTCTCGGCGCGCCGTCCTAGATTGGCCAGACTGTCTGGTATGCGGCCGATGACGGCAGCGGCATCTTGCCGATCGTCTCCACTGACACCATCTCCACTGCCTCGCTGATTCGTTGCGAGGCAGGCGTTTCCACCTGATTTGGGGTGGGTCAAATTTGGACGCGAATCACCCCCCGAAGTGGGTCAATTTTCAACGCGACTCCACAGATCAAGGAGGAACTGCGCAGGCGGCGGCACGACGACCGGAACGAAACGGCGGCGTGGCTGGGCAGGGTCATAAACGGCTGGCTCAACTACTATGCTGTCCCGGGGAGCGGCCGATACCTGGGGAGGTTCATACGCCTCTGCCAGCGGTTGCTCTGGCGTGCCCTCCGGCGCCGGTCCCAAAGGGACCGCACGGCGTGGGAGAAAATCGACCTCTTGGTCGCCATCCACTGGCCCAAGGCCAGAATCCGCCATCCGTGGCCGGACCAACGGCTCGTCGTCAACACCCAAGGGAGGAGCCCGGTGCGTTAACGCGCACGCCGGGATCTGCGCGGGGGGGACCGGGGCAACCCGGTTCCCTACCGCGATCCCGTGCCGTTGAAGCCGCGTTCGCTACAATTGGCGACATGGGGCTGGCTGAACGCTATTACAACAATTTACACGAATCCCGAACATACTCCGGCTTCGACTGCGCGGGCCATGCGGCCTGCCACAGCATGGGCGGATGCAGGGCCGGGGACTACGGGCGGGCCGTGCGGGTCCCGTTGGAGACCGTGGACCGCCGAATTTTCACGCCGACGCCCTGGGGGAGCCCCTCCTGGCAGCGCGGCTACAACCGCCGGAGCGCGCTGGAGCGCATCAACTCCCGCATCGACCGCGTGTACGGCATGGAAAGCCACTTCGTCCGAGGCCGGGGATGATGCGCTCCCTTTTCAAGGGGCCCGACCCGAAGGCCGCCTGCGGCCCGAGCCCGACAGCCTGGGAACAGTGCCGGAACCGCCGCCAGGCGACGAGGCGTGCCCGGGAATCGGGCCATGACCCTCAATCATGCCGAAATCAACGGTCCAGGGCGACGCAGAATTCAACACGCACCGGAAACCGCCAAAGAAAGCGGCTGCCGCAGCCGATGATGACCGTTCCGATGTCCGGGCAGATCGCGCCGCCCGCAAAATACGCTGCAGCGTAAATGCCTCGGCATAGTCGTGCCTTGATAACCACATCGTTTGACGGTATATCGCGTGATTGAACATGAGGTTTGCCATGCAATTGTCCGATTACGTGTCCGACCAGCACTTCTCCCCCGTGCGCATCGCCGATGGCCTGCGAACCACAAGGGGCGAGATCGCTCAGACGCTCGGCCTGGGACGTGACGCGTTTTCGCGTGCGGCACGGGTGCGTGCGCCGAAGACGCAGACCCGCCTCCGCGAGATGCTGGAGATCCTGAACCGCGTCGAGCCACAGGCAGGGTCGCTCCTGGCGGCCTATGCCTGGTTCCGGTCCGAGCCCTTGCCCGGTTTTGGAAACCGGACCCCGGACCAGCTGGTGCGGGACGGCGAGGCCCGGAAACTTCATGCCTATCTCGACCGCGTCGCGGCGGGAGGCTTTGCCTGACCGTCCTCCCGGGTGGCCGCTTCGCGGGGACGGTTTGCCGGGCCCACAACCCGCGCTGGTCCTGGTCGCCGCTCTCGGGCGACGGGGCGGCCAAGCATGGAGGACGGTTCAACCCCATCGGCGTTCCCGCGCTGTACACGTCCTTCAATGTCACCACGGCGCTGCTCGAAGCCAGCCCGCTGGGACGTCCCTTCCAGCCGCTGACCCTCGTGGCCTACCAAGTGGACGCGGGTCCCCTGTTCGACGGGAGAGATGCACGCCAGCTGTCTTCGCTGGGATTCAGGCCCAGCGATCTGGCCGATCCGGACTGGGAAAGCCTGATGCTCGACGGCCAGGTGCCGGTCCAGCACCGCTTCGTGGCTGACGTGCGAGCGGCGGGCCATGTGGGGGTCGTGGTGCCGAGCTTTGCGCATGGCGCTGGCCCAGGGGACGCGAACCTGGTCTTTTGGGAGTGGGCGAACACGGGCGCGTCGGCGGTCACGGTCATCGACGACGAGGGGCGCCTGCCGCGGGACGACACCAGCTGGTCGTCGTGATCCCGCGCACGGACCGGTCCTTGCGCTCCTGCGAGCCGCGGCCTGCCGCCGGGATCGTCAAGGGAACCATCAAAATCTGCGGGGGTAACTGCTCACCCCTTCTTGGGGGCAGGTTCGGCATGGTGCAACTTGATCATGTCGGCGGCCTTTCCGGCAAGCGCGATCTGGATGGCGACG
>JAPPCV010000041.1 GCA_028824715.1 Boseongicola sp. | reverse complement strand
CCGGCGCCCGCGGCGCCGCCATCCGCGCCGCGACGCCGTCCAGCGCCTGCTCCGCCACCGTGCGCCCGAACCGCGACAGCCAGGCGGCGGGCATCGGGCCGTCGTTGGTGATGGTGATGAGGCCACCTGTATCACTGATACCCACCTGATCTGTATCTGTGATACGCGCAGACCTTCCTTTCTTGTAAGCTACGCGCAAAACCGGTGTGGCTTGCGCTGTCTCGCCGCCGTCATCATGGCGGTCACGAAAAGCCTGGATGTATGTCTTGTTGCCACGAATGGTGTCACTGGCACCACCTGGACCACAGAAAGCGAAGGAGCGTCCCCGTGCAAAGTAATCATAATACTTCCGTGCAGTGCCATCCTCGATGTCAATGGTGCCGACAAAGCAGTCGTCGGGTCCGGCGCCAATGGCCGAGACATGCATGGCGCGTGTTTCACCCTCAGGGACGACGACGTTGCTCAGTTGCAACTTGATGGCCTTGGTGTCGTTGGCATCAGCGACCGCCGTCACGATGATCGTTCTGGGCGTGACGGTCGGTGGTGTCTCACCCTCGAAATTGTTGTGCAACGAACTGAGACCGATAAGATCGAACTTCATTTTCTGTCCGACGGTTAAGGGCACCCCACAAATCTGCGCCGCATCCTTGTCAATCGAGACAAGATCATCTGAAAAATCGGTATGGAGCACGGTCGATCCATCCGTGTCCAGATGTGTATGTCGTGTCTGGAGGGACACTTGACTTTTCAGGATTCGGCTTGCTTTGATGTTGACGCAAACTTTGCCATCCGTGTTCCGCACCGCACTTGTCTCGCCTTCAAGCGTGAAGGACAAGTCCGCGAATTTCTGGTCATAAATGGCGAAGGCTGCCGATCCCCTGAGATCGAACGGAAGCCCGTATTTTCCACGGTTCACATTTTTGGCGTCAAGAACAAAGATGGGGTCGAACTCGATGTAACGTGTGTGTTCGTGATAAACACCGTCATTTAGGGCCGCTAGAGACAGCTGCCATCCCGAAGATGTTTTCGCCTTTTCAAGATCGACAACCGACCAGTTTTGCGTATCATGCTTGGGAACGACGGTGCCATCGGGATAGCGAAGCTCAAAATCATCCCCGAGAACAGCCGTCTTTCCAAATCCTTCGGTAATGGCGGGGTGGCTGTGTCTCAATGTCAGGGTTTTCAGACCATCGGCGCCCGTGCTATTGGGAACAAGCTTGATATTGAGCGCCGATGTCTGGTTTTCTTTGACATGTTGGAGCCTCTTTGGTCCCAACTCGACGTAGGTCTCTCCGGGGTGCTTGTCGTTGTCCCTGATGCGCACCGTTCCCCGCGCACTGGCCCCCGATTTCAGGCTGACGCCCGTCGGGAAGTTCGCCGTATCGAGGTCGATGTAGAATTCCTCTTCCTGCTCCCAAACGTCGTCGTCGTTTATTTGTATTTCGACTGTTGCCGTTTGATCGCCTTTCAGGAAATAGAAATTCCCGCTCAAGCCGGAGAACTGGATACCTTGCTCCTGTTCTTCGTTAGGGGCGGGCTTGAAGTCCTTCTCATGCAGCGCCGTCCCGGAGACCAGAGTGACCGGAATGCTGATTGGAGTGCGCGCCGGCTTGGACAGTTTCAGGACCGGTTCCGACGGACCGTTCTGCTCGTTCACGAATGTCGGGTTTTGAGCGAAAGAAACTTCATAGGTCTCTGTTTTCTGCGCATCCCGGACATAGGCTTGTTTTTCACTAACAGTCGTGTCGGCCGAGATTGGGATGGCTTGATCGGCACAGATGACGTCAGACCGAGTGGTTCCATCCCGAAGAAGACAGTTTGAAGAGTTTGAGGCAACCGGGGTTCCAAGCGCAACCGTTACGGTTTCATCCACGGAATTGGAATCGGCTTTGGGCGTGACATTGATTTGGAACGCATTTCTGCCATCTGTGCCGAGAGGTCCGCGAAGGACCATTACGTGCCCGTCGAAGCTCACCTTGCTGGGATCGCTGACATAACTTCCTGAATGTAACGACAGGTCGAACCCAGCTGAATATCCCGAAAAGTTGATCGGCAGCCGAACAGTATGCCCCGCAGGAATTGATACGTCTGTGTTATCCCAGCGAATTGCAACTGCTGGAGTACTATGACCTCCTTCCACCCAGATCGCGTCGGTGATGTATCTTTCCCTCTTCTCGCCGTGGACGTAGTAGACCACTTTCCGTCTTTCGGTCACGCGACCCGTCACATTATTCAAGGTCCAGTGAATGCCGCGCTCCGCCAGTGCGACGCCTCCAACGACACCGACATCCACGTCCAGCCTTCGGCTCGACGGCGGGTTGGCGTGGTACTGCCCCGAGCTGGGGTTATTCCCACCGCCATGCACGCTGAGGAAATCGATCCGGTGCGGGGTATAGCGGCCATAGACCAGCGGCAGCGTGTGGGTGCCCTTGAGGTGCCCGCGCCACAGCGTAATCATGTGCGTGTCGGAAACGTACTGCTGGTTCGGTTTCCTGGCCGTCATCCGGACCGTGACATTGATGCGCTTGATCGGGCAACCGTGCTCGCCGACCTCGCGGGTGTCGTAGACGGGTGCCGTGCAATTTGTCTGACCGGGGCCATCACTTCCGCATGCAATTTTCTTTTGGTCTACAATTTGCCGCCCCCGCGCCGCGACCGCCGGGTTGTAGCCGACGCTGAACAGTTCCAGCTTGACCTTCTCGCCTTCGGTCACGCGCGGGTTCAGCACCCGCCAGCCAAGCTGGATCGGGTGCGTGTTGTAGTACCGCTGCGTCCACCTTCCCTGGTCCTGCCACAGCGCGGCCGGCGTGCAGCGCTCCTTGGGCGGATAGTCGTGCGCCGCCGCGTGCGCCGGCGTGCCGGCCGCGAAGGACGCGGCGACAGCCAGTGCAAAGGCGGGCGCCGCAAGCGCGGCCGGGATCATCAACGTGGCGAGTCGTGGCATGGCGGCCTCCCTTGTTGTTCTCGAACGGAACCGAACGTCATCGCCCGCTCCCCGTCGCGACGCGGCGGATGCGGACCAGCCGCAGCCGAAGCGCGGACCGGGCGGAAAGGATTTTGGGTGGAGCCGGCTGCCGGTCCGGACCGGCGGGGGTGAGCGTCGCCAGAGCCCCTGACGGGTATCCGGTCGAATCCGCTCGAACTTCGTGATGGGGCTGCTCGGGCCGGTCCGGACCGGCTGGAGGCGGAGCGGCGGCGTGCGGCGGGCCTGCGGCCCCGGAGGGTTCCGGCGCAGCGGCTGGAAGAGGGAGAATGCATGGCGGGCGGAGCGGCGCAGGCCGGGAGATCAGGCGGAGAGCGCCCCCTTGGGCGGCGGGGCAAGGCGGGCGGCCGGCACGGCCCCCTGATGCGCACGCAGCTGCGGCTCCCGGCTCCCGGCTCCCGGCTCCCGGCTCCTTGTACAGCCCCATGCCGCCGTCCCTGTCAACCCGTCGCGGCGCGACGCAGGGCGCGGCCCGGAACGTCGGCGACAGTCGCGCCGGGCCGGCTGCCCTGGCTGACATCAGGCCGGCGCCTTGGCGAAGCTCCGCACCTGTCCGGACGGTCCGGCCGAAGGCCGTTTCCGTGCCGGGCGCGCAGGAACGGGGGAGGACGTCAGGGCGCCCCGTGACTTCGGTGAGCGACTCGGGCCGCACGGCGTCGTCCGGCAGACCGCAACCCCGTCCTGCACCGTCCGCCGCCGGAGCGGCGGGCGTTCGGAAGGGCGTCGGGCGCCTTTGTCCGGTCATGGCAACGGCTCGCTCACGGTCCGGTGAAATCGCTCAACGAATGCGTCGGCCTCAAATGGCGGTCGTCCTGTCCGGTCTTCAACAAGCGGCACTCGGAAACGGTCGTCGGGTCAGGTGACGGATGCGGCGGCAAAGGGGGCATGCCCGAAGCGCATCAGGCCGGGCTCGCGTCCGGCTTCGAAGGTGATCATGCCACGAAAGCCGCCGCGGCGCAATGCGCTCACGGAATCGTTACAATGCGAAACGGTTCGCGAGCGCCGCCTCCGTCCCGTGCGCCTGCGGGATCGCTGACGAAGGCGCGGGCGGCCAGAAGCCGCCCGTCTCGATTCCGTGCCGCCGCAGGCGGCTACCACCGCCATTCCAGCCCTGCGCCGACGGCGCCGCCGCCCCCGTCGGTTCCCGGCTCCGCCCAGAGGTCGAGGGTCGCGTCCTCGGCGTGGTCCGCGTCCGGCCCGATGCGGTATCCGGTGCGGACCTCGCCCTTCGCGCCCAGCGTGCCGGAGGCGCGCGCGTAGGGGCCGCCGACCGGCCTTCGAAACCGGAAGGACAACGGTCCCGAGAACCTGGCGATGATGGGGAAGCTGGCGCTGAACCTGGCGCGGACGGCCGATGGCGGGAGAGTGACGTCGATGCGCGGAAGAAGAAGGCCGGCTGGGACGACGGCTCTTCCTGCCGAAACTCCTCGGTGCCGCAGCAAGCCTCGCAGAGACTGTCGAAACCGACAAAATCCAGACGCGACAGCCATGCCCTTCCACCCAGCCCAAACTTGTCAGCAACAAGCGTTATGGCAGATATAGATCGGGGGAGGCTCATCCGAGGTGCGCTGTCGCTTCGATTTCCACCTTTGCAGCGTCATCGATCAAACCTGCGACCACGACGACGGACATCGCCGGAAAGTGGCGGCCTATAACGGCGCGATAGGCGGCACCCACTTCTTTCTGATGCGCCAAGTATTCTCGCTTGTCGGTCACGAACCAGGTTAGGCGCGTGATGTCCGTCACCTTGCCCCCTGCTGCAGCCACGATATCGGCGATGTTGCGAAGCGCCTGCTCCATCTGGTCGACAAACCGGTCGCTCACAATCTCCTTGTTCGCGTTCCAGCCGATCTGACCGCCGATGTGCAACACGCCATCCTGTGTGAGGACGCCGTTCGCGTAGCCTTTTGCGGGAAGCCATCCTTCGGGGTGAATGGTTTTGTGTGTCACTGATTTTGGTCCTTCTCAGCAGATAGGCGGTCCTTCAAGGCAGGTGGCCAGGGAGTGGGACGTCCGGCGCGATTCACGCAGACGAGTGTGCCGGTCGTCTCAAACCGTTGTTCGTCGCCGCAAGCGGCGGCCATCTCGTAACTGAATGAGGTTCTGCCGACCTTTGTCACCTTGAGTGAGAGAGCAAGCCGGTCACCATGGCGACTTGGGGCAGTGAAACGGGTCGAAATTTGCGCGGTGGGGACGCCGTTCGCAGGCATCATTTTCTCGAATGGCACTTGAAGAACGTCTGCAAAGAAGTTCTCCATGCAGTCGTTGATCATCTCGAAGTAACGCGGGAAGAAAACGATCCCTGCCGGATCGCAATGTTTGAACGAGACTCTTTGCGGGAAGGTGAACATCAGATCCCAACGTACTTGTTGGAGATTTCGGGGGTGAGGTCGCTCATGGCGCCCTGCCAGACGGTCTTGCCGCGTTCGAGGATGACAGCGCGGTCGGAAATTGCGGAGAGCTCCTTCAGCGACTTGTCGATCACCAGAATGGCCATGCCGGATTCCTGTTTCAAGCGGGCGATTGCGGCCCAAATTTCCTGCCGGATGATCGGGGCGAGGCCCTCGGCCGCCTCGTCGAGGATCAGAAGTCGCGGGTTGGTCGTGAGCGCACGTCCGATGGCGAGCATCTGCTGCTCCCCGCCCGAGAGCGAGGCTGCTCGTTGGCTTTCGCGTTCGGCGAGGCGCGGAAAGAGGTTGCCCACGGTGTCGAGTGTCCACTCCCCCGGTTGCGCGGCGGCGATGAGGTTCTCGCGGACGGTCAGGTCCTTGAAGCACCTCCGCCCCTCGGGGCACAGCCCAATGCCAAGGCGGGCGACTGCGTGACTGGGCAGGGAATGGAGGCTTTTGCCCGCGAATTCCAAGCGACCGTCCGAAGCCATCATCCGGCAGATTGCGCGGGTTGTGGTGGTCTTGCCGGTTCCGTTGCGCCCCATCAGGGCCAGCACCTCCCCCGCCTCAAGCGAAAGGTTCACATCGAACAGTACCTGCGAATAGCCGTAAGTCGCTGCCAGGCATTCCAAGTCGAGAAGGCTCATGCGCTTTCTCCCAGGTAGGCTTCGCGGACGGCGTCGGAGGCGCGGATGTCCTCGACGGTGCCGGTGGCAATCACGCGGCCATAGACCAGCACGCTGATCCGATCGGCGAGCGCAAAGACCGCGTCCATGTCGTGTTCCACCAGAAGAATGGGCGCCTCTGAGCGCAGACCGTCCAGAAAGCCGGTGAGGTTCCTTGAACCCTCGGCGCCAAGACCCGCCATGGGCTCGTCCATGAGAAACGCCTTGGGGGCAAGGGTGAGCGCGACGGCAACTTCCAGCTGTCGCCGCTGGCCGTGGGAGAGATCGGCACAGCGGGTGTCTTTCGCGTAAGCGAGGCCGACACGATCCAGGGCCTGCATCGCCCGTTCGGTCAATGCCACTTTCCGTGCAACTGGCATAAACAGCGACCACGCGCCCGAGGTCGCTGCGACCGCCCCCAGCAGAACGTTTTCAAAGACGCTGTCTTCCATCGCCAGCGCCGAGATCTGGAATGTTCGGCCCAGCCCGGCCTGCGCGCGGGCGGCGGTTCGAAGTCTTGTGACGTCTTGGCCTAGAAGCTCGATCCGACCCGCGTCAGAAGCGAGAGAGCCGCTGATCTGGCCGATCAGAGTGGATTTGCCTGCGCCGTTGGGCCCGATGATCGCGTGGATCTCTCCGGGGTGCAGATCAATGGACACGTTGTCTGTCGCGATGAGTGCGCCGAAGGACTTCATCAACCCGTGCGTGGCAAGAACCGGCTCAGACATGGGGGCCCTCCTTGCCGGTCAGAAGCCCGATCACACCACCGCGCCCAAAGAGCACGATGACCAGAAGGATCACTCCAAGCCAGATGTGCCAGAAGTCCGTGAGCCCGCCCAGCCAATGCTCGAGCGTCACGAAGATCGCGGCCCCGATCACGGGGCCCATCAGCCGCCCCACGCCACCGATGATGATCAGGATGATCAACTCGCCCGACAGCTGCCAACTGAACATGGTGGGGGAGACAAAGCGGTTCAGGTCCGCGAATAGCGCGCCGGCCAGCCCGGTGATCGCGCCCGAGATGACGAAGGCCAGAAGCTTGAGGCGCATCGGATTCAGGCCAACTGTTTCCACCCTTTGAGGCGTCTGCCGCGCTGCGTTGAGTGCAAGACCGAACGCGGAATTTCTAAGCCGCCATTGCAGCAGCAGCGCCAGGCAGAGTGCGGCAAAACACAGGCCAAGGAACTGGATCGGCACCAGTGTGTTGAGGTCCGGAAAGCTGTTGCGCACATAGATCGACAGCCCATCCTCGCCGCCATATGCGCTCCAGGAGATAGTAAAGTAGAAAAACAACTGCCCGAATGCGAGCGTGATCATGATGAAGTGGACGCCTGTCGTGCGCAGGCTCAGCAGGCCAATCACAAGCGCGGTGAGCGCCGAGGCGACTGTCGCAACCAGCCAGATCACCGGCATGGACTTGGTGCCCTCTATGGTCAGGGGACCAAGCTCCAACGGGGCGAAGGTCTGGGCGTGAAATGCCAGAATGCCCATGGCGTAGCCGCCGATCCCGAAGAACACCGCGTGGCCGAAGGAGACCAGTCCGCCCATGCCGAGCGCGATGTTCAAGCCCACTGCGGCAAGGGCCAGGATCACGGCGCGGGTCGTCAGCGTGATGGTGAAGATCTCGTCGGCCATCAGCGCCCAAAGCGGCACGGCCAGCAGGCCGGCGATCACGGAAGCGTTTATGAAGCGCTCAGGGATCATGCGCGGGATCCGAAAAGTCCGGAGGGCCGCCAGATCAGGACGAAGCCCATGAGGATGTAGACAGCCATTGCCGCCAGCGCCGAGCCGGTTTGGGTTGCCGCGCCGCCTTCCATGAAGAGCTTGAAGAGTTCAGGCAGGAAGATGCCCCCGAGCGTGTCGGTCAGCCCCACCAGCAAAGCGCCGATGAATGCGCCCCGGATCGAGCCAATGCCGCCGATCACGATGACGACGAAGGCGAGAATGAGGACTGGCTCGCCCATGCCGACTTGTACGGACTGGATCGCTCCAACAAGCGCGCCGGCAAGTCCTGCCAGCGCCGCGCCGATCGCGAAGACAAGCGTGTAAAGCCTTGTGATGTTGATGCCGAGGGCTGCGATCATCTCGCGGTCATTCTCGCCTGCGCGGATCTGAATGCCGACGCGGGTGCGCGTGGTCAGCCACCACAGCCCCAAGGCCACCAGAATTCCAGCCCCGATCAGCACCAGGCGGTAAAGCGGGTACTGAATGCCGCCTGGGAGCGTTACGGGACCGGAGAGGCAATCGGGAATGTCGAGGAACAACGGGAACGAGCCAAAGACGTAGCGAGTGCCCTCGGAGAAGATCAGGATCAAGGCAAAGGTCGCCAGGACCTGATCAAGATGCGCCGCCTTGTAAAGCCTGCGGATCACCAGCATCTCGACCAGTGCGCCTGCGGCGGCGGCGGCGGCCAGAGCCGCAGCAAGCGCCAACAGGAAGGACCCCGTCGCCCCCGCCACCCAGGCGGCGGCAAAGGCGCCGACCATGTAAAGCGAGCCGTGGGCCAGGTTGATGAGCCCCATGACGCCGAAGATCAGCGTCAGGCCCGCTGCCATGAGAAACAGCATGATGCCGAATTGCAGGCCGTTCAGCACCTGTTCGACGATAAGGATCGCGGACATGAAGCGTTCCGTCGCCTCCACATGGTCAGAGGTCAAAAGCAGACGATTTGGGGTGTGGCCCCGGGCAGGGCCCAGGGCCCGCTCGAAGGCCTTCGCCTACATTTTGCACTCGGCCGCGTAGGCGTCCGAATGGTTCTCAAGCGCGGTGCCGATGATCTTGTTCGTGAAGACATCGCCCTCCTTTACGACCTCGCGCGCATAGATCGTCTGGATCGGATGATGGTTCGGTCCAAATGCGAAATCACCGCGCGTGCTGTCGAAGTCGGCGGCGCGCAGGGCCTCGCGGAAAGCATCCGCGTCTGAAACATCCGCGGCTTCAACCGCCGAGATCAGAAGGTTCGCGGTGTCAAACCCCTGGCTGGCATAGAGCGAGGGCAAACGGCCATATTCGGCCTGGAAGCCTTCGACGAAAGCCGCGTTGACCGGGTTGTCGATGTCCTTGTTCCATTGGGATGTGTTCACCACGCCAAGTGCTGCATCGCCCACGGCTTGCAGAATGCCTTGATCAAAGCTGAAGGCAGGGCCGACGACAGGCAGGTCCACGCCGCTGTCCGCATATTGCTTGAGGAAAGAAATCCCCATGCCGCCAGGCAGGAAGAAGAAGACGCTGTCTGCGCCCGAGGCCCTGATCTGCGCGATCTCGGCAGCATAGTCCGTCTGGCCCAGCTGCGTGTAGACCTCGCTGGCCACGTTCCCCTCGAAAGTGCGCTTGTATCCCGTCAGCGCGTCGGTCCCGGCCGGATAGTTTGGCGCCAGGATGAAGCTGTTGCCGTATCCGGCGGTATTGGCGTAGGCGCCCGCCGCTTCATGCAGATTGTCGTTCTGCCAGGCCACGTTGAAATAGTTTTGGTGGCACCCCTTGCCCGCCAGCGGCGAGGGTCCGGCATTGGGTGAAAGATAGAACTTGCCCTGGGCGGTCACGCTGGGCACCACCGCCATCGCCAGGTTCGACCAGATGATGCCGGTCAGCACATCGACCTTCTCGGATTGCACCATCTTGTCGGCGAGTTGCACGGCAATGTCGGGCTTGCGCTGGTCATCCTCGATCACGACCTCGATGTCATCGCGACCCGACTGCTTGATGGCGAGCATGAAGCCGTCGCGCACGTCAATGCCCAGACCGGCTCCGCCCCCCGAGAGCGTGGTGATCATGCCGACCTTGACCTCGGCGGCAGCGGGCGTGGCCATCAGCGCCGCCATGGCCGTTGCAAGAACTGCTTTTTTCATTTTCGTCTCCTTGTGATCGCGTGGCTTTGGCCACCCGGTTTGAGCCGGAACCGCTGGATTTTTCCGGTTGGCGTTTTCGGCAGTTGGTCGCAAAAGCGGATGCTTCGCGGGTATTTGTAAGGCGCAATCAACGCCTTGACGTGATCCTGGAGCGCCTTTGTCAACGCGGTGTCTCCGGTGAAGCCAGGGTTGAGCACGATATGCGCTTCGACGACATGTCCCCGGGCTTCATCTGGCGCGCCAATCACGCCGCATTCACTGACCGCCTCATGGGCCAGAAGAGCGGCCTCCACTTCTGGACCGGCGATCTTGTAGCCTGCCGACACGATCATGTCGTCGTTACGCGCGGCGAAGTGGAAATGTCCTTCCCTGTCGCGGGTGAAGCTGTCGCCAGTGATGTTCCAGCCGTCCGACACATATCCCGCCTGGCGCGGGTCGTTCAGATAGCGACACCCCGTCGGTCCGATCACGGCAAGGCGGCCAATCTCGCCATCGGGCACGTCATTGCCATCATCGTCGATGATCTTCGCCTGATAGCCGGTCACTGGCTTGCCCGTGCAGGCGGGCCTGTGATCATCGAACCGGTTGGAGATGAATACATGCAAAAGCTCGGTCGCACCGATGCCATCAAGCATCGGTTTGCCTGTGCGTTCGATCCATGCGTCATAAATCGGCTTTGGCAGTGTCTCGCCCGCCGAGACGGCGGCACGCAGGCTGGACAGGTCCGCACCTTCTTCCATCGCGCCGAGCATCACGCGGTAGGCAGTGGGCGCGGTGAAGCAGACTGTGGCGCGGTATTTTTCGATGATCTCGATCATGTTTGGCGGGGTCGCCTGCTCCAGAAGCGTCGCCGTTGCCCCGAAGCGCAACGGAAAGATCGCCAGCCCGCCCAGGCCAAAGGTGAAGGCCAAAGGCGGGGAGCCGACGAAAATGTCCTCGGGCTGGACGCCAAGCACTTCCTTTGCATAGCCATCCGCAATGATCAGCAGGTCACGATGGAAATGCATTGTCGCCTTCGGCTCGCCCGTCGAGCCGCTGGTAAAGCCGAGCAGTGCCACATCGTCGCGACCGGTTTGAACCGCCTCGAACTGCACGGGTTTTTCCAGAGCCAGCCTGTCAAGCTCGGCATCGTGGTTCGAGGTGCCGTCAAAGCCGATGACCTTCTTCAGGAACGCACTGTCCTTGGCGCAAAGGGCCATCTCGTCCATCAATCGCGTGTCGCATAGCGCGAACCGGATCTTGGCCTTGTCAACGCACTTCGTCAGTTCAGGCGCCCGCAGCATCGGCATGGTGTTGACCACGACTGCGCCCGCCTTGGTCGCGGCCAGCCAACAGGCCACCATCGCGGGGTTGTTGGCAGAGCGGATCAGGACGCGATTGCCCGGCTCTACGCCCAGGTCATCGACCAGCGCATGGGAAAGGCGGTTGGTCCAATCGGAAAGCTCCTTGTATGTGCGCCGCCGCCCGTTGCCGATCAACGCGGTGCAATCCCCGAATCCATTCGCAACGATCGCGTCGGTTAGTTCATGGCCCGCATTTATCCGCTCAGGATAGTCAAAGCCGTCCAGCCGGAATTCGGGCCAGGCTTCGGCGGGCGGCAGGTTGTCACGGGCGAAGGTATCGACGTGGGCTGATGGGCCTAGCATGGCATTGCTCCTGCGTGCGCGTCGAGGGTCTGGCGAGCGATGATGACCTTTTGCACGTCACTGGCGCCTTCATAGATGCGCAGGGCACGGATTTCGCGGTAGAGCCGTTCCACTGCGTTGCCCGACCGCACGCCTTCACCGCCAAAAAGCTGGACCGCCTTGTCGATCACGACTTGTGCCCGTTCGGTCGAAAAGAGCTTTGCCATGGCCGCCTCGCGGGTGATGCGCGGGGCCCCCTGGTCCTTCGCCCAAGCTGCGCGGTAGATCAGAAGGGCGGCGGCGTCGACATCAAGCGCCATGTCAGCAATGTGACCTTGTACCATTTGCAGATATGTTGCGGCCCGGGATATGTTGCGGAGCGGTCACATCGGCCTGCCAT
>JAPPCV010000059.1 GCA_028824715.1 Boseongicola sp. | reverse complement strand
TCATGAACGAACGTCAACTCGAGTACTTTCGCAAGAAGCTCCTGATCTGGAAGTCGGAACTGATGGGCGACAGCAGGACCACCATCGAAGGTCTTCAGGACACAACCCGGAACATTCCCGATATCGCGGACAGGGCCAGCGAGGAGGCGGACAGGGCACTGGAGCTTCGTACCAGGGACCGCCAACGCAAGCTGGTTGCCAAGATTGATGAAGCATTGCGCCGCATCGACGCAGGAGACTACGGTTACTGCGAGGACACCGGAGAGCCGATTTCTCTCAAGCGGCTGGATGCGCGTCCGATCGCAACACTTAGCCTCGAGGCGCAGGAACGGCACGAACGGGCGGAAAAGGTCCATCGCGACAGCTGAGGCGATTGCAATGCGGCGAACACGCCGTCGGACGCCGCGCAGGTCTTGGTTTCCTCCAGAAGGCTTCCCTTCATGAGGCCTCTCGAGATCACGGTCGCCGGAGCCGGAATTGGCGGGTTGGCTGCCGCGATTGCGCTTGCACGTGACGGGCATTCGATCCGCATGATTGAGCGGGCGCGTGATTTCAGTCAGGTGGGCGCAGGAATCCAGATAAGCCCAAATGGCATGGCGGTCATGAGGGCGCTTGGACTGGACAAGGAGTTTCGGACCGAGACCATCCGGCTGGAAGCCGTGCACCTCAAGGACGGGCCGAGTGGGCGAAGTGTGGCAACTCTGGACTTCCGGCGCCATGCCGGGGACCTGCGCTGGCAACTTTCGCACAGGGCTACGCTTGTTGCGCAACTTGCGTCGGCGGCAAGGAAGGCCGGTGTTTCCATCGACTTGGCGGTCGACTGCGTGCCGCCGCCCGGAGGACAGGCGTTAGGTTCCGAAGATCTGCTGATCGGAGCCGACGGAATCAAGTCTCGCATGCGCGCGCGTGTGGACAGTCAATCAAGTCCGTTCTTCACCCGTCAGGTTGCCTGGCGAACCGTGATTCCCGATGCAGGCTGCGAACCGGCGGTGGAGGTCCACATGGGTCCCGGCCGTCATCTCGTAACCTATCCAATTGGGGGCGGGCAGCGCAACATCGCGGCATTTGAAGAACGAGCCAATTGGGTGGAAGAGGGCTGGACCCGCGAAGACGACCCCAACAATCTTCGCGCGGCATTTTCCGGATTTGGGCCCGACGTGCGCCGCATGCTGGAATCAGCCGAGAGCGTGCATCTCTGGGGCCTGTTCCGCCATCGGGTGGCAAGGCGCTGGGTTCATGGCCGAATGGTTCTTCTTGGCGACGCTGCGCATCCGACGCTTCCGTTTCTTGCACAAGGGGCAAACCTGGCGCTCGAGGACGCATGGATTCTCGCGGCGGCAATCCGTCGGCACGACTTGCGGACGGCGCTCGAAAGATATCAGGCACTCCGGATTCCCAGGGCAACGCGGGTCGTGAGTGCCGCCACAAGAAATGCACGCAACTACCACCTTCGCACTCCACCTTTGCGCTTTGCCGCCCACACGGCACTCAAGGTTGCAAGCACAGTTGCCCCGGCGGCAATGCTCAAGCGGTTCGACTGGATCTATCGGCATGATGTCACCTCGCTGGAGGTCTGACTTGATCCTGCAATTCCTGTGTGATTGACGGCACTTATGGGACAAGTGACCAATGTCTACCAGGCGCGGGTTGCAAGTGGCGACTTCGATGCCGACCCGGCGCAAGCAACGGTTCTTCCCGAACTGGACCGAGTCGCAGGGGCGGTGCAATCTGCACCGTCGCGGAGAGTGTTCGGGCGCGTCCTCAAGCGAGCGCCGGAATTCGCCGCAGGCATCTACCTCTGGGGCGGCGTCGGTCGTGGGAAGTCCATGCTGATGGATCTTCTCCACGAGACTGCGGGCGGCGACCACTCACGCCGAATTCACTTCCACGCCTTCATGCAGGAAGTTCAGGGCCGATTGCACGAGGCGCGCAAGACCCAGGTCGACGATGCATTGATGCCGGTCGCAGCAGCCATGAGCGACGGGCTCAGGCTTCTCTGTCTTGACGAAATGCAGATTTCGGACATTGCAGACGCCATGATCGTCGGGCGTTTCTTCGAGCAACTGCTCGATGCCGGAGTTGTGGTTGTGACCACGTCCAACCGACGACCGGACGACCTATACAAGGATGGCCTCAATCGTGCCCTGTTCCTGCCGTTCATCGAACTGATCAAGACACGTTTGTCAGTCATCGAACTGTCCTCGCCCCACGACTACCGCCAGGACAGGCTAGAAGGCGAAAAGGTCTACTTTCATCCGGCGGATGCATCGGCGCGTGCTGCGGTGGAGAGGCTTTGGAAAGACTTCCTCCAAGGCGGTGCAGAACGCCTCGTGCTCTCGGTGAAGGGTCGCAAGATCGAGATTCCCGAGTTTGCGAGCGGCGTGGCAAGGGCAAGATTTCCGGACCTTTGCGGCCAACCGCTTGGCCCGGCGGACTATCTTGCCATCGCGGATGCGGTTCGTGTTCTCATCCTCGAAGAGATTCCCTATTTCAGTTCCGAAAATGCCAACGAGACCCGCCGCTTCGTGACCTTGATCGACGCGCTCTACGAAGCGCGTGTCCGTTTCATCGCTACGGCGGCAAACACACCGGAAAGGCTGCAAGTCGAAGGCAGCGGCGCATTCGAGTTCGAACGCACCGCAAGCAGGCTTCGCGAAATGCAGTCGGCGGAATGGTGCCGGACCTGAGCCAGGAACGCATCCGGTGACCTGATCAGCCCCTCTCGGTGTCTCGGGCGCCAAGGCGGATCATGGCCACTTGACGCGTGGCACGCCTCGTGGGCGTTCTGGAAGCGACTGGCGCCGGTTGCCTTTGGTCAACGACTGGACGATGAAGGGAGGCGATCCTGCCAAGTCTATTGCATGTCAAGAAAGGCCCGATGAAAGACGTAGCGTCACTCAGCCGCGAGGAAGCCAAGGCCGAACTGGCTCGCTTGGCAAACGTGTTGCATGCCGCCGACAAGGCATATTTCCAGGACGACGCACCAGAGCGCACGGACGCGGAATACGATTCCCTAAAGCGCAGGAATGCCGAAATTGAGCGACGCTTCCCGGATCTGAAGAGAGAGGACTCGCCTTCTGAACATGTGGGCGCCGCGCCGTCCGACGGCTTCCGGAAAGTCCGGCATTCCATTCCGATGCTGTCGCTGGAAAACGCGTTTGGTGATTCAGACGTGGCGGAGTTCGACCGCTCCATCCGAAAGTTCCTGGGCATGTCCGAAGCCGACCCCGTGGATTATACGGCAGAACCGAAAATCGATGGCCTGTCGCTGTCCTTGAGGTACGAGGACGGACAGCTGGGCTGCGCTGCCACGCGTGGTGACGGCTCGGTCGGTGAAGATGTCACGGCCAATGCTTTGACAATCAGGGACGTTCCGGAGCGCATCAAGTCGGCGCCGAAACTGCTGGAGGTTCGGGGCGAAGTCTACATGAGTCACGAGGACTTCGCCGCGCTGAACGCCCGCCAGGCCGAGCAGGACGACAAGACATTCGCAAATCCGCGCAACGCGGCAGCCGGATCTCTCAGGCAGTTGGATCCCCGGATCACGGCCAAGCGGCCATTGAGATTCTTCGCCTATGCTTGGGGCACCGTCAGCGAAGCGCTGGCGGACACGCAGGAAGAGGCGATCAACCGGCTGAGAGACCTGGGATTTGCGACCAACCCTCTCATGGAGCTCTGCCAAGGCACTGCGGAGCTGGTGGCCCACTATCGCCGGATCGAGGAAATGCGTGCCACGCTCAACTACGACATCGACGGTGTTGTCTACAAGGTGAATGATCTCGGCCTCCAGGCACGGCTCGGGTTCCGCTCGACGACACCTCGGTGGGCGGTTGCACACAAGTTCCCGGCAGAGCTTGCATGGACGCAGCTGGAATCGATCGACATCCAGGTGGGTCGAACCGGCGCGCTTTCGCCGGTGGCGCGGCTGCAGCCGGTTACGGTGGGTGGAGTGGTCGTGTCCAACGCCACTCTTCACAACGAGGACTACATAGCCGGGCGCGATGCGAGCGGCAACGAGATCAGGGACGGCAAGGACATTCGAGCAGGTGACCGGGTGCAGGTCTACCGGGCGGGAGACGTGATCCCGAAGGTGGCGGACGTTGATCTCTCCAAGAGACCAAAGGGCGCAAAACCTTACGAGTTTCCGGAAGAGTGTCCCGTTTGCGGGTCGCCCGCCATCCGGGAAGAAGGGGATGCCGTGCGTCGATGCACCGGGGGTCTGGTATGCCGCGCACAGGCTGTCGAGAAGCTCAAGCATTTCGTTTCGCGTGGCGCGTTCGACATCGAGGGACTCGGGGCGAAGCAGGTCGAGGACTTCCATGGTCGCGGCTGGATCGCCCAACCGGCCGACATCTTCCTGTTGGAGGACCGTGACCGCTCAAGGGAGAGGCGGCTGAAGGACCTGGAAGGCTGGGGAGACAAGTCCGCGGAAAAGCTCTTTGTTGCCATCAACGATCGCAAGAGGATCGACTTCCATCGGTTCCTGTTCGGCTTGGGAATCCGGCATCTCGGCGAAGCGGCGGCCAAGGACCTCGCGCGCCACTTCAACGACTGGCCCCCTCTTGCCGCCACTGCAATTGACGCCGCCAAGGAGTCGGCCATGGAAGATGCGTCACAGGCCGCCCTTGACAGGAGTCCGGGCTGGAAGGAATTCCTGTCCATCGATGGTGTGGGCCGAACCCTGGTTCGATCGCTCGTCCTGACGATGGATCAGGAAGCTGAGCGCGACTCGATCGAACGTCTTGTGAAGCATCTGGAGATCGTTCCGCCTGATGCTCAGGCATCCGACAGTCCGGTTGCCGGAAAGGCCATTGTCTTCACCGGAACGCTGAACAGGATGACTCGCAACGAAGCCAAGGCGCGAGCAGAAGCGCTTGGAGCAAGGGTTTCTGGTTCCGTCTCTGCCAAGACCGATCTGGTCGTGGCCGGACCGGGCGCGGGATCAAAGGTCAGGAAGGCTGCAGAACTCGGCGTCGAAACGATAGACGAGGACGATTGGCTTGCCCTTGTCGGCGGCGCATGAGCGGTCGGCCGGAGGTTCTCTTTCCGCTCTTTGCGTCGCTTGATTCGCTGCCAGGCATCGGCCCGAAGCTTGTGCGCGTATTCGGGCAGATGGAAATCGGCAGGCCCCGGGACCTGCTCTTCACGTTGCCGAATGCCGGCGTTGATCGGCGCTGCCGGCCCACCGTATCGGGCGTGACTCTGCCGGCAACGGTCACGACCGAAGTCACGGTGCTGCGGCACCTGCCAAACCAGGCCAAGGGGCGGCCCTATCGCGTAAGCGTATCGGACTCCGAAGTGGAGTTTCCGCTGGTTTTCTTCCACGCGAATTCCGATTGGCTGCAGAAGAAGCTCCCGCCGGGCGGGCGTCGCGTGGTCTCCGGACGGGCTGAACTGTTCGATGGCACGGTTCAGATGGTTCACCCTGACTACATCCTCGCGCCGGAGGAGGTCCGTCAGTTGCCGGAGTTCGAACCCGTATACCCGCTGACTCAAGGGCTAACACAGAGAGTCATGGTCAAGGCCATGGCTGCGGCCGTTGAACGGGCACCGGAACTTGACGACTGGCTGGGGCCGGCATTTCTGGAGAGCATGGGCTGGCCACGGTGGCTTGACGCGGTAAAGGGAGTTCATGGCCCGGGCTCGGCGAAAGACATCAAGCCCGATGCGCCCGCCCGCCAGCGGCTTGCATACGACGAGTTCTTCGCCCACCAGGTGACGCTCTCGCTCGCCCGATCACGTCGCAGAAGACGCAAGGGACGGTCATCAGTTGCAACGGGTCGTCTCCAGGCAAAGGTCCTTGAAGCACTTCCATACCGCCCGACAGGCGCACAGGAACGTGCGATGCGCGAGATTTCCGAAGACTTGGCGGATTCCGCGCGAATGAACCGCCTGCTGCAAGGCGATGTTGGCTCGGGAAAGACGCTTGTCGCATTCATGTCCTTGCTGACGGCAGTCGAGGCTGGCGGGCAGGGCGTCCTCATGGCGCCGACCGAAATCCTGGCCCGCCAGCATCTGGAAACACTCAAGCCCCTGGCCGAAGCCGCCCACGTGGTGCTTGAGATTCTTACAGGGCGTGACAAGGGCAAGGAACGTTCGGCCAAGCTTGCCGCGCTCACGAACGGGGAAGTCCAGGTTCTTCTGGGAACCCATGCCGTGTTCCAGGAGGATGTAGAATTCCGGGATCTTCGCGTAGCGGTGATCGACGAACAGCACCGATTCGGTGTGGCGCAGCGCATGGAACTTGGAAAGAAGGGCGATACGGTCGATGTGCTGGTGATGACGGCGACACCCATCCCCCGATCCCTGAGCTTGACCCATTTTGGCGACATGGACATGTCCGTGCTGGACGAGAAACCGCCGGGCCGGACTCCCGTGACCACCGCGACTGTGCCGGACGACCGGATCAGCAAGGTGGAGGCGCAGTTGAAGGCTGCGGTGGAAATTGGTCGGCAGGCGTACTGGGTCTGTCCACTCGTGGATGAAAGCGACACCCTTGCCCAGACTGCCGCCGAAGAACGCTTTGTGCGACTTCGCGCGGTTCTTGGCGAGCAATCCGTTGGCCTTGTTCATGGGCAGTTGTCGTCCAGCGAAAGGGATGCTGCCATGGCGGCATTTGTTGCAGGGGACACGCGAGTCCTGGTCGCAACGACAGTCATCGAGGTTGGAGTCGACGTGCCGAACGCCTCGATCATGGTCATAGAGGGTGCGGAGTCCTTTGGCCTTGCGCAGCTGCATCAAATGCGGGGCAGGGTGGGTCGCGGCGCGGAGCGGTCGTCATGTCTGCTGCTCTATCGCTCCCCGCTTTCCGAATCCGCCCGGCGACGCCTGGAAATCCTGCGCGCGACTGAGGACGGGTTTCGGATTGCGGAGGAGGATCTCGCGATGCGCGGGGCGGGGGATGTGCTTGGCACAGCCCAATCAGGGCTTCCGCGATTCCGTGTCGCCGATTGGGAATGCCATGGCTCGCTGCTTTCTGCCGCGAATCGTGATGCCAGGGAACTCGTAGCGAGTGACCCGGAACTCAAGACTCGGCGTGGAGAAGCGGTGCGAACGCTTCTTTGGTTGCAGGAGCAGGACAAGGCAATCCGAATGATATCAGTTGGTTAAGGCTTGTTTGCGCGCTTTGTCCACGAATGTTCGCATTATGGTCTTTACATCAGCTCAAATATGGAGAACAATTAAGCAACATTCACGCTGTCTGCCGATCGCAGGCGAATGGCAGGAGGTTGCCGAAATGAATGAACTGAAAGACGCGTTTTTTCGCAACTCTGCGACATTGCCCGGCGACTTTGCCGGGGGCGCGGCGTTGGTGCTTCTTACACTCCTTGGTTTGTCCCTGTCTGGGCTCTTCTGACATGCGCCTGCCTGCGGTCTGGTGTGTCGGTCCACGCATCCTGTCCCGAATTTGATGCACGACGACATCGTCGTCGGGGTTACTGCCCTGGACCCAAGACCGACACTAAGCCAGATGCGCCACTTGCCCGCCGCCGTTCCCAGGAATGCGGCGGGCATCTTTTTTCGCGATGCTGTTACGAGTTTCACGAACACGCGGCGCCAATTCTTGGCTCAAATCGAATTGCGATGTACGTCCGCCGATGCTTCTTCACCCGTCATTCGGCTGGGCGAGGCTCCGGTAGCGATCAAGCGCTACTGCTACCACTTCCCTTCGCCGCGCCTGCTGTCGTGGCCAATGGGTGATACACTTTAGCGCCCCGTCCAGACCCAAGGCGAAACGTCGATCGGCAATCCATGCATTTTCCGCCTCGCGTCGCATTGGGATCTTACTATCGTTGGAAAGTTCCAGCAAATCTTAAGGTTAGTGACGCTCGCAGAGTGTCGCTAACCTTAAGATTTTTTCCTCTTCGCTTCGGTAGGTCCTTGTCGCGCCTGATCTGGCGCAAAGCTTGCTCAACATGTTTCGGTTCGATGTCTTTCAGACTCACGTTCCGTTCCTTTCCGAGGTGAATATCTGGCTTTACTTCAGGGCAGACCTTGGATGTGCACTGGTGCACTTTGGGGGAGGTTGACGCCGTAGAGGACTGCGTGCAAATCTCGTGAAGCTAGAACAAGTTCGAGCAGGCTGCCAACGTCCAGCGCATCATCATGCGAGACCCCTTCTTGCCATCTGACAAGGTCCGGACCAATCCGGCGCGCGCGATGGCGGGCCCGGCGCAATCGGGTCATTGCGGGTCGAGTGTCCGACGCCTTCCGGATGAATCTTGACCATCGTTCTCCGATCGCGTGGTGACCATCGGCAAACCCATATCCGGACACCATGATGATTTCGTCTGGGAATTTCCAGACCCGCCAGCGTTCTCCATAAATGCAGACTTCTGCATGCGCGCCCAGTGCAGCATCCGATAGGAGGCTCCGGAACACGCCAGCACGTGTGAAACACTCGATATCGGGCGCATCGGCATTCAAGAGTCCGAGCACCTTCCGAAGGATTTGACGCGGGATCTCGTGATGCCGCCCGTCTTCGTCTGTCACGGCGGGCTCGGAATTATCGAATCCCTGAAACTCCGTGACGAACCTCGATCCGTCTTCCTCGCTTACGCTTAGCAGGGCGAACGGGGCCGAGCATTTGCAAACGGTCCAGAGCTCCACCTCCTGTGTTCGCAGGTCAGAGAAATACTCCCTGCTCATTCTGTCGCCCTTCGCCACGCAAAGGCGCAGCTTGCGGCCAATTTTGTACAGTTGATCCGCGGAAGCAACGCGGCATAAGCGAATCTCCCCCACGCCTTCCATCGTCCCACAAGAATGTTCCTGTGGTCGGCAGACCTTGGCCACCCGTCTCCTGCGTCTCCCTGCCTTTTGCAGCTCTCCGGCGAAACGACGTGCGTCATGGACAGTGCGGTCGAAATCGGTGTTGTGCTTCAGGGACTTCAGGAGACTGCGCGCTCTTTTCGCCAGATCTTCAGCCGAAGATCCGTCGACGGCAACGCGCTCGGCTGAACGAATGTGCTTGAGCGTTCGCGCGACGGTTTCGCGGGCTTCGCACCGCAACCCACGGCCGTCGCGGTTTGCATCGCGCGCGCAGTACGCAACTATCGTGCCCTGGAGGCGGACCGGAATTTTCTCGGCCTGAGGTAGTGCTGGCCACTGCAAGGTCACTTGCCTAATCTCCTGTTGAATTTTCGGATGTAATTTCATGTTTCTTCGCTCCAATTCTCTGCGGTCAACCAGTTCCTGAAATCGTTTGACGCGGCACCGGACTAGGTCGGCTAAGTTGCCCGAACAGGCATACACCGGGATCCGGATCCCCGGTCGAGCGACCTTTCTGTCACTCGCGCTTATCAGGGCTGCCATTCGCTTCAAGGCCGATCACTGCTAGCCGCCTGCGCAGAAATTCGAGTTGCGAGCGCGGAAGAAATTCCGCGACGGCGACGACCAAGTCGACGACCGCTGCTCCCAAGGTGTCCGGTCCTTCGCCAAATGCTTCGGCATGGTCTTCCTTGAAGATGTTGATGCGGGCTCTGGCGTTAGGGGCCTTGCGATGCGCCGCCAAGAACTGCGACAGGCGGGCGCTGAGTTCGCAGTAAAGGTCCGTTGAAGGGTCCAGTTCGTGACACCACTTCCTGAGTTGCTCCTCGGTTCGCCTTCCGTCCAGAAGGCCCTTGTCGGACAGATCCAGATAGTTTTCAGCCGTCAAGCCGTCGTAGCCGACGTATTTTGAACTCCCGAACCGCCACTGTCCCGTACGGTCTCGGCAGGCATACCATGCACGGACGAGTCCGAGGCGGCTTGCGAAGTGACCGCTGTGCCAAGCCTCGTCCTCGAAACGCAAAATTGCTTCGCGGACCATGCTTGGAGAGGTGGACAATGCCGGTGACGCGTATCCCAACGCGTTACCCGCAACTTCTCGTCTCATAGCATTCGCGGCCGCATCGCCCGTGATCTGCGGGTCGCCACCATCACGTTCGGCGGAGGCGGTAGTTCCGTTGTTGGATCTCTTCGCGGGTTTGCCTGATGCCTTGAGGCTGCCCACTTCAGATTCATCAGAAGCCAATGGTCTCCTCGCCTGTCTGATTTCATAAGTGTTACTTCATGATATAAGTTACTTAATCTGATTCGGGAAATAGATGCAACTGAATTCAAGAGTACACGACACGTCGAAAGCGACCTCGTCCGTCCGATTCCAGAGATTTCGGCTCTGATACATCCCTTCCGCAGCGGCGATCCGGTTCTTGAACCCAGCATCCATTCAGGACACGGGAGGCGAAGGGAGGGCGGGCCGATCACGCTGCGCCACGGATCCGCGAATGGGATCCAAGGGACGTCCGGTCCGACCCGCCCTCCGGGGCAAGCTCCGCTCCGCCGCCGCCAGGCCTGGCGGCGGCGGTCCCGTCACAGGAATGAACAGGGGGAAGCGACGGGACGCAAGGGACGGTTTTTCCACAGGAATCCGCTTCCAACTTATCCACATCCACCTCCCGGTTCCTTTCTGATTCTCGAAGCATACGAGGGGACGGTGCAGGGGATCTCGCACCGGCACTGCCGCGTCGTCCAGCGCGCCGACGGCTACGGATACGTCCTCGAGACGTCACGGAAAGAGGAGACGACAACGATGCACGGAACACGGGAGCCCGCATTCCTCCCCGCCCTGAAGGACGGGGTTTCCTGCGGGATGATTGGATGACATCGTGATGGCCAGGCACTTCGTTCTGCAGGGATCCGGTCGCCCGAAACGCAGTCAAGCCGGCTTGGACGCATCTCGAACGAATGATCCACCGCGTCGCGGAGCGAGCTTCGCGGACGGATCACTCAACTTTCGAAAGCAATCGTCGCTTGCCAATTTGCCGTCAGAAGATCATTATGCAAGCAAACCAAGAGAGATCGACCATGCCCATGCTGACTGTCCGCAACTTGCCGGACGAAGTGCACCGCGCGTTGCGTGCACGGGCGTCCCGGCGCGGCCGCAGTACAGAGGCCGAGGTGCGCGCCATCCTTGGAGATGCCGTGATGCCGGAGGGCCGCTCCAGACTGGGGACAGTGCTGACCGCCGTCGGCCAGCGAACGGGGCTGACGGATGAAGAGTTCGCGGGCTTCGCACGGCGCGACACGTCCGCTGCGCGGCCGGTTGATCTCGAATGATCCTGATAGATACGAACGTCATATCGGAGCCGCTGCGCGCCGTCCCGGAACCGCGCGTCGCTGAATGGCTCGACGCACAGGCGCTGGAAACGCTCTATATCTCCGCCATTACCGTTGCCGAACTGCGTTTCGGGGTGCACGCGCTGCCTGCCGGCCGTCGCCGCCACCGGCTGCACGACGATCTGGAGCGTCAAGTGCTGCCAATGTTCGCTGGGCGGGTTCTGTCTTTCGACCTTGCCGCATCGCAAGACTATGCGGAATTGATGGCGAGAGCGCGGTCAGCGGGACGTGCGGTCTCGGTGTCGGACGGCTACATCGCGGCGACGGCGGTAGCCAATGGAATGATGGTGGCGACGCGCGACACTGCGCCGTTTCGGGCGGCCGGACTTGAGACGATCGACCCTTGGGCGGCGTGACGTTCCTTCTGGTCACCTGGAGCGGGTCGTCTCAATTGACGAATTGCCTGTTGCTCACAGGCTGACTCCCGGACTCGCCCCGATCGCGTCCGAGGAAGCGCAAGGGAAGATGGTCAACTGCCGCAGGTTGCATTGGGCATAGATCCTTGAGACCTTTCGACACCCCTCAAAGGCGAACAGGAACGTGAGCTGCGACAGCTTTCGGACGGCCTGATCGTTTTCGGGCGGATGAACTGTCTCCGTCCGGGCGATGTCGGCTCCGGCAAGACGATTGTCGCAGCCATTTCATTGGTGGTGGCTGTCAACGCGTGCGGGGAGGAGGTGCTCAAAGCGTCGATCCAATCGCTGACCCGTGGCGACCTTTCTTGCCTTGACGTCCAAGCTTGTCGATCTGCCGGGACAGGCCTATTGTGCACGGGGCCGAGGGCGCTCTTGACGCCCTCAGCCAACGGCACGAAAGCAGCCACGAACAATCCTGATGAATGTTTTGGGGATTATATACCTAAGTGACCATTGGCCAGAAAGATGTTGCTGTTTCGTTCTG
>JAPPCV010000105.1 GCA_028824715.1 Boseongicola sp. | reverse complement strand
TGTTTTTGTTGGCTCCGGCGGTTGGGATCGAACCAACGACCAATTGATTAACAGTCAACTGCTCTACCGCTGAGCTACGCCGGAATGCCGATGGCTGATATAGCAATGCTCTCAGACTTCGTCCACATGATTCATTGCGCGACGAGTGAATCTTCCGCGCCCGGCGCCCCGAAATGGCCCAAGTTGCCGTGAAACGTGCAATGCTCGAAGCCCAGCGCGCAAACGCCAATCAACGCGATGATCCGAATTGGACTTTATCCTTTCCGTACATCGCGACACGTATGTCAAAATCATCGGAACAAAGAAAGAAGAAGTGTGTCATTGCGGCATCATCCTGCGCGATGTTGCTTTGGTCGCTCAATCGTGAGTCAGTGGGAAGGGAACGGCGAAATCTGGTGACTTGCCGCAGATGGGCTGGTCCTCCCGGAACCTGGCCACCCATGATGGCCGGGCCTAGACTCGCGAGAATCCTGCGGACAGTCCGAGCCCGGGATGCGCCGTTGCCCGCCCCCTTTCGACATGGTCGATGAGATGCGCGAAGACGTTTCGCGATGCAGCCGGCAGCATGGCAGCCGGAGTGTCGGTGTAGACCTTTCGCGTGACTTCCGCGACGCCTAGCGGTGACGTGCCCAGCGCATCCAGAATCGCGTCTGCCCGGGCCTGGCGATGCTTGATCAGCCAGGAAAGTCGACCTTCCGGCTCCTCAATGTCGGGGCCATGTCCGGACAGGAACCGACGGGCACCCAGGCCGGCCAGGCGTTCAGAAGTCCGGATGAAATCCCGGACGTTCCCGTCGGGTGGCGAAACGAGCGAGGAAGACCATTCCATCACGTGATCGCCCGAAAAGACGACGTCATCCATCCGAAAGGCAAGATGACCGGCGAAGTGGCCGGGCGCGTGAATCACGTCAAGCTGCCAGTCCTCGCCGTTGACGACGTCTCCGTCGGATATCCGGATGTCGGGTTGAAACAGGCTGTCGACACCTTCTCCGCCGCCCGAGAGGCCTGTCTCCGCAAGACCTTGCATTGTCGCGTTGCGCCCGGCGTCCGGTGGCCCGAAACCCAGCACGGTTGCCCCGGTTCGCCCGGCCAGGGTCCGGGCGAGCGCGCTGTGGTCGGCATGCGCGTGCGTAATCAGTATCTGCGTGACATGCTCGCCCGCCGTCGCCCGCAGAATCGCGTCAAGATGAGTCTCGTCCTCCGGTCCGGGATCGATAACGGCAACCTGGCCCTCGCCGACAATGTAGCTGTTCGTTCCCCAATAGGTCATCACGCCCGGATTCGGGGCAAGGATGCTCCGAATTCCGTCTGCGACAGTTCGAACAAGCCCTGCCTGAGGTTTGCCCATCGGCCCCTTTTTCTCCCGCTCCAACGCCCTTAGGGTCATGCCATGATTGGGCGGCTTCTGAAATACTGGATGCCAAGGACCTTTTACGGGCGCTCGACCCTGATCCTGCTCGTGCCCGTGACCGTCATCATGGTTGTCGTCACGGTCGTGTTCATCCAGCGCCTGTACGAGGGCGTGACCGAGCAGATGACGGTTGGCGTGGCGCGCGAGATCGAGCTCGTCCTTGGCCGAATCGACGTCGATGCGCCGGACGCGGACCGCGCGTTCGGAGCGGCCTTGGAGGTTGCCGGACCCCTTGGCATCGGACTCTCCCCTGGAGCCGTGCCGCCCTTGACACGACGTGACTGGTTCGACCTGTCAGGAAGGACCGTCATCGCGACGCTTGATCGGGAAATCGAGCAACTGCTCGGCGTTGACCTGGTCGGCCTGCACGGCTTTGCACGCCTATCCGTCGGAACCGGGGCGGGACCGGTCGATCTGATCGTGTCCCGGCGGCGGCTCAATGCACGCAATCCGCACCAGTTTCTCGTCCTGATCGGGTTTACCGCGCTCCTGATGTCCGCGATCGCGCTCCTGTACATGCGCAACCAGATTCGCCCCATTCGGCGCCTTGCGCGTGCAGCGGAGGCATTCGGAAAGGGGCGCGTCGTGCCGTACGAACCGAGCGGCGCCACCGAGGTTCGGTTGGCAGGCAAGGCGTTTCTTGACATGCGCGGTCGAATAGAGCGTCAGATCGAGCAGCGTACATTGATGCTGTCCGGGGTCAGCCACGATCTCAGGACGCCGCTGACCAGAATGAAGCTCGGGCTTTCGCTCATGGACGACAGTTCCGAGTCGGAAGCGATGCGTCGTGACGTCCAGGACATGGAGGGCATGCTGGAAGCCTTTCTGTCATTCGCGAGGGGTGACGCCCTGGAGGAGCCGGAGCAAGTCGATCCCCTGGAATTCGTCCGCAAGCTGACGAATCGATTTGCGCGAAGCGAGCCGGTGGCACTTGGCGCGCTGGAAGGCGAGGGGCGGGCAATGCTGCGCCGGGCGGCGCTGCAACGCGCCCTCGAGAACCTGATTGTCAATGCCGTGCGCTACGGTGGCGAAGCCAAGGTGTCGGCGCAGGTTGCCGATGATCGAATCAAGTTCGTCGTGGAGGACAGCGGGCCAGGCATTCCGGAAGAATTGCGTGAATTCGTGCTCAAGCCGTTCATCCGGCTGGACTCGGCCAGAAACCAGGATGGCGGCCTGGGCGTCGGGCTTGGCCTGTCGATTGCTGCGGACGTGGCGCACCAGCATGGTGGAACATTGATGCTGGGCGAAAGCGGGGACATGGGCGGCTTGAAAGCCGAGATTTCCATCCCGAGATGAAAGGGGCGGCAAGTGGTGCCGCCCGATCCTCCAATTCAGATTTCCAGGCTCTCGGCTGACTTGCCCTTGTCCGTTGCCTCCCTGAACCAGCCTGGCTTTCGCCCACGGCCGGACCACGTCTGGCCGGGATCGTTCGGGTTCCGGTACTTCGGTGGAACAGGGGACTTGCGGTACTTTCGCTTCTTGCCCAGGACTTCATTGACGGTCAAACCGTGCTTCTTGGCAATTTTCTGGGCCGCGACCTGAAGTTCCTGCGTCGCCGTCGCAATTGCGCGTGTCCGGCTGGTCTTGAGTTCGTTTTCGATGCCACGCTTGAGCGCCTTCAGTTCCTTTTCGGAAAGCTTTCCGAGATTGATTTTCGCTACCATTCGGGCCTCCTAGGTTGCGATGGCGCAAATGGCCATTTCGGTACTGATTTCGTGCTACATATCTATTGCATGAATGGCAACTCCGAATCTTCTGACTCGGAGAAATTCCTGAAGTTTGTCGCTGACACTTCGAACCTTGTTTGAACTCTGGCATTGGACCCGAAATCTGTTTCTTTGCGAAAAGGAATTGTCATGCGCAAAATCAAATGGCCAAGCCGAATGCGAAGGCCATGAATTCATGGCATTCAGATTGGGTTCCGGATCTTTGACGCCAAACCGGACATGTCCAGATTGGAATCCTGCATAGGTGCGGTTAACTGCCTGCTTGTGCTCAAGGGCAAGCATGTCAATCGCGCAACGCGATGAAGAAGGCCCCACAGTCATTTGCGTTCATTCCGGCATTGAGGCACTCAAGCGTGGCCTGCCGAAATTCAGGCAGTGATTGATGTCCATTTCAGGACATGGGCCATTTTGTCGCACTTGGCTCTATCCGACCAAATTTCGGGACGGCTATCACTCCATGCTCCATGCACGTGGTGCACCGCACAATTCGAGGCGATGTGATTCTTGTTGCGTCAGCTCCCGATTGAGACAAGCACGATTGCCAGTCGAATGCTGGCGGCGTTGGTGAAGAGCGGGCTGAGCGGATTGCGAGCAGTTGACACGCTTCGTGATCTGGGCGTTTGCGCGACGGACAATTTGCTCGACGTGGCGTTTCCGCGTGCCGCCCATGGGTCACGCTGCATCCTTGAGCAACCGCATGACACGGTGCGAGCGGATCCGCCTGGACTTGAAGACGCATCCCTTGTTGGCGCGGTGCGAGAAATTCATCGGTGTGCCCGCCATTGCCACGAGATCTTTGCACTCCCCGAAATCTGCATCCAGACACGCGAAATGCCAGAAGATCGCGCCCTTCGGCAGCTGACAATCGTGAACTATGGCGAAGTGCCTCGGTGCCGCGATACGTGCGCTTTGAAATGGAAACGGCGTCTCGCAGGTTCTGAAGTGGGCGCAGCCGAAACTGTCTTGCCGCGCTCTTGTTCCAACGGCAGCATCTCGCTCTGGCTGGTGTCCAACCTGGTGCAGATTGGGTCCTGCATCGCGCGTGTGGTAGGCCCGGAGGGACTCGAACCCCCAACCAAAGCGTTATGAGCGCTCTGCTCTAACCAATTGAGCTACGGGCCCGGCCTCGGTTGAGGGCATAGCAGACACGAGGCGACGGTCAAGCGTCGCGCCTCCCGTGGACACCGTGGCGGCGTTCCGGTATCCGCAGCCGAAACCGAAGAAAGGCACGCATGGCAACGGGCGGTCTCACTTACGCGGATGCGGGCGTGGACATCGACGCGGGCAGGGCGCTCGTCGACCGAATCAAGTCTGCCTCCGTTCGAACCTCTCGACCTGGCAACATTGACGGCTTGGGCGGGTTCGCCGGCATGTTCGACCTCAAGGCGGCAGGTTACGAGGATCCGATCATCGTGGCCGCGACCGACGGAGTCGGAACCAAGCTGAAGATCGCCATCGAAACCGGCCACCTCGGCGGCGTCGGCGTCGATCTCGTGGCAATGTGCGTGAACGACCTGGTTTGCCAGGGCGCCGAACCACTGTTCTTCCTGGACTATCTTGCGACCGGGCGCCTCGACGTAGACCGGGCGGCTCAGGTGATCGAGGGCGTAGCCGAAGGCTGTGCGCTGGCGGGATGTGCCCTGATAGGCGGAGAGACGGCGGAAATGCCTGGAATGTATGCCGGCGAAGACTTCGATCTTGCGGGCTTTGCTGTCGGTGCAATGGAAAGAGGGCGAGGTCTGCCTTCCGGGGTGTCCGAAGGAGACGTGCTGCTCGGGCTTGGCAGCAATGGCGTGCACTCGAACGGATTTTCGCTGGTACGACGAATCGTGGAGCAGCACGGCCATTCCTGGGATGATGCGTGCCCCTGGGCTGACAACTCGCTTGGCCAGGCATTCCTGACACCGACCCGGCTCTATGTCCGGGGCGCCGTCAACGCCGTTCGGGCAGGTGCATTGCACGGCTTGGCGCACGTCACTGGCGGTGGCTTGACCGAAAACGTGCCGCGGGTGCTGCCCGAAGATCTCGGCGCCGAAATCGACCTCGGCGCATGGGAATTGCCTCCGGTGTTCGAGTGGCTGGCCGAAAAAGGCGGATTCGACGAACCGGAATTGCTGCGAACCTTCAACGCCGGAATCGGAATGGTGGCGGTCACGCCCGCGGAGTCGGTCGAGTCCGCGGCGGCTGCGTTTGCGGAAGACGGGCACCGGGTGTTCCCGATTGGCCGGGTGGTTGCGGGCGAAGATGTCGTCTTTCGAGGCAAGCTGCTTTGAGGCGGGTCGCCATCCTCATCTCCGGCCGCGGTTCGAACATGGTTGCGCTCGTGCGGGACATGGCCGGGGACCATCCGGCCCGTCCCGTTCTCGTGCTGTCGAACGTGCCGGCCGCCAAGGGGCTGAGACGGGCCAGGGAAATGGATGTCGAGACTGCGGTGGTGAATCACCGCGCGTTCGGTGGCGACAGGGCCGCCTTCGAGGCCGCCTTGACCGAGCGGCTTGAAGCTGCCCGACCGGACATCATCTGCCTTTGCGGATTCATGCGCATCCTTACCCCGGGATTCATCGAGCGCTGGGCCGGTCGCATCCTGAACATCCACCCGTCGCTTCTGCCCAGGTACCCGGGACTTGACACGCATGCGCGCGCCATTGCGGCAGGCGACGGCGAGGCGGGATGCACGGTTCACGAAGTTACGGACCAGCTCGATGCCGGTCCGCTCCTGGGGCAGGCGCGCGTGCCAGTCAAGGTTGGCGATACGGTCGATGCACTCGCTGCTCGCGTGCTGAGCGTGGAACACCAACTCTATCCGGCGGTCTTGCGTCGATTCGCGATCGGCGACAGGTCACCGGTCTACATGCCCGAGGGAATTGCGCCGCATGCCGGCGCAGATCATGAACCAGGATCCGGGACCTTGCCTTGAGATGATCACGATCACGACCACGCAAGAACTCGAAGCGTTCTGCAGGAAGGCGTCTTCCGCGCCATACCTGACGGTTGACACGGAGTTCATGCGGGAGCGGACCTACTACTCGAAACTGTGCCTTGTGCAACTGGCCGTGCCAGGGACGTCTGAAGGCGACGCCGTTCTTGTGGATCCGCTGGAAGGCGGCCTGGCTCTCGACCCGCTGCATGAACTGCTCGGCAACAGGAACGTCACAAAGGTCTTTCATGCAGCCAGGCAGGATGTCGAGATATTCTTCGTCGAGGGCGGGGTCATTCCATTCCCTCTCTTCGACACGCAGGTCGCTGCCATGGTGGCGGGATTCGGCGAGCAGGTCGGGTACGAAACGCTTGTCCGAAAGATTGCGGGGGCGGAACTCGACAAGTCTTCAAGATTCACGGACTGGTCGCGGCGACCGCTCAGCAATGCGCAAAAGCGCTATGCATTGGCGGACGTGACGCACTTGCGCGACATCTATGAACATCTTTCTGCGGAACTGGACGCATCAGGACGGCGCTCCTGGGTCGAAGAGGAGCTTGCCGTGCTTGTCGACCCGGCAACCTATGCGATCAAACCTGAAGACGCGTGGCGGCGCATCAAGACCCGTTCCGATTCGGGTCGGCATCTTGCCATCGTCCGAGAGCTCGCGCGGTTCCGCGAAACCTACGCCCGAGACAGGAACATTCCGCGCAACAGAGTGATCAAGGATGACGCGATCCTGGAACTTGCGTCGACAAGGCCCCGGACAATGGAGCAACTCTTCCGGTCCCGCCGCCTCCCGCGCAATGCCCGAACGGGCGAGATTGCAAGAGGATTGCTCGCCGCCGTGAAGGCTGGAATCGAGACGCCCGACGACCGGCTGCCGAGTTCGGGTCGCGCGCACGGCCAGGCACAGGTGAATCCCGCTCTCTCAAGCCTGTTGCGCGTCCTGCTCAATGCCAAGTCGGAAGAGCTCGGCGTCGCGCAGAAGCTGATCGCGACGTCGTCCGAGCTCGACGAGATCGCGGCCGGGAACTACGACTGCCAGGCCCTGACGGGCTGGCGACGAAAGGCGTTCGGCGAAGATGCGCTCGGCCTTTGCAAGGGCAGGCTCGCCCTTCGTGCCAAGGGAACGTCGGTGGAAGTGTTCGAGGTCTGAATCGCGCAAGGATCGGCAGCCTGCCTGTCAGGGCTGGACTGACCTGGAGTTCAGCACGCCGTTGACCTGGATCCTCCGGACACCGGCGAGACGCTCGTCCGGGACAAAAAGTGCGGCAGTGAGCACCCGTGACCGCTGCGTCGACTGGCGCTGCGTTTCGCGCGGTGGCACCGCACGGAAACTGTAGTACAGGACGCCGTCGACCGGCTTGCCGCCGGGCGCGTCGGTGACGAGTTCCGGCTTGAACCAGCCTTGCGTCGTGGGCAGGGCCGTTGCGAGAACGATGGCACCGCCCGTCACGTCCTCGACGGCAAGAGAGGTGATCTCGGCCACCCGGGGACGAATGTCTTCGTTTGGATGCCGAAATTCGTCTCCCGTCGAGTCCGAAGCCGGCTCTGACTGCGCGCCGCCGATGCCAGGGAGAGCGTCGCAACCTGACAGGCCCGTTGCCGCAAGACCGATGAGGACTGATCTGCGAGAGGTCATTGTCCTTGCCCCTTGGACATGTATCGATGGGTTGACAGCATCACCCGATCTCCTTGCAAAATTCCTGCGTTTCGTCGGGTCTCCGGAGAGACTGCCCTCCACATGCAGAAGCGCCAATGCCGGAATTCGTGTCCCTTGTGCAGGAGCCACGGCATGGCCGGAAGCCTTGCATGAAGGGAACCTGGGATCGGCAGGACACGGACCTGCTTTCGCTGCAAGGCATGCATAGCACATGCGAAGGACACGGCAAGGCCGAAAACGGCAAGCCCAAGGAAACAAGCTTCTTTCGCCATCTTTCGGGGCAACTGCCGGCTTGTCTGCGCGGGCTTGAAAGGCGCCTGCCTCTGGACCTTCAACGGTTCTCGCCTTAATTGGAATTCCATGGCACAGGAAGAGTTCGAAGAAATCGTGGATGCCTTCGACTACCTTGACGAGTGGCAGGACCGGTACCGTCACGTCATCGAAATGGGCAAGGCGATGCCGCCCCTGGACGAGGCGCTGAAGGTGCCGGCAACGAAGGTTGAGGGTTGCGCGAGCCAGGTCTGGCTTGTGCCGAACGTCGAAGGCACGGGCGCCACCGCGGTCTTCACGTTCGAAGGCGAGAGCGATGCCGTGATTGTGCGCGGGCTGATTGCGGTTCTGAAAGCCCTGTTTTCGGGATTGAGCGTGCGCGAGATCCTGGACATTGACGCCCGTGCCGAACTCAACCGTCTGGGGTTGGAGGAGCACTTGACGTCGCAGCGCTCGAACGGACTGCGTTCAATGGTGCAGCGGATCCGGGAACTCGCGAGCAGGGCCGGCGGAAGGCAGGACGCTCTCGGCACTTGAGTTCGGGAATTGCCGATCGCCGTGCCGTCCGGAGGCGCATTCGCGTCCTGCATGGCCGCCATGCAGGACCGCATGACGAATGGACTTTCTGCCACGTTGCGGGTATTGCGACGCGAAGGCAGACGGAGCCGACATGAGTGCCAGAGACCTGAAGATCCCCGGCCAGCGCCACCCTGAGAAGGCGCATCGTCCGGACAGCGACCAGCCGAGGAAGCCGGACTGGATTCGCGTCAAGGCGCCGACGGGTCGAGGCTACATGAATACCCGGAACATCATGCGCGAGCACGGCCTCGTGACCGTCTGCGAGGAAGCGGGCTGCCCGAACGTGGGCGAGTGCTGGAGCCAGGGTCACGCCACGATGATGATCATGGGCGAGGTCTGCACGAGGGCCTGCACGTTCTGCAACGTCGCGACCGGAAAGCCGCCGGAGGGGCTCGATGCCTTCGAGCCAGGCCGTGTCGCGGATGCCGTGCACAAGCTCGGTCTCAAGCACGTGGTGGTGACATCCGTTGACCGTGACGATGTCGAGGACGGCGGTGCGGGGCACTTTGCGCGCACCGTTCGCGCGATCCGGCGACGGTCTCCGGACACCACCGTCGAGATCCTGACCCCGGACTTCCTGAAATGCGCTCCGTCCGCGCTCGAGGTCGTGGTCGATTCACGGCCTGACGTGTTCAACCACAATCTCGAGACGGTTCCCGGCCTCTATCCCGAGGTGCGGCCCGGCGCGCGGTACTTTCATTCCCTGAGGCTGCTGCAACGCGTGAAGGAACTGGATCCCTCGATGTTCACCAAGTCAGGAATCATGGTCGGGCTTGGCGAGGACCGGCAATCCGTGCTTCAGGTCATGGACGACATGCGCGCGGCGGACGTGGACTTCCTGACGATCGGCCAGTACCTGCAGCCGACACGCAAGCATCACCGGGTCGACAGGTTCGTGACGCCCGAGGAGTTTGCCAGCTACGAGAAGGCTGCCTACGGCAAGGGATTCCTCATGGTGTCCGCGACGCCGCTGACACGATCGTCCTATCATGCCGGCGATGACTTTGCCCGGCTTCGCGATGCCCGCCTGGAGAAAGTCGGCCAGATCTAGGAGCCTGGATGCGGCCTTGCGAGCGGTCGGGCCAAGGCCTCTCCTCAACCGCGGCGATTGCCGTTCCTGAAAGGACGTCGCTGTTGTCCATCCGAGCCGGATGCTAGCGTGCACGCGCGTGTTCGACAGGAGGCGATGCCATGAACGATCAGACCTCGCAGGCAGCGGGTGAGGAGCACGGCGAGGACGAATACGCGCTCGACCGAGGTCTCGTGGCCCAGGTCCAGCTGGCCTTGGCGGCCGGAGACGCGGATCGCCTCGCGGAGCTCTTCGATCCGCTTCATCCCGCGGACATCGCTGACTTGCTGGAGCAGCTTGACGATGGCCGGCGCCGCGAATTGCTGCTGCTGGCCGGCCACTTGATCGACGGCGAGGTGCTCTCGGAAATCGACGAGGACGTCCGCGAGGGCGTCATCGAGTTCCTTCCGGACGAGCAGTTGGCGGACGCGGTCCGCGAGCTCGAATCGGATGACGTGGTCGACATCCTGGAGGATCTCGGGGAGCCGCAGCAGGAGGCGATCCTGGAAGCCCTGGACACCGGCGACCGGATCGGGGTCGAGCAGTCGCTGTCCTTTCCGGAGGACTCCGCCGGCCGCCTCATGCAGCGTGAAGTGGTCACCGCCCCCGAACATTGGCAGGTTGGTGATGCCATCGATCACCTGCGCGAACGCGAAGACCTGCCAGGACAGTTCTACCACGTCATCCTTGTCGACCCGCGCCACGAACCGGTCGCGTACGTGACCTTGGGGAGGGTCATGTCCTCGCGTCGTGACGTGCCTCTCTCCGCGATCACCGAGGAAAGTTTCCGGACGTTTCGCGTCGATGAGGACGAGGGTGACGTCGCCTACGCCTTCAACCAGTACCACCTGATCTCGGCGCCGGTGGTTGACGCGGCAGGCCGGCTTGCAGGCGTGATCACCATTGACGATGCCATGGCCGTGCTGGACGAGGAGCACGAGGAGGACGTGTTCCGGCTCGCGGGTGTCGGCGACGAGAGCCTGTCGACGTCAACCTCGAAGATCGTCTGGCGCAGGTTCCCGTGGCTGGCGGTGAACCTTGTCACCTCGATCATCGCCTCGATCGTGATTGCGCAGTTCGAGGACGTCCTGCTGGCCGTCGTCGCGCTTGCGGTTCTCATGCCCATCGTGGCGTCCATGGGCGGCAACGCCGCGACGCAGTCAATGACGGTGGCGGTTCGGGCCCTTGCAAAGCGTGACCTGACAAGCTCGAACGCGCTCAGGGTCGTCTGGCGGGAGAGCTTGGCGGGGTTTCTCAACGGCGGGCTCTTCGCCGTGATCATGGGCGTGATCGGCTATGCCTGGTTCGGCTCCCCGTTGCTTGGCGTCGTCATCGGCGTCGCCATGATCGTGAACCTGGTCGTGGCGGGGTTTTCCGGCGTTCTCGTGCCGATCGCGCTTGAAAGGGTGCGGGTCGACCCGGCACTTGCATCCGGCAGTCTTGTCACGACGGTCACCGACGTGGTCGGCTTCTTCACGTTCCTTGGCCTAGCTTCCCTGGTGCTCCTGTGAACGTCACGGACCTGAAGGCCGAAATGCGCAAGGCAGCGTCGCGCCGTCGCCGAACAGCAGACCCAAGCGTTGCGGAGGCCGCGTGCGAGCGTCTGGTCGCGGCGGTTCGGGATGCAACAGGGCCGACGGTCTCGGGCTACTGGCCGATCCGCACCGAAATCGACCCCCGGCCAGCGATGCATGCACTGGCCGGATCGCACGAGCTTTGCCTTCCCGTGGTGCAGGGCGTGGACCAGGCCTTGAAGTTTCGCCGGTGGATGCCCGGTGCGGAGTTGGTCGAAGGCGCATTTGGTGCTGCCATTCCGCGGGCTCGGGTCGAACTCGTGCCGTCCATCCTGATCGTTCCGCTGCTTGCCTTCGACAGCAAGGGCGGCCGCCTCGGCTATGGCGGCGGCCACTACGACAGGACGTTGGAGGCACTGCGTTCGCGTGACAACGTGACCGCCATCGGGTTTGCCTACGACGCCCAGGCATGTTGCGAAGTGCCACGCGAGCCGACCGACCAACTTCTCGACTTGGTCGTCACGGAGTCGGGAATCAAGCAGTTCGCGTGAGGCGCGGTCCACGGCCTTGAAGGATCATGGCGGCCTGCGTGGCCGATAACGGTCGTGCGAGTCTACGCGTCCGCAGGTGCGACCCCGCAGGGACGGGATCAACCGGCCAGGCCGTTCGTCCTGGCGACGTGATACTTGCGGTCAAGAACACGTTCTCTCCGGGCACGAGATCGAGGTCGAGGCTCGCGCTGACGGTCGGCATGTCCGCGCTCGGGCGTAGCGGCGGATTTGTGCGGTGCCACGCTCTCCCGTTTCCGGTCGCTGATCGTCTCATTGTCATGGCTTCGCTTTCCCCGAATCAGCACCCGTCACCGACCCGGATTCGCGGCGCGTCGCGCCATGCGCAACGCGTCGCGGGAGCGGAAAGGTCCAAAATTAACGGAAACAACATCAAGAGCACGCCGTTTTGACGAATAATTTACGAATCTTGCCTTGTGGAAAACCGGAGAGTGTCCGGGTGGCGGAACGCCGCGCGCCGAC
>JAPPCV010000156.1 GCA_028824715.1 Boseongicola sp. | reverse complement strand
ATGGCAGGCCGATGTGACCGCTCCGCAACATATCCCGGGCCGCAACATATCTGCAGAGATGTTGCATGCAACATCTCTGCAGCTTGTCAAGGGGCCGGGAACCGGCCTTCGGTCGCGAAGCGTGCGGGTTGCCGCGTAGCTTGGCCGAGAAGCCGTCGCCTTCAGGCGACGGAGTGTTCACTCGAACCACTTCGGCACAGGATTGTTTCAACCAACCGGAGGAACTGACCTGACGGGCGGTTCTGTCAAGCATAGGCCCCGACTTTCTGACTGTGCCAGGCCACACAATCGACCGTCATGCCGTTCCGAAGTTCCATTGGCGAATTCCTCAGCCCGGCCTGCCGTTGGTACGTTGGCGCGATCATGAAGATCGGCCGATGCGGGCTTCGTTGATCTGGACAAGTGGACGCCAGGAGAAGGACAGTGACGTAGTGCCTGGACGGGTGCCTGTCGGCGCGGCGACGACTCCATGTCGCTTGGGCAAGAATCAGCTTGCTTGTGTGAACTGCACTCAATCCCTTAAGCTGGATGCAACCAGAGTTTGGAGGGCGACATGCCGCCCAATAGTCGTGCCGGTGCAGCACCGTTTCCGGCCGAGCTTGCTGGCGCTATGCCGGGATTGCCGGATCCGGCCGATCTGTACATGGCACTGGACCTCGGCACCAATTCGTGCCGCATGCTGATTGCCCAGCCGAAGGGCAGTCAGTTTCATGTCGTCGACAGTTTCTCCAAGAGCGTTCAGTTGGGACAGGGCCTTGAAGCAAGCGGCTTCCTTTCACGCCAGGCAATGCGCAGGACGTTGAATGCGCTGAAGGTCTGCCGCGCGAAACTCGACAGGCACGGTGTCAAGCGCATGCGGCTTGTCGCCACCGAAGCCTGCCGTCGTGCAAAGAACGGCAAGTCCTTCCTCAAGACGGTCGCCCGCGAGACCGGATTTGAACTGGAAGTGATCGCTCCCGACGAGGAGGCACGCTTGGCAGTGATTTCCTGTGCGCCGCTTGTTTCGCCAAAGACCGAGCAACTGCTTGTTGTCGACATTGGCGGCGGCTCTACCGAACTCGTCTGGATCGACCTCAGCCGTGTGCAGAAGATCGAGCGTCCACGGGCAATCATGCGCCTTAAAACGGGATTCACGCCGGACCCTTCGTCACCATTTCCTACAGCTCATGTCGTCGACTGGATTTCCGTGCCGCTCGGCGTTTCGACGCTTCGCGACCAGTTTGTCGATGTTGACAACGATGCAGCGCGATTCGCCTTGATGAGTTGCTGCTTTGAAGAGTGCCTTGCGGAATTCTCGCCATACGAGGCAGAACAGACGCGCGAGGGCTTCCAGATCATTGGCACGTCCGGTACTGTGACCACGGTGGCCGCGAGCCACCTTGGACTTGTCAGGTATGACCGGACAAAGGTGGACGGTCTTAGAATGACCTCCGACCAGATCGACAAGGTCATCAACAAGTACCTTGATCTTGGGCCTCAGGGTCGCCGCGCAGACCCACGCATCGGGAACGGCCGGCATGCCTTGATCATGTCCGGCGCTGCCATCTTGCAGGCCCTGCTCAGGATCTGGCCAACCGACCGCCTCACCGTTGCGGACCGCGGATTGCGTGAGGGCCTCTTGTACGCGCAAATGTCAGCTGACGGAGTCCTCGAAGACGGCGTCTATTGAGTGCACGTCGTCATCTGAAGCCCTTGGCGTCTGGCAACGCGCGGTGTCGTCCGAAACGACTTGACTTGAACCTGTGTGCGTTGGGACCATTTCTTGACCCGCGTTCGGCTGGTCATGAACTCAGCCGTTCAGGTCGCAACCAAGGAACTTGCGGTTGTTTTGCAGTGCCGCGTCAAGCACGGAAAATGATCCGGCTGCAGGGTCGATGACAAAATCTCCCTCGTTGCTCACGGCGGAAATCAAGCGCCCCTGCAGTTCGACCGGCTTGGCGTGCGGATGCTCGCGCTTCGACACCTTTTCCAGTACGACGTCCGTGATGTTGTGGACTTTCCACACGCCCTTTGCCCTGACAGGCCGCTTTTGCAGGATGACGCAATGTTCCGCACGGCGCCTGGTCCGATACCCCATGCCGAACGTGCCCTTGTCCCACGTCATCAGGTCGACGACTTCGAATTCCGTGCCTTCCAGCCAAGGCCGCACCCCTTGGCATAGGTGAAACTTGTCGACCCAGAGGAACAGGTGTCCGGACGGCATCAGGACGCGGCCAATGCCGTGCACGAATTCGGCAATCGTCGCGTCAGGCATTTGCGTCATTGCGCTGCGTCGCGTTCCGCGCGATTCGCCCTCGTTGCCATAGGAGAGCTTTTCGAGAACGCCACGGTACTGGGGGTCTAGAAAGGCGACGGGAATGGCGCGCTCCGGGAGCATGGACAGGAATTCCAGGCCATCCATCTTCAAGCGGGTGTCGGGTCTGAGGGATGCGGGCAACGCGAGCCTCGGCGCACGCACGGTTCTCTCATTCGAGAAGACGGCCTTTGCAGCCACATCTTTCGTCGGGCTCGACTTCTTGTTCGTCTTCTCTTTCGCTGCAGGCATCATCGTCCTTTCACGTGCCGGATCGTTCGTTCACCGACCGGAGTCGGACCCGAGTGAATTCCCGTTCAGTTGCGAAGACTTGCGGCCTTCCGGGCCAAGGCCTCGACTTCGTTCCAGCGGCCGCCAGACACCAAGTCGTCTGGCGCCACCCATGATCCGCCGACACACATCGTGTTCTCAAGGTCCAGATAGTCTCCGGCATTGTCCATGTTGATGCCGCCGGTCGGACAAAACTTGATTTGGGGCAGGGGGGCGGCAAGCGCCTTCAGCGCCGCCGCGCCGCCCGACGATTCCGCAGGAAAGAACTTCTGGACCGTGTATCCCCTTTCCAGCAGACGCATCGCCTCGCTTGCCGTGGCGGAACCCGGAATGATTGGAAAGTGCTCCGCTTCGGCAGCACTGAGGAGCCGTTCCGTAGCCCCTGGCGAGACGCCGAAGACCGCCCCGGCGTCTTTCGCCGCGCGAACATCGGCAGGTGTAAGCACCGTTCCGGCTCCGACCACGCTTCCCCTGACCTTGGTCATGACACGAATTGCGTCAAGAGCTGCCGGCGTTCTGAGCGTGACTTCCAGCACGGGCAACCCGCCGTTGACCAGCGCACCGGCCAGCTGGCCGGCCTTGCCCGAGTCGCTTACGGTCAAGACTGAAATGACAGGCGCCAATTGGCAGATCCGGGACGTCTCGCGGCAGCCTTCCTGGGGATTCATGACGCGCGCGCCAAATCGAGGCACGTCTCCGCACGCAACTGCAGGATCGCGCTAAACGGATGTCTCAAGGGTCTCGTCGCGTGCAAACTCGCTTGTCCTAGCAGTCCCAGCCACCAGGGCGGGCGCTGATTCGTCCAGCCCTCCGGGCCGCAGTCACACCTCGGCCAGCCCGGAATGTACGCAATGTTCAAGGACGAGACTTTCAATGTGCAAATGCTCCGCGGCAAGGAATGCAGTTTCCGCATGACTGGCATGCGGAAAGCCAAGCTTCAAGATGTCTCGTCGTCCCCTATGTGAGGCACGACAAACCAAGGAGTGCCAGATGGCCAACCTGAATTCACTCGACGAAATCCAAAGAATCGAACTCGAGGCCCGCAAGCTCCGCGCCGAACTCATGAAGTCCTTCTTCGCCCGTCTCGGCCGACGCTGAAATCGACTCCACTGCAGTCGGAGTCCGCTGGCGTGTGCGTTTGCAGTCCGGTCAGGCAGACCTGTGTGCGGGTTCAATGACGGGCTGCATCCGCCCAGCCGGCTTCAAGTTTCTCGATGGCCGCAATCCGGTCGGCCGTCTTGGGGTGGCTGAGAAGCCATGCGGGCACCGCCGCGCCTCGCGCACCGGTCAACCTTTCCAGCTTCTTGAAGAGCGACTTTTGCGGTTTGGTTCCGATCCCTGACTTGATCAGCAGGGCCGAAGCATAGGCATCCGCCTCGTATTCGTCCGAACGTGAGAGCCGGGCTGCAAGCATGGTGGTGAGGACATTGGCGATCATGACCCCGAACCCTGGCAGGAAACGGCCAAGGACCATCATGAGTGCGGTGCGAAGCGCGTTCTGGCCGGAAAAATCAATCATTCTTCTTCGGGCGTGCCCAAGCGCCACATGTCCGAGTTCGTGTGCAATGACCGATGCCATTTCCTCGGCTGCAATTTCTCCGTCGCGGTACTTCGTGTAGAAGCCCCGGGTCAGGAAGATGCGTCCATCAGGAGCCGCCAGCCCGTTTACAGGCTCGATTTCATAGAGATGCACCCGGATGCGTGGGAGATCCAACGCTTTGGCCATGCGATCCGTGAACTTCTTGAGTTCCGGATCGGCCAGTTCCGACGAATTGTCGTTCAGTTCGGCCGATGTTTTCCAGGCCGAGAACTTGTACATCACCAGCGCGTAGAGAATCGCCAGAAGTATGGGCCCGAACTTAAGCATGACACGAATATGGGATGCCAGGACGGGTGTTCCAAGAACCGCCTTGCCGGTACGACGTGACTTCCCGTGCAGAGTCGGGAGTTTCATGGCAATGGAGCAGGGCATTGCCCCAACCGTCAGCGGCACTCGGCAACGTCATTGCCAGGCACTGCCTATGCCGAGGGACAGGAATACGCCTAGCAATGCGAACGCAATGCCGTAGACAACTGCATACCTGAGCATGTCGATCAATGCGCCACGCCGCTTGCGCGCGGCACGAAGTCCCAGTGCCACGCCGAGGAGCAGGAATGCTGCGACAATCATCTGCCCACGCCGCAGGAAACCCTGCCCTTCAGGACGGGGAGAAATGCGGGGTCTCGTGTTCCAGGCACTCTTGCCGTCTCCTTCTTCCGTGACACTTCGAGGCGGAGTCCGGAGCCGTCGCCTCGCGGATGCCCCGACCTGCCCCTGCAACCCAGTCTCTCCGGCTCATGTACCGGCAGCCGCCGCAGTCGCCCGATTCCCCATCGCTTGAGCAATGCCTGCTCCCAATCGGCGGGACGCACTTCAATCGTCACCGAGAATGCCCGTCTCGTAGCCGTCGATGCTGCGCGTGTTCTTTCTTTGCCAGTACGCGGCGATACCTGCCGGGCCCATCTCTTCAAAATAGGGAACCAGTTCGTCGTGGCCGCGCTGAGCCTTGAGTTCCATAAGCGGCACGCCGCTGCCGCAGGAGGTCTGGACCATGTCGATCTTCATGTCGATCACCTGCCGCGAGCCGGCCAGATCGGGGAAGACGGCGGTCCTCTCCGCCCAGTCGGAATCATGGGGATGGGTCGCCCTGGCCGTACCGTAAACGCGAAGTATGCGAGCGTCGCCCTCGAAGGCGCAGAACATCAGCGTCATCCTGTCGGACAGGCGCAGGTGGGCGGCGGTCTCGTTGCCGCTGCCGGAGAGGTTGAGCCAGCGGAGGCGGGAGTCGCTGAGAATTTCCAGCGTGCCCATGCCCTTCGGCGAGACGTTCACTCGGCCCTCTGGCGCCGCAGTAGCCACGAAGAAAACCGGTTGTCTCTCGATGAAGGCCCGAAAGCTCCGGTTCAGTTTGCTCCCTATCGCCAATGTCCTTGCTCCTCACATGTCAACGCGGCCACCCTGACAACTTTTGCGCCGGGCAGCACCCTCGGGTCAAGCGCAGCCCATCCGGCAGATCGCCGCCGAGGTGACATTTTGCGGCATTCGGGCAGTGGCCGTGCGCATCCGCCGCGCGGCATGGATCCGATTTCGACCGCCTCGACCGGGAACACTTCCCGACAAGCATCGTTGCAGGAATCGACGCTGTTTGCCTGCCTGGCCTTGGGCAAGGACGGCATCGGTGCCGGCGATTGGCCGACCATGCCCGTGCCGGTCGAGATCAGAGTGCCGGTCTGGAATCGCGTCGGTGCCGCAGGTCCCGTGTTCGAACGCACCTTGTCGGATCCGCGCAAGGCAGAAACCGGCATGACCGCCGACGGATCTCGGCAGCGCCGTGCTGGGCACTTGCTGCAGGCCGTCTTGCGGAGCGAAATCGGGTGATGCTTCGATCGGGCCCGCCTCATGATCGAGCGGTCGCTGGAAGCCGCAAGTTGAAAGCGGGGCTGCCTTGGCAGCCGATCGGCTCACCGCCTGCGCCAGGATGTCAGCCCGCAGACGATTGCGGACCCGCCAGGATGTCTTCCGTCGCTTGCTTGAAAGGCATGACCGGCATTTGGTAAAGGCCGCCGCCAAGGCGTCCCATTTCGCCTTTGCAATCGAGAATCCCAAGGCTGACCCTTGGGGCTTGTCCGCTCTCGGCGATGGTCATTGCAGAGATGCCCAGTTTCAGCCCAGTGCCTTTGAAATAGGGATGCTCCCCGACCGACATGCCGTGAGCTGACTTGGTCGACGTCGACGGCTCAGCGCGCGCATCTGACATTGCGCCCAGACCGAACGCATCGACAACGGCGCTGTCACCGATCGCGCCTAGGGCACGGGACGGCGGCAGGTCAACGTCGAACGCGCCTTCGGGCGGTGTGGCAGGGACGGTGTACCAGCGCCCGGGGAAGGCGGAGACCTGGATGCCGACGTCGCGCCCGTTGCCACCGGCCGCGGTGACAAAACCGGAACCTGGAACGCCCTCCGCCCGGCACATCATAAGCTTGGTGGCCGCCATCCAGAGGTTGAGAAAGACGCTTGGCGACCCCTTGAGAAACTCCAGGGTCTCGTCATCTCCGACGCCGTTCGGTGAACGGTCGATCAGTTCGCGGACAAGCGCGGCGCCCGCAACCGGCGTCCGCCCGTGGCAGTCATCGCCGCCCTTGAGGCCTTCGACGGCCAGCGGCACGAGGGCGATCCCTTCCGCGAGGCCTCCCCGAAGCACGTCCAGGCAGCGCGTGTTGAGCCACCTGATGTGCTCCAGCACGGCTTCCGACCTCAGGCCAAGGCGAAGGGCGGGCCGATTCCCGCCGTTGATCGGGGCAAACGTCCTGTGCTGCCCTCGCCACGCGTCGTACACTGAATGCAGCGGCATCGAGGCGCTGACAACAGCCGCAAGCGGTGTGACGACGTTCACGTCCTGCGCCGGTTTCAGAATGATCTCTTCAGACGAAATCATGCGCTCGGCCGCGTCAAGGCTCGGCGCGAGCCCCTCGTAGACGGCAGCAACGCAAGCCGAGTTCAGGATTGGCCGGGTGATCTCGCCAGGATCCGGAAAGGGGGGTCCGGCATGGAGAAGGACGTTGTCCGCGATGCCGGTCGCGTCTCGCGCCAGGTCGAACCTGTTCCAGACCGGTTGCGTCACCATGGCTCGGTCAAACGCCAGCCTGTCGCCTTGACGATGCGTCATTCGGCGGCAGGCGGGATCACCCACGTCTCGCTGAAATAGAGAAAGGCGGTCGTCGTCTCGAGACCGGCCTGCACGCGGCTGCCTATCTTGCCTGGCAGGGCGCGGCCGTTGACGATGATCTGCGCGTCTCTTGCGGCGACGAGGAGAGTGAACATCGTGTGGGCGCCGGTGCCGACCTGGTCAGGAGCAAGCTCCAGCGCTCTCGGCGGTTCCAGGTCTTCCCAAACCAGTTCTACGGACAGGCCCTCTCCGGCAACGGTCTCGGAATATCGGTGGCTCATCGGGTCACCGGAGCTCCGCACGGCCTGGGCAAGGCGTGGTGTCATGCGCTCGAATGCCGGCGCGTCGCGGAAGGCGCCAAGACGGCCAATGAAACTTGATTTCAGGTAGGTGGCGAGGTCGATGTTGTCGGCCAAGACGACATTCGGGGCCTCGGGCGTGCCGACCTCCAGTCCAGGAGAGCCGTAGAGCCAGAGAACCTGGCCCTGGCCGGCCGGAGACCAGGCGACCCGAAAGAAAAGCGCCATGGCCGTGAATGTCCCGTCGTCGTCCTTCAGGAGGATGCCGGGGTTTTCCCCGGTCCAGTCGACCGTGCCAGGAGTGATTGGTGCGCTTAGCGGCATCAGGCATCCTCCGTTGGCGTGACCCAGGTTTCGGAAAACGCGAGGAAGGCGGTCGACATCGTGCGACCAAAGAACTGCCGCTCGGCCACCCGGCCCGGGAGCGGTGTCCCGTTGATGCGCACCTCCGCAGATCCCGCCTCCAGAAACACGGAGTACATTTCGTGCGCCTTGGTGGCCGAATTCTCCTTCGTGACTTCGACGGGCAGGGGCGGGCCCATGTCGCGCCAGATCATTTCAAGAGTCACGCCAGAACCGCGAACGGTTTCCGAGTATCGGGTCTTCAGGTCGCCCGGTCGCCTTTCGACGCTGTCGCAATCAAGCCAGGTCATGCACTTCAGGCCGGACTTGCCGATGAAGGTTGGCATCCTCGACACCCAGCCATCCACGATCCAGCGCATCATGCGCTGGTTGTCGGTCATGATGAAGTTGGGTGCATCGGGCCAGCCGGCATCGCTTTCGGGCTGGCCGATGACAAGTCCGGCATGTCCGCGGCCGAAGGGGGAGAGGACAACGCGAAAGAAAAGGGCAAGGGCGTCGTACCTGTCGGCGGAGGGATCGGATTTCAGGTAGATTCCCGGGTTCTCGCCAGACCAGTCGACACGGCCGGGATTTATGGAAACGCGCGTCATTGCCGGCGGGCCTCGTATTCCCTCAGACGCGACCGGATGAACTCGTTTCTCGCGTCCCCCAGCAGGTGATCGCCGGACTTGTAGATCTCCGCCACGTCGATCGAGATTTCCTTGAGGACCGCGCCGTCGTCGCGGCCCTCTTGCACGGGAATCCTGAGCATTGTGTCACCTCCATAGGTCGGGATCACGCCGTTGAAATTGTCCGTTGGCTGCGGCGCCGGGTTCCCGGAGGCAACGGAACGGATGGCGTTCCGCAGGAGCCGGCGGGCCTTCGCGACGCCCCTGTCCGTGAAGCCCATGTTCTCACGCGCATGAACGTTCTTCGGTCCCTGGCTGACCCACGCGTCATAGTCGCCCGGGTCGCGCTGTCGCTGCTCGTAGGAGCGGTCGGGTCCTTGGCCATAGAAATCAGTCGTGCCGAGGCCGACCTTTGACTTGTCGGTCAATCCCCGGGGGTCGTCCCCGTCGCGGAAATGGCGCCATGCGATCACGAGTGTGTGCGTGTCGTCCACAGGAACCACCCAGCGGCTGAGTCCGCAGCGCCCGAAATATCGGGGCTTGTCCGGCACGGGAAAGTGTCCGCCGTTTTGCGTGAAGCTCGGCAGCATGTGATCATGGCACCGGATCCAGACTATGTCGTCCACGCGCCTGACGTTGGTGTAGAAGTCACCCGTCCTGCTCTCGTGGAACTCGATCATCGGCATTTCGGCAAAGGCGTCGATGAACTGGCTGCGCACCGCGAGCGTGTGAAGGTAGACGACGTGGAAAGGGTCCCACGCATTCTCCATCACCTGAAGCCAGTTGCACGGAGACTCGATGAGGTAAGGCAGCATTTCGTCGCCCGCCTCGTCGAACGTGTCCATCACGGGAAACGGGGGCTGTTCTTCCGGCGGCCCCATGTAGGCGAACGCGAGTCCCTTGGACTCGATGACCGGGTAGGCGCCGAGGCAAGCGCGCGACCCGACCTGGCTGGCCGGTGGTTCGCAGGGTGTCTCGAGGATCGTCCCGTCGAGCCCGTATTTCCATCCATGATAGGAACAGCGAATGCCTCCCTTTTCGACGATGCCGAATTCAAGGCTCATGTTCCGGTGGCAGCAATGCAGGTGGGTGAGGCCGAGCCTGCCCTCGCCCTTCTCCCGGAACAGCACCAGGTCCTCGCCCATGATCCTGATCCGGCAGGGAAGGTCTCCAACCTGGTCCGTCATCGCCACGGGCAGCCAGTAGCGGCGCAGGTATTCGCCGCAGGACGTGCCGGGGCCAACCTCGGTCAATTCAGGATCTGGCGCTTCTGTCCAGACGGATTGTTGCGCGTGCCCGCGAAAGTTGCCCTTCGGTGCCGAAAAGCGATCCTTCATCTCAGTTTCGTGTCCTTCCGATGGCGTTGGCCGGGTTGGCGGCCGGGGACTGGCGTGGTGGCGAGCGGCTGCATCTTTCAGGTCACGTCCCGTGCCACGAGATGCAGCAATTCTCCCCGCCTGACAAGGCCGCGGCACGTGTGCGCCAGGATGAAGCCGTCAGACAGGAAGTTCACCTCCCTTGAAGGCCGTTCGGGCTCGAACACGTGGTGAAGCCTTCCAGCCAGGACGCCGGACTTCGCTGCCTGTCCCGCGGCCGCTGCCCTGTCGAACACGCCGTCGCCTGGTGCGTAGAGCGACGGGTCGGGTGACGCAATTTCAACGATCCTGGCGTCTTGCGGCTCCGCTTGTCCGGCGACGATCCCCATGTGCCGCAGCATCCGGAGCAGGCCGGTCTCTGCAAGGCTCGTGATTCCGGGATCCGTGCCGCCGCCGCCTCCTAGCTCGGTGGCTATCATGGGAACGCCGTGACGCTCCGCTGCGGCGTTGACCGACCGGTCGTCGTTCTGGGGGCCCAGCCGCCAGATCAATGGAAGGCCGAACGCACGGGCCAATGCAAGATTCGCTTCGTATAGCGCCCTGTCCGTGCAATGCGTGACCAGAGTGCAGGGTTGGAAGAACGATGCCTTGCCGCCCGAGTGCAAGTCGACAATGGCGTCGGCACGGGGCAGCAGTTCGGTTTCCACGAAGTCGGCGATCATGGCAGTCGGGCCGCCGTTCGGATCGCCTGGAAAAGTCCGGTTGAGGTTTGCGCCGTCAAGCGGGCTGACGCGGGAAGCCTCGGCGAACGCTGGAGCGTTCAATGCGGGAACGAGAATGACCTGTCCCGCGAGATCCGCTGGTTCGAGACGTTGTGCCAGGCGCATGATGGCAGCGGGCCCCTCGAATTCGTCACCATGCGTGCCGCCAATGAGCAAGGCGACTGGACCGGTGCCGCCCTTCAATGACACGACCGGAATCGGATGGTGTCCCAGCGGGTTGGAATTGTCGGACCAACGAAGGCGAAATTCGCCGACGTGACGACCAGGCCTGTCGAGGTCGATGGACGCCGAAACCCTGGTGGCTGCCAAAGCGGATCCCTTCGCCGAGAAGTTGCTTTGCCGTTTATCCTAAATTGTGATGAGGGTATTGACCATACCAGTCCTTGCATGTGGCGTGTGGCATCGAGTTGGGAGGCGACGATAGCGGGACCGAAGGCAAAGCCGGGGATCGATCGGATCCGGGCACACATGCTCGGGTCGGCTGACGACGGCCTGCCGCCTCCCTGGGCGCTCCTGAACTCCAATGAGAGCGTCTTTGGCCCGAGCCGGCGCGCAAGAGACGCCGCCCGTGCGTCCGTGTCCGGAATCGAGCGCTACCCGGAGGGAGTCGAGGCCACGCTGGCCCGCGCAATTGCCGGGTTTCACAAGCTCGACCCGGAGAGGATGGTCGTCGGGCAGGGGGCGGACGACCTCTTGTCGCGGCTGTTCCGCGCGTATCTTGGGCAGGGAGGTCAACTGGTCCGGTCTGCGAACGGATACCTCAAGGTTCCCAACTATGCCCATGCAAACGGAGGCGAGGTCGTTTCGGTCGAAGACGACGACCTGACACCTTCCGTCGACGGGATGATCGCCGCCGTCACCGAGCGGACGCGCGTTGTCTACCTCGCCAATCCGGAAAACCCGGCCGGCACGTATCTGCCAAGGACCGAGGTCGAACGCTTGCACGCCGCTCTTCCCGACGACGTCCTCCTGATCCTGGATTGCGCATATGCCGAATATGCATGGGCCGACGACTACTGTGCCGGGCATGACCTCGTTGCGCGATCCGCCAACGTGGTCGTCTGCCGGACGTTCTCGAAGATCTACGGACTTGCCGGCGCGCGCGTGGGCTGGGCTCACGGCCCGCGGGACGTGGTCGACGCCATCCGGCGGATCGGCCTGACCTTCCCGATGGCGGCACCCTCTGTCGCGGCCGCGGTTGCGGCGCTCGAAGACCAGGCGCATGTCGCGTTCGTCCGACGGGAAAACCGTGCGCTTCTGGACCGGTTCCGCGCCCGGCTGGCCCGCCTGGGCGTGGATTGCGTTCCGTCGCAAACCAACTTCGTCCTCGTCAGGATGCCCGAGGCAGCTCAGTCGGATTCTGCGGTTGTCGCGCTCGGCGAGGCGGGAATTCGGGTTCGGCGAATGAACGCGCCGGCCTATGCAAACTGCTTCAGGGTCTCGATTGGCTTGGGGCACGAGTTGGACGCAACCGCCAGAGCGCTCGAGCGTCACCTTGGGGCGGCAAAGTCAGCGACCCCTCCCTGAAGGGAGGGGCTTGAGGAACGAAAGTTCCGAGAGCCCGTGCTGACCAGCACAGGAAAGGAGACTGTCATCCAATCTACCCTGAACCATGCGTTGAAGACCAACCCCGGGATGCTTCCTCAGTCCCGGGCTC
>JAPPCV010000056.1 GCA_028824715.1 Boseongicola sp. | reverse complement strand
TCAAACGGAAATCCGGCCCAGATCGGGCAATGACGTCGTACTTTAACCGCTTACTCTGCTGCGCAGCAACCGACTCCCGCAAGGACAATGCCCGCCACCGGAACACTTGCTCACGCATGGAAAGAGGCGAGAGGTTGGACAACGACCCAAGCGTGGCTCGTTACGGCTGCTTCCTTCCGGACCTGACCGGGTTGGCGAGGCGCTCGCCCGCGCCAACCTCTCAAGATCATCATGTAGCGCCTTCAACCTGCGTGCGCAAGGAAGCAAAGGGTCTGGGGAACGGTATCATTCGCGGCCTGAACCCAAGGCCGCCCAAGCCTTTTGAGCGGCAGTCTCGACCGCACAGGGCCTGACGGAACGAAGTCGCGTCAGCGCCGCATCGACGTCCTCGCCGGCTTCCACCATCAGTCTCAGAAGCGCCATCCCCGAACGCCCGCAACCACCGAAGCAATGCGCCAGGACCCGGCCGCCGCCATCAAGGGCGCGATGCGCGGCCTCCGACGCCTCCGGCCAAAGTGCGCAAGTCTCCGGCGAGGGTGCACCAAGATCGGTGACGGGCAAGTGCCGCCAGCGGACGCCTGCAGCCTCGAGATCCTCGCCCATGGCCGACGCACCCGCGAAATCCAGTTCGTGGCCGCCGGTCATCGTCAGGACTACGTCCGCACCCCAGGAAATGATCGTCGTCAAGTCTCCAGGGCAATTCCCGCCCCGGCCCGGCATCGGCGCGATGCCGATCATCCCATGCCCAAGCGGCAGTTCCGCGATCATGTATTCAGCCATGGCGATCCTCCGTCACTTGATCCGGGTGCTCCTCCGCCCAGTCGTTCAGGAACTCTGCCATCTCGAACTCTCCGGCGAATTCGACGTCCTGCCGCCGGAGCGGAACTCCCGCTTCCAGAGCAAGGCGGGCACAGGCAAGGTGATCACGTTCGCGTCCTCCCGGCGCGTTCTCCGAGCCATGGACTATCGTCGACATCAGGTCCCCGCCGTATCCGTTTACGTGATCCAAGCTGACCCCCAAGGACAGGAGGTACGCCATGACGTCCGGAATCCCTTCCCAACCTGCCACGTGCACGGGCGTCAGCCCCTGCGGATCCGGCCGATCATGAGGAAGGCCGATTTCCACCAACGCTTTCGTGCGACGCAGAGCGTGGGGCAGGTGGACCTGGGACCGGATCATGTCGCGGGTCGGTTCCGGCAGGCGTTCAGGATCGATCCGGCGCGTTGCTCGGCCAGCAACCGCATCCGCAATCGCGACCTCCTCGCGTCCTAGGTCGGTCCGGCAACTCCGCGACGCCATTTCTTCGGCGGCACCGTCATTGCCGAACATCCGCGCAAGCGCGTATGCGCTGTGTCCCCACGCAATCGCGTCCGGATTCCCGCCTGCGTCCAGAAGCCTGGCCACGATCCGGCGGGAGCAAAGCCGCCGCGCCGCTTGATGAAGCGCCGGGATCACGAAGGGCGCCTCGCCGGAAGCCTCCGGCCAGTGAATGGATTCGTTCGGATCGGCTCCGCCCTCAAGAAGCGCTTCCACCATCTCCGGGTCGTTGAAATCGAGGGCGCGCGGCAGAGCGTTTGTCCGCGATGTCCGCGCACCGTGGTCCAGAAGGAGCCGCAGGGCGGGCACGCCGGCTTCGCAGGCATGATAGAGCGACTCCCCATCGTTTGGGTCCGCGCCGTTGTCCAGGAGCCACGCAGCCAGCCGCAAGTTCGATGCGTGCCCGACGGCACCATAAAGTGCCGAAAGCGGGTTCCCTGGCGCCTGCTCGTATGACTCGTTGACGTTTGCACCGGCCGACTTCAGCGTCTCAGCCGTTGCCAGCATGTCCTCTTCCGAACCGCCGTGACGACACCACCGGGAAAACGCCAGATGCAGAATCGGCGTTCTCGGCCCAAGAACGGGTTCACTGGCAGCTTTCGGCCTGGCCGCAAGCGCCTCGCGTACGCCGCCTACATCGTACATGGCACACATGATTCCGAGATTGTCCCGCCTGAGATCCGGCGCGGCCTCCAGGAGGCGTTCGACTCGCCATCCCTGCCCGTGAAACAGCGCAATCTTGAGGCGGTCAAGTCGTTCCGCCCGGTCCATGTCCCGCGTCTCGGCTGCAAACTTGAGAACCGACCAACTTGCAAATCCGGCTTCCCTTGCCAGGACACGCAGGGCATCTGCATGGCTTACCGCCATCGGATTGGAGCCAAGAACCGCCTCGGCACGGGCCAGCGCGTCACGATCTCCTGCCGCGCAGGCACGCCTGAATGCCTTCGCGTCATGGCGCATGCGAATGACAGAAACAGCCATCGGGTCTCTCCTTGCCGGCCTGCTGGTCCGCCGAAAGAGACATGAGAAGCGCCGACGCATGTTGAGCGTCAGACCTGAGGATGTCAGCATCGGCTTGCCGAGGAACCAGATGCCTCCCCGGAGGCAGTGCCAGCATAGTGACGCCCTGTCTCAAGGCAAGAGTGGACCCTACCCCGCGCACGGTCTACGCTCTCCCGAACCGATTCATGCATGGCGCCAATGACCGACAGCACAGACAACGAATACCAGGTACTGGCACGGAAATACCGTCCGGAGACTCTTGCCGACCTTGTCGGCCAGGACGCCTTGGTGCGCACGCTCAGCAATGCATTCGACGCGGACCGCATCGCCCAGGCCTTCATTCTCACGGGCATACGAGGCACCGGGAAGACCACGACGGCGCGGATCATCGCCAAGGGCATGAACTGCATTGGTCCAGACGGCAACGGTGTTCCGACAGTATCGCCTTGCGGCGCCTGCGAGCATTGCGTGGCCATTGCGCAGGGTCGGCATGTCGACGTCCTCGAACTGGACGCGGCCTCGCGCACGGGCGTGAACGACATTCGCGAGATCATCGAGAGCGTGCACTACCGTGCCGCCACGGCGCGATACAAGATTTACATTCTCGATGAAGTTCACATGCTTTCGACGAGCGCCTTCAACGCGCTTCTGAAGACGCTGGAAGAGCCGCCCGGCCATGTGAAGTTCATATTCGCGACCACGGAGATCCGAAAGGTGCCGGTCACTGTCCTCTCTCGCTGCCAGCGCTTCGACCTTCGCAGGATCGAACCCGAGACAATGATGGAATTGCTCCGCCGAATCGCGACCGCCGAGAAAGCCGAGATCACAGATGAAGCGCTTGCACTTGTCACGCGCGCCGCCGAGGGATCGGCTCGAGACGCGACATCGCTCCTTGATCAGGCGATCAGCGATCGAACCCAGGCAACGGATGTGGATCAGGTTCGCGCAATGATCGGGCTTGCGGATCGTGGCCGCGTTCTGGATCTCTTCGAACTCATCATGACGGGTGACGCGGCCGGCGCATTGGCCGAGCTCGCCGCGCAATATTCTGACGGCGCGGATCCGATGGCGGTTCTCCGTGACATCGCCGAAATTACCCATTGGATCAGCGTCATCCGCATCACTCCGGCGGCGGTCAACGATCCCACGGTGGCGCCGGATGAGCGCATGCGTGGCAGTGCGTTGGCCGACAAGCTTCCCATGCCGGTTCTGTCTCGAATGTGGCAAATGGCGCTGAAGTCGCTTGAGGAAGTGGGGAATGCCCCCGATGCCATGATGGCTGCGGAAATGGCCGTGATCAGGATGACGCATGTTGCAGATCTTCCGACCCCGGGCGACCTCGTGGCAAAGCTGACGGATCCAGCATCTTCTCCAGCCCCGCCCCCACCGCCCTCCACGCCACCACCATCAGGTTCTGGCGGAGGAGAAAGCGGCCCGGCACAGGGTACAGGCACGACCGCAGCGGCGCCCCGCGCCGCAGGCATGCCCTCATCTGGCGGAGCCGTGGCTGCTGCCCGGCCAGCGCTTGTCCTGGATTCCGAAAGTGCCCTCGCCCGGTTCCCCACGTTCACGCACGTGTTCGACCTGATACGCGCAAATCGCGAAATGAAGCTCTGCATCGAGGTGGAGGAGGACCTGCGGTTGGTCTCTTATCGGCCTGGCCGCATCGAGTTCGAGCCAGGGCCGAAGGCAGCCCGGGATCTGGCGCAAAGGCTGGGCCAATGCCTGCAGAGCTGGACAGGCGTCCGCTGGACGGTTTCAGTGACCGCATCGGGTGGCCAGCCCACCATTTCCGAAACGCGAAACGCGGCGACCGACCGTCTCAAGGCCGCCGCAAGAGAGAACAAGACGGTCGCCGCAATCCTGTCGGCATTCCCGAGTGCCAGAATCGGGGATCTCCAGACAGCCGAAGCCCTCTCTGCCTCCGCTGCCGCAAGTGCCCTCGATGAGGTCGAGGATGAATGGGATCCCTTCGAGGAAGGCTGATTCCGCTCCTTCCGCAGTGGCGCATGATCAGGCGTGCCAGACATCGACACTCCATCGGGCCAAGTCCGAAGCATTGCGCCTCGCGAACGTGACACCATCGGCCTTGGCCATCGCTGCCAAGTTCGCGTGGATCCCCGGAACTGGTCGAGTTGCATCGAGTCTTCCCCGTTCCTCGGCCGCCGCCGTGCTGACCGGCGGCATGCGACCCGAAAGGTCCAGAACGGGCTTGCCTTGCCAGCTCTTCGCGAAAGCGATGCCGAGGACCGTGAAGGGGGCGGGTGCCGTGTCGACCTCTCTCTTGTTTGCGGGCCTGGCCAGTTGCACCTGCGGCAATGTCGGAACCTCCGGGTGATCTCCGTCTGCCGCGCGTTCGACCGAGACGGAGCTTCGCAATGCGGTGTCGCCCGGGAACTTGTTGTGCAGAAGAGTTGCTGGTGGCCTGGCCCGCCGCCGCACCACGCATTCTCTTCGGGCCTTCGGTGCTTCGCCTAGCTTCCGGGGGACCCCGCCGCTTCCGCCGCCCGACGGGAACCGGCCCGGATGTGTCTGGGCAGGAGCATCGCTGCAAACAGGATGACCAGTGCGGTGAGCGCGAGGCCAGGAAACTGCGCCTCGAAGCCGATCCCTCGCTTGTGCAACAGGGCAATCAAGGGAACGGCGATCGATCCGATGCCCAGCGACAGGACATATTCCACCGAGAAGGCCCGTGAGCGAATGCCGTGATCAAGATACCGGCCGAGCAACCACGACGTCACAGGAATTTCCGCAAAGATGAAGGTCACGAGCAATAGCGCGAGGGCCAGAGCCGCCCAGCCCGAGGCATATGCCAGCAGCATCAGCAGCGTCGCCTGGAATGCGAGCAGCACGATCAGCACGGCACGTGCGCCAATCCGATCAAGCAGTTCGCCAACAGGCAACTGCGCGAAAGCGGCTACGGCAAAGACCAGACCCGCAGAAGCGCCGATCCAGGCCAGGTCGTCTCCTGCGCCGACCAGCCTTTCGTCGAAGAACTTCGGCAGCGAGATCGTGACAGCATTGAAGATCAGCCCGCCGAACAGGGCGATCACGCAAACGATCCCGAAGACTGTCACCTGTGTCCCGCGATCGCATATCAGCATGGCGCCGGAATCCGCGTGAAGGGCAGGCATTGCTGCGTCTGGCGTCCTCCTGTTGCGCTTCAGCAACAGCAGGCCGATCAGAACCGAAAGCGCTCCGGGCAGGACAAAGGCCCACTTCCATCCCAGGAATCCGGCAAGCAGCCCCGTCACCACGGCGGCACCGGCCAACCCCATGTTCCCAAAGACCCCGTTGACGGCCAGCGCCCGACCCGTGCGCAACCCTATGTGGGTGATATGGGCCAGACCGACAGGGTGGTAGATTGCCGCGAAGAGCCCGAGCGAGGCAAGTCCGACGGCCATTGCCAGTGGGCCGTCCGACATCGCGATCCAGAGGCTGGATCCGCCGCAGCCCAGAAAGAATGCCGCGATCAGCGTCATGCGATCCATGGTGTCGCCGAGCCAGCCGGCGGGGAGCGTTCCGAGAGCAAACATCACGTACATCGGCGTCCCGAGCACGAGGACGTCGGCGTAACCCATGTCCCATGACGGAGCGATGGCCAGCGCAGCCGTCGGAAAGATCAGCAGGAAGAAGTGATCGAAGAAGTGCGCGAGGTTCAGGAATCTAAGGGCTTCACTGCGGGACATGGACGAACCTGGAGATCTGGACCCCTTGAATGTTGAGCTCTTGCATAGGTCTTGAATCTGCTCGCCGTCAAGCGCGCTTGTCCGCCCCGCATCGCGGCCGAAGCGGCAGAACGATCCTGCCAAGCATGGCACGGTTCTCGGATGCACGTCCGTCCGCCAGGTGCCACCGAGACTCCCGTGGCAGGTCAGACGTCTTCCTTGCGGTCCTGGAGATCAACACGGCCAATCCCCTGGCGCTTTCGTCGTTCGCGCCGCGCCGCAACTGCTGATGTCCTTGCCGCATGCAATCTTGATGCCCGGTCCCGAAAATGCCGCCAGTGCGGCGCGACGGGTCCTCGACTTCATCATCACTGGACCTTGCCGCGCAACGCCCGGCAAAATATCAAGCAGTAGGCGCAATCGGGAGACAGGACATGATCAAGCCCCTTGGCACGCTCGGCGACATGGGAAAGATGCTGAAAGCCGCGCAGGAAATGCAGTCCAGGATGGCCGAGCTTCAGGACGAGCTCGACTCCTTGACCGTCACCGGGGAAAGCGGCGCCGGGCTCGTCAAGGCCACGGCGACTGCCAAGGGCAGCCTCAAAGCGCTCGACATCGACTCCTCGATCTTCAATCCCGACGAGAAGGAAGTCGTGGAAGACCTGATAGTTGCCGCCGTCAAGGACGCCCAGGAAAAGGCTGCTGCGAAAGGTCAGGATGAAATGAGGAAGCTGACCGAAAGCATGGGCCTCCCGGCGGGCATTAACCTGCCTTTCTGACGCTCGTGCTTCGACTCCCCATCTTGCTCGCGGTCTTCCTGGTGGCTGCGGCAGTTGCTCCGGCCCAAGACTGGGCAACCGGGGAAACCTGCACGGTCGACCTGCCCGAAATCCACGGCGAGGCACTTGAACCACCGGGGCTCGCGGCTATCGAGACAACGTCAGCAGGCATCGCCAACGCGAACGGGCGGTTCTGGAAGGTGACTGCACCGAACGGGGCCGCCTCCCACCTATGGGGCACCATGCCCTCGTCACACCCGATGATCCTTCGTCTTCCGGGACCGGTCCGGGATGCGATCAACCGTGCACGCACTGTTGCAATCGAGTTCGATGAAACGGCGGAAAGCCGCGAGGAGCACCGCGCCGCAATCCATTTCGAGAGCTACTACAACGAAGCCTCCGATCCGTTTGCGAGCGACGGGTCAGGTGACGGCACGATAGCGGGCCTGCCACTCCATGTGTCCGACTGGATCCGTGATCGTGCACTTGACACCGGCTGGTCAGAGGACGCCGAAATCGTGCTTTCTCCGGCAGGCCTGGCTGCGATGCTTCGCTCCGAACCTTGCGAGGACTTTGCTCGCAGGGCCTTCCCGATGCAGAACAACTACATTCATCTGCTTGGCATTCTTGCCGGTGCCGACATCCTTGCCCTCGAGAAGCCCGGCGACTTTCTTGCCGACCTGAAGGGTCGCGACGACACCGCCAAGGCGATCATTGCGGTCCGCGCCGCCCGACTGCACCCGGATGCTGACAACCGAAAGAGAAGCACGCTGCTCGCACTCTATCTCCAGGGGCGAATCGGGATCATCCGCAGCTGGCGTGCGGCCCAGCTGCAGAATGTCCTCGGACAGAGGGGAAGGGACGCCCTGAGCGTTGCCGATGCCTTCATGCTGACGTTCAGGAACAGGCGCTTTCTGGACAAGCTCTCCCCGGAATGGCCGATGGGCGACGTCTTTGTTGCCGTTGACGCAGGCCAGATTCCGGGAGAAACCGGCCTCGTTCGGATGCTCCGCGATGCGGGCCTGAACGTGCAACGCGTCCATCTGGCCGGAGAGGCTCCATGAAGGCGAATTCCGAACTTGAGACCCTGATCGACCTGATGGCCAAGCTGCCCGGGCTGGGCCCGCGTTCGGCCAGACGTGCAGTGCTGCATCTTGTACGAAAACGGGCGCAGCAGATGGCGCCGCTTGCCGGCGCCATGGCGCGCGTTGCCGAGACGACGCGCGAGTGCCTGAACTGCGGCAATTTCGCGACGGGCGAGCGTTGCGCCATCTGCACGAGCGAGAAGCGCGCGAACGGAGAGCTCTGCGTGGTCGAGGACGTGGCCGACCTATGGGCAATGGAGCGTGCCGGCGTGTTCAAGGGCCGCTATCATGTGCTCGGAGGAACGCTCTCGGCTCTCGACGCGGTGGGTCCGGAAGAACTCCGGATTCCGGCGCTGGTCGAACGCGTAGCCGAGGAACGGATTAGGGAAGTGATCCTTGCCTTGAATGCCACCGTGGAAGGCCAGACAACGGCACACTACGTCGCCGATCAACTCGAGGGGCGCGTCACGGTCACGTCCCTCGCCCAAGGCGTGCCGATCGGAGGCGAACTCGACTATCTCGACGACGGCACCATCGGAGCAGCCCTCCGGGCCAGAAAGTCGCTCTGAACATAGCCAACAGGAATCCCAGGAGCCATGCCGGGAATTCAGTCCTCGTCTTCGGTCGCGCTGTCATCGCCAGCGTTGTCTGGCAGGTTGAAGAAGCTGTCGGCGTCAGGCACGTCCGAATCTCTGGCATCCTTGTCCGGCTTTTCGGAAAGCGTGAAAGTCTCCAGCCCGGAGATCGCCGTGGGAATTCTCGGTTCCGGATCGGCGTCCAGCGACTGCTCGGTGGAGACGAGCTTGCGGCGCTCCTCGTCCGACATCACATCGCCCTCGCTGGCTTTCTTGGCCGCCGCCTTGTGCACGGCTGCATCGAGCTCGGATTGCTTGCAGAGCCCGAGTGCCACGGGGTCAATGGGTTGGATGTTCGAGATGTTCCAGTGGCTTCGATCGCGAATCGACTGGATCGTGGGCTTGGTGGTTCCCACGAGCCTTGAGATCTGTCCGTCCGAAAGCTCGGGATGGAACTTCACCAACCACAGGATCGCCGCCGGACGGTCCTGCCGCTTGGACAGGGGCGTGTAGCGTGGTCCCCGGCGCTTTTCCTCGCCGACGGCCGCCGGATTGAACTTGAGCCGCAGCTTGTGAAGCGGGTTCTTTTCGGCGGCGTCAATTTCTTCCTGGGTCAACTGGTTGTTTGCGATCGGGTCGAATCCCTTGACGCCGGTCGCCACGTCACCGTCGGCGATGCCCTGCACTTCCAGTTCGTGCAGCCCGCAGAAGTCCGCGATCTGCTTGAACGTGATCGTTGTGTTGTCTGCCAGCCAGACCGCAGTCGCCTTGGCCATGATCGGTTTGTTCATCTGCAAATCTCCTGACAAGTCCTGTCCGCGCCGGAATGTCGGCTGGTCCGGTCGGACCCACTCCTCTAGTTCGGAGATTGGCACGTCATATAGACCCACAAGTTGCGGGAGAAAAGAGGCAATCCCTGTCTTGACCGCTCCCCGACTCGCTCCGGACAGAAGGTCCCGACGTCACGATCCGGTGCGGACACGCCCGGCATCACGCAACGGCCGCAATCGCACCCTGGCGCCATCAAAGGGAAACATGCAGCGAGCCGCCCCGGAATCTCGCCTCGCAGCGGACAGGCTTGCGCGTGCGATGAACTAGGCGTCGACCTCCCAACGCCCTGGCAGGCCCGAGCCTTTCTTGCCGTTCGGAGCGAGGAACCGCTCGAACAGCGCGGCCTGTGCGTCCATGAACGGCCTTGTAAACGGATTCTGTCTCAGCTTGCCCTTCAACGACTCGATCTGCATGACCTCGTCGATCCTGCGATCGATGAACGCGTTCGTTGCCGCGTGATCGGGGCTTTCGTCGCCCAGCCAGTAGAGCAGGGTCGATCCGAAGACAGCGGAGAGCGTGGCACGCTTCGTGAACCAGTTGCCGTCGCGTGACGTATCGCCGAGTTCATTCCAGATCATGTCGGCCGTGTCCCAAACTAGCTTCGCACCTTCAGGCGCGTGGACTGGCACTGAAAGGAAAGCTGCCGTGCGTCGCGCCACCGGCTGGTCCGGCATCGCGTCCAACCGGAATTTCAGGGCCATGGCAACCCTGTCGCGAAACCTGAGCGAATCCAGTTCAGCCGTTTCGAGGCGCTCCTTCATCGCGTTGTCGCCTCTTCGGTGAAGCGCCGCCACAAGGTCGAACGCGCCCCTCGGCGCGAGAGCCTTTGCGTCCGCTTCGCTCAGTTCGGCATCTGCCGCCGCAGCCGCCATGGTGGCTGCGGACCAGCCGTCGAATGCGACATGCCCAAGGGCGGCATCCAGCAGTGCATCCAGATCGGGTGTTCTTGCCATCAATTTCTCCGGCATCTGCCTGTGGACATGCGCAATGGCCTTTGCTATTGGGGCCATCTCTTGCAGATTCTGCGGAACTCTAACTCGGAAAGGCGGTAAAGGCCACATGCAGGTCAGCGTTCGCGACAACAATGTAGATCAGGCGCTCCGTGCACTGAAAAAGAAATTGCAGCGTGAAGGCGTCTTCCGCGAGATGAAGCTCCGGCAGCATTTCGAGAAGCCCAGCGAGAAGCGTGCACGCGAAAGGGCGGAAGCAATCCGCCGCTTCCGCAAGCTGGCACGCAAGAAGGCCCAGCGCGAAGGGCTCCTGTGAACTCAGGCACGGCGCTGCCGGTCGCCGTCCCGCATGAAAGGTCCAGGCACTCCCGGGCCTCCGGATGATCGGCGGCATCGCCGTCATCCCAAAGAACGTTCAGGAGCGTCAACGTCCTTCCGACGACGAAAGCGGGCATTCTCGGCGCGGGGCATCAATGCTCGTCCGAGCCGTGCTGAAGATGAGTTCGTGCCGTTCCGAACGCGAGAAGCGCCCGGACCTGCCGCCAGTTCGCGTACCTTCACACAGGCAACGCAGTGGTCTGTCGCACCGTCCTCAAGGCGAATGACGAATGAATCTGCGCCACGCCCGGCAGCCGCGCAAGTTTGCCGCGGTGAATGCGCGCAAAGTCCTCCGTATCCTGCGCCACGACCTTCAGGAGGTAATCCGCAGTGCCCGCCATGAGGTGACACTCAAGGACGTCCGGAATGCGCGCCACTTCCCGCTCGAATGCATCGAGCACTTCGTCCGCTTGGCCGGAAAGCGTGATCTCGACAAACACGACCGTCGGACGGTCGAGCTTCTTCGGATCGAGAAGCGCGACGTAGTCGCGAATGATCCCGGAACGCTCCAGCCTTTGCACGCGCCTATGACAGGCCGACGTCGACAGGTTGATCTCGTCCGCAAGCTCGGCATTCGAAATGCGGCCCCGACGCTGCAATACGGACAGGATTCGGGAATCTGTGGCGTCAATCATGGTCATGGCGCAATTCTCCGGCGTGGATTGCTGGCGAGTGCGAACATTCTGCCATGATTCGCGTAGTTCATGAGGCATGTTTGAGCAAGCCGCCAGGAAACGCCGGCGGCCCTGCTTGCTCGGACGACTGCGAATGACGCGCCATCATCGGCGGAAACGGCCGCTGCCGTGATCGGCCGGCCAGGTCTTTGAAACAGACGTCGAAGGTTCGGGCGTACAGCGTTTCCGTTGCCCGTACCTCTATGTCCGCAGCACGCCACCCGTAGCTTTCGAGACCTTCTCGACAATCGCCTTGCCGACTGCGTCAATCTGCCCGTCGGTCAGTGTCCGTTCCCTCGGCTGCAACCGCACAGTTATGGCGAGCGACTTCTTGCCGTCGCCAAGGCTTCCGCCAGCGAATTCGTCGAAGACCCTCACCTCTTCGATCAAGGACTTGTCCGCGCCAGCGGCCGCATTCACGACATTGACCGCCTCGACGTCAGCATCCAGCACGAAGGCAAAGTCGCGCTCGACCGCCTGGAGATCGCTGATTTGCAAAGCCGTGCGCGTGCTGCCCTTCGCGCGTGGCTCCGGCACGGCTGAGAGATGGATTGCGAATCCGACCGCCGGGCCCTTCACTTCCATTCGGCTTAGCACCTTGGGATGCAATTCGCCAAATGCCGCCAGAGTGATCTTTGGTCCGAGCGTGATCCTCGCCGAGCGAACCGGATGCCACCAATTGTTGGTCCCTCGCCCGATTTGGATTCGTGCAGGCGCTCCAACGGCAGCAAGGATCGCCTCTGCATCGGCGCGCGCGTCAAAGACGTCCACTTCCCGGACCTCGCCATGCGGGTCCTTCGGGCCTGTTGCGCCGACTCGAATCCCCGCGATCAGGATCTCGAACTCTTCCGGCTCGCCGCCATGGAATATGGCGCCGACCTCGAAGAGAGCCAGATCAGCGAAGCCTCGGGCCTGGTTGCGTGCAGCCGCCTGCAGCAGCCCCGGAAAGAGCGATGGCCGCATCTGGGTCATTTCGGACGATATGGGATTCGCGACGCGGCGCGCCTCGTCGCCACCCCCGAACAGCGTGGCTGAGGCATCATCTATGAAACTGTACGTCACGCATTCGCAGTAGCCGAGCGCCGCCGCCATCCGTCGAGACGCCTGCTCGCGCCTCTGGAGCGGTGTCAGGATCGGCTCCGGGACGCCGGGCGCCGCCCGCGGCATTGGTCTCGGCTCAAGATTCGTGAGCGACGCCATTCGCGCCACCTCCTCCACCAGGTCCGCCTCGCCCCGCACGTCGGGACGCCACGAAGGCGGGGTCGCCATGTCGCCGTCAATCACGAATCCAAGCGCTTCCAACGTTGCCCGCTGGTCCTTGGCGGGAATGTCCATGCCGACGAGCGAAGAGCAGCGGGCAGGATCCAGGCGATAGGCGCGGTTCGTGTCGGGCACGGCGCCGTCCTCGACGACGCGAGACGCCTCGCCACCGCAAATCTCGAGGATCATCGACGTGGCCGCTTCCAGACCCGGCAAGGTGAACTCTGGATCCACCCCCCTTTCAAAGCGGTACCTGGCATCGGAGCTGATCTTCAGCCTGCGCCCCGTATGCGCGATCGTCACCGGGTCCCAGTAGGCGCTTTCGACGAAGACATTGGCTGTCTCCCCGGTCACGCCAGTTTCTGCGCCCCCCATGACGCCGGCAATGCTCTCCGGCCCCCGCTCATCGGCGATGATCATCATGCCCTTTTCGAAAGCATAGGTCTTCTGGTCCAGCGCGAGGATCTGCTCGCCGCCTTCCGCCCGATGCACACGCAGGTGCCCTTTGACCTTGTCGGCATCGAAGACATGCAGCGGCCGGTTGCGGTCGTAGGTGAAGAAGTTGGTGATATCAACCAGTGCCGAGATCGGGCGCAGCCCGATGGCCAGCAACCTTTGCTGCAGCCATGCCGGTGACGGTCCGTTCCGCACGCCCCGGATCATGCGGCCGACAAAGTAGGGATTTCCGTCGATCGTGTCCTTGTCGATCGAGACGCCGATCGGTGACTCAAACGTGCCAGGCACCGGCGCAATCGGTCTTTCGATCCTTGTTCCCAGGCCGCGGGCCGCCAGGTCGCGGGCAATCCCCTCGACACCCAATGCGTCCTGACGGTTGGGCGTGATGGCAATCTCGATCACCGGATCGACCTTTGGCGGGTCATTCACTGCAAGCCAGTCGACGAAGCGCTCGCCCACCTTGCCCGACGGCAACTCGATGATCCCGTCATGTTCGTCGGAGAGCTCCATTTCGCGCTCGGAGCACATCATGCCATGGCTCTCCACGCCCCTGATCTTCCCGACCTGGATGGTCGTGTCGATGCCCGGAACGTAGGTGCCGGAATGTGCAACAACGACCGTGATCCCCTCGCGTGCGTTGGGCGCGCCACAAATGATCTGCCTGACGCCTCGGTCGGTCTCGACGTCACAGACGCGCAACCTGTCGGCGTCGGGATGCTTTTCGGCCTTCAAGACCCTGCCAAGCGTGAAGTCCTGCAGCCGGTCTGCAGGATTCACGATCTCTTCCACCTCAAGGCCGATGTCGGTCAGGACCTCTGCGATCTCTTCAACCGCAGCGGTGGTTTCAAGATGCTCCTTGAGCCAGGCAATCGTGAACCTCATCGCGTTTCCTCCGAGGGCATGCCGTTTCTTCCCGGCGTCGGCACGCCCGCCATTTCGGGTTGTCCGGCCAAGGCAAGCCACCCCGGATGATGTCCTGCCTGAACCAAGCCCGGCATCGTGCTCGTTGCGCTGGGCATCACTGCAAACCTCCGTGCAGTGTCGGCACGTCAAGCGGGGCGAAGCCGTAATGCCTCAGCCACCGCAAGTCCGAATCAAAGAAGGCCCGAAGGTCCGGAATGCCGTATTTCAGCATCGCCAAACGATCGATTCCGATTCCGAATGCGAAACCCTGCCACTTGGAAGAATCTATTCCACCCGCTTCCAGGACCTTGGGGTGCACCATTCCGGAACCCAGGACCTCCAGCCAGCCTTCGCCTTCACCCACTTTCACGGTTCCGCCTTCCCAAGAGCACTGGATGTCGACTTCCGCCGAAGGTTCCGTGAAGGGAAAGTGCGAAGCACGGAAGCGGGTTCTCACGGTCGTGCCGAAAAAGGCCGAGAAGAACTCCTCGAGCACCCATTTCAGGTTGGCCATCGAAATGTCGCGATCAATCGCAAGGCCCTCGACCTGATGGAACATTGGCGTGTGCGTCTGGTCATAGTCGGCCCTGTAGACCCGCCCCGGACAGATGACGCGAAGCGGGCTCCCACGTTCCTGCATCGCGCGAATCTGGACCGGCGAAGTATGGGTCCTGAGAACATGCGGCGACCGGTTGTCACCCTCTGCCTGCGCCATGTAAAACGTGTCCATCTCGGTCCGGGCCGGATGGTGATGTGGGATGTTGAGCGCGTCGAAGTTATACCAGTCGCTTTCGATCTGCGGACCTTCCGCGACCGCAAATCCCATGTCGGCGAGGACGGCCGTCACCTCCTCGGTGACCTGGCTGACAGGGTGAACGCTTCCGCGCGCGCGCTGGCGCGCAGGCAATGTGACGTCAAGCCATTCCTCCTTGAGTCGCGCATCGAGAGACGCGTCTTCCAGTGCAGCCTTCTTGGCCGCAATCGCCCCGTTGATCTCGTCCTTCAACGCGTTGAGCGCCGGTCCGGCGACCTGCCTCTCTGCGGGGGTCATGCCGCCGAGCTCGCGCATCCTGAGCGACACCTCGCCCTTCTTGCCGAGAGCGGCAACGCGCAGCCTTTCAAGCGCGACCTCGTCGGCCGCACCAGCGATTTCGCCAAGGTATTTTGTTCTCAGTTCGTCCATCCGGACCCTCTTGATCCATGCCCCGTCCTGCTAGCCGTCGGAACCCATGAAGACAAGAAGCCGCGCAACCCCGTATAGGTCCGCAGCTTCACTTGTAACTGACCCCGAAAGGAGTGTTTACGCGATTGCGGCCTTCGCCTTCTTCACGATGGCCTCAAACGCCTCCGGTTCGTGCACGGCAAGGTCGGCCAAGACCTTGCGGTCCACCTCTATGCCTGCCCGGGAAAGACCGTTCATGAAACGTGAATAGGTCAATCCCGCGTCATGGGCTCGAACGGCGGCGTTGATCCTCTGGATCCAGAGCGCGCGGAAATTGCGCTTTCGGGCCTTTCGGTCACGGGTCGCGTACTCGTTGGCCCTGTCGACGGCCTGCCGGGCGGCCTTGAACGTGTTCTTGCGGCGACCGTAGTAGCCCTTCGCGGCACTGATCACCTTCTTGTGGCGGGCGTGGGTGGTCGTACCCCCTCTTACGCGTGACATGTCTGCGTCTCCTCAGCGGTCGTAGGGCATGTAGCGCTTGGCGAGCCTTTGATTGGGCCCGCTCATCACGGTCGTGCCGCGCGCATTGCGAATGAACTTGTTTGTCCGCTTGATCATGCCGTGGCGCTTTCCGGCCTGGGCGCTGATCACCTTTCCTGAGGCTGTCACCTTGAAGCGCTTCTTCGCGCTCGACTTGGTCTTCATCTTGGGCATTTCCATCTCCTGTCGACAGACGGTTCAAGGTCCGCTCGGCATGCCGCATTGGCCGGCGGGCCCACTGAGGCGTGCCGCATACAGCCCGTCCCGGGCGCTGGCAAGAGGGAATGTGCACCTGCAAGGCGTGTGCACGTGGCGCGAGATGCAGGCACTGCAGGGCAACTTGAAGTCGACAGTCCGCCGACCTGCCAGGCGGGCATGGACAATGTCCGGGAACCCGTCGGTCCGGAGGCTTTCGCCGAGGCCAGCGACCCAGGGGCGCGGCACCCGTCCTCAATCGGGATCCGCGGGAATGATCTTGCGTTCGTCGCAGGACGAAACGCGCAAGATGTTCGTGGTGCCCGGCTTGCCAAACGGGACGCCGGCGGTCACGACGAGAAAATCGTCCGGCGAAGCGAACCCTTCCGCTATGGAGGCCCTTGCCGAGTTTATGACGGCAGTCTTGAACCGATCCACCTCGCTGGTATGGGAGCAGTGCAGACCCCAAGACAGGCAGAGTCGCCTTGCCGTCCGGATTCGGGATGTCATGGCAATGATCGGAACATGGGGCCGTTCGCGCGCGACGAGCAACGCGGTCGTCCCGGACTCGGAGTAGCTGCAGATCACCTTGATGTCAGCGGTTTCCGCGATTTCTCGCGCAGCCGAGACGATGCCGTCCGCGACAGACTGCTTGGGCCCCCCCCGGCTGGCATCCACGACATCGCGATACGTTGGATCGCTCTCGACCTCGATCGCGACATTGTTCATCGTCGATACCGCCTCGACGGGATAGGATCCGACTGCGCTCTCGGCCGAAAGCATCACCGCATCGGCCCCTTCATAAATCGCGGCAGCTACGTCCGACACTTCGGCGCGCGTCGGCATCGGGCTCTCGATCATCGATTCAAGCATCTGCGTTGCCACGATCACGGGCTTCGCTGCCATCCGGCACTTGCGCACCAGCCGCTTCTGGATTGGCGGCACGTTCTGGACCGGCAATTCCACGCCGAGATCGCCCCTTGCCACCATGATTCCGTCCGATGCTTCAAGAATGGCATTGAAATTGCGCACAGCGGCCGGCTTCTCGACCTTTGTCATCAGCGCCGCGCGGCCACGCGCCAGTTCGCGCGCCTCATGGACATCATCGGCGCGCTGGACGAAGGACAGGGCCAGCCAGTCGACACCAAGCTCGCACACGAATTCCAGGTCCGACCTGTCTTTCTCCGACAATGCCGCGAGCGGCAGCAGAACGTCCGGGACATTTACGCCCTTCCGGTCCGAGACCGTGCCACCGACCAGAACGGTGCAGTCCGCGAAATCGGGACCATGCTCCGCGACCTTCATGCGGACCTTGCCGTCATTGACAAGCAGCGTTGCACCCTTCTCCACGGCTTCGAAGATCTCGCGATGGGGCAGCTGCACCCTGTTTGGTCCACCCGGCGCTTCCGAGAGGTCGAAACGAAAGTTCTGGCCTTCTTCGACATCGACGGCCCCGTTCGCAAAGGTGCCCACCCTGAGCTTCGGCCCTTGAAGATCGGCAAGGATCCCGATGGGTCGACCCGTGTCCTGTTCGACCTTTCGGATGATCTCGTGTCGGGCCCTGATATCGTCGTGATCTCCGTGACTGGTGTTCAGGCGGAAAGTGTCGGCCCCAGCCTCAAACAGTTTTCGGATCATGTCGTAGGAACTCGACGCAGGACCTAGTGTCGCGACGATCTTGACGTTTCGGAGGCGGCGCATGAGGCATTCCCTCGGTATCAAGCGATATTCTCTACTGCCGCAAATGTTAGCGCCTGACAACTGGCCAACGGGCAATTCGGGCGATAGCTTCGCGCCATGCCGTTCATGCCCGAAGAATCATCGGACCTGCCTCCCGTCATCGTCGCCGGCGAATCAAGGCCCGCGCGATGGCTGGTGCTGTGCGACCATGCATCGAATGCCGTGCCATCCTGGGTCGCGAATGGCGACCTCGGAATCTCGCGCGACGACATGTCGCGGCATATCGCATATGACGTGGGCGCGTCAGGGCTGGCATTGAAGCTCGCGGCGCTGCTGGATGCGCCCGCTGTCCTGGCCAACTACTCGCGTCTTGTCATTGATCCCAACCGGGGCGAACACGACCCGACTCTTGTCATGCGGATCTACGACGGCACCATCATCCCGGCCAATCGCGACGCGGACGAGACCGAAATCGAACGGCGCAAGGAAATGCTCTACCGTCCATATCACCGCACCATTGAAAGGATCGCGGCAAGGCGGCCGGACACCGTCATCCTTTCGGTCCATTCATTCACGCCGCAGTTTCGCGGTCGAAAGCCCCGCCCGTGGCACGTGACGCTGCTGTTCGCCGACGATGACCGTCTTTCGCTCCCCCTGCTGGCAGGGCTGGCGCGCGAAAGGCGGCTGGTCGTCGGCGCAAACCAGCCCTACAGCGGCAGGCTCGAAGGGGACACGATTGACAGGCATGCCGTGCAGACAAGGCGACAGAATACCCTGATCGAGGTGCGCAACGACCTGATCGGCGGGGAGAGAGATCAGGCAGAATGGGCGGACCGCCTTGCCAGAGTCCTTCCAGAGGCACTGCAAGCGGCAGAAACACGAGGAGATGCTTGATGGACGACAAGACCCGCATTGAACTGGAAGCCGCCGCGTTCCGGCGCTTGCAGAAGCACCTGATGGACGACCGCATTGACGTTCAGAACATCGACCTGATGAACCTCGCCGGATTTTGCCGGAACTGCCTTTCGCGCTGGTATCAGGAAGCGGCTGGGGAACGGGGCATCGAGATTTCGAAGGAGGATGCTCGTGAATCGTTTTACGGCATGCCCTACGATGACTGGAACGCCATGCACCAGACCGAGGCAACGGCAGGACAAAAGGCCGCGTTCGAGCAGTCCCGGAAGCTTCATGATGATCAAAACGGAAGCGACGGCTGAACCAGCGGCTTTCGTCAGGTGATCCCTGGCCGTCCGTAGCCGTCCCGCATCAGCAGCGGCTGCGGCCGCACAACCTGGATTGAAGGAAGCGCAGCTGCAGCGCTATACGGCCGACTTCCGGGATTCCTCGACGTAGATCTCCCGAAGCCGGGTTGCGACCGGACCGGGCTTTCCGTCACCGATCCTCGCGCCGTCGATCTCGACGACGGGCATCACGAACGTTGATGCGGAGGTGATGAATGCCTCGTCCGCCTCCTTGGCCTCGTCCACGGTGAAGGGTCTCTCCTCGACCTTCATCTGCGCCTCTCGCGCAATCGCCAGCACGGCCTTCCTGGTGATGCCGTGCAGGATCTTTTCGGACAGGTCACGCGTGATGATCCTGTCCTCCCGGACGATGCAGGCATTGTTTGAGGTGCCTTCGGTGACGACACCGTCCTCGACCATCCAGGCATCGTCCTTTCCCTGTTCCCTGGCCATCTTCTTGCCTAGGACGGGATAGAGAAGCTGGACCGTCTTGATGTCGCGGCGTGCCCATCGGAGGTCGTCGATCGTGATCACGCTAATGCCCGCCTTCGCGGCCGGATTGCCGACGATGTTCTTGTTCTGCGTAAATGCCAGAACCGTGGGCGGCACGCGTTCGGGTGCAGGGCAGTCGAAGTCCCGGTCCTTGTCTGCGCCGCGAGTGATCTGGAGATAGACCATGCCTTCGGTCAGCGCGTTCCGCCGAACCAGTTCGCGGAAGACACCGGCCAGTTCCTCTCCGGAGACCGGCGAAGCCATTTCGATTTCGCCCAGAGATCTCTCAAGCCGCGCCGCGTGTCCGGCGAAGTCGACCAGCTTGCCGTCCAGCACGCTGGTCACTTCGTAGACGCCGTCAGCAAACAGAAACCCTCGGTCGAATATCGACACGCGAGCCTCCTCTTCAGGAACGTACACTCCATTGACGTACACGATGCGGCTCATCGCTCACCCCCATAGTTCAGGCCGCGGCGGATGCACGCGTCCGTCTTCGTATTCCAGCGCATGGTCGCGGTCTTCAGCCAGAAGAAGCGGCCCGTCAAGGTCAACCACCGTCGCGCCTTGCGCGAGGAGGATTGCCGGTGCCATGGCAAGCGACGTGCCGACCATGCATCCGACCATGATGTCGTGACCTTGCGCCCGAGCGGCGTCCATGAGCGCAAACGCCTCCGTCAGGCCGCCAGCCTTGTCGAGCTTGATGTTCACTGCATCATACTTGCCCTTGAGCGCTGGCAAGGTCGTCCTGTCATGAACCGACTCGTCAGCGCAGACCGGCAGCGGCCTCTCGATCTCGGCAAGCATTCCATCTTTTCCGGCAGGCAAGGGCTGCTCGACCAGCCGAACGCCAAGCCGCACCAGGTGTGGCGCAATTTCCGAATAGAATTCGGCGCTCCATCCCTCGTTCGCATCGACTATGATCCGCGTTTCAGGGGCGCCACACCGAACGGCTTCAAGTCGGGCCATGTCCTCTTCGCCACCCAGCTTCACCTTCAGCAGCGGGCGTCCGGCGTGCCTTCGGGCAGACACTTCCATCCTCTCGGGTGTGTCGAGCGACAGCGTGAACGCGGTGACCACCGGGCCTGGCATTTCGAGCCCGGCAAGCCGCCACGCCCGCTCTCCTGCCCGCTTTGCGGCAAGATCCCAAAGCGCGCAGTCAACGGCGTTTCGCGCCGCGCCGGCCGGCAGCGTTTCCTGGAGCGCCTCGCGCGTCAGTTCTGCCGGCAGACTCATGACCCGATCCGTAACCGATTCAATGGTTTCGCCGTAGCGCGCATAGGGAACGCACTCACCCCATCCGACCTTCCCATCCTCCTCGATGCATACGGTCAGAACCTCGGCGACATCACGTGATCCACGCGAGATCGCAAACGTCTCGGCCAGACGAAACGACTCGGGATTCGTGCAAATCTCCATTCAATCGGGTCTTTCCTGCATCTCATTCCCGAGACTTGCGCACGGAATTTCCAGCCGGATCGTCAGTTCCAAGGCATGGCGCGTCCGGTCGTGATCACCATGGCGCATCGAGCCGAACGAGCGCCCGACGGCTTCAGATCGCCTCCAGCGCGTCCACTAGGCGACCGGCCCCGTGCCGGAAAGGATCTACCGTCGGCAAACCCATCCGATCCTCGATCTCCTCGCAAGAGCGCACCGCCTCATCATCGTCCAGCGCGCTCGTATTCACCGAAACCCCGCAGATCCTGACGTCCGGGTTGGCGACCCGCGCAACGGGCAGCGCCACGTCGCGAAGCTCTTCAAGCGTTGGCAGTCCGTAGTGCGGCAGGCCCCGCATATGCGTCCGGGTCGGCTCATGGGCCAGAATGATGGCATCCGGCTGCCCGCCATGAATCAGCGCCATCGTGACGCCGGAATAGGAAACGTGGAAAAGGCTGCCCTGCCCCTCGATGTGATCCCAATGATCGGAATCGTTGTCTGGCGTCAGGCATTCGATCGCTCCCGCCATGAAGTCGGCGACAACGGCATCGAGAGGCACGCCGCTTCCCGTGATCAGGATTCCTGTCTGGCCAGTCGGCCGAAAGGTCGACTTCTTTCTTCTCGTCCTCATTTCACGGTCCATGGCGAGGCCCGTGTACATCTTGCCGATTGAGCAGTCCGTACCGATCGCCAGGCAACGCTTGCCCGTACGCTTCTTTCCGTTCGCAATTGGATAGGCAACGGTTGGAACCCGCACGTCGTGAAGAGCCCGATCGTTCCGCTGCGCAGTCTCCCTCAGAACGCCCTGATCGCGCAGCAGGTTATGCTGGCCGTTGGCCAGGTCGAAACCGATTTCCAGGGCCTGCTTCAGGACATCGAGCCAGGATTCCGGGATGACCCCGCCCCGATTCGCCACGCCGACGACCAATGTGCGTGCACCCCTTTCCCAAGCGTCGTTCAAGCCCAGATCGGGCACGCCGGCATCGGCCTTGCAGCCGTCCAGCCGCAACTGTCCGACGACATTCTCAGGCCGCCAGTCGGCTATGCCCTGCGCGACCTTTGCGGCGAGCTGGTCAGGCGCATCGCCAAGAAAAAGCAGATATGGCTTGCGAATCATGGCATCCTCCCATGTCTCGCGATTCTAGGCGTCCACCCAGGAAATTCATGCCATTTCCAGCAGATTTTTTGGAGTTTTGCGAATCTTCCTCTTCATATGGACAAATATTTCGACGAATATTGCGCAACTGGAATGCCGCAGCGCAACAGGTTTGCATGCTGCAGCGCAACACACTATTCAGATTGCTGTAGAACGAAGGGAAAGGCGCGCCGTCCATGAGTTTCCGCCCGCAACCTCCCGCCCCGGGCCGCCCGAACCGATGCCAGCTCTTCGGGCCCGGTTCACGGCCATCCATTTTTGAGAAGATGGCTGCATCCGATGCGGACGTGATCAACCTCGATCTCGAAGATTCGGTGGCGCCCTGCGACAAGGCCGAATCGCGGAAGCACGTCATCGGGGCAATTGGCGATGTGGATTGGGGAAAGAAGACCCTTTCAGTCCGCATCAACGCCTTGGATACGCATTTCTGGTACCGGGACGTGATCGATCTCCTCGAAAACTGCTCCGAACGCCTGGACCAGATCATGATTCCAAAAGTCGGATGCGCGGCCGATGTCTATGCCGTCGATGCCCTTGTGTCCGCCGTGGAATCAGCCACTGGCAGAACCAAACGCATCGACCTGGAAGCAATCATCGAGACCGCCGCCGGCATTGCACACGTGGAGGAGATCGCAGCGAGTTCCCCTCGGCTCAAGGCCATGAGTCTTGGCGCGGCGGACTTCGCGGCCTCAATGGGCATGCAGACGACCGGCATCGGCGGCACCCAGGAAAACTACTACATGACGCGGGAGGGCGAGAAGTACTGGTCCGACCCCTGGCACTGGGCTCAGACCGCGATCGTGGCCGCCTGCCGAACCCACGGCGTGCTGCCGGTCGACGGGCCCTTTGGGGACTTTTCCGACGACGCCGGCTTCCGTGCACAGGCATTGCGTTCAGCAACGCTTGGAATGGTTGGCAAGTGGGCAATCCACCCAAGGCAGGTCGCACTCGCCAACGAAGTGTTCACGCCGTCGGAGGACGCGATCACAGAAGCCCGGGAAATCCTTGCCGCGATGGAAGAAGCGCAACGTTCCGGATCCGGTGCCGCCACCTACAAGGGAAGGCTCGTCGACATCGCGAGCGTCCGGCAGGCCGAAGTCATCGTGCGACAGGCCGGACTGATTGACACTTGACTCGCGGACCGCACGCTACGGCAGCGCGTTATCCGTATCCGGCCGGAATGCCGCAAGGCATGCGCACATCCGACGCGAGAGCCGCTGCCGGGAACTGTAGCTGTAGCCGACCGGTTCCGGAGCTGCCAAGCGAACGGCCTTCAGGTCGCTAACCGCCAGATGCCGAGCCTGAGGCATCGCCGCCCGCACGCATGGATCGGCAGCTGGAAGGCTGCGCTGCAAGGGTTGCATGGACGTCCAAGAGTGCAGGCCGATGCGACCGGTGCCGGGCGACGTGATGCGTCCTGGCGTCGTTGCCGGCGCAAGAAGCGGCGTGCGAGACGTGCTTGGACCTTCGGGACTGCCGGAACCGGCATGTCCACGGGCAGCCGTCAAGCACCGTGGCTAATGGATGGGCTGGCCGACAAGTGCCGCGACGATCGCGGGTCCGAAAGTGCTCCAAAACATGATGAGGCCGGCAGCGATGCCAAAGGAGACTGCCAGCTCAAGAAGGAACTGAATCGGAACCAGCGCAATCGGGGTGTCCTGCCATTCGGGGCGACCCGCCGTTCCGGTTCTGGAATTGGCGAACGCGGCACCTAGCCGTTCGCCACGTTCGGCAGTCACCCTGTTCCGGGCGGCAAGGCGTTCGACCTGGTCGGCGCGAAATGCGGCCAGGTCGTCACGAAGCTTGCCGAACGTGCCATCGTCCTTGTCTTCGGCGACCGTCACGTCGGCGCGAAGCGCGACTTTCGGAAATCCATGGAGATTGTGACGGGTCCAGTTGTCGGCGGGGGGGTCCTCCACCCCGTCGGAGAGTCGTCCGAAGTCCTGCATCTGCCTGCCTCATGCCTGCCCCCAGGCAATCTTTTCCGGACAGGTAATCACGCAACCACGGGGAAGCCAAGAAGAATTTTCTCAAATTCGATTGCCCCGCGCCAATGAGTCGCGGTCGGTCGCGTTGGCACGAATTCCGTCCGTGTCCCTGGCCATGTCCCCGTCTGGGAGCTCCTATCCCGTTTCGGAATGCGGGGCTGGCGCAACCGTCCGGACGGTGTCGGCGGCAGGCTCCGTGATGGTGGTCAGTCCGAACATGCTCCAAAGCGCGAAGAGCAGGATCAGGACAGCCGAAAGGAAAACGGCCATCCGCATCCGGATCCTGGAGATCTTCATTTCCTGCAACGTGTTTGCAGCGTTTCCGCTTTCGATACGTTCGACGACATCAGCGCGGAACGCCGCCATGTCGTCACCAAGCTGGCCGAACACACTGACGTGCCGGCTTTCGTGGTGCGCCAGGTCCGCCGCCGTCGAATCTGCGGTCGGCTTCGTCTCGTCAGACGGCATCACCGTCTCCGTTCCCGCCTGTTCCGCCTCCATCTACTCCAGCCGGGGGGCCGGCGTAAAGCCCGCCGGCTGCGGCAAAACGAAGCTTCAGCCCAATCGAGACGCCGGCCACCCTTCAGCGGGCGGCATACGTCGACACGATTGCTCGAAGTCAGCCTTTGCCGGCGCTCCTGCAACGACCCCTTGCCAGACTCCCATCCTCGGGTCTCGCGCGGTGCGCGTCCAATCGCGCGCCTGGAGCTGAATGCAACAGGGCCTGGCGCAATTCGGACGGAAAGGACGTTCGACGGGACCCGATCGGCAATGCGCGTTCAACTCGCGACCCAACGAGGCGCCCATCCAACACGGCACATGTGCACCGGCTCGTTGGAGCCGGCGCACAATCAAGGAGGTCAGCCGGCGGCGGCGACGGCGCGCTTGGCCATGACGGAAACCAGATTGGCGCGATAGACGGCATCGCCATGGATGTCGGACAACATCCCTTCCGCACGCACCGAAAGGCCGTCCAGCGCTTCTGCGGAGAACTCGCCGTCAAGCGCGGCCTCGAAGTCGCCTGCCCGGAAAGCGCCGTCCGAACCGGCCCCGGTGACCCCGACGCGGACCCCGTCATCACCTTTCGCAACGAAGACGCCGCACATCGCGTATCGCGACGCAGGGTTCGGAAACTTGGCATAGGCGCCTGCAGCCGGTGCCGTGAAGCCAATTGACGTGATGAGTTCGTCATCGTCGAGTGCGGTCTCAAAGAGACCGACAAAGAAATCATCTGCCGCAATCTCCCGGCTGGCTGTCCTGATCGTGGCACCCAGGGCAAGCATCGCTGCCGGGTAGTCCGCCGCGGGATCATTGTTGGCAATCGAGCCCCCGATCGTGCCACGATGGCGAACCGCCGGGTCACCTATATTCGCGGCCATGTCGCAAATTGACGGGCAGACATTGCGCAACTCGCCGTTTGCCGCGACTTCCGCATGCGTCGTCGCGGCTCCTATCGCAATCTCTCGGCCCGAGACATTGATCCCGCGCAATTCCGCTGCGCCTGACACGTCCACGAGGTCCGACGGCGCGGCAAGGCGCGTCTTCATGGCAGGAATAAGGGTCTGGCCGCCCGCAAGGAACTTCCCGTCCTCCGTTCCGGAAAGGAGTCTGGCGGCTTCCGATGCGTTGGACGCCTTGTGGTAGTTCAATGAATGCATCGCCTCTCTCCCTATTCAGCGGCCATTCCGGTGCCGGAAGCCTGGATTGCAGCCCAGACCTTCGCGGACGTCGCCGGCATGCTGATGTCGTTGTTGCCGATGGCGTCAGTGATCGCGTTGATGACGGCAGGCGGCGAGCCGATTGCGCCGGCTTCCCCACAGCCCTTGATGCCCAGGGGATTCGTCGCGCACCGGGTGTTATGGTGCTCGACCACGAAGCTCGGCACGTCTTCGGCCCGCGGCATCGTGTAGTCCATGTAGGACCCCGATACCGGCTGGCCGCTCTCGTCATACACCATTTCTTCCAGCAAGGCCTGCCCGACACCCTGTGCAATGCCGCCATGAACCTGGCCTTCGACAATCATCGGATTGATGATCACCCCGAAATCGTCCGACGCCACGAACTTGACGACGTCGGTCTTTCCGGTGCCTGGATCGATCTCGACTTCGGCAACGAAACAGCCCATCGGGAAAGTGAAGTTCTCGGGATCGTAGAACGCTCCCTCCTTCAGGCCAGGCTCCATGTCGGCGGGCAGGTTGTGCGCAGTGTAGGCCGCGAGCCCCACCTCGTGCCAGCCGAGCGCCTTGTTGGTGCCAGGCACCTTGACCTGGCTGTCTTCCATCACGAGTTCGTCCGGATCGCATTCCAGCAGGTGCGCCGCGATCTTCCGCACCTTCACCTCGACCTTGTCGCAGGCCTTGACGATCGCCGATATGCCGACGGGACCAGACCGCGACCCGTAGGTGCCCATGCCGAACTGCACCTTGTCAGTGTCGCCGTGGACGATCTGGATGCTGTCGAGCGGCACGCCGAAACGCTCTGCCACGACCTGCGCAAAGGTCGTTTCATGCCCCTGCCCGTGGCTGTGCGAGCCAGTCAGCACCTCGATCGTTCCGACCGGGTTCACGCGCACTTCGGCCGATTCCCAGAGGCCGACGCCGGCCCCGAGCGAGCCAACCGCCGCCGAAGGCGCGATTCCGCATGCCTCGATGTAGCAGGCCATGCCGATGCCGCGAAGCTTGCCACGATTGGCGGCCTCTGCCTTCCGCGCCGCGAAGCCGGCCCAGTCGGCGGCCTCCATGGCCTGGTTCATGTTGCCTTCGAAATCTCCCGAGTCGTAGTTCATTATGACCTGGGTCTGGTACGGGAACTCCTTGACGAAGTTTACCCGCCTCAGTTCCGCCGGATCCTTTCCCATCTCTCGCGCGGCCGTCTCCATGAGGCGCTCCACGACGAATGACGCTTCCGGCCGCCCTGCGCCGCGATAGGCGTCCACGGGCACGGTGTTGGTGTAGCACGCCAGGACTTCGCAATGGATCGCCGGGATGTCGTAGGTTCCCGAAAGCAGCGTCGCGTAGAGATACGTCGGCACGGCGCTCGAAAAGAGCGACATGTAGGCACCGAAGTTCGCCTTGGTAGAGACCTTGAAGCCGACGATCCTGCCATCGGCATCGAAGCCAATCCGCGCCTTGGTGACGTGATCGCGCCCGTGGGCATCGGTCAGGAAGGACTCCGTCCTCTCAGCCGTCCACTTCACGGAGCGCCTGGTCTTCATGGATGCCCAGAGGCAGACGATCTCTTCCGGGTAGATGTAGATCTTCGACCCGAACCCACCGCCCACATCAGGCGCGATCACGCGAAGCTTGTGCTCCGGTGCGACCTGATAGAATGCGCTCAGCACAAGCCGTGCCACGTGGGGGTTCTGGCTGGTCGAATACAGCGTGTAGTGGTCTTCCGCGTCGTCGTAGGTCGCAACCGCAGACCGGGGCTCCATCGCGTTCGGGGCGAGGCGGTTGTTGGTAATGTCCATTTCCGTGACATGAGCGGCACCCGCCAGGGCTGCCTCCGTCGCGTCGCCGTCGCCGAGCTCCCAGTCGTAGATCACGTTGCCGGGCGCGTTTTCGTGGACTTCCGGAGCGCCGTCGGCGAGAGCGGCCGCGATGCTCGCCGCCACGGGAAGCTCGCTGTAGCTCACCTCGACCGCCTCGGCTGCGGCCTGAGCCTCATCCTTGCTCTCCGCGATGACGACGGCCACCGCATCGCCAACATACCGCACCTTCTCGGTAGCCAGGGCAGACCATGCGCCCATGTTCATCGGGCTTCCGTCCTTCGACGAGATAGCCCAGCCACAGATCAGGTTGCCGATGCCGTCACCGGTCAGTTGCGCGCCGGTCAGAACGGCAATGACACCGCTCATCCCCTCGGCCGCGGACGCCTCGATTCCCTTGATCTCTGCATGTGCGTGCGGCGACCGGACGAACGCCGCGTAGGCCTGGTTCTCCATCCTGACGTCGTCGGTATACTTGCCCTTGCCGGTAATGAAGCGCCTGTCCTCCTTGCGCTTGACCGGTGCACCGATTCCTTCGCTCATCTGTCGCCCTCCTCACATCTCGCTAGCGGCTTGCGCAATCGACTTCACGATGTTGTGGTAGCCGGTGCATCGGCAGAGATTGCCTTCAAGCTCATGACGGATCGCGGCCTCGTCGAGCTCCCTTCCTTCAGCCTTGTAGCGATTGACCATGTCGATTCCGCTCATGATCATGCCAGGCGTGCAGAAGCCGCACTGAAGCCCGTGATTGTCATTGAATGCCCTCTGCATTGGGTGCAGGTCGCCGTTCGCCACGCCTTCAATGGTGGTGACCTCCGCGCCTTCGGCCGCGGCGGCCAGCATGGTGCAGGACTTCACCGCCTTGCCGTCCACGTGAACCACGCAGGTGCCGCACTGGCTTGTGTCGCATCCGACATGCGTGCCGGTCAGGCGCAGGTGCTCGCGAATGTAGTCGACAAGGAGAGTTCGGTCCTCGACATCGGCGGATACGGCCATGCCGTTCACCGTCATGGAGACTGTGCTCATCTTGATCCTCCTAGGAATTCACTTCGGGTCGCCGGGACATGCCTGAACGATAGCAAAGACTGGCATTCAGGAAAGCAAAAAAATTTCGTCCCGGATACGAGACCCGAAAGATTCTTCCGGCACCGCAAGCTTTCGCCTTTTCAGCACGCCCGGAACCCTGCAATTAGATTGCATGACCGACATCCTGCTTCTTGCATTCATTTTCCTGATCGCGGGTGTCGTTTCCGTCCCCGTCGCCACGCGACTCGGAATAGGCTCGGTTCTTGGCTACCTCGTCGCGGGCGTCGCGATCAGCCCGGTTCTGGCGTTGCTGGATGTCGACGTGCATGCGATCCAGCAGGTTGCCGAACTTGGTGTCGTCTTGATGCTGTTTCTCATCGGGCTCGAGCTGGAACCGAGATACCTGTGGCAAATGCGGCTCAAGGTGCTTGGGCTGGGCGGTGGCCAGATTGTGCTGACGACGGCCGTCGTTGCGGGCCTGGCCAACATGCTGGGGCACCCCTGGAACGTGTCGGTCGCGATCGGTCTCGTGCTGGCGCTCTCCTCGACTGCGATCACGCTGCAGACTCTGACCGAAAAGGGTCTGCTGAAGAGCCCGGGGGGCGAGTCCGGATTCTTTGTCCTTCTGACCCAGGACGTGGCCGTCATCCCGATCCTCGCGGTTGTGCCCTTGCTGGCGATTCCCGAACTGGCGGCTTCCGCAGCAACATCTGGCACCGAGGGCCACGGCCCTGCCTTGAGCCTCGTGGAGGGAATGAACGGATGGCAAACAGCCGTTGTAACGCTGTGCGCCGTCGGCATCGTGATTCTCGGGGGAAACTACCTGACACGTCCCGCACTCAGGTTCATTGCCGTCACGGGCCTCCGCGAGATCTTCGTTGCAACCGCCCTTGCCATCGTCGTAACCATCGCGCTCCTGATGGTGCTTGTCGGGCTTTCTCCGGCGCTTGGCGCGTTCATCGCGGGCGTCGTGCTTGCCAACAGCGAGTACCGCCACGAACTCGAGAGCGACATCGATCCGTTCCGCGGGCTCCTCCTCGGCCTCTTCTTCATTACGGTCGGGGCCGGCATCAACTTCGCGCTCCTGTGGGAGAGCCTACCCATCACGATCGGCCTGACGCTGGGCCTGATCGCGATAAAGGGCGCAATCCTCTTTCTGCTTGGCACGGCATTCGGTCTCAGGGGACCGGATCGCTGGCTTCTAGCAATTGCGCTCTCGCAGGCCGGTGAATTCGGCTTCGTGCTGCTTTCCTTTTCGGTTGCCAATGCCGTTCTGCCGGCCGCGTTCGCCGACCAGTTGCTTCTCGTGATTGCCATGTCGATGCTGCTGACGCCCTTGCTCTTCATTGTCCATGAACGGGTGATCACGGACCACTTCATCAGCGAGGAAGTGCTCAACGAGGACGAGTTCGAGGAGCCCGGCGAGGTCATCATCGCCGGTTATGGCCGGATCGGCACCATAGTTGACCGAATGCTCCTTGCAGCAGGATACAAGACGACCGTCATAGACTACGATTCCAAGCAGATCGACATGCTGCGAAGGTTCGGGGCGAGGGTGTATTTCGGGGATGCCACCCGTCCGGACCTCCTGAAGGCTGCCGGCATTGACCGGGCGAAGGTCCTGGTGATTGCGATCGACGACGTAGACAGCGTCACGCAGCTCGCCAAATACGCGATCCACAGCTTTCCGGATCTTCACGTGATAGCAAGCGCCAGGAACCGGCACCACGTGTACGACCTTTGGGCGGTTGGATGCAGGGACATTATCCGCGAAACCTATGACAGTTCACTCAGGGTCGGGCGTTCCGCGTACGAGGCGCTTGGCATACCTCGCGCAAAGTCCAGGAAGATGGTCGAGGCATTCAACGACTTGGACCACCGCGCAATGCTGGAAGTCGCGGATTCCTACGATCCGGCCCTTCCGCTGGAAAAGAACGACGCATACGTGGCACGGGTCAAGGAAATGCGCGGCCCTTGGGAACAGGAACTCGGCACCCGGATTCGCGAGATCCTGCGGGACGGCTAGGCTGGGCCCGGGCGGACAAACCCGATTTCTCGGCAAGTGCATCGCTTGCATGTCCGTGTTCGCGACACAACGAGTGCGCACCCGCCTGCCAGGCTCGGCCTCTCCACGACCGCCTTGCGATTCGTTCACCATGGCCGCTTCCTTGGCCGGACGCCGGGGCGGCACGAGCGGAACCTGCGGCAATCGACCCTACAGGGACAAGGATCCCTCAAGCCGGAAGGCGACTATGGGATTCAGACTCGCGCGACTGGCAGACCCGGTGGCTTCGTGCCTCCCGTCCGTGCGCTGCGGTGATCATGTCGACCGGCTGCCGTCGGTCGCGTCGCATCTCAGGGTAGTGCCACTTCTGCAGCTGGCCGATCACCGCGCTTGACGAAGCGGCAATGCCCCCGCCACTCTCCGTCAGCCTGAACTCCAGTATGTGATCACGGCCTATGCGGCCAGACTGCCCTGTCCCATCGACAGGAACTTCGAACGCCGCTCCTCGACCAGCTTCTTGCGTGACATTCCCGAGAGCTGCTCCAGGAACTTCTCGATGCACTTCCCCACGGACTTTGTCGTCGCCCCCATGTTCCGATGAGCGCCGCCAATGGGTTCGCGGACAATCTGGTCGATCACGCCGAGACGGTGCAGGTCCTGAGCTGTCAACCTAAGGGCTTCGGCCGCTTCCCGCATCTTTTCGGCATCCTTCCAGAGAATTGACGCGCAACCCTCCGGAGAAATCACCGAATAGACCGAATGCTCCAGCATCGCGACGCGATTCGCGGTCGCAATCGCCACCGCCCCGCCGGAGCCGCCTTCGCCAATCACCATGCTCACGAGCGGGACCCCGATCTTCAGGCACTTTTCCGTCGCCCGAGCAATTGCCTCGGACTGGCCTCTCTCCTCCGCACCCTTGCCGGGGTAGGCGCCCGGTGTGTCGATGAGGGTCACCACGGGCACGTTGAACCGGTCCGCGAGATCCATGAGTCGCACGGCCTTCCTGTAGCCCTCAGGACGCGCCATGCCAAAATTGCGCTCTATGCGGGCCTGCGTGTTCTTCCCTTTCTCGTGCCCGATCACCATCACCGGGCGACCGTTCAGGCGAGCCAGCCCGCCGATCACGGCCTGGTCATCGGCAAAGCTCCGGTCGCCTGCCAGAGGCGTGTACTCGGTGAACAGGGCCTCGATATAGTCAGTGCAATGCGGCCGGTCGGGATGGCGCGCGACCTGGCACTTTCTCCAAGGGGACAGATTCTTGTAGAGATCGGCCAGCAGCGACTTTGCCTTCGAATCCAGCTGGTTGGCCTCCTTCTTGATGTCCATCCCGGCATTCGAGCGCGCCATCGCGCGCAGCTCTTCCGCCTTGCCTTCGATTTCCGCGAGAGGCTTTTCAAACTCGAGATAGTTCATGCCTGCCCTTTCACGGCTCGCAATATAAGGTCCCAGAGCCACGTACCGCAAGTGTCGCCGTCCGGGTCGTTGCGCCGTTCCGCTCGGCAAAGCAATGACTTTCCCCGTTCGGGCGGGGCATGACGAGGTGGTTCGAATGCAGCCTCAGCTTGCCGCCCGGGCCTCGTCGAGGAGCGCGTCCGAGCGGGCCTCGACGCGTTCTTCCAGCGTTTCCATGAATTCTGCAACGGGAAGCCCAGGCGGAATCGGATCAAGAAACTCGACCACCGCCGTGCCCGGCCTGCGAAGGACTTCTCGTTTCGGCCAGAAGAACCCGACATTGGTGGCGACCGGCACGCAGGGCTTGCCAAGCTGCTCGTACAGGACGCCCGTGCCGACCTTGTAGGGCTTCCAGGAACCCGGCGCGACGCGCGTTCCCTGCGGATAGATGATCAACTGGCCCATGTCCGAGCCTTTCCTGCCGACCTCGCGCTTCATCTTGCGAATCGCTTCGCTCCGCTTGCCGCGTGCGACCGGGATGCAGCCGATGCGGAGCGCGTATTGCCCCAGAACGGGTGCAAGCAGCAGCTCGCGCTTCATGATGAACCTCGGCCGATGCACGGAATGGAAGATCACGATGATGTCGAAGAACGACTGGTGTTTCGCGGCGATCAAGACGTCGCCGGCCGGCGGGTCGCCCCTGATCTCGACCTTGAGACCGACCATCCGGTGCGCCGTCCGGACAACAAGGGCGCACCAGGCATTGCAGGCGCGATATGCCCAGTCCCGGCTGATGACCGCAAAGGGCAGGAAAAGGATCGCGTATCCGAACATCGCGGCATACATGAAGAAACCGAATGCAAGCGATCTCATCCATTGCAACATCATGCGGGTACCGCCGTCCTCGTTTGCCAGGCCGGTTCCCTGCATCCCGGGCCACGATTCCGGAACCGGTCCGACCGACCTCTTCCGGGTGCATGATGACGTCGCCTGAACCGGGCTGCAACGACGCTTGTAACGGGGCCTGAACTGGCTTCCCGCCGGGTCTCTCCGGTCCTGCACCCTGCATCGAACGAGGTGCCCGCGCGAACGACCGGCTGGAACGGGCCCGCCGCCGGTCCCAGAGCGCCGCAGTCAACGACCAGTCAAGGGAATCCAGGTGAGCGAATCTCCACGTCCCGAGCGAATGAAGATCCGTGCATGCCAACGATGCTTGACGGTTCACGCCGTTGCAGCCGGCGCGACGCAGGCACGTCCTGTCTGCAAGCGCAAAATGCCGTGCAAAACGGATCGGTTGACCACATTTCTCGACATCGGTACGTTCGGTCACTGACATGGGACGTGCATTTCCCCTGACCGCGCAAGAGAGCCCCCCAAGATGACACACGAAGGCTCTGGCGCCCTGGCAGCCGCCAAGGTCCTGAACGTGGTCGGGCTCACCAAGAGCTACGGCGGGCTGAAGGCCGTCGACGACGTTTCCTTTGAAGTGTTCGAGGGCGAGATCCTGGCACTCGTGGGTGACAACGGCGCGGGCAAATCGACGCTCGTCAAGGCGCTAGCAGGGGCGCAGCCGCCCGACGGCGGCCGCATCGAGATCAATGGCGTATCGCACCAGCTCAACTCGCCGCGCGATGCCGGCGAAGCCGGAATCGGCTGCCTGCACCAAGGCCTTGGGCTCGTGGATACGCTCAACGTGCCGGAAAACGTCTTCCTGGGACGCGAACTGCTGACCCGGCTGCTCCTGGTCATTCCGCAGCTTGATCACAGGCAGATGCGCGAGCGGACCATCGAACTGCTTTCCGGGTTCGGCATCTCCCTGCCTCGGCTCAACGATCCCGTGATCCGACTGTCCGGCGGCCAGCGCCAGACCGTGGCAATCAGCCGATTGCTCCTCCAGGACGTTCGCCTTGTCGTCATGGACGAGCCCATGGCGGCCCTCGGGGTGGAAGAGGGACGCCGGGTGCTGGATCTCGTCAGAACCATGCGCGACCGCGGCATCAGCATAATCATCATCAGCCACAATCTAGAGCACGTGTTCCAGCTCGCGGACCGGATCGCGATCATGAAGAACGGCCGCCTCATCGGCGTGGTGCGTTCCGCCGCCACGACGCGTGACGAAGTCGTGCGCATGATCACGTTCGGAGCGGCGACGTAGAAAGAGGTGCACCTTGACTTCGAACGCGAACTCTGAACCCGGCATCGGTCACGCTGACCGGCGGTGGCTCTTCGAAGGGATCGGACTCACGGCGGTGATCTTGGCGCTTGCCATCCTGTTCATCCTGATCAACCCGCGCTTCGGCACGATAGCCAACTTCATCAACATCCTGACCCAGGCATCGTTCATCATCGTCATGGCCGTGGGCATGACGTTCGTGATCACGAGCGCCGGCATAGATCTCTCCGTGGGATCGGCGGTCGCGTTCATCACCGTCGTGGCATTCGGGTTCATCAAGGGCGGCTTGAATCCGCTGCTCGGCGTGGCGCTCATGTTCGCCCTCGGGGCCTTCCTGGGCTTCCTGACCGGATCGTTGGTCGCGTACGTGAAAATCCCGCCGTTCATCACGACGCTCGGGATGATGGCCGCGCTGCGCGGTCTCGCACTGGTCCACTCCGCGGGAGAGATGCACTTCGGGCTGCCGACGTCGGTCACGTATGTCGGGCAGGGCGTCCTCGGCGGCGTGCCGGTGCCAGTGATCATCTCCCTGGCAGCCGCCGTGTTCGGCGCATGGCTCTTCAATCGCACGCGCTTCGGCCTCCACGTGCGGGCGATCGGCGGCAACCGCGAAGCCGCACGTCTCGCCGGCGTCCCGGTCAACCGCGTCGAGGTCATGGTGTACGTTCTGATGGGCCTGTTCACTGCGCTGGGCGGGCTCATCATGATGGCCCGAATCGATTCGACGCAGGCGACGATCGGGACTGCCATGGAGATTCACGTGATCTCGGCCGTCATCATCGGGGGGACCAGCCTCTTTGGCGGGCGCGGAAGCGTCTACGGTTCGGTCATGGGAGCGCTGCTGCTCGCGATGATGACAAACGCGCTGATCATTGCCGGGGTGGATTTCTTCTGGCAGCTGGTGGTCATGGGCGGGATCGTCCTGATCGCGGTTGCCATCAGCAACCTGCGCGAACAGCGAATACCTGCGCTGGCGCAGTTCATGCGGCGCGAGCCATCCGGCGGCGCCGAAAGCGAGCCGGCCCGGGGGCCGGCCCAAAAACAGGGAGGAACCCTTTCATGATGTTACGTCGTATGTTCATCGCGGCAGCCGCGCTCGCGGCTTTCGCGCTTTCCCCGCCTGCGGCGAAAGCCGACACGATGCGGATAGCCTATCTCTCGCCTTCATTCGACATCTCTGACGCCTGGGAGCGTGTCTTCTGGTCGATGCAGGGACGTCTCGAGGAACTCGGGGTCGACTTCGAAGTCCAGCAGCTCGCCGTCGCCAGCCATGTGGATCACGCAGGCCAGCTCGCACAGGTCGAATCGGTCATTGCGGGCGGCGTCGACTACGTCTTCCTTGGCCCGACGGAATTCGAGGCCGCGATTCCGGCCCTGCGCAAGCTCAAGCAGGCGGGCGTCCCAACCGTCGTCTACAATTTCACGACACCCCACGAGGACGAATCCGCGCGGGCGATGAGCTACATCGCGTTTGCTCACTATCCTGGCGGCGTCAAGTCCGGCGAATGGGCGGCCGAACAGCTCGGCGGCAAGGGCAAGGTCCTGATCCTCCGGGGCGCGCCGGGCGTGGTCAGCGACGAGCGCGGCGGCGGGTTTCTCAGCGTGGTCGAGCAGCATCCCGACATCGAAGTCGTCATGGGACCCTACACTGACTTCGACCGTGCCAAGGCGTATGACGCCGCGCAGAACATGCTGGCCGCCCATCCTGACATCAACCTCATCTACGGCATGTCCACCACCATAGGTCTCGGCGCCGCACAGGTCGTTCGGCAAATGGGCAAGTCGGAGGAAATCCTGACCATGGGATTCGGCGGCACCGGAGACGAGATCACCGCCATGAAGGAAGGCTGGCTGACAGCTTCGGTACTTCGTCCGATCGATGACAGCGGCGTCGCCGTGGCCGATGCATTCGTCGCCCACAGCAAGGGCGAGGAGGTGCCGCTGGTCTGGGGCAGTTCCTTCGTGATGGTCGACCGGTGGTCCGACACCGACGAGATCCTGGAATACGCGAACCGCTATTCCCGACCGAAAATGGGTCGCTGAGGGGGACCGTTCCAACCACACCGGCGCGGCCGGCTGCATGGTCGGCCCCGCCCTTTCGCATCTGGAGAACAGGCGCATGAAGGCCCTCGTGCTAGAACGCAAGGATGAACTCGCGTTGCGCGACATTGCCATCGAGGAGCCGCTGGGCCCGCGCGACGTGCGCATCGCGATCCGCCGCGTGGGTGTTTGCGGGAGCGACGTCCACTACTACGTGCACGGCGAAATCGGCCCCTTCATCGTGAAGGAGCCCATGGTTCTCGGGCACGAGGCATCCGGCGTGGTCGTTGAAACGGGCACCGCTGTCACCTCACTCTCCGTCGGCGACCGGGTCTGCATGGAGCCGGGCATTCCCGACCCGTGCAGCCGCGCCACCCGCTTGGGCAAGTACAACCTGGACCCCTCGGTGCGATTCTGGGCGACACCACCGGTCCACGGCGTCCTGCGGCCCACCGTCGTGCACCCTGCAGACTTCACCTTCAGGCTGCCCGACAACGTGTCGTACGCTGCCGGGGCAATGGTCGAGCCGCTCGCGGTCGGCGTCCACGCCGCAACCAAGGCGCAGGTATCGCCGGGCGCCCTGGCCGTGGTGATCGGCGCCGGCACGATCGGCATGGTCACGGTGCTTGCGGCGCTCGCGGCAGGGTGCAGCCGAGTGATCATAAGCGACGTCCAGGAACCGAAACTGGAATTGGCAGCCGCGCTCGGGCCTGTGGTACCCGTCTACGTCCGGAACGAGAGCCTTGCCGAAGCCGTCCGGCGCGAGACCGAAGGCTGGGGGGCAGACGTCGTCTTCGAGGCGTCAGGCAACGGACAGGCGGCCGCCGGCGTCTTCGAGTGCCTTTGCCCGGGCGGCACGGTTGCATTCATCGGAATGCCCGGCGCACCCATTGCTTACGACGTGCTCGAGGCGCAGATCAAGGAGGCACGGGTCGAGCACGTCTTTCGTTATGCACACGTTTACCCGCGCACCGTGGACATGCTGGCTTCCGGCGCGATCAACGTCGATCCGCTGATCACCGACCTCTACGATTTCAGGGAGAGCATCGCGGCATTCGAATTTGCCCGAAGCGCTCCGGCCTCGGCAGTCAAGGTGCAGATCGAGCTCTCGGAGTCCGCCTAGAGCGCGGTGTACCCGCCATCCACCATCAGCAAGTCACCGTTGACCAGGTCTGACGCAGGTGAGGAAAGATACAGGACCGCATCGGCAACTTCCACTGGAAGTCCGAAGCGCCCTGCCGGGATCCTTGCCTTCATCGGATCACCCTTTCCGGGTTCGCCCCAGACACGCTCGCCCATCGGTGTCAAGATCACCGTCGGGCAGATGGCGTTGCACTGGATGTTGAATTGCGCCCACTCGCAAGTCATGGCTTTCGTCAATGCATTCAGGCCGTTCTTGGAAGCCGCGTACGCACAGTGATCCGGGATCAACACGACGCTGGTCTGCGACGAGACGTTCACGATCTTGCCGCGTTCCTGCTCGATCATTTTCGGTGCAAGCGCCTGGGCGAGAAGGAACGGCGCGCGCAGGTTCACCGCCATCATCCGGTCCCAGTCTTCGACCTCGGCATCCAGCAGCGAGGCCGGCGTCGTGGTGGCTGCGTTGTTGACGAGAATGTCGATCGTGCCGAAGTGATCGAGCGCCACTCGTGCGGCATCCTTCGGCCCCGCGACGGTCTCGAGCTCTGCCTCGATGGCAAGGCACTCCCGCCCGAACCGCTCCACGGCCGCGCAGGCTTCGGCAAGCCCCCCCGAGTCACGAGCCACGGCCACGATGTCGGCCCCGGCTTCCGCTAGGACGTTGCAGATCTCGAAACCAATCCCCTTGGACGCTCCCGTAACCAGTGCCCGCCGTCCCTTGACCGAAAATCGCTTCATGTAAGACTCCATGGTTCTCTTCCCCCTCTCGTTTCCGGCGGGCCCGTTCATCTTCGTTCGCATTCCGGATCGCCCGCTCGATGCGCTGTGCACGAGCATACGCCGACCGGACAGACCCGGCACAAGGAATTTGACGTGTCCCGGACGACATTGACAGCGGCCACCGGTGATCCGTCCGGCACGAACCGGGGGCCGTGACGGCGGGACTGCCTTCACGCTCGGTGGCACGTACCGCCGTTGGCCAGGAACCTGTCCGAGGGCATCGGACCTGTGCCCTCATGCCCGGGGGTTGGCGACACTTGGGCACGGGCGAATGCCCGGCGCCCGGTTTCCGCGGGCCGCCGCCTTGCTTGATGCGCCTGTCCGTCGCACGGGCGCCTTTGCTTCCGCGAGACCGCGCTCGCTTGGCGATTGCCGACCCCGGATTTCGCCCGCGCCCCCGTGTCCGGGCACGGCCGGGACCGCTGCGCCCGAGGTGGTCGATCACACGTTCCATCGCCGGTTGCCGGCGACAAGGCGTGCGTGCGAACCGTCCCGTTTCGCGCGACGGAAGATCCGTGCACCGAACGCACCCGACCTACCGCTACGGTTCGATCAGTTGCGGGCAGTGCTGGCGACCCGAAGATGCGCGCCTTCGTCCCCGGCCGGGACGTCGGGGGTCTCCGGCGCACAAATGCGCCGGGCATCTTCCATGCGTCCGACATCGCGTGACTCGACGGTTCGGTGGGCTGGGACAGATGCTTCGCCGGCGGGACCGCACGTGATTCCCGGAACCGGCACCGTCGTTGCGGCAGTTGTGCGCGCCTGAGGGCAAGGTTACAATGCCGACGGTCTCCCGAACGGGTGGAGTTGACCCATTGGAGGAATTGGCCATGCGAATCCGGCAATGGCCGAATCCTTCGATCCAGGAGCTCACTTCATGCGGCTGACGTGCCCCAACTGCAGATCCAAATCCGAGATCGACGACGCGTTGATCCCGGTGCGTGCAAAGGAATTGGAGTGCTCGGACCGCGAGCATGCCAGACGTGAGTCCGCCGCGCTTCGCACGGCGCAAGGATCGGGAGCCAGGCCGTGACCCTGGCCCAGGAATCGGCTGAAGCTGCGGGACGGGACGGGACGCCGGCGGATGACCCGAGCCCGGGATCCGATGACCATTCTCACGAAAACGAGGAAGCTGGCGGGCACGACCCGGATGCGATGCATGCGCTCACCATCGACCGTGCCGCGCTCCAGATCCTGAAGGAGGAAGCCGAACGCGAACTCTCGTTGCGGCACGCGCAGGCATCGCGGTCCGCCGGGAGGCCTGCCGGCAATGTTCAGCCCGCGTCCGGCAATGCCGCTCCGGGCAGGCATCGGCAAGCCTCGGGACGGCCAGCCCCCGAACAGGGGCGCGGCGGCTGGGTCCGCGCTGCCCTGCCGCTGCTGCTCATGATGGCGGCTCTGGTTGGGCTCCTGGTCGCGATCTACCTGCGCGCGCCGGAGATTTCGCGTTTCTATCCCAATACCGAAGGCCCGCTCCAGTCCTACCTGGAAGCCGCAAACGCCTTCCTGGATTGGCTGAACGGAGTGTCAGGCGAGTAATCCGGAAATCGGGTCCTGCATCGCGTTCAACGACTGTGACCGGCACAGGTTCTGGCTCGCTTTGCGCAGGCGATGCAATGGGAAGGTCGCTGCGCATGGAGCAAAGGACGCACGGTCGCTGACAGGTTCAGAACCGCTCCAGCAAGCGCCTCAGGTAGTCGCGCTCCTCTTCCGAGCGCTCCATCTCGCCGGAGCGGCGGCGCAGTTCGTCCAGGATCTCGCGAGCCCTGCGCTGAAGGTCATCGCCCTGCAGCAAATGCTCGTCGGTTCCGATCCGGCTCCCGCCTCCGACGTCACGGCCTAGGGGATCGCGGTTGGCACCGTCATTGTTCCAGCCATTGCCAGCACCCTGCTGGCCTGCCTGATTCTGCCCCTGCTGCGCCATTTGGTCAGCCAGATTGCGCATCCCTTCGCGCAATGCCTCGATTGCGTCAGCCTGATCTTCCAGCGCACCGGCAAAATCCTCGTTCCGCAGATCCTCTTCCGCCAAATCCATCGCGTCTCCGGCTCTTCCGAGCGATTCGCGAGCTGCGTCCCCCCCGGGCGTGCCGACGCCCGGCAGGTTCTGCATCTGCCGGTTCAGTTCCTGTCGCAACGCAAGTTGACGGTCTGCAAGGCTTCCTTCGCCGCCCCCCTGCTGCTGACCCTGTTGCCCGCCTTGGCCCTGCTGACCGCCTTCGCCGTGCCGCAGCCCTTCGCCGTCACTTCCTTCCCGCCCGAGATTGCCAAGGGACCGGCCCGCCTGGCTGCCGCCACGTTGTTCCTGCAGGTCGCGAAATGCCTCGTCCGACAACCCTTGCTGCTCGCGCAGGGTCTCGGCCAGACCCTCCATTGCCTCCTGTCCGGGCGACGGCTGGCCACGAGAGGCGAAGCTGTTCTCCATCATCCTGCGCAACTGCTCCAAAAGCTGCGCTGCCTCGGCCATGCGCCCTTGTTCCATCAGTTCCTGCAACCGGTCCAGGAGAGCGTCCAGTTCCTGGGGGCCAATTTCCATGGCCTCGCCCTCGGCGAACTGCTGGTTCTGCCCTTCTCCCTGCTGCTCGGCGAGCTGACGCAGGTAGTCCCGTATCGCTTCTCGAAATTCCCGCATCAGGTCCGCGATCTCTTCGTCGCTCGCGCCGTTCTGGATCGCCTCGGCAAGTCGTTCCTCTGCCCGCCGCAATCGTGCAAGAGCGTCTGAAAGATCGCCCTCCTCAATCTGCACGGCAAGGTTCCAGAGCGCCTCCTCAAGCTCCTCGACGGACGGGTCATCCAGTCGGCCCAGCGAAGCCCGCGCCTCCAGACGCCTGACAATGAACCGGAGCATCATGAAGTCAGTGGCAGAGCGGAAGACGCCTTCCGGACCATGGGACACGGAACGAAGGACCTGCGCCACGCGCCCGGCATTCTCCCTGTTCCAGAGCAGGTCGCGCCGCCCTTCGATGATGGCTTGCGCAAGGGGGTCGAAGAACCGCCGGCCTGGCAGGATCACGGGCTGGGGTTCGGACACCCCCTGCTGCCCGGCATCGTCAAGTGCCGCCAGTTCCGCGCGAACGGGAAGATTGGCCCACGGATGGCGCGAAAAGTCGCCGATCACCGTTTCGGAGAATTCGGACCGGTCACCGGCGATTGTCAGCGGCAATTCCAGCACGACAGGGTCGCGCGGCTCGGGGTCCAGAACCAGCCCGTACCGACGGTCGACCTCCTCTTCGTCGAGGATCATCTCGATCCACCCTCCGACGACCCCATAGTCGTCCCGCGCGGCAAAGGGCGCCTCCATGCGGCCGCCCTCGCCGCGCGTGACCGGTCCGGCAAACTCGATTTCCGGCACGAGATCCGCCTCGGCCTGCATGGTCCATTCCCGACCGCCTGGACCGTCGATCCTGATCTCGCCATCCTGGTTGACGCTGAAGCTCTGCGAGGGATCGCTTGCCGCAGGCACGTCCCTGGTCCGGCCCGACACGGTTTCGTGCAGCGTCAGGTCTCCGACGCCTCCATAAAGGCGGATTGTCACCAGGCTGCCCTCGGGAACCGCGAGCCAGGCTTGCGTGATGTCATTGAGATAGAGGTTTGGCCGTCCGGTATAGTACGGCGGCTCGACCCAACCCTCCCAAGAGGACTCCAAGGCCAATGCCTGTTCGTCAAGCATGACCTCGCCCAAGGTGCCAACTTTCAGGAAGGATCCGAACAACAGCCCGACCGCAAGGCAGAGAAGAGCGACATAGCGAAGCCCGAACAGGTCAAATCGGGAAAGCCTGAGATCCGGCTCAACTGCGCGTGCCTCATCCAGACGTCTTGTCATGCGTCCGACATGGGTTTGCCAGATCGCCTCGGACCCGGCGTCGCCTGCACCTATGGCATGCCGGTCGATCACGGTCGCGATCGGCCGGCCCGGCAAGGTCGCATCGAGCCGTTCAAGCGCCTCCCTGCGCCTCGGGAACCTGAACCGGCGCACGGCAAGACCGAATGTGACCAGCGCCGCCAGCACTACCAGGATCCCGATTGCCCATGCCACTTCCAGCACCAGGAACTCGTGCAGGCCAAGCAGCAACGCGGAACATGCAAGGAGCAGCACGGTCCAGAGAGGCCAGAATGCACGTGCAACGCGTTCGGCAAAAAGGCCGATCAAGGTCAGGACCAGCGGCCGCCTGAGCCGCTGCCCGACCTCCGGAGGAAGTTTGCCTTGACCGATCATGGGTCCCGGTTCCTTCTTGGGCCAGGCCTTGCCTACCCCTTGAGCCATGACGGGATGATATCGCGATTGATCATTTCGTCAAATGCCGGGCGCGGCCGGATCACTGCAAAACGGCGTTCGCTGACCAGCACCTCGGGAACCAGCGGCCTGGAATTGTACTCCGATGCCATCACCGCTCCATAGGCGCCCGCCGAGCGGAACGCAACGAGATCTCCTTCAACGACAGAAGGCATTTTCCGTCCACGCGAGAAGGTGTCTCCGGTTTCGCAAACAGGGCCCACGACGTCATATGTTGCCTGTTCGGACCCCGGAACGGGCTCGGTCACGGGCACGATTTCGTGATGGGCGCCATACATGGCGGGGCGCACCAGGTCGTTCATCGCGGCATCGAGGATCAGGAATTCGCGATCCTGGCCGGCCTTGACGTATATGACCCCCGCGACCAGCAGCCCCGCGTTTCCGGCAATCAACCGCCCGGGCTCGATCTCGATTTCGCAATCCAGATCCCCGACGGTGCGCCTGATCACCTCGCAGTAGTCGATCGGAAGCGGCGGCACGGCATTTGAACGCTCGTAGGGAATCCCCAGTCCACCCCCCAGATCCAGCCGTCGGATGTCATGGCCGTCGGACCGAAGCACACGGGCCAGTTCCGCCACCTTTCCATAGGCCCGCTCGTAGGGACCAAGATCGGTAAGCTGCGATCCGATATGGACGTCGATGCCAGCGACATCCAGGCCCGGAAGTCCTGCCGCCTCCGCATAGATCTCACGCGCACGGCCGATCGGAACGCCGAACTTGTTCTCGGATCTGCCTGTGGCGATCTTCTCGTGAGTCCGTGCATCGACGTCGGGATTGATCCGTATGGCTATCGGCGCAGTAACACCAAGCCGAACGGCGACCTCGGAAAGCCTGCGCAGTTCGGGCTCGCTCTCGACATTGATCTGTCGCACGCCGCCGGACAGAGCCAGTTCCATTTCGTCCGCTGTCTTGCCCACGCCCGAGAAGACGATCCGCTCGACCGGGAAGCCCGCCGCGACGGCCCTTGAGTACTCGCCGCCCGACACGACATCTGCGCCCGCTCCAAGTCGAGCCATTACCGTGAGCACCGCCTGGTTCGAGTTCGCCTTCATGGCGTAACAGACAAGGTGATCCATGCCGGCCATGCCCTCGTCGAAGAGACGGTAATGCCGTTCCAGGGTCGCCGTCGAGTAGACGTAGAACGGCGTCCCCACCGTCGCCGCGATCTCGGGAAGTGGCACGTCTTCGGCATGCAGGACGCCGTCGCGATAAAGAAAATGGTCCATCCGTGTTTCCTCGAGACCCGGCAAATCGTCATATCAGATGCGCATCACGGCGCAACATTCGTCCGGATTGCGCGCTTTGCGGAACGCGCATCATCTGCAGGAAGCAATTGGACATCCGCCTTGTCCGGAGAGAAAGTCAAGCCATGCATGAATATGCCGCTTCGATTCGCTGGGCATGCGAGGGCGACTTCGCGCGTGGCCGCTACTCCAGGGCCCATGACTGGGCATTTGACGGCGGAGCCGTCATCCGCGCCTCGGCATCGCCGCTAGCTGTCCCGCATCCCTTTTCCGACGCCGCGGCAGTCGATCCGGAAGAGGCTTTCGTGGCCGCGGTTGCGTCATGCCACATGCTCTGGTTTCTGGATCTCGCGCAGCGGGCCGGATTGCGGGCTGCATCCTATCGCGATGCGGCCGTCGGCCAAATGGAAGGTTCGCCGCATCCCTGGATCACCCGCGTCGATCTTCATCCCGAAACCCTTTGGACTGGAGCGGTCCCGGAACCTGGGAAGATCCGCGAGCTCCATCATGCCGCCCACCGGCGCTGCTTCATTGCCAATTCGATAAGGTCGGACGTCGTGGTTCACCTGCCGTAGGGTTCCGCGAGAAAGACTCCCGCACATCTCGAGTTCCAGCGAAACGGGAGCGCAGCATCCGATGCGGCCATCCTGGCCAACAAGGGAAATCCCGAACCGGCCCGAGCGCCGCGCCCACGTACGTTTGTCACAGCCTCCCGACGATGCCGATTCTTGCCTCGCCCGCCACGCTGACACCCGGTCCCTTCGGGTGGGGCGGACCATCAACGCCGCATGCGCCGAGAGACAGGACGACGAGAAGCGAAAGCCACCTCACTGCGACACCGCCGCGCCAAGACCGACCGCTTGCGCCGAAATCGAAGGAATGACGCTTGTCCAGCGGCCACCGACCCAGGCGTTCATCCCGAGCGCCAGCTTCTGTCGCGTGGCGCCGCGGAATGATGCAAGACTTGCCCATCTGCTCATGACAACCGCTCCTGCCACAGCGCGACTTGCTCACGCACTCGCTCGGGTGCCGTCCCCCCATAGGATGTGCGGCTCCGAACCGAATTGCCCGCTCCCAGCACGTCCCGGACCTGCTCCGTGATCGCGTCGTGAACCGACGTCATCTGTTCCAGGGTCAGGTCCTGCAGATCCTTGTTCTCGGAATCCGCCATCGCCACCAGCGTGCCGGTCACATGATGCGCCTCCCGAAACGGCAGGCCCGCCTCCCGCACCAGCCAGTCGGCAAGATCGGTGGAGGTCGAGAAGCCCAAGGAGGCCGCGGCGTTCAGGGCATCCCGGTCGGCCGACATGTCCCGAACCATGCCTTCCATGGCCGGCAGCACGAGCATGAGCGAATCCGCGGCGTCGAAGACCTGCTCCTTGTCTTCCTGCAGGTCCTTGGAATAGGCCAGCGCGAGGCCCTTCATGACGGTGAACAGGCCCACGGCGCTCCCGAGAATGCGCCCGGTCTTTGCGCGCACGAGCTCGGCTGCATCCGGGTTCCTTTTCTGCGGCATGATCGACGAACCGGTCGAAAAGCGGTCGGAAAGCGAGACGAACCGGAACTGCGCACTCGACCAGATCACGATTTCCTCGGCCAGACGGCTGAGATGCATTGCCACGATGGCGCTCGCCGCCAGGAATTCCAACGCGAAGTCCCGATCCGCCACCGCGTCGAGGGAATTCGCCATCGGCCGATCAAAGCCGAGCGCTCTCGCCGTGGCATCCCTGTCAATCGGAAAGGACGTTCCTGCCAGGGCGCAGGCCCCGAGCGGGCTCTCGTTCATCCGCGTCCGCGCGTCAGCGAGCCTCGAAGCGTCACGCTCCAGCATTTCGACATACGCCATCATGTGATGGCCCCAAGTCACCGGCTGCGCCGCCTGCAGATGCGTGAACCCGGGCATCACCCAGTCCGCTCCGGCTTCGGCTTGGTCAACAAGTGCCCGCTGCAGCGCCCTGATGCCCGCAATCGCCGCATCGCATTGGTCCCGCACCCAAAGCCGCAAGTCGGTCGCGACCTGGTCATTCCGGCTCCGCGCGGTATGAAGCCGTCCCGCAGGCGCGCCGATCAATTCGTGCAGGCGCGATTCGATGTTCATGTGGATGTCTTCAAGCGCGGCCAGAAACCGGAACTTGCCAGTGTCAATCTCTGACAACACCGTGAGCAGGCCTTCACGGATCGCCCTGGCATCGCTATCCGTGACGATGCCCGTTGCGGCAAGCATCGCTGCGTGGGCAAGCGAACCTTCGATGTCGTGTCGCGCCAACCGCTGGTCGAATCCGATGGAAGCGTTGATCGCTTCCATGATCGCATCCGGACCGGCGTCAAAGCGTCCGCCCCACATCTTGTTCGCGTCGTCCGTCATCTGGTCTCCGGAGGGAGTTCAATGTCCCGTTGCCTTGCCGTTCTCTACACTTGCCTTGCGCTCGCTGCAAACCACGCCATTGCAGACACCGGCCAGCTCGCGGACCTGCGCGAGGGAACGATGAGGAAGCTTGTCTTCTCGGAACCGAGGACCGTGCCCGACACCGGCTTCACCGACCCGGAGGGTGGCGCACATCAGCTGTCTGACTTCAACGGCAAGTTCGTGCTTGTCAACTTCTGGGCCACCTGGTGCGCGCCTTGCCGCAAGGAAATGCCCATGCTTTCGGAACTGCAACGCGAATTCGGCGGCGAGCGGTTCGAAGTCTTGACCATCGCCACGGGGCGCAATTCGATTCCGGGCATCCGCAGGTTCTTCCAGGAGACTGGCGTCGACAACCTCCCGCTATACCTCGACCCAAGACAGAACCTTGCCCGCAGCATGGCGGTCCTTGGCCTTCCCGCCACGGTGATCCTTGACATGGACGGCAGGGAAATCGCAAGGATGCGCGGAGATGCCGAATGGTACGGCGAAAGCGCCAGGGCGATCATCCGGGCCCTGACCGAAGCCCGTGAAGAATAGAGGCCCGGCTTCAAGGCGACAATCCATTCTCCGAAACCGCAATGCCCTCTGGTCCCGTTCCCTTGCTTCGGATAATCTAGCGCGAACCGCATCCTTCCCAGGAGGACACCCGAATGAACATTGTTCCAAACGACCTCGCCGACGTGATCGAAGCCGACCGCGCGCACATCTGGCATCACCTGATGCAGCACAAGCCTCTGGAGACAAGCGATCCCCGCGTCATGGTCGAAGGCAAGGGCGTGCGCGTTTGGGACGCGGCTGGAAGCGAGTACATCGACGCCGTCTCGGGCGGCGTGTGGACCGTCAACGTCGGCTATGGTCGCGAGCGCATTGCCAACGCCATTCGAGACCAGCTCGTCCAGATTCCGTATTTCGCGGGCAGTGCGGGATCGATCCCTGGCGCGAATTTCGCCAAGAAGCTGACCGGGCTGCTGCCCGGGCTGACGCGGGTCTACTATGCAAATTCCGGCTCCGAGGCGAACGAGAAGGCCTTCAAGATGGTCCGCCAGATCGCGCACAAGAAATACGGCGGCAAGAAGCACAAGATCCTCTTTCGTGAACGCGACTATCACGGCACGACGATCGCCTGCCTTTCGGCAGGCGGACAGCCGGAAAGGAATGCACAGTACGGCCCGTTCACGCCCGGCTTCGTGGAAGTGCCGCACTGTCTCGAATACCGCGCCCAGGTCGAAACCGAAAGCTACGGCGAGTGGGCGGCAGACCAGGTCGAAGAGGTCATCCTGCGGGAAGGTCCGGACACCGTGGGCGCGCTGTGCCTGGAACCCGTGACGGCCGGTGGAGGCGTCGTTCCGCCGCCGGAAGGATACTGGGAGCGGATTCAGGAAATCTGCAGGAAACACGACGTCCTGCTCCATATCGACGAGGTCGTCTGCGGCGTCGGGCGCACCGGAACGTGGTTTGGCTACCAGCACTTCGGCGTCAAGCCCGACTTCGTGACCATGGCCAAGGGCGTGGCCTCGGGCTATGCCGCAATCGCCTGCATGGTCACGACCGACGAGGTCTTCGCCATGTTCAAGGACGATGCCGACGACCCCATGAACTATTTCCGTGACATCTCGACTTTTGGCGGCTGCACCGCCGGACCGGCTGCGGCGCTCGAAAACGTCGCGATCATCGAGGAGGAGAACCTCCTCGACAACACCACGCGGATGGGTGCGCGCCTCATCGACAACCTGCGCTCGCTTCAGGAGAGACACCGCGTCATCGGCGACGTGCGCGGCAAGGGCCTGTTCTGCGGGGCCGAACTCGTTGCCGACCGCGCGACCAAGGAACCGGTCGACGAAAAGACGGTCCTGGCTGTTGCCGCGGACTGCGCGACGCAGGGCGTCATCATCGGTGCAACCAACCGCTCGCTGCCCGGACTCAACAACACGCTTTGCTTCTCGCCCCCGCTGATCTCGACCGCCGACGACATCGACCGGATCACTGCTGCGGTGGACAAGGCACTGACCAGGACATTCTCCTGAGATCCGCCAGGGGCGGAGCGGCAGACGGGTCACGAGCTTCCGGCCGGCCCGAGCGTGGCCAGCCACGGTCAGCGCTCGGCAGCGATCAGAGCCGGTCGAGAAGCTCCAGCGTCGGCCAGGCATCCGCCGGCAAGCCGAGGCGCACCTGTTCCTTCTGCACCGCGCTACGGGTCTTGGCACCGAGGATGCCGTCTATTCCGCCGACATCATGGCCGCGAGCTTCGAGTCTTTCCTGCAATGCCTTGACCTGGCCCTCGTCGAGCGCCGTGCCAGGCTCACCAGCATCGTAGACCGGCGCCCCCTCGAGGCGCATCGCGAAGTGGGCGGCAGTGATCACGTAGACGAAGCTCTTGTTCCACTCCAGGAACACGTTGAAGTTCGGATAGATCATGAAGGCGGGCCCGTTCCGGCCTTGGGGCAGCAATATCGCCGCCTCAAGATCCGGTGCGGCCAGCCTTCCCGATCTCGGCCTGACCCCGGCCGCCACCCAGTCAGACGCGGGTTTCCAGTTCTCGAAACCGGTCTCGAACCAGTCGAAGCGCTCCGGCATCCTCACTTCCTGCATCCAGGGCTGATTTCTTCGCCAGCCTAGATTGACGAGCATCCTGGCGCCCGAAACCAGGGCGTCCGCAGGTGAGCCTTTCAAGTCGACCTTTCCGTCGCCATCGCCGTCGACGCCATTGAGAAGAATGTCTTCGGGCAGCATCTGGACCATTCCGATTTCGCCGGCCCACGCTCCCGTCGTGTTGACAGGGTCCAGGCCGCCTCGCTCGAACAGTTCGACCGCGGCCAGGACCTGAGGTCGGAACAGCTCCGGTCGCCTGCAGTCATGGGCAAGCGTGACCAGCGAATTGACCGTGTTGAAATCGCCCTGAACGACGCCGAAGTCGGTCTCGAAGCCCCAGAACGCAAGCAGGACGCCTCGGGAAACGCCGTGCTCGCGTTCGATGTGATCGAAGACATGCGCCCATTTCCTGGCGTTCTCCGATCCATGATGAAGCCTGTGCTGGCTGATCAGGCGCCCGGAAAACTCGATGAAGGGAATCTGGAATATCCCCTGCGCCCGGTCCGCCCGGATGACATTCGGGTCGTGGGCTGCGTGTTCAAGGAATCGGTCGACCACCTGCTCGGAATGGCCGTTTCCGATTGCCTCGTCCCTGATGCCGTCAAGAAACGCGTCAAAGGGCCCTCCGCAGGGCTGGGCACCGACAGATGGGGCGCCAAGGGAAAAGGCGGCCAAGGCAATGAGCGCTTTCACGTTGGGAATCCTTCGACACCGCTCCCGCCGGAGATTTCCGGTCGCCGCCAGACAAGCATCGGGCACTGCTTGCGTCAAGGTCGCTTCACGATCCGGCACTCAACCCGGTCCGACCCTTCTCGGAATGCCGGCCGCCTGCATCTTTCGTCGGAACAGGGCTTGCCATGCAGCGCGACTTGATTGAACGACCGGTCAAATCGTGCTGGAATCCGTGTTCATGACCCTCGAAGACAAGTTTGCATTTTCAAAGGATCTCTGCCAGTCCGCCGGATTGCTGGCGCGAGACTACTTCGCGCGCCGCGGCCAACTGCGTGTCGACCAGAAAGGTTCGCATGACTGGGTGAGCGAAGCCGACCGCAAGATCGAATCGTTCATCCGCGAGAGAATTGCGGAAGCGTGGCCGGATGACCGAATCGTGGGCGAAGAACATGGCGGCACCTCTGGCGCAAACGGCTTCACATGGGTCATTGACCCGATTGACGGCACCACGAACTTCCTCAATGGCATTCCAACCTGGACGATTGTTCTCGCCGGTGTGTCCGAATGCAAAACGCAATTCGGCGTAGTCCACGACCCGGTCTACGACGAAACCTTTTCGGCGCTCCGCGGGCGTGGAGCAAAGCTCAATGGACAATCCGTTCACGTGGCGGAAGGCAAGTCTCTTGACGAAGGGACCGTGGGGTTGGGTTACTCAAACCGCATCAAGCCCGAGAACGTCACGTCAATCGTGAGTGCTCTTGTTGTACGCGGGACGATGTTCAATCGCAATGCCAGCGGAGCCCTGTCATTGGCATACGTGGCCGCAGGGCGACTGCTTGGGTATGTGGAAGAGCATATGAACGCATGGGATTGCCTCGCAGGTCAGCTTCTCGTGGCTGAGGCGGGCGGAGTGGTCGAGGACCAGAACGCCGACGAGATGATCCGCAAAGGAGGTCGCGTGATCGCCGGTGCACCACAGGTCTTTGAGGATCTGAAATCCATCGCAGTACCTGCATGGGGTGGATGAGATTGGGCCAATGGCTTCCGGTGGCGTGTCAGCGCAAGTTCGCAAAGACATCCGATTCTGCAATGCTTCTGCGCGAACCGGTCAAGTCGCCAAGCGATGCCAGGAGGGCTCGGACTGCAACGTGGCCAGACGGGTCCGCTACGCCTCTCCGGGCAGCAGCACAGGTCCTCTTGACGCAAAGGACATGCAAAGGTCCGTGCCGACCTCCAGCGGCTTGTCCACGTCATCCTGCACGGCAAAGACCTGTCCGAACCCGCCCTCCAACGTGTACTCCATCCGCACGCCTACATAAGTTGCCTTTGCGACCGTCGCTTGCACGCCCGCATCGCCGTCAAGGACAATTCGGGAGGGTCGCACGGCAAGCGTGGCTGGCCCCGGGGACAATCCTCTTGCCGGCAGCTGGTGCCGGTAGCCTTCGACTTCGATCATCGCGGTGCCGCCGTCCAATTCGACAATTTGGCATTCAATGAGGTTCGCCTCTCCAATGAAGTCCGCGACAAAGCGGTCGTTTGGGGCGTCATAGAGCTCGCGCGGCGTGCCGATCTGGGCAATGGCTGCGTTGCGCATCACGACGATTTCGTCGGAAACCGCAAGCGCCTCTTCCTGGTCGTGGGTGACATAGACTACGGTCAGGCCGAGCTCCTGCTGGATCGCGCGGATGTCTTCACGCACCTGGCGGCGCAACTTGGCGTCGAGATTCGAAAGCGGCTCGTCAAAGAGCAGAACCTGTGGCTCAAGCACTAACGCACGCGCCACCGCGACCCGTTGCTGTTGACCACCCGAAAGTTCGGATGGCAGGCGCCCATCGAAGCCTTTGAGACCCACCAGGTCCAGCCCTTGCAGCGCGCGAGAACGGGCTTCTCCCTTTCCGAAACCCGAGAATGTCAGTCCATACATGACGTTTTCCAGCACGCTCATATGTGGAAAGAGCGCGTAGGACTGAAAGACCATCGACACGTCGCGGTCGGTCGCGGGCAACGTCGTGACGTCCACGTCGCCGATGGTTATTCGGCCCGAAGTGGCCATCTCCAACCCCGCGATCATCCTGAGCGTCGTGGTCTTTCCGCAACCCGAAGGGCCGAGGAGGGTCACGAGCTTGCCTGCGGCCACCGCGAGGTCGATGTTGTCGACCGCAACGACATCCTTGCCGAATTTCTTCGAGACGCCTTCGAACCGGATGGGTGCGGCTTTGGATGCGATGCTCATCTCACGCTCTCCTCAAACATTTGTTCGCGACTGCGTCATGCGGCGCCCGATCTGGGTGCGCCCGACGATCAGCTGCATCAGCGCCACGGCGGAGAGCATAACGAAGATCAGCGTCGTGGAGTAAGCGATCGCGAGGCCGTAGTCGTTATTCTCGACCCGCCCGATGATGTAGCTGGTGGCCATGTCATACTCCGCCGACACAAGGAAAATCACGGCCGAGATCGCGGTCATGGCGCGCACGAAGGAATACACGAGTGCGGCGAGAATTGCAGGCCGCAACAATGGAAGGATCACCCGGCGGAAAGTTTGCCACGAGTTGGCGCCGAGCGTCAGGGAGCTTTCGTCCAGCGACTTGTCAAGCTGGGACATGGAAGCGATGCCGGCGCGCACGCCCACGGGCATGTTGCGGAAGATGAAGCTGACCACGAGGATGATCCCCGTCCCGGTGATCTCGATCGGTGGCACGTTGAATGCAAGGATGTAGCTAACGCCGATGACCGTGCCGGGGATTGCGAAGGACAGCATCGTGCCAAACTCGAACGCGCTCTTTCCCGCGAAGCTCTGCCGGGTCAGCAGATAGGCCGTGACCAGCCCTACCGCCCCCGTCAAGGGTGCCGCAATCGCGGCGATGGTGATCGTCGTCCAGAAGCTGTCCCAGGCGGCACCTGTCCAGCGGATGCCTTCCTCCTCGATCCGAATCGAGAAGGCCGTCACGTAGTGCTTGAAGGTGATCGAGTTGTTGACCCCCCAAAGCTCCACGACACTTCCATAGACGATCATGCCGTAGACCGTTGCGGTGAAGATCGCCCAGCTGAGCGCCACGATCATCGCAGGAATCGCGAGGCCGTTTGGCATCAACGGGTGCACGCCCGCATCGCCCTTGCCCGAGACGGTCGTATAGCTCTTTTTCCCGAGCCAGGCCCGTTGGGCAAAGAAGGCGGACAGGGTGAAGAACAGCAAGACCATGGCAAGCACGGCCGCACGACCCTGGTCGTACTGCGCACCGACGATGGCGAAGAAGATCTCCGTCGAGAGCACATCGAAGTTGCCGCCCAGAACGAGCGGGTTGCCGAAATCGGCCATGCTCTCGATGAAGCCCAGCAGGAACGCGTTGGCCAGTCCTGGGCGCATCAAGGGCAACGACACCGTGCGGAAAGTCTGCCAGCGGTTGGCGCGCAGCGTCTGCGCGGCCTCTTCCATCGACGGCGAGACGCCCTCGACCACGCCGATCAGAACGAGGAAGGCAATGGGCGTGAACGCCAGAGTCTGCGCGATCAGCACCCCGGGCATGCCGTAGAGCCACCGGGTGGGCTGCGTGCCCAAAAGGTCGGCGATGAATACGGTCACGGAACCGGACAGGCCGAAGAGCAGGATCAGCGCGAGGCCAATCACGAAAGGCGGCGTGATGATCGGCAGTACGGTCAGCGCACGGAGCAGGCGTTTCCAGCGAAACCCCGAGCGGGTCACGACAAGCGCAAAGGCGAGGCCCAGAACGGTGGTGATGAAGCCGACGGCGATGGCAAGGACAAGTGAGTTCAGCGCCGCGCCGCATCTCGTGCCAAAGAAGCACCCTATCCCCCATAGGCGATCATCGAAGAACTTGCCGACAAATGCCGAGATCGAGTACGCCCCGTCGTCGGTAACAAAGGCCGAGAACAGCATGTTCGCGATGGGAAAGAACACGAACGCAGTGACAATGGTGACCACGCCGCCAATCGCGCCGACCACGAAGACGTCACCATTGACCGCACCCCGGGCGGCGATGCCTTGCGTGAAGAGGAACAGGAACGCGGAAGCGCAAATCATCGCGCCGTATCCCATCCCGAACTGGCGATCTCCCAGCGCGCCAAACGCAGCGTTCATCCATTGGAAATTGAATCCGCGGATGCCGATGGAGAATCCCTGGATGATCAACCAGCCAAATCCAAGCGCGCCCGCGACGGTCAGAATGCGGAAATACGTGGGGTCGGACTTCTCCCGCCCGAGAGCCAGAAGCGGCAGGAGGAGAGGGATCAGCAAGGGGGCCAGCCACAGCTTCTCGCCTTGCCCGACCAGGAAAGCGGCCGGGGAATAGTCCTCCTCGAACGGGTAGCCGTCGACCAGCCACTCGAACGAGAAGAAACCGTCCTCCACCCCGTACCAGGGGCAGAGGACGAAGCCGACCCACCCGGCGACGATCCAGAAGATCAAGACCGGAGGGGTCTGTGTTGCTTTCGCGGGCGTCACCTACTGTGGCAGGGTCGAAACCTCTTCGTCCCATTTTTGCAGCAAGCGCTTGCGCTCGTCCGAAGAGCCGTACTTCTTGAAGTCGTAGTCAATCAGCTTGATCAGGCTCATGTCAGGCGCACTCTCTGAGGTCTCCGCCCCCTTGTTCGACGGCACTTGGAACGCATTCACCTGCAGTGCGAGATTCTGTGCCTCGACGGAGAGCGCCCAGTCATAGAACATCTTGGCCTCTTCCAGGTTGCGCGCTCCGTCGATGATCGACATCGAACCGATCTCGTATCCGGTGCCTTCGCACGGTGCCACGACCTTGATCGGGAACCCGGACACGGCCTGCTTCACCGCGTCGTGCATGAAGACGATGCCGATGGTGTTTTCGCCACGACCCGCCGCCTTGATCGGAGCCGAGCCCGACTTCGTGTACTGGTTGATGTTGGCGTGGAGCCCCTTCATGAACTCGAACCCGTCGTCCTCGCCAAAGATCTGCACCATGGATGCAAGGGTCGTGTAGGCCGTGCCTGACGAATTCGGGTTCGCCATCTGGACATGCCCCTTGTATTCGGGTTTCAGCAAGTCCTTCCAGCAGGACGGCTCAGGCAGGTTGTTTGCGGCCACCAGGTCGGTGTTGAAACCGTAGCCGAGCGCCCCGGAATAGATGCCGATGGTCTTGTTGCCAGCGCTTTCGGCCTGTGCAATCGCCCAATCATGCAGCTGGTCGCGCATGGGCGACATGTATTCCATTGTCAGGCCTTCCTCCGCTGCCTGAAGGTGCGGGTCGCCCGTTCCACCCCACCAGACGTCGCCCTTGGGGTTGGAGGATTCCGCACGGATTTGCGCGAAGGTCTCGCCCGAAGACTTCCGGGTCATGTTCACGTCGATGCCTGTCGCATCCTCGAAGCTCCGAGCCATCAGCTGACACCAGTCTTCCTGTGCCGAACAATAATACGTCAGCTTGTCGGCGAATGACGCCGACACCGTCGCGGCGAGCGCGATCAACGATCCTGCGATCGTGGCTGTTATCCTTTTCATCTTCCTCTCCTTTCGGGTTAGATTGGACCGGTTGTTCCGGCCTTGGTTGGCGATGCCGAACGGGGCCTCGCGTGTTTCTTCCTGCTACGTCAGTCGTTGCGGGTCCCCTGCCAGGCCTTCAAGAGCCTCGAAATCTCCCTTTCGTCGGCCGGCCTCGAGGCCTTCCTGGACGAGATGCTGCGGCACATGCGTCCGTTGCGCCCTTTCGAGCGGCGCATCGGCCCGCCTGCCGCCATCGCACAGACCATAGTCCGGCATTGAACCCTGGCGCAACGGTCGAGGCGCCTGTCCAAGAAATTGTCGCCGGCGGGCAGGTTGGAGACGCATACGGCCGCACCAGCATCCGTCAGCGCCTCGATTTCAGCGGCGTTCCAGGACTTCGTGACGTCCATCGGCCATCCCGTAGGCGTCGCGCTGCAGCCGACGCGGCGCCACCGCGCAACTTGCTCGCGCGGCCGGGCAGTCCTCCCCATGGATCGCCTGGCGACTTCTCTCGGAGCCCTCATGCCGCGTCTCCGCCGCTTCGGAGCGAGGCAAGGCGGCTGCCCAGAAGGTCGCCGGTCTCCTCCGCGATCGGATAGGCCACGTAGGAAAGCGCGGCGTTTATCTGTTTCAGGAGGCGCAGCGTGTCCTGATGGATGTTCGTGGTCTCGAGGCTGGCGGCCGCGCCTTCCTGGAGACGCCTCAGGTGCCTTTCCTGAAGCTTCTGCTCCTCGATGCGGATCCGGTCCTTTTCGGCGACGAGCTGGCGCGCGGCCTCGGCATCGCCCGTGGTCAGCACCCTGAGGGCCAGCTGACCGTTGGTGACGACCTGGTCGTGGAAGTGGTCGAGATCCGAGATGCCCTGGTCGGAAAACCTGATCGCCTTGTCCTGCATCTTCCTTGCCAGTGCAACGAGGTCAACCGCGATCCGGTCGCCGGCCTCCTCAAGGCTGTTGGCCACCGCGGCGATTTCCAGCGTCTTCTTGTCCAGCGCGGGAGGAATGCCGTTTTCGCGCAGTCGCGAGATGTAGATCTTCGTCTCGAAGTGCATCCGGTCAATGTCGTCCTCGCGAATCTCGATCACGCGCGCAATGTCCGGGTCCCAGCCCCGGAAGAGCTGCATGACCGGGACCAGGATGGCCTGCACGGTTTCCGCCATGCGCAGAAGCTCGCGCTGGGCGCAGGCGAGCGCCAGGGGCGCGTGGTCGAGCGCGTCCGGGTCGAGGGCCGAGACGGTCGCAACCGTGCTCTCGGCATGCCTGGGCAGTGCCGCGTCCGCAATGCGGACAAGCTTCCCGGACAGGGGCAGTGCCACCGCGAGCAGGGCGGCGTTCACCATGATGTGCAGCGAGACGGCCTGCTGGGCCGGTCCTGAGCCGAGAAGCGCGAGATCGAAGATGCCGCCCGCGAGAAGCGCAAGAAACAGCAGCGCCATGCCGCCACGCGCAACAAGGTTGCCGATGACCACGAGCCGGGCCGGACGCTCGCTCGACCAGAGGAGCGCGAAAGGGATGAGCCCGGCGCCGAAGTTCGCGCCGATCACCAGCGCGGCGGCCACCGGCGCGGCGGTCAGTCCGGTCGCGGCGAAAGCGGCAAAGGTCAGCACCGCGGCAAGGCTGGAGTGCATCGCCCATGCGATGAGCGCGCCGATGACGAACGCGCTGACAAGGTCGCCCTGGAAATAGGCCGCGATGTTCTGGACAACGGGGTTGCCGCCAATGGGCGCCGCCGCTTCCCGGATCATGCCAAGCGAGACCAGGACCAGCGCGAAGCCGATCACCATGCGCCCGACCTGCTTGGACTTGCGGCTGCGCGCATTGAAGAAGATCGCGACGCCGAACACCAGCGCAAAGGGAACCAGCGCCTGCACCGGAAGGAGCAGGACCTGTGCCACGATGGCGGAGCCAAGGTCTGCGCCGAGGAGGAGCGCCAGCGCGGCATGGGGCGCCAGCATGCCGGAGACCGCGAAGCCTGCGCCTATCAGGGCAACGGCGGTCGAGCTCTGCATCAGCATTGCCGCGAGGCTGCCGCTTGCCGCGGCGGAAAGCTTGTTGTCGGCGCGATCCTTCATGTGACGCTTCAGGTCGGGCATGAAACCGCGTTCGACGCCCGTGCGGATCAGGCGAACCGACCACAGCAGGAGCGCGACGGCGGCGGCGAGATGTGCGGCAAGGACGATCATTCGGGCACGCCGGTTTCTGGTTCGTGCTTGGGCATGACCTCTCGGACAGGCGTCAAGAATCCGTTTGCTGCAACAAATTTGCACATCAGATAGTGGGATATACAACAAAATAATTGCAATTGCGACAGAAAAGCCACAATTTTGTCCGGAATGACAGAATCGGACAATCGGATGGCGCAGCTGAAGACGCGACTCAAGACGGCGGAGAACGGCCGTGGGCGCCTGCGGAAGCCTGAGCGGCGGCGGCTGATCCTGCTGGAATTGAAGTTGCGCCCCCATGTCCGCATCAGCGAACTGGCGCGGCGGTTCAATGTCTCCGCAGAAACGGTACGCCGGGATCTTGACGCGCTGGCGGACGACGGGCTGATAGACCGCGCCCATGGCGGTGCCTCGGCCCCCGCGCAGGGGCATTATCCGAGCCTGGACGAGCGTGCAAACGCCCGGATTGCCGAGCGAGAGCGGATCGGGCTGCGGGCGGCTGGGCTGGTGCAGGACGGCGAGACCCTGATGATCGATTCGGGCTCGACCACGATCCAGATGGCCCGTGCCCTGGCCTGGCTGGGCACGCAATGCACAGTGATCACCAACTCGATCCCGGTTGCCATGACGATCGGGCACGGGGCGCCCGAAGTGATCTTGTGCCCCGGCGAGTACCTGCCTGCGGAATCGGCGACGGTCGGAACCGAGACACTGGAATTCCTTGAGCGCTTCAACGTGGATCGCTGCGTGATCGGCGCGTCAGGGTTGACGGCGCTGGGGCCGTCCGAGACGGTGCGTGGCTTCGCCGCGGTGAAGCGGGTGATGCTGCAGCGTGCCACGATTCGGCACCTTCTGATCGATTCACAGAAATTTGGCCACAAGGGTCTCGCCAACGTCGGTGAGCTTGCGGACCTGCAATCCGTCGTTGTCGATGCAAAGCCGAAGGGAGACTTGCTGAGCGCACTGGATGGCGCGGACGTGGACATCCTCGTTGCCGAGCCCGCGTGATCAAGCGAAGCGAACCGCGGCGGGAGAAGCCGCATAACTGGGAGAAGCACATGAAACTGAACATCAAGCCACTGATCGCCACATCGGTGATCGCGTTGCTGTCGCTTGGCACCTCCGCCTGGGCGCAGGACTGCCCAAGGGGCGACCTGGATGAACGTTTTTGCGACGCGGACGGGGATCTGATTGCCGACATTCCAAGCGATCCGGCGGACCAGATCGATCCGGACACGCTGATCTTCGCCTATACGCCGGTCGAGGACCCCGCTGTCTACAAGACGGCGTGGTCGGACTTTCTGGAGCACCTTGAAGCCGAAACCGGCAAGGACGTTGTCTTCTTCCCGGTTCAAAGCAACGCGGCACAGATCGAGGCGATGCGTTCGGGCCGCCTGCATATCGCGGGGTTCAATACCGGATCGAACCCGCTTGCGGTCAACTGCGCCGGCTTCCGGCCCTTTACCATCATGGCCTCGCTGGACGGCAATTTCGGCTATGAAATGGAGATCATCACTTACCCGGGATCCGGCATCGAGAGCGTGGAAGACATCAAGGGCAAGCAGCTGGCCTTCACCTCGCCCACCTCGAACTCGGGCTTCAAGGCACCGTCGGCCATCCTGAAGGGCGATTTCGACCTGCTTCCGGAACGCGACTTCGAGCCGGTCTTCTCGGGCAAGCACGACAACTCGATCCTCGGGGTCGCCAACAAGGACTACATGGCTGCCTCGATCGCGAACTCGGTCAAGTCGCGCATGATCAGCCGCGACGTCATCAAGGAAGACGACGTGATCACCATCTACAAGTCGCAGACTTTCCCGACGACCGGCTTCGGTGTGGTCTACAACCTCAAGCCCGAGCTCCAGGACAAGATCCGTGACGCCTTCTTCAGCTTCGAATGGGATGGCACCACGCTCGAAGCCGAGTTCTCGAAGTCGAACGAGGGCCAGTTCCTGGAAATGACCTATCAGGTGTTCTGGGAAGTCATCCGCAAGATCGACGCGGCCAACGGCGTGTCCTACGCCTGCGAATGATCCTCGACTGCTTGCGCGGGCCCGACCGGGCCCGCCACCCACCCCTGCCTGGGACAATTCATGCTGCGCCTTGAGAAGCTGACAAAGACGTACAGGACCGGCGACCGGGCGCTCAAGGAAATTGACCTGGAAGTTGGCAAGGGACAGGTGCTGGCGTTGATTGGTCCCTCCGGCGCCGGCAAGTCGACCCTGATCCGCTGCGTCAATCGGTTGGTGCAGCCTACAAGCGGCGCGGTCTGGCTGGAAGACACCGACCTGACACGGCTAGGTTCCGGCGCCTTGCGAAGGGCAAGGCGCGAGATGGGGATGATCTTTCAGGAATACGCGCTCGTGGAGCGGCTGACGGTGATGGAAAACGTCCTGTCGGGGCGACTTGGCTACGTGGGCTTCTGGCGGAGCTTCCTGCGCTGGTATCCGCAATCCGACATTGACGCGGCGTTCCGGCTGCTGGACCGTGTCGGGCTCCTGCACATGGCTGACAAGCGCGCCGACGAGCTGTCAGGTGGCCAACGCCAACGAGTCGGAATTTGCCGAGCCCTGATACAAGACCCGAAACTGTTGCTGGTCGACGAGCCGACCGCCTCGCTCGATCCGAAGACCAGTCGCCAGATCATGCGGTTGATCACGGAGCTCTGCCGCGAGCGCCGACTGGCAGCGATCATCAACATTCATGACGTGGCGCTGGCGCAGATGTTTGTGCCACGCGTTGTCGGACTGCGCTTTGGCGAAATCGTCTACGATGGCCTGCCCACCGGTCTGACACCCGGGAAGCTGACGGACATCTACGGCGAGGAGGATTGGGAGGCCACCATCCAAAAGGTGGAAGACGAGGACGTAGAGGAAGTCGAGGCCGCCGAATGAGCCACCGGGAATTGGAGGACATGCTGGGAAAGGGCTGGCGCAAGCCGCCGTTCGTGTCGAACCCGAAGTTGCGCTGGAGCCTGATCCTCGGCTTCTTTGCCTACCTGGTTGCGGCGTTCATGACGATCGAGGTCGACTGGGGACGAGTCTATGTAGGCCTGGACCGCGGCTGGGCATTCATTCTCGCGTTCACCAGCCCGGACTTCACCAGTCGCGCCAGCGACATCTGGGACGGGCTGCTGGAAAGCATCGTCATGACAGTCGCCGCTTCCGTTGTCGGCATCCTGATCTCCATCCCGATCGGTCTCGGCGCAGCTCGCAACATAGCCCCCCTGCCGATCTACCTGATCTGCAGGGGCATCGTGGCAATTAGCCGGGCGCTGCAAGAGATCATTGTCGCCATTCTGTTGGTCGCCATTTTCGGATTCGGCCCACTGGCCGGGTTCCTTACGCTTTCGTTCGCGACCATCGGATTCCTGTCCAAGCTTCTTGCGGAAGACATCGAGGCAATGGACAAGGTGCAGGCCGAAGCGATCAAGGCCTCGGGGGCGAGGTGGCTTCAATGGATCAACTACGGCGTTCAGCCTCAAGTCATGCCACGACTTGTCGGGCTTTCCATGTATCGAATCGACATCAATTTCCGTGAAAGCGCGATTCTCGGCCTCGTGGGCGCGGGCGGCATCGGCGCGACGCTGAACACGGCCTTTGACCGCTACGAGTACGATACGGCCGCCGCGATCCTGATCCTGATCATCGGGATCGTCATGTCGCTGGAGTATCTCTCCGGCATCATCAGGGCAAAGGTGCAGTAGTGCCGGTGCTTGAGAAGGGAAATGCGCAGACCTGGCGGCGCCGGACCACCGGCGAGAACCTCTTCCGCTGGTTCGGCTGGCTGATCGGTGTCGCGATCTTTGCCGTTTGCTGGCAGAGGATTTCCGAGGCGACCACCTGGTTCTTCGTGTGGGACGCACCTCGCATCGCGGGCGATATCTGGACGCGCGCCACGCCGCCACGCTGGGAGTACATCACCCAGCTTGGCCGCCCGATCTGGGACACGCTGAACATCGCGACACTCGGAACGCTCATCGCGATTTGCCTCGCCGTGCCGGTCGCCTTCATGGCCGCGCGAAACACGACGCCTTCAGTGCTGTTCATACGGCCCGTTGCGCTTCTCGTGATCGTCTCGTCCCGTTCGATCAACTCGCTGATCTGGGCTCTCCTCCTGATTGCGATCATCGGTCCCGGCGTCTTCGCGGGAATCATCGCCATCGCCATCCGTTCCATTGGATTCTGCGCAAAGCTCCTCTATGAGGCGATCGAGGAAATCGATCACACCCAGGTCGAGGCGATTTCCGCTACCGGGGCCAGCCGCTGGCAGGTCATGGCCTATGGGATCGTTCCACAAATCCTGCCAGCTTTCGCGGGAATTTCCGTCTTCCGCTGGGACATCAACATCCGTGAATCCACCGTTCTGGGCTTGGTTGGCGCAGGTGGCATAGGCCTCCAACTGTCGGCGTCGCTCAACGTGCTTGCCTGGCCGCAGGTGAGCCTGATCCTGCTTGTCATCCTGGCTGCGGTGATGATCAGCGAGTGGGTCTCGGCAAAGGTCAGGGGTGCAATCATTTGATTTCGATCTCGGCAGACGAGGCATTCAAGGCCTACGAGGCGGTTCGGCACCGGCTCCCGGCACCACGCAGCGGTGACAGGAATGTCCGACACATAGAGACGCTGGCTGACATTGCCGGGGACTACGACGTGTTCCTCCTGGATGCTTACGGCGTCCTGAACATCGGCACGACAGCGATACCGGGCGCCCGCGACCGCGTTGAAGCGTTGAAGGGCGCCGGCAAGCGCGTTTTGGTTGTGTCCAATGCCGCCAGCATGCCCCAGGACAAACTTCTCGACAAATACCATCGGCTTGGCTTCTCGTTCGTCGCGGAAGACATCGTGACAAGCCGCGCGACCCTCGCTGCAGCCATTTCCGGCAAGACCAAGACGCACTGGGGAGTGATGGCGGGAAAACACACTCTCTTCGACGACCTTGGTGACGTGAGCTACCTTGTCCTGGCAGACGATCCCTCGGCATTCCGGGAAGTCGAAGGCTTCCTGCTGATCGAAAGCGCTTCCTGGACGGAGGGCCGCCAGACGATGCTGGAGGAGGCTCTCAACGAGCGCACGCGTCCGGTTCTCGTCGCCAATCCCGACATTGTCGCGCCGCATGAAAGCTGGTTCTCGGTCGAGCCGGGCCACTTCGCTCACCGTTTGGCCGACCGTACAAGGATCGCGCCAGAATTCTTCGGGAAGCCCTTCCACAACATTTTCGATCTCGCCTTTGAACGGCTGGGTGCGGTCGAACGTTCGCGCATCCTCATGGTAGGCGACAGCCTGCACACCGACATCCTCGGGGCGCAAAGTGCTGGCATAGATTCGGCGTTGATGGCGCGATTCGGCCTTCTTGCGGGAAATGACGCGGAGCGTGCCGTGGCATTGACCGGCATTGTTCCAGATTTCATTGTCGAGCGGCCATGACCAACCTGGATGTCATACGCTCTTCAAGTTGCGCGGGCACTACGCGCGGCAGCACCGCGGCATGCGCCGCAAATTCCGAAACTGAAAATGGGAGACACACATGAAACGCACGATTTGCATTCTCGCCGCCTCGGCAACCCTGGGCACCGCCCAGGCCGCGATGGCCCAGACGGAAATCGAGTTCTGGCATGCCTTCACCGGTCGGCTGGGAGAGCTGGTGGCCGAGCAGGTGGACACCTTCAACGCCTCACAGTCGGACTACAAGGTCGTGGCCAGCCACAAGGGCAACTACTCGGAGACGCTGAACGCCGGAATCGCGGCGTTCCGTGCAGGCGAACAGCCCGACATACTCATGGTCTTCGAGGTCGGCACCGCCACGATGATGGCCGCCAAGGGCGCGGTGATGCCGGTCCACGAAGTGATGGCAGCGGCGGGAGCCGACTTCGACCAGTCGAAATACATCGGTTCGGTCAAGGGCTACTACACCTCGCCCGACGGCAACATGCTGTCCCTGCCGTTCAACTCGTCAACGCCGGTTCTCTGGGTCAACCGAGACAAGCTGAGCGAGGCCGGCATCGACCCGGACACCGATCTTTCGACCTGGGAAAAGGTCGGCGCCGTTCTGGATGACTTGAAGGCGGCCGGCGTTGACTGTCCGCTGACCACCGCATGGCAGAGCTGGGTTCACCTGGAGAACTTCTCGGCCTATCACAACACGCCGTTCGCCACGAAGGAAAACGGCTTCGCCGGCACCGACACCGAACTGGCCTTCAATGGCCCGGCGCAGGTGACGCATATCGGTGCAATGGGCGACTGGGCAAGGGACGGCAAGTTCATCTATGCGGGTCGTCGCAACGAAGGCGGCGCAAACTTCCGCGCCGGCGAATGCGCGTTCTTCACCGAGTCGTCCGCCGGATATGCGGGCATAAAGTCCGAAGCCGAATTCGACTTTGAAGTGCGTCCGCTGCCGTACTGGGAAGCGCTCGTCAGCGAACCCCAGAACACCATCATCGGCGGCGCGTCGCTTTGGGTGATGGAAGGTCAGAGTGCGGAGGAATACAAGGGCGTCGCGGCGTACCTGAACTTCCTCTCCAGCCCGGAGATCCAGGCCAAGTGGCACCAGGACACCGGCTATCTGCCGATCACGGCCGAGGCCGGGGAACTGACGAAGAGCCAGGGCTTCTACGAAGCCAACCCCGGCACCGACGTGGCGGTCATGCAGATGACGGCCAGGGAGCCGACTGGGAACTCCAAGGGTCTTCGGTTGGGATCGTTTGACCAGATCCGCGGCATCATCGACGAGGAACTGGAAGCCGTGTGGTCTGGCGACAAGAATGCGCAGGCAGCGCTTGACAGCGCCGTGGAGCGGGGCAACGTGCTTCTGCGACGGTTCGAGCAGGCGGCTCGCTAGCGGAAAGAAAGGCTGCCCCGAGCCCTTTCGGGGCAGCCCATCAAGAGGACAATGGAAAAGCGCGTCAAGTTCAAGGGCATCTGGCTGCCGATCCTGCTGGTTCTGCCGCAGATCTTGATCACGGCCATCTTCTTTTTCTACCCGGCGGGACAGGCGATCTGGCAATCGCTCTTCATCCCCGACCCGTTCGGGCTGTCCATGCAGTGGGTAGGGCTGGGGAATTTCGAGTTCCTGCTGTCCGACCGTTACTACCGTGCCTCGTTCGTCACGACCGCGGTCTTCTCGATTCTCGTGACCGTCGTGTCGATGGGCGTGGCGCTTTACCTGGCCGTGCTGGCGGACCGCCTTGTCAGGGGGTCGGGCACGTATCGAACGCTTCTCATATGGCCGTACGCCGTTGCGCCGGCAGTCGCCGGGGTGCTTTGGCTCTTCATGTTCAACACGCGTGTTGGCGTGGTGACATGGTATCTCGGCTTGCTGGGATACGACTGGAACCATGTACTGAACGAAGGCGAGGCCATGGGTCTTGTCGTGATTGCCAGCGCCTGGGGGCGGATCAGCTACAACTTCCTCTTCTTCCTCGCCGGGCTTCAGGCGATCCCGCGCTCGGTGATCGAGGCCGCCGCGATAGACGGCGCGCACTTTTGGACGCGCTTTCGAACGATCGTCTTCCCGCTTCTTTCTCCCACGACCTTCTTCCTCCTGGTCGTGAACATCATCTACTCCTTCTTCGAAACGTTCGGCGTGATCCACACAATCACTTCCGGCGGGCCACAGCAGGCCACGACGATCCTCGTGTACAAGGTCTACGCCGACGGATTCGTCGGACAGGACCTCGGCTCCTCCGCCGCGCAGTCCGTGATTCTCCTGGCAATCGTCTCGATTCTGACGGTCATCCAGTTCAAGTACATCGAACGCAGGGTGCACTATTGATGGCAGAGCGGAACGGCATGGTGGAGAGACGCGGCGCGGGGCTTTGGCTGACGCACCTTGGCCTCATCGTGGGCATCGCCTTCATTTTCTTCCCGATATGGCTGGCCTTCGTCGCGTCGACGGTGGAACAGCAGGACATCGTCCGTCCGCCGATGCCGCTTCTGCCCGGCGATCAGTTCCTCTCGAACTACGCCCGGGCCCTGAGCTCGGGCGTCAACGCGCCCGTCTCGACCATGCTGCTGAACTCGCTGATCATGGCGGTCGGGATTGCACTTGGCAAGATCGCCATCAGCCTGCTTTCCGCCTTCGCCATCGTCTACTTCCGCTTTCCGGGGCGGCGGCTCTTCTTCTGGCTGATCTTCCTGACGCTGATGTTGCCCGTCGAAGTCAGGATCGTGCCGACCTACGAGGTCATCGCCAACTTTGGAATGCTGAACAGCTATCAAGGCCTGATCCTGCCGCTGATCGCGTCCGCTACCGCCACATTCCTGTTTCGCCAGTTCTTCATGACCGTGCCGGACGAACTGGCCGAGGCGGCGCGCGTCGACGGAGCGAAACCGATGCGGTTCTTCTTGGACATTCTCCTGCCGATGAGCCGCACGAACGTCGCCGCGCTCTTCGTGATACTCTTCATCTACGGCTGGAACCAGTATCTCTGGCCGCTTCTGATCACCACGGATCCCGAAATGAACACGATCGTCATGGGCATCAAGCAGATGTTCCCGTCGGGAGACGACATCGCGGACTGGCCGGTGATCATGGCAACGTCGCTCCTGGCCATGGTGCCGCCTGTGCTGGTGGTCGTGGGGATGCAAAGACTCTTCATCCGCGGGCTTGTGGAAAGCGAGAAATAGGAACATGGCAACGCTCACTCTCAGCAACGTGAAGAAGTCCTTCGGCAAGACGGACGTCATTCATGGCATATCGATCGATGTCGCGGACGGGGAATTCATCGTCATCGTCGGACCGTCGGGGTGCGGCAAGTCCACGCTGCTCAGGATGGTGGCCGGGCTCGAGACCGTTACGAGCGGCGAAGTCCAGATCGACGGGCATCGGGTCAATGACCTGGAGCCCATGGACCGCGACATCGCCATGGTCTTCCAGAACTACGCGCTCTATCCGCACATGTCGGTCTTCGACAACATGGCCTACGGACTCAAGATCGCGAAGACGCCGCGCGCCGAAATCGAAGAGCGCGTGGCCCAGGCGGCAAGGCTCCTGCAGCTTGAGACCTATCTTCAGCGCAAGCCCCGCGAACTGTCGGGCGGCCAGCGACAGCGCGTGGCCATGGGGCGCGCCATCGTGCGCAAGCCCGCAGTCTTCCTGTTCGACGAGCCGCTGTCGAATCTTGACGCCAAGCTGCGCGTGCAGATGCGACTGGAAATCAAGGCGCTTCAACGCGAACTGGGTGTCACGGCGCTGTACGTGACACACGACCAGGTCGAGGCCATGACGATGGCCGACCGCATGGTCGTGATGAACGGCGGCATGGCAGACCAGATCGGCGCGCCCCTGGAGGTCTACGCCAATCCGGCGACCGAATTCGTGGCAGGCTTCATCGGGTCGCCGCCCACCAACTTCCTCTCGGCTGAAATCATCGGGCAATCCGGCGACGCGAGGATCGGTGTCAGACCCGAGCACACCCGGCTCTCCGACAGCGGCAATCTGAAAGCCCGCACGGTCTATTCCGAAGCGCTCGGCGCCGAAACGCTCGTGCACCTGAAATGCGCTGACGGCACGCAGGTCACCGTTCGACAGGACGCCGCGTCGACGATTCCACAGGAAGGCACTGAGGTCGGACTGGATTGGGACCGCGCAAACGAGATGAGATTCGATTCATCGGGACGACGTTGCTGACAGAGTCGGCGCAATCCAATGTCGTTGTCAAAATCCGGTGCGCTGATAAACCTGAGGCTGCGAGACCAGCGGCACAGGGCGGACAGCGATGACGGCATATGACGGAAGGGAACTGGCGAAGCGGCCGGCGAATTTCCAGCCGTTGTCGCCGGTGTCCATGCTCAAGCGAACGACCCAGGTCTATCCGGGCCGCACCGCTCAAGTCCATGGTCGCATCAGGCGCAGCTGGGCGGAGGTTGGCGAACGATGCCGCCGCCTCGCATCAGCGCTCGGGAAACGCGGCGTCGGGTCGGGCGACACGGTGGCGGTACTTGCGCCCAACATCCCCGAGGCGCTTGAATGCACCTTCGCGGTACCGATGCTGGGCGCGGTCCTGAACGCCAACAACACGCGCCTGGACGCGGCAACGATCGCACACATCCTCGATCACGGTGAGGCGAAAGCCCTCCTTGTGGACACCGAACTGTCGAAGAAGGCCAAGGCCGCCCTGGCGGGATGCGGTCGCGACATCCTCGTGGTCGACATCGAGGACAGCGAGGGCCCGGGCGGCGAGAGAATCGGCTCGGTCACTTATGACGAGATGCTGGCGGAAGGCGACCCGCGCTTCCAGTACCGCCTGCCTGACGATGAATGGGATGCGCTCGCACTGAACTACACTTCGGGAACGACGGGACGGCCAAAGGGCGTCGTCTATTCGCACCGCGGGGCGTTCACCAACGCGGTCAACAACGTCATCACCTGGTCGCTTCCGCGGCATCCGGTTTATCTCTGGACACTTCCGCTCTTCCACTGCAACGGCTGGTGCTTTCCCTGGACGATCACGCTGCTCGGCGGAACGAACGTGTTCCTGCGGGCGCCACGCGCCGGACCCATTTTCGACGCATTTGCCGATCACGGCGTGACTCATCTTTGCGGTGCGCCGATCATCATGTCGCTCATAGCGGGAGCAGGCCCCGACGAGCGTCGCGACTTCTCGCAGAGGGTTGAAATGATGACGGCCGCGGCGCCACCGCCCGCCAGCGTGATCGAATCGATCGAGTCGCTTGGAATCAATGTCACCCATGTCTACGGCCTGACCGAAACCTATGGACCCGCCGTGGTCTGTGCATGGCAGAGTGAGTGGAACGACCTTTCGGCGGACGAGCGTGCACGCCGCAAGGCGCGTCAGGGCGTGGCATACGAGCTGGAGGAGGACGTGACGGTTCTCGACCCGGACACGGGAAAGCCCGTCCCGTGGGACGGTGAGACGAGCGGCGAAATCGCCTTTCGGGGCAACATCGTCATGAAAGGCTACCTCAAGCAGGAGGAAACGACGGACACGGCGTTCAGGGACGGATGGTTCTGGTCGGGAGACATCGCGGTGCAGCATCCGGACGGCTATATCGAGATCCGCGACCGCGCCAAGGACATCATCATCTCCGGCGGCGAGAACATAAGCTCGATCGAGGTCGAGAACGCGCTCTACACCCATCCGGCCGTGTCGCTTGCCGCAGTCGTGGCCATGCCGGACGAAAAATGGGGCGAAGTCCCCTGCGCCTTCGTTGAACTGGCCGAAGGCGCCAGAGCCACCGAGGACGAGCTTCTCGAACACGCACGCGCCGGGCTGGCCGGGTTCCAGCGCCCCAAGAAGATCGTCTTCGGCGAACTTCCCAAGACGTCCACGGGCAAGATCCTGAAAACCGAGCTACGGAAGCGCATCTGAGCCAGGGAGCCGTTTGCCGTGACACTTGGCAAGGTCCAGTCCGACACAGGCGTGACGCTTGTTGGAGCCGGCCGTCCGCATGCCCCGGACATCGCGGAATCGATGGCACGCGCGCCGTACCTCGTGGCAGCGGACGGCGGCGCGAATTCCTGCATTGCCGCCGGAACCGAGCCATGCGTCGTCATCGGCGATCTCGATTCGATCACCGACGAGACACGCGCCGCCCTGCGGGAAGCCAGGATCATCGAGTATGCCGACCAGGACATCACCGACTTCGAGAAATGCCTCCGCCTGATCGACGCGCCCTTCGTGATCGCCACCGGTTTCACCGATGGCCGGCTGGATCACACGCTGGCCGTGCTTTCGGTGGTGGCGCGCTGCATAGGCCCGCCAACGCTCGTGCTGGGAAACGAGGACGTTGCCTTCGCCGCGCCGCGTCAGCTTGTGCTCGACCTTCCCGCCGGCACGCGCTTCTCGCTCTTTCCGATGACGCCGGTGACGGGCTCCTCGACAGGACTTCGCTGGCCCATCGACGGCCTGACGCTCGATCCCCTGGGCCGACTTGGCACGTCCAACCAGGCGTCCGGCCGGGTTGAGCTCGCCTTTGACAGGCCGGGATGCATCACGCTGATTCCGAGGGTCCACGTCTCCCTGGCAGTCGCCGCGCTGACCGGTTCAGCGCATGCTCCCGGTAGATGACGTAGAGGCCCGACGCGATCGTCACGAGAATGCCGGCCAGCGCCATGCCGTTCGGGAAATCCTTGAAGATGAGCCAGCCCAGCAGGGCCGCGATCGGGATTTCAAGGTACTGCATCGGCGCCACCGTCGCCGACGGCGCGAAACGCAGGGACCAGGTCATCATGAGGTGCGCGCAAGTCCCAAGGAGCCCCATCGCGAACAGCAGCCACATCGAGACCGGATCGGGCATTGCAAGCGCGAACCCGGGGACTTCGTTGGGCGCCAGTACAGCCAGAAGAGGGACCAGCAACGTGCAGGCGATCACGCCCGAGACCGCCTGCAGGGAAACGGCATCCACCTGTTTCGCCAGCTGCCGCGTCGCAAGCACGAAGAAGGCAAAGTCGAACGCCACGGCCACCGGGAGCAGCGCCGGCCACCCGACCTCCGCAAAGCTCGGCTGCATGACCATCAAGGTGCCGGCAAAACCGATGCAGCAGGCGATCATCCGACGTCTGCCGACGTCCTCGCCCAAGACGAAACGGCCAAGAAACAGGGTGATGAAGGGCATGACAAAGGCTATTGCCACGGCATCGGCGAGCGGCAGATACCTGAGCGAAAGGAACATCAGGCCGATGCCCACCACATGCAGGACTGCCCGGATCGTGATCAAGCGAAGCCTCTGAAGCGCCGGCGCAAGCGAAATTCCCGCGAACACGACAACGGGAAGGAGCACCATGGCCTGAACTGCCATTCGGGCCGCCACCAGGACAGCCACGTCAACGTGCTCGCCCAGCAACTTGGCAATGGCGTCTCCCATCGGCACCATCATGCAGAAGCCCAGCATGAGAAGGACTCCGATCACGGGCTGATCGCGTATCATGGGCGGAACCTATCCGTGCAACGCGAATGTGCAACGGCTCGCTTGATGGTACGCGGATCCAGTGCGACAGAAGCGAAGGAGGTCAAGCCCGATTGGTCGAACGAACGGGCGGAAGATCGGTTTCGCGTCGCACCGGCCGCATGGCAGCCTCTTGGGACCGGCACCTGCTCCGGCATGTGTGCAATTTGATTTGGGACAATGCAAACCGATGTTGCCCATGGTATCATGAGAGTGAACAAGGGAAGGGCAGAGCTCGTTCGCCCCAATGGGACTTGCCGACGACCGTTCCCTAAAGGAGGCTGGAAATGACAGTATTTGTTGCGTTTGCCACGGTTGAGGGCCAGACCGGAAAGATCGCGCGATTCGTATCCGATGAAGTCCGGAGCATGGGTCGGGACGTGTCGGTCCTTGACGTTGACCAAACCGCCTCTGCGGACTTCAACGGCGTCGAGCATGTCGTGCTCGCCGCTTCCGTCCATGAGCGGCGGCACCCCCGCAATTTCGAGGCGTTCATCACCGCCAGCAAGGAGGAGCTGAAGGCTCGCCAGACCATGCTGCTTTCGGTCAGCCTGAGTGCGGCCTTCCCGGAAGGCATCGCGGAGGCGGAGGACTACGTGACCGAAATGAACATGCGGACCGAACTCTCGCCCGACGTCACCCTCCTGGTGCCGGGCGCCGTGCAAGAAGGTGCCTACGACTACTACTCCCAGCAGGTCTTGAAGCAGGTGGTCCTGCGCGACCGCGAGTTCGATCCAGCAAACGTCAACGAGCACGAGTTTACGGACTGGGACGCCATCAAGTCCGGGCTGCACGCGTTCCTCAAGGACGAAGCCTAGGTCGGGTCGCTTCTTGACGACAAAGGAATGGCGGCGCCCGGCTTCGTGACGAGCCGCAGAGCGTTCGCGTCAAGTCACGCCGCGCCGCCCACTTGCGGCATTGCGGCGCAGGTCGGTCACCCTCGCCCCGTTCATCCACATTTCGAGTGGCCGCAACTCGGGCAGGTCATGCAGCCTTCGAGCATCTGCAAGCCAAACTGTCCGCAATTCGGACAGGCCGGGCCCGGCGCGCCGCCAAGATTGACGACCTCGGCCTGCGGGTCGCTTTTCAGCCCCATGCCCTCGCCCTCGATGAACCCGATCTCGATCAGATGCCGTTCGATGACACCGCCTATTGCCGCCAGGATCGACGGCACGTACTTTCCTCCCATCCAGGCGCCGCCCCTCGGGTCGAAAACCGCCTTCAGTTCCTCGACCACGAACGACACGTCCCCTCCCCGCCGGAACACGGCCGAAATCATCCGGGTCAAGGCAACGGTCCACGCGAAGTGCTCCATGTTCTTCGAGTTGATGAAGACCTCGAAGGGCTGCCGCCGTTCGCCTACGACGATGTCGTTGACGGTGATGTAGATCGCGTGTTCGCTCGCCGGCCACTTGAGCTTGTACGTTCGGCCCTCAAGCGCCTGCGGGCGGTCGAGCGGCTCGGCGATGTAGACCACTTCGCCCTCCGCGACCCGAGCCGGGGCCGACACCTCGTCGGCAGCCTCGTTCACCGCCAGGACGCTTCCCGTGACGGCGTTGGGCCGGTAGGTCGTGCATCCCTTGCAGCCCTTGTCCCATGCATCCATGTAGACGTCCTTGAACGCGTCGAACGAGATGTCCTCCGGCACGTTGATCGTCTTCGAGATGCTCGAATCCACCCACTCCTGCGCTGCCGCCTGCATGCGCACGTGTTCCGCTGGCTCCAGAGCCTGCGCGTTCACGAAGCTGGCCGGCAGCTCCTTGTCCCCGAACCGGTCGCGCCAGAGCCGGACAGCGTAGTCCACGACCTCCTCCTCGGTCCGGCTGCCGTCTTTCTGCAGCACCTTCCGGGAATAGGTGTAGGCGAAGACCGGTTCGATGCCGGAACTGACGTTGCCGGCGTAGAGGCTGATCGTGCCGGTCGGAGCGATCGACGTCAGGAGCGCGTTCCGGATGCCGTGCTTCCTGATCAGCTTGCGCACGTCGCTGTCCATGCCGGCAAGCGAACCGCTCGCGAGATAGGCGTCGGCGTCGAAGAGAGGGAACGGACCCTTCTCCGCTGCAAGAAGCGCCGAAGCCTTGTAGGCGGCGTGCGCGATCCCGCGCAACCAGCGCGAGGTCAGCCGTGCGGCCTCCTCCGATCCATACCGCGTGCCGGTCATGACAAGGGCGTCGGCCAGCCCCGTCACCCCCAAGCCGATCCGCCGCTTTGCCTCGGCCTCCCTGGCTTGCGCCTCGAGCGGGAACCGGCTCGCGTCGACAATGTTGTCCATCATCCGGACAGCCGTTCCGACGAGATCCTCCAAGGCTGTCTCGTTCAGGGCCGCGTCGTCCTCGAACGCGTTCTCGACGAGGCGCGTCAGGTTGATTGACCCGAGCAGGCACGCGCCGTAGGGCGGCAAGGGTTGCTCGCCACACGGGTTGGTGGCCGAAATGGTCTCGCAATACGCGAGATTGTTCATGGAGTTTATGCGGTCTATGAAGATCACGCCCGGCTCGGCATAGTCATATGTGGCCCGCATGATCCGGTTCCAGAGATCTCGGGCCTCAAGCGTCCGGTAGACGGCGTCACCAAACCGAAGTTCCCAGGTCCCGTCCGCCTTGACCGCTTCCATGAACGCGTCCGTCACCAGAACGCTCAGGTTGAAGTTCCTCAGTCGAGCGGGATCCGACTTGGCAGTGATGAATTCCTCTATGTCGGGGTGATCGCATCGCATCGTCGCCATCATGGCGCCGCGCCTGGATCCGGCGGACATGATTGTCCGGCACATGGCGTCCCAAACGTCCATGAAGGACAACGGCCCGCTTGCATCCGCCGCCACGCCGCGCACGTCGGCGCCCTTCGGCCTGATGGTCGAGAAGTCGTAGCCGATGCCGCCGCCCTGCTGCATCGTGACGGCCGCCTCCTTCAACATCTCGAAGATGCCGTTCATGCTGTCCGGGATCGTGCCCATCACGAAGCAGTTGAAGAGCGTCACTGACCGGTCCGTGCCCGCGCCTGCCACGATCCGGCCGGCGGGCAGGAACCTGAAGTCCTCGAGTGCCGCGTAGAACCGGTCCTCCCACGCCCCCGGCTCCGCCTCTTCCGCCGCGAGCGTGCGCGCGATTCGCCTCCACGTGTCCTCGACGGTCCGGTCGACGGGCGTTCCGTCCGCCGCCTTGAGGCGGTACTTCATGTCCCATATCTGTTCGGCAATGGATGCGGAGAAACCGGCCATGATGATTCCCTGAAGCGGATTGGCAATCTACAACAAGTTGAATGCGGCAAGCAATCCGCTACGTTCCCCCGACACGAAACCCTGGAGAGGACGGTCGTTGCGTGAGCCCCTGCACCTGATAAAGCTGAGCGTCGGATCCGAAAGCGTGACTTCGCTGGCCAAGTGGCAGGCGACCCGGGCAGCGCAAGCCAGGGACGGGCTGCCGCGCCACGTGACCCGCATGTGGCCAAGGCGCAAGGCCGAACTCCTGGACGGCGGCTCGATCTACTGGGTCATCCGTGGCTTCGTCAGGGTGCGCCAGCGAATCGTGCGGCTTGACGAGGCGGATCTCGGCGACGGCATCCGCCGGTGCGCAATAGTCCTGGATCCGGCGCTCGTATTGACCGCGGCGACGCGGCGGCGTCCGTTCCAGGGCTGGCGCTATCTCAGGGCGGAGGATGCGCCCATTGACCTGACGCATGACGGCACGGATGACGATCTTTCGCCACAGCTCCTTGCCGCACTCGCCGAAATCGGCGTGCGGTAGAGAGGCGCAAAGCCCGGGAACCCGCAGCCGACCCAGGAACCGTCATGGCCCGGATGCCGCACCCGGCGGGCAAGCTGCGGGGCATCTCGCACGGGACGCGTGCCCATGCATATCCCGCCATGGCGCATCAGGCGAGACCGAGCCTGGATTGCAGGCCGCCCCATGTCTCGCGTGCGCCGCCATCCCAGACACTTGCGCGGGTCTCGAACAGGGTAGCCTCCGATGAAAGGATCCGCCCGTCCTCCAAGACACGCAGATGATTGTCCCGAAGCGTCGCGCCACTTGTCCTTATGTCCGCAATGGCCTCGGCTTGCCGGTTCTTCACGGTGCCTTCGGTGGCGCCTTGGCTGTCGACCAGCTGGTAGTCGGACACTTCGTTGTCACGCAGGAATCCCCGGACAAGGCGATGATATTTGGTGGCAATGCGCAGCCGATGTCCATGCAGGGCCCGGAAGGCAGTGGCCACCTGATCAAGGTCGTCAAGCGTCGTGACATCAACCCAGAAATCCGGCACGGCAATCACCAATTCGGCCTCGCCAAATCCGAGACGCTGAACCTCGGCCACCTGTCTGTCCCATCTGGCCAAGCGCTCACGGGCCATGTCGATGCCGGTCACGCCAACGTGAATGCGCCCGGCGGCCAGCTCGCGCGGAATCTCGACGGCGGCTAAGAGAACGAGTTCGACCCTGTCTGCGCCCTCGACCCGGCCCGCGTATTCCCGCGCGCCACCCGACAGGCCCAGCTTGACACCCCTCTCGCCGAACCAGGCAAAGGTGTCGTCCATCAAGCGGCCCTTCGAGGGGACGCCAAGCTTCAGCGTCATGACCCCCTCCCCAGGCCGAGCATCAGTCCGGGACGCAGAACGCCACCCACGGCTGGCCGACCGTCGGCACCTCCGATCGCACGGCTGAGAGCATCGTAACGGCCGCCACTGGCAACTGGCGGCAAGTCGGGCCGTTTGCCGGCGAAGAACCCGAACACGAAGCCATCATAGTATTCGAGGGTCGTGCGTCCGTAACTCACCTCGAAGTTCAGCGCGTCGACCTCGACGCCGAGTGCGTCCAGAGCCGCGAAACGGGCCGCCAGCAATTCGATCGCGGGCAGGATCGAAGGCAATGCCGACGCAGCCTCGCGCAATTCCGAGAGCGCGTTCGGCGCCTTTCCTCGAATTCCCAGAAGCGCATCAATCAGTCCGACCACCTCTGCGTCCAGCGGTGGCACCGTCCGCTCCATCTCCAGGACATCCAGTCGTGCGGCGACTTCCGCTCGCGTCCGCAGCCCGATTTCGATTCCGCTGTCCGCATCCGGAATCTCCGCTGCGGACGTGACCTGGCCGTAGCGATTCAAGAGCCCGCGGAACCGCCGCGGCCTCCAAAGGTGATGCATGAGCGCGGCCTGCCTGGCCGCGCTCGTTTCCAGGCCCTCTATCGCCGCACGCAGCAGCCCGATGTCTCCCGTCGCAGGCCTCAGGCCCAAGGGCGCGAGGATCTCCGCAAAAGCCGCGAAGACCTCGGCGTCCGCTTCAACTGCAACTTCGCCTCCGAAAATCTCGTAGCCGACCTGCAAGTATTCCGCGTCGCGGTCCGGATCGTCCTCCTGCCGCCGAAAGACTTCACCTGCATAGGTGTAACTTCCTTCCGCCCGACCCTCGGCCACGTGCCGCTGGACCAGGGGCAGGGTAAAGTCCGGCCGCAGCATCATCTCGCCCCGGAGCGGATCGTGCGTCGTGAACGCCCGCGCGCGGATGTCCTCGCCATAGAGGTCCAGAAGCGCCCCCGCAGGCTGCAGGATGTCAGTCTCGAACACCTCCGCGCCCCTTGCCTCGAACAGCGCCCGCAGACGATCCGCCTCGACCCGAATGTCGGACTTGTCCGTCACCTGTCCAGGATCTCGCGCACTCGGCTGACCAGATCGCCGATCGGGCATTCGAACTGTGCGGGCTGATCCCTCCACTCCTTGAGCGAGGCGCCTTCGGCAATCCTGGCACCCAAGGCCAGATCCTTGACTTGAACGACACCGCGCGCGACCTCGTTCGAACCTTGAATGATCGCGACGGGCGAGCGGCGCCTGTCGGCATATTTCAGCTGGTTTCCGAAATTGCGCGGATTCCCCAGGTACACCTCGGCCCGGATGCCTGCCTTGCGGAGCGTCGACGCCATGGCCTGATACGCGCCCATTCGGTCCCGATCCATTACCGTAACGACGACCGGGCCGGCCGATTCGCCGCTCGACCGCCCTTTCGCGCGAAGCGCAGCAAGAAGTCGATCGACTCCGATCGAAATGCCCGTGGCGGGAACCTCCTGGCCCGTGAACCGCTTGACGAGATCATCATAGCGCCCGCCTCCAGCCACGCTGCCGAACTGCTGCGGGCGCCCCTTCTCGTCCCTTATCTCGAATGTGAGATCGGCCTCGTAGACCGGCCCGGTGTAGTAGCCCAGGCCGCGCACCACGGACGGGTCGATGACGACCCGGTCGGGACCGTAGCCCCCTGCCTCCATCAGTTCCGCCATGCCGCGCAGTTCCGCGACGCCGGCCTTGCCTGTTGCGTTGTCGCCTATGATTTCCGAAAGGCGCTCCAGGGTCGCGGCATTGTCGCCTCTTCGTGCCTCGATGAATTCCATGACCGTTCCGGCCTGGGAATCCGCCAGTCCGGCGCCTTCGGCAAAGTCGCCGCTTTCGTCCGTTCGCCCCTCGCCCAGCAAGGAACGGACGCTCTCCGGGCCCAGCCGGTCCAGCTTGTCGATCGAACGCAGGACGATGCCGCGCTCCCGCGCCGCCTCTCCGGACAGTCCGGCAACGTCCAGCACGCCGTTCAGCACCTTGCGGTTGTTGAGCCGTATCACGTAATCGCCTCGCGGAATGCCGACGGCCTCAAGCGCGTCCGAAAGCACCATGCAGATCTCGGCATCGGCGGCGATCGAGGGCGACCCGACCGTATCCGCATCGCATTGGTAGAACTGGCGGAATCTCCCAGGTCCCGGCTTTTCGTTCCGCCACACCGGCCCGATCGCGAAGCGTCGGTACGGTGCAGGCAGTTCGTTACGATGTTGTGCAAACACCCGCGCGAGAGGCGCCGTCAGGTCGTATCGCAACGCCAGCCAGTCGCCGTCCTCGTCCACCTGCCAGGCGAACACGCCGTCATTGGGGCGATCCACGTCCGGCAGGAAACTCCCGAGGGCCTCCACCGTCTCCACGGCCGGAGATTCCAACGCCTCGAAACCGTTGAGATGATAGACCCCGGCGACGGCATCAAGCATCGCGCTGCGCTCGGCAACTTCGCTGCCGAAATGGTCGCGGAAGCCCCTTGGCGGCTCGGCCTTGGGCCGCGGGGGCCGTTTCTGCTTGGCCATGGGCCATCCCTCGATCTTGACGCGCCGTGGTTTAGCCCTTGGGGCAGTGAGGGACAAGAAGCTGGCTCGAGAGTCTTGACGTCACGGAACCGCTGACGCGTTCACACGACCTGGCGGACAATTCGACCCTGCCTGTCGGCGGGGATCATTCCGGTCCGAATTGATCGAGCCTGCAATGATCCGGTCAGGGCGCGAGTCACCTCCCGACGGCAAAGTGCAGCACGTGCGCCCCAGCCGGGCTTTGCGCCTGCCATCAGGAGCCGCGTCAACCGGTGCAAGCTCTGCCTGGCCAGCGATGCGAAGCCCGCCTTGCTCTCCGCCATTGCCCGCGGCGTTCCTTCGTCTCGGGAGCCATCGCCTGGATGCCAAGCAGTGCATCGCCGTCCGTGGCCATCCCCGGACGGTGCTGTTGCCAACATGCCCGGGAACCGTGGATCAAGTCCGAAAGGTGCCTGATGCCGGCGCCAATTGCGTCACCTCAGCCATCGGGCTACATCCACTCGGAATCGCTGAACGGAGACCAGCCAGATGAAGGCTCACCAGTTCGTCTACCACATGGACGGCGTGTCCAAGGTGCTTCCGGGAAACCGGAAATGCCTGGAAAACATCCGTCTTTCCTTTCTTCCGGGCGTCAAGATAGGTGTCGTGGGCGTCAACGGCGCCGGCAAGTCGACCCTGATGCGAATCATGGCCGGGCTGGACAAGGAATTCACGGGAGAAGCCTGGGCGGCCGACGGCATACGTGTCGGATACCTGCCGC
>JAPPCV010000126.1 GCA_028824715.1 Boseongicola sp. | reverse complement strand
TGGATGCAGAAGACCGGGCACAGGCCGATCACGCTGATGGGTGGCGGCACGACCAAGGTCGGTGATCCTTCGGGCAAGGACGAAATGCGCAAGATGTTGCCCGTCGAGAGGATTCGGGAAAACGCCGATGGCATTCGCAAGGTCTTCCTGCGCTACATTTCCTACGGCGACGGCGCCACGGATTCGCCGCTTGTGGACAACTCGGAGTGGCTCGATGACCTGAGGTACATCGGTTTCCTGAGAGACATCGGGAAGCACTTCACGATCAACCGGCTTTTGGCGTTCGAAAGCGTGAAGTCACGCCTGGACCGGGAGCAGGCGCTTTCCTTCATCGAATTCAACTACATGCTGCTTCAGGCCTACGACTTTCTCGAATTGTACCGGCGCTTTGGATGCACGCTGCAGATGGGTGGGTCGGACCAGTGGGGCAACATTGTCTCAGGCACCGACCTGATCAGGCGTGTCGAAGGAGCCGATGCATTCGGCCTCACTACTCCGCTCGTGACCCGGGCGGACGGCCGAAAGATGGGCAAGTCCGCGGAGGGTGCCGTCTGGCTGAACGAGGAAGTGATGTCGGGCTACGAGTTCTGGCAGTGGTGGCGGAACGTGCCCGACGAAGATGTCGGGAAGTTCCTGAAGATGTTCACGGAATTGCCCGTCGACGAGTGCGGCAGGCTCGGTGCGCTGGGCGGCTCGGAAATCAATGAGGCGAAGATCCGGCTGGCAAATGAGGTGACCATGCTTTGCCGGGGACCCGAGGCGGCTCGTGCGGCGGAGGAGACCGCGCGGGAAGTCTTCGAGAAGGGCGGTGTGGGTGATGAACTGCCCACGCTGGAACTGGCGCGCGAGGACGTTGGCGATGGAATTTCCGCCGCGCAGCTCATCGTGCGTTCCGGACTCGCGAAATCCGGCAAGGAGGCCAAGCGACTCATCGCGGAGAACGGGGCACGGGTCGACGACAAGCCTCTGACCGATGCCGGACAGATGTTTGACTTTGAGGCACTGAGCTCACCAGTCAAGCTATCCGCCGGCAGAAAGCGACACGCCCTCGTCAAGCTTCAGGATTAGGTCTCATGCGTGTGTGCGACCCCTGCGCCGCGCTTGCATGGAAAGGGATAGCTCGTCTGCCAATGGAGGAATCGCACCGGGTCAGGCGGAAATGGGAATGGCGGTGCCTCCTTGGTCCCGCCCTTCGGGACACGCTCGCCGCGACTTGATCTCTCCGGCATGAGTGGCCAGCCACCGTGCCGTTGCCCACCGGCGTGGCTGCAGGTCGCCGTTGAGATCCTTCGTGCACCACGGCGAACTGGACAGGTGTCTTTACTGACCGGCGCTTAATCCTTATATAATCACTCAGCCAATTGGGCAGCATTGAGGCATCCATGACTGTTGAGCCGACCGAACAGCTTGAGGGCACGCCACTGATTGCGCCGTCGTCCACCGATCATCCGCTCTACGACTCCATCGTGGAAGCGTGCCGCTCGGTGTACGATCCGGAAATTCCGGTGAACATCTACGATCTCGGCCTGATTTACACGATCGACATTTCGGGCGACGGGGCTGTCACGGTCCTGATGAGCCTGACCGCACCGGGATGTCCGGTTGCAGGAGAGATGCCGGGATGGGTCGCCGAGGCCGTGGAGCCTCTGCCCGGCGTCAGGCAGGTAGACGTGTCACTCACGTGGGACCCGCCCTGGGGCATGGAAATGATGTCCGACGAAGCTCGCCTCGAACTCGGATTCATGTGATGTTCGGAGTTTCCGAAAAGGCGGCCGTGACCATGACCGCGGCGGCAGTTGGCCAGATCACGAAGCTCATGGCACGCGACGGTCGCGCCGGCCTTCGGATTGGCGTCAAGAAGGGCGGTTGCGCGGGCATGGAATACACCATGGACTATGCCGATGACGTGGATCCGTTGGACGAGGTTGTCGAGAAGGATGGCGCACGCATCATGATTGCGCCGATGGCGCAGATGTTCCTTTTCGGGACTGAGATCGACTACGAGAATTCGCTCCTGGAGTCGGGTTTCAAGTTCAGGAATCCAAATGTTGAAGACGCCTGCGGCTGCGGCGAGTCCATCAAGTTCAGGGACATCGACCAGTTGTCCGCCGAACGGGAAGCCGGGTCGAGAGAGTGAGTCTTTGTCCCATGGCTTTCACGAAGACCGGCGGTGGATGATGCGCAGGCTGGCGGCAGGCAACTGGAAGATGAACGGAACGGCGGCGAGCCTGGACGAAGCCCGGGCCCTCGCTTCCGAATTTCCGTCTCCGGCCTGCGACATCCTGATCTGCCCGCCCTCGACCTTGTTGTCTCGTATGGCGGATGCTGCTGCGGGGACTGCCATCGCGGTTGGCGCTCAGGATTGCCACGCGAATCCGTCGGGCGCGCATACCGGTGACATCTCGGCCGAAATGGTCGCCGACGCCGGCGGCACCTGCGTCATTGCCGGCCACTCCGAGCGGCGTGCCGACCATGGTGAAGGCGATGCCGAAGTCCGCGCAAAGGCGATGGCCGTCTGGTCCGCCGGACTTGCCGCGATCATCTGCGTCGGGGAAACCCTGGAGGAACGAGAGGCCGGCCGAACGCTAGAGGTCGTGCGAGGCCAGCTCGGCGGCTCGGTGCCCGATGGCGCCGCTGGACAGACCACGATCATTGCCTACGAGCCGGTCTGGGCGATCGGAACCGGCAAGGTGCCCACGCTTGCGGAGATTGCGGAGGTGCACGAGGACATTCGCAAGGAACTGACCGCCCGCTTCGGAGCTGAAGCGCAAGAGATCCGGTTGCTCTACGGAGGCTCGGTGAAGCCGTCGAACGCGCATGAAATATTCGGTGTCCCGAACGTGGATGGCGCTCTTGTGGGCGGTGCGTCACTGAAAGCGGATGAATTCGGCAGGATCGTCGCAGCGTTGGAGCGAGCGTAACGTCCTTTCTGGCGAAAGCCTGTATTCCCGCAGCGACGGAAACAGGCGACAGACGTGAAATGCCCGCGTGGCCGCTACGCCCCGCGAGATTCCAGATGCGCCGCCAGATGATCCAGGCGATCCTGGCCCCAGAATCGCCTGTCATCATCGGTTATGAAGAACGGTGCCCCAAAGACGCCGGCGTTCACCGCATCCTCAAGGTTCGCTTCGTAGGTCTCCGCACCCGAGAGAAGTCCGCTGTCGGCAAGCTCGGGATCGAAGCCGGCGGATTCAAGGCAGGACTTGATCACGGAATCCTCCGCGATGTCCCTCTCTTCCGCCCAGCAGGCCCGCGTAATTGCCGCCACCAGTGCCGCCAGGTCGCCGCTGCCATCCTTCTGCGCCGCGATGACCGCGTAGGATGCTGGTGCCGGATTGGTCGGCCAATGAGCCGGATGCAGGTTGATCGGCATTCCGGCAATCTTCGCGTTCCGCTCCATCTCGATCAAGCGGTACTCCTGGCGCGATACGTGTCGCTGCGCAGGCGGGACGCCGCCAGTGCGCGCGAACAGCGCCATCAGGTCCAGCGGCTTGTAGGTCATCGTGGCCCCGTGCTTCGACGCTATGTCGCCGGGGCGCGTGCCGGCCAGGTAGCAGTTGGGCGAGAACACCCCCAGATAGTAGTCAATATGCGCCATTTTCGTCTCTCTCTCACAAGTCAGTTTGCCTGACCGTACGCCCGTGCTAAGCGGTGTCAACTTTTGATTCGGCCGTGCGCACAGGCTAGAGGGACGCCATTGCCAATGCCCCAGATTGAAGGCCCAAAGATACTTGCCGGAAATTCAAACCCCTCCATGGCGTCGGCTGTCTGCCGTCGGATGTCGATGCATTTCGGAACAAGCGTCGACTTGGTCAAGTCGCGGGTCGAGCGCTTCAACGACGGCGAGATATTCGTGGAAGTTTTTGAAAACGTTCGTGGCGAAGAGACGTTCATACTGCAGTCAACGTCAAATCCGGCCAATGACAACCTGATGGAATTGCTGATCATGGCGGACGCCCTTCGGCGCTCGTCCGCGCAGCGTGTGACTGCTGTCGTTCCCTATTTCGGCTATGCGCGCCAGGACCGGCGAACAAGATCTCGCGTTCCCATCTCGGCGAAGCTGGTCGCGAACATGATCGTGAGTGCTGGCATCGAACGTGTCTTGACCATGGACTTGCACGCGGCGCAGATCCAGGGATTTTTCGACGTACCAGTCGACAATCTGTACGCGTCTCCGATCTTTGCGCTCGACATCAACCATGCGTTCAAAGAGAGGCTGGACCAGATTACCGTGGTATCGCCGGATGTCGGCGGCGTCGCGCGGGCACGCGAACTGGCCCAACGCATCGGAGCCCCGCTGTCAATCGTCGACAAGAGACGCGAGAGTCCGGGCGAAGTTGCGGAAATGACCGTGATCGGAGAAGTGAAGGACCGGGTTTGCATCGTCGTTGACGATATTGTCGATACCGCGGGCACCTTGTGCAAGGGGGCCGAAACGCTGATTGACGAAGGGGCGAAGGAAGTTCATGCCTACATCACGCACGGCGTCCTCTCGGGACCCGCAATAGAGCGCGTTGCCGGATCCGTGATGAAGAGCCTCGCGGTTACTGACACGATCGAGCCCACCGAGGAAACGCTGGATGCGAAGAACATTCGAGTCATTCCAACTGCGCCGGTGTTTGCTCAGGCGATCCAGAACATCTGGCAAGGTACCAGCGTATCGAGCCTCTTTCGAGCCACCATGCTGGAGTCGATCTATGACGGAATGTACTCAAGCTGACCCGTTGCCTTCGGGCTGCGCTGCACTGATTTTGTCAGCGGCTCGCGGAGATTCCGTTCCTCCGAAGTTTCGCGATTGCGCGGCCACATGACCTGCATTCGACTTCGCGACTGTTCGAGAGCCCCTGATTCACGGCGGACGCGAGTCCGGGATTGACCCGGCGTCGCCCAAGAGCGCCCTCGTGACCAACATCCGCCTGCCGTTCCTCGGCATTCGATGCGGTGCCGCCAACCCTTGCAGGAGGGCAAATGGCAGGATACGCCCCGACGCATGCGAACAATTCGCGACACAACGTACGTGCAACCGCAGGACCGGGGAGCCACCGCCGCGATAGGCAATTTCGATGGTGTCCATGTCGGCCATCAGGCGGTCCTTGACATTGCAGCAAGGGCTGCAGACGCGCCGCTTGGCGTCCTCACTTTCGAGCCTCATCCCCGAGATTATTTCGCGCCTTCCGCCCCGCCCTTCCGGCTCATGAACGCTGCCGCCAGGGCGCACCGCCTGCAAAGTCTCGGTGTCGACCTCCTCTACGAGATGTCATTCAACGACCGCCTTGCCTCCCTGAGTCCGGAAGCCTTTTCCAGAGACGTCATCCGCGACGGCCTTGGTCTCGTCCACGTCACGGTGGGGGCCGACTTCTGTTTCGGGAAGGGTCGGGCCGGCAGCGCGGAGACCCTGCAAGCACACGGCAAGGAAATGGGATTCGGCGTTACGATTGCCGAACTGGTTGCCGAAAACGGGGACGAAGTCTCTTCGACCCGCATTAGGAAGGCCCTGAGTGCCGGCAAGCCCGAAGACGCCGCCGCCATGCTGGGGCACTTGCACCGGATCGAGGGTGAGGTTCTTCGCGGAGACCAGCGCGGGCGCGAACTGGGCTACCCAACGGCAAACATCTCGCTGGACGGGCTGCATCCGCCCAAGTTCGGAGTCTACGCGGTCAGGGTCGAGGTCCTGGGCGGCTCCGCAAAGGGCAGCTACGAGGGCGTCGCCTCGCTTGGTGTCCGACCGATGTTTGGCGAGAACACGCCAAACCTTGAGGCGCATCTCTTTGACTTTTTTGGGGATCTCTACGGCATGAGCTTGAGCATCGCTCTCGTGTCCTACTTGCGCCCTGAAATGAGATTCGAAGGCCTTGATGCGCTTGTCGCTGCAATGGATGACGACAGCGCAAGAGCGCGTTCAGTGCTGGCTGGCACAAGGGAATGAGCCGCCCGATGTCTGATCCCGTCTCGAAGCCGTCGTGAGCAAACCGGATCCGATAGATCGCGACGGGCTGCGCGACCGATTCTGGGAGCGCGTTCCTCTCGAGAGTCTGAATCAGAAGGAATGGGAAGCGCTCTGCGACGGCTGCGGCCGCTGCTGCCTGAACAAGCTTGAGGATGCGGATTCCGGCGAGATTGCTTACACGCGCATTGCATGCCGCCTTCTTGATGACGAGACTTGCAGGTGTTCCCAATACGACATCCGCAAGCAACTGGTTCCTGATTGTGTCGTCCTGACGCCTTCGAACATTTCGGAGATCGCGCATTGGATGCCGCGCACATGCGCGTACAGGTTGATTTGGGAAGGCAGGCCGCTAAACGACTGGCACCCGCTGATTTCCGGCACGCCCGAGAGCGTGCATGAAGCAGGCGTTTCGGCCAGAGGCTGGACCGTACCGGAGTGGGAAGTCGGAACAGAGGACTGGGAAGACCATATCATCAACGACGCGTGAGAGTTGTGGATTCCATGCCGTTGACCCGTTACCAATGGCCGCATGCGGCTCACTGTCCCTCTTGCGGCGCTCGCCTTTCTCGCAGGCTGCGCCTCGCTCTCCGAATCCGATTGCCGGCAAGGTGCCTGGAGGGACATCGGTCTTGCCGACGGTGCGCGTGGGAAGCAATCAAGCTACATCATGGAGCACGTCAAGGCTTGCAGTGAATTCGGCATCGCTCCGGATGTACAGGAATGGCGTCGAGGTCGCGAAACCGGGTTGAAACAGTACTGCACCGCCGCCCATGCATATTTCGTCGGCACTACCGGCACTCGCCTTTCGCCCGTCTGTCGCGCGGAAGACGCGGACGCACTGCAAGCCGCGAACATGCGCGGATTGCAGTGGCACGAAATTGGGCGAGAAATCGATCAGGCAAGACAGGAGATTCGTGACATCAACACGCGGCTGGCGGAACTTTCGGTCGAAAGCACCGAACGTGGGTCGCTGGTGTTGCGGCAAAGCTTCCTCCGCCTCGAGATCTTGAATCTCCAGACGCAAAGGATGCACTATCGCCAACGATACTGACGCTGTTTGGTGCGGGCGGCCGGACTTGAACCGGCACGGGCTCTCGCCCCAGAGATTTTAAGTCTCTTGCGTCTACCATTCCGCCACGCCCGCTCGAACCGTGCTTAGGGGCGCCTCGCGTCCGGAGCAAGGCCCAAGGAAGACCGCTGGACGCGAACCGCAGGTGCGAAAGCTGCCATGATTGGAGAGCACCGCCTATCTCGTGCACGAGATAGGCGGTGCTATCTATATGGCCGCCCGGGCATGATCAACACGGGAGCGTCAGCGAATGGAGCGGGCGGACCATTGCGCGGGCGGCGGCGTCTGCCAGACCCGCGATCCCCTTGCTCGCACGGGGACAAGACGAGGGAGGTTCGGTATCGGAGCGACCTACGCAGTCTCCGCCGACAGCGTGATGACTTCGGGGCATCGGTGCAATGGGAACCTAGCCGGACAACGCTCTCACGGTCTGTATCGGCATGAACAAGCGTAGAGGCTGATCAGGCAGGGGGATGAATCCGAAGGACTCGTAGTAGGCTTTCCGGCGTGCCACCGTTTCGGGATCGCCACAGTCTAAAACGTCGAGCAGAACAGCGCAGGTTCCGATCTCGTCTGAAACACGACCGATGCGGCCGAGCGCATCGGCAAGGAGAGCGCTTCCCAGGCCCTGCCCCTGCATCGAAAGGTCAACGCCGATCATGGAAATGAACGCGGTTGGCAGAACACCGTGGCGGGGTGCCTTTTTTGCCAACGCTTCTGGCATTTCTTCCGCCACTACGGAATGCATATTGATCCCATAGGACCCAACGATGTGGCGGTCACCGTCTAGCACGACCCAAACGCGGACCACATCAGCCTTGGAGTCCTTCTTTGCCGTGAGCTTTAGGTAGTTGTCGATCTGGCAAACGCCACAAGAGAAAGCCGCCCGGTCCTGTGTCTTGGGATCGAACGGCTCGATTGTGTATGGGGCTTCGTCGATGGCGTCAGTCGGCATTCGCGATCAGTTTCTCACGCAATGCAAACGCATTTTTCAGCCGATCATTCGGCTTCGGGGGATTTTCAAGAGCCCCAAAGAACGCCGCTCGATCCGCCTCGCTCTCCAAAATGGTCATCTTGTGCGCCTTGATTGTCGTATGCGCGGCATTGTATGCGGCGCTCACGACAAAGGAGCTCACCTCAACGCCGCTCAAGGTCGCAGCACGGCTGATCGCATCCTTCACCGAAGGCCACGTACGCGCTTCCAGCCGAGCGCTCTTGGGCTCGTCGACAGCAGCCGTGCTATCTTCAAATACCAACATTACGACCTCCTTGGTTTGACCTTGCTCGTTTGCAACTGGATTGCAAGAGAGCTGCCCAATTGCATGTACGGCATATTGACGTACATATCAAGTGTACGGCGAATTACCGTACATTGCCCAGAAGGCAACTTTCAGCTTCCTTGCCGGCACCGGGCCAGCAAGCACGGCGCGCTCTCCAGATCGGCCGCTACGCGATCAGCCGCGGCCTCGTCGCCCGGTCTCCGCTTCCGGCACCGGAGGACGAACCGAGGAAGCCCACCCGGCACCGCCGTACGTGGGGTCTATCCCAACAAAGGGAGCGCTAGGCGAACTGGTGTAGAGGTTAAAGAGGTTTAGGTCACAGGAAGTGGCCAATATATGCCCTATATACCGGACTCTCGCTCTCGATTGGTCACGTCTTTACAGCATGTTATAGGATGTAGCATGCGAAGTCCGTTCTAATTGCTGCGAACCTGTACCACCGGCCGAGTCGCGTCCAGTGACAACCTGGTGCGTCGGATGAGCGCCTCGAGATGCAGGGGATGCGTTCGGCGCGCATATGGATGGCATATGGAAGAGTCGCGGATTTCAGTGGGTGCCGACGCCGTTGAGATCGCCACCCGCGCGTGTATGATTGATGCCGACCTGCCGGTCCCCGAATCAGGAAAGCCCGCAATGGCCGGAATGCCCCGCGAAAGAACGCGACACCTCGCGATGTCCGGCGCACGGCTCGCGGTGAAAGTCGGTGGTTGGCTTTTGTTGGGTAGGCTGCTGGCGCGCGCGTCCTTAGGTGGAGGCTTTTCCGGTCCCGCTCATTCGATTGCGGGCGGGTGCGCGGTTCCACCATAGACCACGTTTCCAGCGGCCCTCTAAAGTTCCGTACGTCCGGTTTTCCCGGGTACGGCTTCAAGCATCGGGCACCGCAAAGTTGAGACAGGGCCTTCCGCATACTGCAACAAGTTAAGGCTGACCCAGCCATACTCTGTCCGCCGCAGGCGTTTACCCTATCCGTAGACGACAGGCTGACGCCACTCTACATCGGTTTCTGAGCACCGACACCATGACACCAGACTTGTAGCCACCCGAACCCAGAGGTCCTCGCTCAGAGTGGGTCGTGTTGTCCCACCCATCGTCGCTTAATCGACCTCATCCGCCAGTGAAAGATACTCCGCGCCATTTCCCGTTTACGGTTATAGGTTTGGTCTTTGACATTCATGGGTCATCCTGTCTGTTCCTTTCACCTTCCGATCTTTCACCGCTGAACTTTCCCGAGTTGCCGCCGTCTATACGTCGGGGGACCCAATGCGTGCTTTCCTCAGTTCTTCCGCATCGGTTCTGGCCATCACGTAGAAAGGAAACCCTTGGCGTCCCCATTTGCCCCACAAATCAGCTTCATGTGGGAGTCCCATTTCATCGCTTCAAACAATCGTTCGCTTTCGCTACGGCCCTCCGGTATGCTCGCCACCCTGGCTGACCAGACCAGGTCATAAGACTGGTCTACGGCGACTTCGTACTTCCCGGCTCGCTGTGCACAGATCTCTCTGCGTCCAGTGGGATATGCTACGGCGCCAAACTGAGAATTGCGCCGACAGGACTTTCACCTGCGAGTTCAACAGCTAGATTCGCTGCACCCTTCCTGCGGGACATTCACCCACTGCATTCACACCAGTTCGCCTGGCGCTCCCTTTGTTGAGATAGACCCATGATTGCCTTGTCATTTTGGTGACGGCAGGCGCGGACTCCATCTGATCCAGCAAGGGATCAGAGACTGTACCCCGCCCAGATCAGCGAAAGACGCCGCCGGAACTCGCTTTCCGGAAGCGTTCCGTTCGCGACCCTGCCGGGCTCGGCTGCCGCACGACGCAGGATGGTCCCGGCACGCCAGGACGCAAGGGAGGCAGCGCGCCCGGCCCTGGGAATGCGCAAGGACCGGAGCTCCGCTAGTGCATCCCTTGCAAGCATCCGAACGGTTTCCGAACCGCCGTCAGGCAGTGGCGAGCCGACCCGAGTTTCCAGCCGTGGCACGGCAAGAAGGAAATTGGCAAGGCCACTGACCCTGCCAAGCGTGCGGAAGCTGGTCTCGTCCTCTCCACCAAGGGCGCGTGCGGCGACCCACATCAAGCCGCCGCCCGTCTCATCGAGGTATTCTCGAAATTGCTCGACGTCTCCGAAGGGCTTCGAATGAAGGTCGCGCCGCCGCGCTTGCACCACCCGGTCAAGGATTCGCGCACCTTCTCCATCCAGAACATCGGCCAGTGGCGCGACGACCTCATGCCTTCCCGCTGCCTTGCCGTTTGCAATGTCGTCAAGGACATCCCGGAGCCATTGAAGGCGCATTTCGCCAATCATGGGTTCGGACACCGCCCAGGTTGCTCGGGAGACTTCAACATTGAAGGCGTATATCGGAAACAGCACGGCACGCGCCGCCACCGGTGCGGCCATGCAAGCGTCGAATCGATCAGGATCGCCCCTGGCAACAATGTCCGCGACCGCCTGAAGGCTCATCGCGGCCGCCCCAAACGCGATACACAGACCCCACGACGTTGAATCCTCTTGAACGAATGAAACACTGCCTGCGTCACCCCGAAGCCTTGTCCATCTCACCTTCTTCGCGGACGAGTTTCCAGTTCACCGCGTCCAGCAACGCTCCAAACGAGGCATCAACGATATTTGCGGACACGCCCACAGTTGACCAGAACCGCCCTGCATCATCCGCAAAGTCGATGATGACGCGGGTCACGGCTTCTGTGCCACCCTGAGTGATTCGCACCTTGAAGTCGGTCAGGCGCACGTCCTGAATCTGCGACTGAAACGGTCCAAGGTCTGACTTGAGCGCCTGCCAAAGCGCGTTGACCGGCCCGTCATCATGCAGGTCTTGGGCATGTTCGTTCTTGAAGTAGCTTGTCTGTTGCCCTTTTTCCGTCGCAATCGTCACGACGGCCTCGGACTCGACAACGATCTCGCCGCGTGCGTTGCGCCGCCGCTCCGAAATCACGCGGTAACGCTCAACTTCGAAGAACTCGGCCGAGAGGCCAAGTGCGGCGCGTGCAAGCAGTTCGAAACTTGCCTGAGCGCTGTCATAGGCATAGCCGAGCGCCTCCCTTCGCTTGACCTCGCCGAGAATGGCAAGGAGGGCCGGATCCCCCTTTTCGACGCTGATGCCCATTTCGGACAATCGCTTGATGAGGTTCGACTGGCCAGCCTGGTTCGACATGGGAACCACGCGGGCATTTCCGACCGATGTCGGGTCAACGTGCTCGTAGGTCTTCGGGTCTTTCGCAATTGCCGAGGCGTGAAGCCCTGCCTTGTGGGCAAAGGCGGACGCTCCGACATATGGAGCGGACCGGAGCGGCACGCGATTCAGGATGTCGTCCAAGACGCGGCTGGTGCGTGTCAGGCGCGCCAGCGCCTCTCTGCTGACGCCGGTCTCGTACCGGCTTGCGAAGGGCTCCTTGAGCATAAGCGTCGGAATCAGCGTCGTAAGATTCGCGTTTCCGCAGCGTTCGCCGAGACCGTTGAGCGTGCCGTGAATCTGGCGCGCGCCCGCCTCAACTGCCGCCAACGTGCCCGCGACGGCATTGCCGGTATCGTCGTGGGTGTGGATGCCCAAGTTGCCGCCAGGTATTCCGGCATTGATGACAGCCGACGTGATCTCCGTTACTTCGTTCGGCAACGTGCCCCCATTCGTGTCGCAGAGCGCAACCCAGCGGGCCCCTGCCTTGAAGGCCGCCTGTACGCAGTCAAGCGCATAGCCGGGATTTGCCTTGTAGCCGTCGAAGAAGTGCTCCGCGTCGAAAATCGCTTCGCGGCCTTGGTTCACCAGATGCGCAACGCTCTCGCGAATGCCGTTCAGGTTTTCGTCCAAGGAGATCCCGAGCGCTCTGTCGACATGGAAGTCATGGGTCTTGCCGACGAGACAGACGGCGGACGTGCCTGCATTCAGCACGGCAGCCAGAACGTCGCAGTTCTCCGCCGAACGCCCTGCCCGCTTTGTCATGCCGAACGCAGTAAAGGTCGCGCGGGTCTCCGGACGCTTGTCAAAGAAGGCATCGTCGGTGGGGTTCGCGCCGGGCCAGCCTCCCTCGATGTAGTCCAGGCCGAGTGCATCGAGCAAATGCGCGATCTCGGTCTTTTCCTCCGTCGAGAACTGGACGCCCTGGGTTTGCTGACCATCCCGGAGTGTCGTGTCGAACAGAAAGAGCCGTTCCGCTTTCATTTCAGTTCCTCCAGTTTGTCGTGGTCGAATCCTGGTCCAATGTGCCAGTCGACGCCCTCGGATGTGTCCTTGATGACAATGCCGGCTTCGATGAGGCCTTCACGAAGGCTATCCGCCCTCGCGAAGTCTCGCGCCGCTCTCGCAGTCGCGCGCTCGCCAAGCAACGCATTGACCAGATCAGTCACGTCTTCGGACGGCACCGCCTCTCGAGCCCAATCCGGCACGCAGTCTGTCATCAACCCGAGAAACTCCAATCCGGCTGCCAATGTTGCGACGTCCCCTTTGGCGGCGAAATG
>JAPPCV010000017.1 GCA_028824715.1 Boseongicola sp. | reverse complement strand
CCGGTCATCGTGTTGATGACAAGGGGTTTCGCGAATATCTGGAGATGAAGATCCGCCTAGAACGCCTCCGGGGAACACGCGCCTGAACGCATTGAGGTAGGAATTGGAGAAACAACCGAGGAGAGTCCGTATCCAACTGCCTGTTTTCGGCGGACCCACGGCTGTTCGCTGATTATGTTGCCTTCTTCGTCGTAGATCCGAAAACCGACGACGCCCCAGTTCCAATCAAACCAGCGAAAGCACAGCTCGGCCAGCTTGGACGAGAAAATGGGATCGCCCGCCCTAGGCTCTGGCTCTGACGGCATTGCGCCCCACCGCACCTGTGACCGCCCCATGACCCCAGTCTGCGTTGCACAGTTGCTTCAACGCACTTGGACGCGGATGCTGCACCACAACTTGAGATTCCACCGGGTCAAGCGTCAGGTGGACCGGATCGGGATCAACACCAACGGCAAACATTTTAAAATTTCCCGGCACGCTTGCCATGGGCGGATTACTCCCTCTCGGAGCCCCATCGACCGTTCATGTCATTCCTGCCATTTGGGATGCCGCAACGGCGCGGCCGAGGCTCGCATTCTCGACGCAGACGCCGTGATCGCGGCGCCAGCACGTTGGTACTTTACTGGATGGCGCCCAGCGGTCAAGAATTCCCCCGGGGCCGAAGGAATTGCGCCACAGATTTTTTGGCGATCGTCAGGTGGTCGGACGTCGAACATCGAGCGTGGGATGAGATCCCTCCTTGTTCCGGCGGAAGATCCATCCGCATAGAAGCGGGCGCTTGCTTCGGTCGAATTGTTCAAGCGCGTCAGCGAGGTCGTCGGGCACAAGAAATGTACTGCACTTCCTGCAATTGAATTTCTGGGTGCATTCTTCAGGTTGGTCCTTGACGATTGGGAAGCCGTTGTGCTCGGCGAGACAGACAGGGCAGTTGGTCCTGGAATCCACTGAAAGTCTCCGGCCGGGTCGTTAGTTCAGTTCCACTGGTATGGCCGAATTGTCCGGCCCGCAACCAAGGATCCACCGCTCGTCGTGGTTCTATCCTTGAGACCGCCGAGTGTCGGAACCACCAAAATACGTGGGGTCACTTGTGATGGTTGGCGTCGTGGGGGGCCTCATGTAGCCTGACTGCATGTCGGACGAAGGGATCACGCCACAAGCAGGAGCGGTGACAGGACCCGGATATCGCTCAAGCCACTGAAGGCTCAGGATGATCCGGCCATGCTGGCCGCGCTGAAGGATGAGCTGGCCCGCAGGTGACCCATGACCAGCTTGCTGGACGTGCTTAAGGAAGTTGATCTGCGCATCGGCTTCACCGGTTCCTTTCCCACGGCGGCCGCGCGACAGGCCTTGCCTGCGGAAGAGGTATCCCGCAGGCTTCTTCTGGCGCTCTACGGGATCGGCACCAACGTCGGGCTCAAGGCCATCGCGGCCGGGCCGCATAACGTCACCTACAAGGAACTGCCCTGCATTCGTCAGCGGTTCATCCACAAGAATGCGCTGAGCCTCGATTCCCAACCGCCACAAATGATGTGAATCCGGCCAGGTTCGGATCCGATCACAGGAAGCTGATCCGCAGCCGGCGGTTTTCGAGCCAAGGCACGGCGACGTCGGTCTCGTCGTAGGATGCGTTGAGGAGGAACGGGTTGTTCGCCCGGCGCCCGAGCCGGACGTCGATGCCGTCGTCGTTGATCGTGACGTCGGCGGGCGCCTTGACGAAGTTCCGGAACAGCGTGCGGGACTTCGCGTTCTGCTTGCCGTTGCCGAGGCGGACGGCCAGCAGCCGGTACAGCCCGCTGGCCATGAGCGTGAGCTGGAGGTCGAGGTCGATCTTCATCGGCACCGCCGCGGACAGCGCGTCCATGTGGAAGAAGTCGATGGCGTCGGCGATGGCGTTCTCGATCACCATGCGCCGGGCGTAGCGGTCGACGAGCTGGCTCGCGGACGTCCTCATCTGGTTGGTCAGCAGAAGGGTCGGCCGCTCATGGCCCAGGCCGCGCACGGCGAGCTGGCGGACGTCGTCGGGATAGCCGGAGATCCGGACGCGCCGGTCGAGGACCATGGGCGTGCGGTAGATGCGCCCGACGTTGGTGAGGCGCACCTGCTTCCAGTCGCTCTCCGGGCAGGCGGCGATGGCGTCGAGCAGCGATCCGGAGCGCCTGCGCAGCGTCAGGAAGTCGATTCCCATCGCGTCGATCCGCGCGAGGTTGGCATGGGTCGTCAGCCGGGAATCGAACACCAGCTCCCTGGGCGGGCCGCCGTTGCGCTCCTCCCAGAACTGGGTCTCAGGGCTGAGCGGAACGGCAGACCGTCATAAGGGCTGATTTTTCTTTTCAAAACTCCCACGCGGAAGCAGGGTCCCTGAGAGGCCTCAGCCTGCCCAGCGCCACGCTTTCCGGCAGGATGATTTCGTACCGGCCCAGGAAGTTTATATGCTGCCAGAGAACGGGAGACAAACGGGCGACGTCCTTCGGATCGATGTCAAGGCCCTGCTCGCCCAGCCGTGCAAGCGCTTCCTGCATGTAGACGGCGTTCCAGTGCGTTACGGCATTGAGTGCCAGGCCGAGCGCTCCCAGCTGCTCTTCCTGTCCTTGCCTCAGGGCGTTCCGGACTTCACCCCGGTTGCCATGGTAGATCCTTCTGGCGAGCTTGTGGCGAGGTTCCTGCCTGTTGAGCTGGACGAGAATGCGGCGCCGGAAGTCCGCGTCGTCGATGTAGTTCAGGACGTGCAGGGTCTTGACGATGCGTCCCAGATGCATGAGGGCCCGCGCGAGCGTGGTGGGGCGGTCACGGGTCTGCAGGATGCGCATGACGCCCGCAGCCTTGAGATGTCCCAGCCTGAGCGAACCTGCGAGACGGATCAGGTCTTCCCAGTTGTCGACGACGAACTTGATGTTGACGGTTCCCTCGGTGATTTCGCCCAAGGGGCCGTATTGTGCGGCGTTGTCCACTCGCCAGAGACGCGCACCGTCGATGTCGGCCAGGCGGGGGCAGAACCGGTAGCCCAGAAGCCAGAAGAGACCGAACATGGAATCCGAACAGGCGGCGCTGTCGGTCATGACGTTCGACGGGTCGAGTTCGGTCTCCTGGTCGAGCAGGAGAGCCAGAATGACCAGGCTGTCGCGCAAGGTGCCGGGCACGACCATGGCCCCGATCCCGGAATACTGGTCGGACAGCATGTTGTACCACGTGATTCCCCGGCCCTGCCTGAAGTACCTTGGGTTCGGCCCCGCGTGGATCGCGCTTTTCGGCGCCAGGAAGCGCAATCCGTCGGCGGATGCCGTCTGCCCGTCTCCCCAATGGGCCGCGACGGCAAGGTCCTTTTGGGCGGACACGATCACTGCATTCGCCGCGTCGAGCGTCTCCGGGCGGACGAAGTTCTGGCCCAGCCAGGACAGCCGGCTTTGCCGCAGCGCAGGATGGTCGTCGCGAACGAGTGGCTCGAACCCGATGTTGCAGGCCTGCGCGACCAGAACGGCGCAGAGGCTTGTCTCGAAGTCCGTCACGTCGACCGGCTGGTCGTCGAGGCGGGTGAATGCCCTGGAAAAGCCGGTTCTCCTCATGACCTCGAGAAGGATGTCCGGGATCCCGCCTTTCGGCATCAGGTCGCGAACCCGGCTTCGCAGCGCGAGCAGGCTGTCCGGCTCGGCAAGTCGGTCAAGCCGGGCCACGGAAATCCTGCGCCTGCCCTTTTCGGTCTCGAACCTCAGTTCGGGGTTCCAGTCGGCGCGTCCGGCAACGCGGCGGAAGGTCTCGTCCAGAAGGCCTGCAAGGCGCTGCACCTCGGCCTGCCCGTCGAGCGTGCGGCCCAGGGTGCGGCACACCGTGCCCTTGGCGTTCTGCCAAGCCTGCCGTTCCAGCATGCCGATGCGCGGGTCTGCATATCTGATGCCGGGCGCTGCGAAGACGTCCCGGCGCTTGACGGCCTTGTGCCAGGACTCGATGGTGGCGAAGACGCAGGCCTTCGGGTCGGCGACCTTGCCGCTGCCATCGAGCACGCAGGGCTGCCAGGACCTGGAGACCACGGCGATCGGGGCGTCCTTCATGCCGACATCGTTCCAGTCCGGATGGTCGCGCAACCAGCCCATGGCCTCAGTCACCGCCTGTCCACCCGGAGCCGCGGCCAGGTCGATGCGCGTGACGATGTTGAGGAACAGCTTGCGCGCGCGGGACCACCTGTCCTTCAGCTCGGCGACCGGCCTGGACGATTCCGGCTGGACAAGGCCGTCGACGGTCGTCATCGCGTCCTTGATCCTGCCCTTCGGCAGGTGGGCGAAAACCGCGTCCCTCCACGCATTGAGGGGCAGGCCGTCGTCGGAGAGCACCATCCCGGCCAGGCTGCGCAGGACCATGACGGCGCCGTCCATCTCCTTCTGGTGCGCGACACGAAGTGCAAGCCGGGCCATTTCCGCCTCCCGGAACAGGTCGGAGACCAGCGCCTCGCCAAGCTCCGTGGCATCGTCCTGGGCCGATGCCTCCAGCGTGTAGAAGAGCGCGGCAACCGTCGCGGTGCGCCGCGGCTCCTGCAGGACCGCGATCGCGGAAGGCTTGCTCGTCTTCGCGACGCGCGCCAGCCGTTCCAGCTGAACGGCGGGCACGCCCCCGGGAGGCGTCGGGCGCAGTCCGAAGGATCGTACCGCCTCCAGCCTGTCCAGATGCTTCGCGAACTGGGTCGGCTGGCGCTTCAGCGGGCTTGCCCGCAATATCTCCAGCCCGCCGAGGCTTTCGTCATCCCTTTCGAACAGATGGGCGACTTGCGCACGCTGCGCGTCGCTCAGGCCTGCCGCAAGGCGACGCCACAGGCGCTGCCAGGCGCGCTCCCTGATGCGGCCGACAAGACGCTCGAGCGTGGAGATGCCGGGGAGGAGCACCTTGTGCTCGATCAGCCAGTCTGCTGCAACAAGCACCAACGCGCCGGGACGTTCGTTGCCCGCCCAGCATTCGGCATAGAGCCATCTGCTCAGCCGAAAGCGGGCACGCGCCGCATCGCCGAAGTGCATGAAACCGTGCCGCTCGCGGATGGAACGGACGTGTCGCTCGTGGGTTCTGGAGCGAAAGTACCCGCCAAGATCGATGTCGTCCCCGATCCCCAGCTGCCCGCGCAGGAAGGACAGAACCTCGGAAGGCACGTGATCGGCGGTTTCGGGGAACGTTCCCAGGAAGCGGACGCTGCAAAGAAGCGTTGCGTATCCGAGGCGGTTGTGGGCGCCCCTGAGGTCACGGATCGCGAGCAACGCACCCTGGTCGAGAACAAAGCACTTGGCGAGGTCTTCGCGCGAGAGCGCGGCATCGAAGCGGCCGAAGCGCCTGCGCTGGGCGTCGGACAGGTAGCGTGTGGGCATAGCGCGCGAAACTCCAGAGCTTTGCGACGCTGCAGGGCCGCACTGAAAACAAAGGGGGAAATTCTTCGCACAACATGTCTGCGAAAGTGAACCCTTTTGCAACGAGTTTCGCACTCGCCTGGAGGCGGCGACGTGAAGATCGGCTATGCGCGCGTCTCCACGCGGGAGCAGACGCTGGAAACCCAGCTGTCCCGGCTGGCCGACGTCGGCTGCGAGATGTTCTTCGAAGAGAAGATCTCCGGGGCGAAAGGGCGGCGCCCGAGGCTCGAGGCCATGCTCGACCAGCTCCGCAAGGATGACGTGGTCGTGATCACCAAGCTGGACCGCCTGGCGCGGTCAACGGCCGAGCTGCTCCGCATATCCGAAGCACTGATCGAGAAAGGCGCAGGAATACAGTCGCTTGACGAGCCCTGGGCCGACACGACCAGCCCGGCCGGAAAGATGATCCTGACCGTCTTCGGCGGCATCGCCGAATTCGAGCGCTCCCTGATCCTGGCGCGCACGGAGGAAAGGCGGAAGGCGGCCATGGCCCGCGGGGTCGCGTTCGGGCGGCCCGCGAAGCTTCGAGCCGACCAGAAGGAGGTTGTCCACGAACTCGTCAACGCCGGACGGTCGATCTCCTCCGTCGCGAGGACGTTCGACGTTCATCCCGCGACGATCTATCGGTGCATCAAGGAATCCCGGTCCTTGTGACGGTTTTCCGTTCCGCTCAGCCCTGAGACCCAACTATGCAGAGCGACGCCGCTACGGCGAACGCGTTTCAACCGGCTTTGTCGAAAGCACCGTCAACACCATCGTCGGCAAGCGCTTCGGCAAGCGCCAGCAGATGCGTTGGTCAAGGCAAGGCGCCCACCTCTTGCTCCAGACCCGCTCCCGGACACTCGACGGAACCCTTCGGGGCAAATTCGAACAATGGTATCCCGGCATGAAGACAAACTCCGAAACCATCATGGCCGCTTGACTGCCCCGCACTTTGCGGTGCTCTCGAGGTAACGTAGCACAAGGGAATCATAGCCAATGGAACGTTCCGACGTGCTTACGGCATGGGCGAGCTTGCAAGCGTCATGCTGAACGCGGCCGGCCTGGCCGCGTTGACACTTCTCTACGGCCTGGCCGCGGTGCTGGCAGGCGCCTACCTGAAAGGCTACACCGGATTCGGGGCGTCAATGTTCTGGATGACCAGCCTCTCGCTCGCGCTTCCGCCCCTGCAGGTCGTTCCGATGGTCCTCATGTTCGAGGCTGTCACCAGCGTTACCCTCCTGCCGCAGATCTGGCCCGACGTGAGGTGGCGATCCATCGCGCTCCTGCTGCTGGGGACCTGGGCGGCAACGCCGGTCGGCATTCATGTCCTCACGAGGCTGCCGGCGGCGCCTATCCGGATCGCGCTGGCCATCGCCGTCCTGATTGCCGCGCTCCTGATGCTGCGGGGCTTCACGCTCTCGAAGGAGCCCGGCCGGATCGCCACCGTCGGGGTCGGGCTCATGGCCGGCGTCCTGAACGGCAGCATGGGGATCGTCGGGCCGCCGGCGGTCCTGTTCCATTTCTCGTCGCCGATCGGCGTGGTGGCGGGTCGTGCCTCGATCATCGCCAACTTCATCGGCACCGACAGTGTTGGAGCCGCCATGTTCGCGGCCCAGGGCCTGATCGACGCCAGCGTCCTGTGGCGGACGGGGCTCTTCCTCCCGATCCTGGTCGCCGGCGTCGTCGCTGGCAATCGCGGCTTCGTCCGAACCGACCCGGAGAGCTTCAAGCGGACAGCGATTCTTGTTCTGATGGCTATTTCGGTCCTGCTTGGCGTGCGTGCCGCGTGGCCCGCATGATGACGTCGGATCGCGCCGACCGACTCTTTCGAAAGAAGCCATGAGGCTTGACGCCATGATGGATCTGGACCGCGTTGCCGGGTTCATCTGGGCGGCAAGTGTCAACGCTTGGCGCCAATCGCTCCGACGATCTCGTTCTCCTCGAATACTCCCCCTGACTGGCCGGCATTGGGGCCGTACAATTCGCACATAATGTAGTCCGATGCGACCCCGGAACAGATCGCCCGCGCCATGTTCTCAACGGAGTAGGCGCGCGACCCGTCGTTGCGGAATTTTAACCTGAAGAAATCTGCGGAAGCGGCCATCATGTGAAGCGCCTACCAAGGCCCTGCCGCCCGGCGCACCGGAGCAATTCCGTGACCGTCCCTGCACCGGTCCCAAGACGAGCTGGCGATACGCAGTCGAGAACGAAGATCCTGACCTTGCCGTCCGGATCACGAAGCCGCTTCTTTGAATTTTGTCTTTGGAGCTTATACTCAAGCAGACGTAAAAGATGCTTCGTGCGCATCTTTATCGTCAAATGGAATGTGATTTTCATGTTTGATTACCTAATGTTAGTGGGCTCGTAATGACGTGGGTATGCGAGGTACGTCATTCGAAGCGATCTGGACGCTGCTTCGTGCAGAACTAAAGTCTCACTAGCCCGCTAACAATATCACATAAGTGGTCAAAAGCGCGAATCATTATTGGTATATTGCCAATTGCAAATTTTATTCGATATCAAGAGTTCTTTCCCAATTTCTTATAGATGCTCTATCTAAGTTGGCCTGAAAGTTTTGTCTTGAAATTTCAAGCCCTGGCGGTGTTCCTAATGCGAATAAGCGGGCAATCCATCCTTCGCGCTCAAAATTTCCAGCAATCCATTCAAAGTATTCAATATTTGACGGAACACGCAATGACCTCAATAACGTTTCTCCAGCCTCAGTCAATCTTGTGACAAAAAATTTGGTTTCAACATCTTCTCGGGGACTTAGCAATTCAATTCCCAGGGTGGTCCCGAATAAAATTGCATGAGTTTGATTTTCCTTTTCGTTCTTGAATGCGAATGTCATTCCAAAATTTGTATCATCGACAATTCCAATTTCTTCAAGTTTTCTCATGTCTTCATAGGTTATTTCGGGAATAGGATGTTCCGATTGTAGGCGATCATCTTTAGCGATATAGCCTCCTTGATGCGAAAAGAATACAAGAAACGGCGCTAAGCGTCCTATAAGATCAAGATCTTTCCTTGACAAAGTTCGAATAACGCGCATTGTACGAGATGCTTCCTCCTCAGAACGCAGGTCAACTTCCGCAATTGCTTGTCGCCACTCAAGAGGTAGTTCATTAAATTGTTCCTCGTCCAACACAATATGATGGAACAAATCTCGTCCACCCAATAGACTCCTTGAGAAATCCCTCACGGATTGGTCCAGAAAGGAATATGCAAGTGCTCCAATTGTAGGACCTACCGCAGATATTATAAAAACTGCACGCCAGACAAAGCCTCTTGTGACCCACTTGAAGTTGGTGTCTTGTGACATGAGTTCTGAGACTCTACGTGTTTGATGCTTCAGGAGTTCTGAATTTGCTTCACTTTGACCTGAGCCTAGTCTGATTCAGATGGGTGACAACTGAGATTTGGAGGCGCGGCATATCGAACTGACTGGCCTGTGGCATGAATATTTGTGGGTTGGTTGCAGGCGCCTATTGATTTGTATCCTCCTGATTGCGGGGCACAGGCTTCGTATTCCACCAGCAGTCATTATATCCGCACTCTTGGGACCCAGCCGCTCGATGCTTATCTGACACGGGGGCGACTGGCAACTAGATCTTGTGATCTATTTGGTTAGTGGTTTGGGAGGGGTCTTGCGCAGGATCTTGCAGACCGACTCTGGATTGCAACAAGGCGAACCGGATTTGAAATCCGTTTCCGCGGATCGTCTCGCTCTTTGCCTGCCGGCCCCGCAGTCCAGCGGCAGAGATTGCATTGTGCATCAAATTCACTGTCAGCCATTTCCCCGAGCGCGATTCCGGACCGCAAGTTCGGGTCCGCTCTTCCCCGCGACGCGTCTGCCCGTTCGTGGGTGCCCGCCATCCGGCGCTCGGCAAGCAGCGCACGATTTCCGTCCGGCGGCATTCGCCAGTTCCTGATTGCTGCCTGCGCGCATGTCCGGACCTTGCTCCAACGGAATTCCCGTGCGCCTCTTGTTTCGGAAGCGGACTTGTCCGATCCGATGCACGCATGGATCCTGGAATCGGCAAAGCGCTTTGGCTCGAAGATGGAGCCGCGGGGTCGCCGGGCCTCTCCACATCGAAACTTGCCGCCCGCTCCGGCAACGCGCCTATGATCCTGCACTGCCCATTCCAGATGCCGGTTTCCACGGGCCCCCTGCAGCGATCAGGCCACATCGTTCCGGCGGTGTCTCGGTGCCCAGATCGAGCATGAGTCGGTCCGTGACGCCGCCTCCTTGTCTGCGATCCTCGGGATCACCTTCGCGGGCGATTCCGGCTGGCATTGCACTCTTCGTGCTTGAGGACGACAAGCCTTCATCCAGCACCGACCCCGATGGCTTCGGCGACAAACTGCAATGCAGTAGCTGAGAGAAGATATCCCAACAGGGAGTGCCCAACAAAGTAGGCCCGAACCCAGCGTTGCTTGCGGAACAATACTTCCTTGTTTTTTCCGTTGATCGACACAAGCGGGATCAGGCGATCCAGGCTGAAGACAAAGGCATCGAACGCCAACCAGAGATTCCGGACATCAATAAACTCGCCACCCCTTGCCTTGGCGGGGGCGGCTGGGCGTTGCAGTGAATCAAGAAATTTCCTGGCGTCGTCGGAAAGATACGCGACGAGCGCGCCAATCATCGTCGTGAAAATGGCAACAAAGAACGTGTTTAGGGGGGCATAGCCGTATCCGCCAACAACCCACTGAATGATTCGCCAAAGCCAGTGCAGCGATGCCGCGCTTTCGGTCAGGCGATGCTCCCTGGCAATCTCCAATTGGGAGGCCGCATCAGTGTCTTCCATGTTTCTCAGTGAGGCCGCGACGGCCCGATAGCTCGCCAGCGTGTCGACCGAAGAGGTCAGGTTGGACAGCATGTTCTTGAGAGACAGCGCCGGATCAGCGTCTTTCTCCAGATCGACTAACGCAATTTGCCCAATCGCCGCCCCGGCGAGCGAGGTTTCGACTGGCAAAGTCAGATCCGTCGAAAGTTGAAGCCTCCGTGCCGTGAGAAGAGAAAGATCAAGCGCGTTGCGAACGACAGCGTGATCATTGACATCTGCAAGCAGGACCGCCCCTCCGATATCGCTGCCCGACAGTACTATACCGTTTGCGTCGAGCGAACTCACATCGACATTGTTGCCAACTTCCACATCATTGAGGCAGAGTTGCCCATTCACTTGGGCGCGCTTGCCGTTGGCGGATCCGGACCCAGGGCTCCGGTTGTTGCGAAACAGGATGCTGCCACCAATCTTGGACTGAGAAAGAGCGACAAAGTTCGCATCCTGCTTGTAGACATTGTCGATGATGCAGCCGTTCGAAGCGCCCGGGGCCGAGATCCGCGCGCCACGGAAGTCGACATCGCGGGCAATCCGAACATTCCGGAAATCGGCTGCGTTCAATGTCGCCTCGCGGAGCCTGAGATTTCCTATGCGAGCGTGGCTTGCCGCTATTGGACCCTCCGACAACATTTCGTCGGCGTACAACTCGTCCGATATTTCGGAATCGACGAAGTCGATCATGTTGTAGATGAACGGATAGTTCTTGGTTGCATTGGCTAGCGTGGATTGATCAGGAATCTCGTCTTGGCGATTCGCGTCGGGCGGGAACCAACCATCGATCAATCCGGCACGCACCTCGCTGCCACGCAGGACAAGACGGCGTGCGCGCCCCTCATTTAGCGAAAACAGGCCAGTCCTTGCATCTGCCAAGCCGATCAACTCTCCCACGCGGGCGCGTTCCAGAACGACCAGCCCTGCGCGGATGTCGTTCAGTTTCAAGTTGTTGGCGACCCGAACGCCGCTCCCGGATACGGCACCGTCGCGAACATCGTTCTCGTCGGCAAGAACAAGAGAATCTTCGAGAACAAGGTCTCGGTCGAAGCGTGCGGAATTGAAACTCACATGACCGCAGAACAGACTGTCAAATAGTGCCAGTTCAAATGGAATGTCCTGGTCTGACAGGTCTAAGGGTCCGTAAATCACCGCACGATTGATTGCGATTCGTTTCGGTCGGATTGGCATCGGCAAGGCTGCCGACGCCGCCAGGAATTCTGCAAGCCCAGAGCCAGTCAGTGGCGTGCTGCCTCGGGGTGGCGTAAGGGAGGGTGCAAGGCGCGGCAAGCCAAGCGGCGCGCAAAGCGTTGAAGATGCCCGCCGGGTTGATTTCAGGAGGCTTCTCATCTCGACAAGACGCCAGTCCGTCTCGACGTTCAGATAGACCTGAATGCGACCGCCGGGATGTCTTTCGGCAAGATGCGTAGCGCAGGCCATCGCCGAAACATGGTGCTCCGCTGCAAATGATATTTCAGGGCAGAATGCTTCGGCGAATCCCTGTGCATGAACTGGCGACAGTTGTGACCCTAACGCAATAGCCAGCGCACCGAGATGGCGCACGCCCGACTTCACTGTCCAAATGACTGGAATGAGATTCCCGCATTGACCATGCTGTTCCATTTCCGGTCCTTGGTGCATTGGGTAGCAGCCACAACATGCGAAATGACAAGCATGTCGTTTGTCACCTGATCGTCGAGCTGCGCCCATACCGCGACACCATTTTCGGCCGGAGGCGAGGCCTGCTTGATGTCATCCTGACCAAGGGCCCTAAGAATGAAGTCCGCCCTCTGCTGAGGGTCCGCTCCGCTGGAAACGGCGAGCGGGTCGAAGACAGTCAAGGCCGAGATGCCCGAGGACCATGCCTTCAGAGCAAATGGCGCGTCCTTCCCAAGCTCTTCGCTCATTTGTGCAATTGCTGCTTGGGCAGCGTCTGCAATTCGATAGCGCAGGGCCGAACCGTCATAGGCTATGTCGAAGTCGTCGTAGGCCTGGGCAACCGTCTGCTGGTCGAATTCGCGCACTGCAAGTGTCAACTTGACGTTGTCCGGTATGTCTATGTCCGAAACCCAGTTGTGGTCGTCGGCAGTCTCCAGAAACAGCATGTACGTTGCGCGTTCGGTCAGTTCTCCAAGGGATTGCAAGGCCGAACTCAGCCTCGCGGCGTCGGCGGTGTCCGCAGTGTGAACGTAGACAGTCTGTCCGGACTCTTGCAAGATGTCGTCGAAGGACTGGCCGGCTACTTTCGCGCCAATCATCAGACGGTCAGTCCATTCGGGTCGGCTCTGGAAGTGACTCTGGACGCTTTTGTAGACCGCATTGTCCAAGGTGTCGATGAACAGTGTCATCGGTTCTGCAGGCGCATGGCTGCCGGAAAGCGACGCTATTGCGATTCCTACGAAAAAGAGTTGCTTCATCTTGTCCTCCTGTTGGCAGAGTCAAAGTCATGTCAAAGACGGATTGCCCTTTGGAGACATGCGAGACCCCCACCTGTTTCGAAGCGGAAGTCAACTTGAACATGATCTCTTGAAATTTAACATGAAAGGCACCTTCTCCGCAATTGAATTGTCCGATCTGGGCAAGGCGGATCTGTTCCAACACGGCGCGCGATCTCGAGAGGTCCGTGTTTCAGCT
>JAPPCV010000129.1 GCA_028824715.1 Boseongicola sp. | reverse complement strand
GTCCGTGTCGTTGGTGGCGGTCCAGTCCCGCCCGTTCAGGTGAATGTTGAGCGACCTCTTGCTCACGTCGATTCCGGCACATATTGTGGTCATGTCTCCCGCTCCTATCCTCGCGATGATCCGGTTCTCGAACCCAGCATCCATTCAGGACCCGGGAGGCGAAGGGAGGGCGGGCCGACCACGCTTGTTTACGGATCCGCTTGCGCGATCCAAGGCCAGATCGGTCCGACCCGTCCTGCGGGGCCAGACCCCGCACCGCCGCCGCCAGGCCAGGCGGCGGCGGTCCCGTCACAGGAATGAACCGGGAAGGCGACGGGAGACAAGAGACGGTTTTTCCACAGGAATCCGCGTCCAACTTATCCACAGCCACCTCCCGGTCCCTTTCTGATTCTCGGAGCATACGAGGCCGGAACCCTGCGCACGGCATTCAACGCCGCCCGGGACCGGGCCGGAATCGACCGGAGCGCCAGCTTCCATGCGTTGCGGCACAGCGCGGCCGCGCACTGGCATGAGCGCGGCGGCAGCATCGACGTCATCCAGGACGCCCTCGGCCATCGGAACGCCGACACGACACGCGCCTACGCCCGCGCCACGGGAAAGATGTTCGAGGCCCTCGACCATCCGGTCACCGGCTTCGGCCTCCTGAACGCCTGACCCGTGGCGCAGGACCATGCCGGCGTGGCGGAGATCTTCCGCCGCGCCGGTCCCGCATGGCGGCGGGGCCGGGACCGGCCCGACCGCGGGCGGCTCAAGGTCATGGCCGCCATCGAGGCGTGCCGCACCGCCGTCCTCGGCGGCCATCTCTACCAGTGCGAGGGATGCGGCCGCGAGCATCCCCGGTACAACTCCTGCCGGAACCGGCACTGCCCCGCGTGCCAGGGCGCCGCCGCCCGCCGGTGGATGGAGGCCCGGGCTCGGGACATCCTGCCCGTTCCCACCTTCCATGTCGTCTTCACCCTCCCGAACGAGATCGCCGACATCGCCTTCGCGAACCGGAGGACCGTGCTCGACATCCTGTTCCGGACCGCGGCCGAAACGCTGCGGACCATCGCCGCCGATCCCCGCCGGGGCGGCGTCCGCATCGGCGGCACCGCCGTGCTGCACACCTGGAACCAGAGGCTCCTCTGGCATCCCCACCTCCACTGCGTGGTCCCCAACGGCGGATTCGACGTCGACACCGGGGACTGGAAGACCGGCAGCGGCCGGTTCCTCGCCCCCGTCAAGGTCCTCGCCAGCCTGTTCCGGCGCCGCTTCCTGGAGGAGCTCGCCAGCGCCCATGACCGGGGCGAGATCGTGTTCCGGAGCGACGGCGGCGATCCCGACGCCTTCGGCAAGGTCCTGGCCCGGGCGCGCGCCAGGGACTGGGTCGTCTTCGCAAAGCGGCCGTTCCGGGGACCACGGCAGGTCTTCGCGTATCTCTCGAGATACACCCATCGCGTCGCGATCGGCGACAGCCGCATCCTCGGCTTCGACGGCGAGACCGTGCGGTTCCGCTGCCGGCGGCCGAAGCTGCCCGGACAGCGAAAGCCCCGGTACGGCGTCGAGACCGTCACGACCGACACGTTCATCACCCGGTTCATGACCCATGTCCTGCCCGACGGCTTCCACAGGATCCGCCACTTCGGAATCCTGGCCAACGGCTGCCGCAGGGAGACACTCGACGCCGCCCGCGCGGCGCTTGGCGTCACCGAACCCGAGCCGGAACCGCACGACCCGGCCGACAGCGGCGCGTCGGACGAAGCCCGCGACGAGGAAGACGCCGCAGAGCCGCTCGCCTGTCCGCATTGCGGCGCCCCCTTGCGGCATCTCCGCGAGATCCCGACCGGGCGGCCTGGGCGGCCTGGACCAGGTCCCGGTCGCGATCCGCCCCCGAAGGCCTCGCCGATGGCGTCCAGTCCATGACCCAAGCGTTCGCAAAGCGACCGGTCTCGCCGGCCGAGGCTCCCGCTCGCCCGTCGGCCCGCCTCCGGTTCCGCCTTCCAGCCAATCCGATCCCGAAAGTCCCGAACCAGCCCGCCGATCGACCGTCGCAGCTGCCGTCAGGGCTTCGTCACCGGCCCGGAATCCAGGCCTCGTGACCTTCCCAGGACTGCGCGCCGCGCCACTTTCCCCATAGGTCCGGAATGGCCCCACGCAGCCTCGTTCAATCAGGTTAGCGACACTCTGCGAGCGTCACTAACCTTAAGATTGGGCCGATCGCCAATGGAAAAGCAAAGCCGTCCTGAGCATTGACAGCATGATCCCGGACTGCGAGGCTCAATCGAGAGAGGAATGAATTTTAACCGAGAAAGGAGTGAAGTCATGGACCCAGCTTGCCGACGCGTCGGCAAGCTGACGCGGTTCGTTTGTGGAGCAGGTCTTGCAACACTCATGCTGATGACGACGGCGGGTCCGGCAGCGGTGCAGGCCTTTTCAGGCACCGGACGTTCAGATGGACGAGGGCGAGGTCGCGGTCTTCGAGTTCATGCTGCCGGCCAAGTACGTTGTCTACGTGCGATGGGCCTATGCCACGCGCGACGGCACGGCGAAGGCCGGGGAGAACTATCGGGCAGTGAAGGGTCACGTGGTGTTCCCGACTGGCACCCGGAAAGCGACCGTGAGGATCCTGACGTACGAAGATGCCGATCTGGACGACCAGAACTTCGAGTTGCTGCTGTTCGACAGGCAGGCGCGAGGCCTCTATCTTGGCAATGCCTGGACCTCGGCGGTTCGCATCAAGAGCCTGCCTCAGAGGAAGACGGTTCGTGCGAAGATCCACGACACGACGATGCCCTACACTCGCGAAAAGTACGGTGCCGGATATACAGGTCCGACATTCGGCGAGTGACCGCCAATGCGTCCGGACGCAGCAGAGGCGCACCCTCGAAACCTGATCGGATCGATCGCCAACGAAAGAGCAAAGCCGTGGAAAGCCGTCCGGAGCATTGACATCATTATCCGGGACTGCGAGTCTCAACCGAGAAGGGAATGAAGTCATGCATCCAGCTTGTCGACGCGTCGGCGCACTGACGCGGCTCATTTGTGGAGAAAGTCTTGCAAACCTAATGCTGATGACGATGCCCGCTCCGGTCGCGGCACAGAACTTTCAGCCCTTGCCGCCCTTCCAGGCGCCGAACGTTCAGGCCGACGAGGGCGAGGTCGCGGTTTTTGAATTCGTCATGCCGGTCGCGTTCAATTTCTTCGACGTGCGATACGCCTATGCCAAGCATGACGGCACGGCGAAGGCCGGGGAGAACTATCGGGCAATGACGGGTCACGTGGTGTTTCCGGCCTGCACCCGGAAAGCGACCGTGAGGATCCGGACACACGAAGACGCCGATCTGGAAGACCAGCATTTCGAACTGCGGATCTCAGACATGCAGGCGCGAGGCGTCTATGCAGGACCGATGACTTGGAACTCCATGTTTCGTGTTGGAGGCCTTCCCGCCGAGAAGACGGTTCGCGCGGAGATCCGCGACACGACCGCGAACCAGGATCGCGAAAGACATGCATCCGGACATGCCATCCTGATTGTCGCGCTATAGGTGAGGAGGGGGAAACCATGACGCAAACCATGACGCACACACCGAGCAAGCGAAATCGAAGAGGCCGGCGTGTTCTGGCCCAGTGCATGGCGTACGCCCTTGCCATCGTCGGGTGGGGGCTCCTTGTCGCATCCGAGGCCGTGGCCGCCGATGCCGAGGCGACCGAAGGCGACGCGATCGTCTTCTGGGTGAAGAAGCCCGAAATGGGTGGCCTGAACTCGGTCGTTGGAGAGACCCTTCGCTTTTCCTACAGGACGATGGACCGCACGGCGACGGCCGGAGACGACTACCTGGCGGTCAATGGGATGCTGGCCTTCCCTCCCGGGCTCCGGCAGGAAGTCAGGAGCGTCAAGGTCGACACGCTGCCCGACGACGTCGATGAGGGCAGTGGGGAGATCTTCAGCCTGGTCCTTGGCGATCCGGAATTCGCGGACAAGATCTGCATGTGCTGGAAGCCTGCGCCCGCGTATCTCGTCCCGTCGCGGATCGTGCTGACCGGCAGGATCGTCGAGGCCGAGGGGTCTGCGGGACGCCCGCTTGAGACTCTGGGAGGGAACGGCGGTCTGGCGGGCGGACCCGGTGCCGATTGAGAGCCGGCCGGCTCGAATTGATGGATTTTCCTCATCCGCCGATCTTCGCCCTTCCCTTGGATCGTGCTTCCTGCGGTGGTGGCATTTTCAGCCTGCGCACCCGAGCGTGGCGGCGGCGATGGCCGCTTCTACGCTTCCCTTGGCGAAGCGGGGGGGAGCGACGCCAGCGATGCAACCCGTCACGCGGCACCCGGCGGCAGGGTTTTCCGTTCGAACGACGAGCTCCCCGGCCCGCATCCACGCGAAGGAGTAGCAGGAGCCGACCTGCACCTGACGCTGGAAGAAGCGATCAGGCATGCGCTGGAAAACAACCGGTCTCTCCTGAACCGGCAGCTTGACCGTGAATTGGAGGGACTGTCTCTTGACGTGGCCGGGGACCGCTGGCGACCTCGATTCGTCATTGAGCCGTCCCTCGCCTGGGACTCGCCTGGCGGCGAGGTGGCATTGCATGCCGGGATGACCCTTCGGCTTCGTACCGGCGGCACGCTGGACCTGGGTTGGAGGGGTGCCCTGTCGGACGGCCTCCGGGACGGCACGGCGATACAGGCCCTTGGCATCTCGCAGCCCCTGCTGAAGGGTGCCGGGGCCGAAATGGAGGCTGCGCCGGTCCGGCGAGCGCTGATCGAGAACAGGATCCAGTTTCTGGCCCTGCGTCGTGCGTTGGCGGACGTCGTTGTCGAAGTCGTCGACTCCTACAGGGCCGTGATCGCGGCGTCGCGCCAGGTGGAGATTGCCGAAGAGTCATTGTCGCGCGCCCGCGACCAGCTTGACGCGACCCGTTCCCTGATACGCGCCGGTCGCGTGGCCGAGCGGGAAGCCGGGCGGTCGGAAGCCGTCGTCGCCAACCGGGAGATCGGGCTCGTCCGGGCGCGCAGCCGTCTTGAGGCGGCCAGCGCCCGGCTGGTCGACACGCTCGATCCTGGCGAAATGGTCATGGTGCACCCGCGAGGGGAGCTCGCCGTCGCAGACGGGCAAGGCCTTGCCGCACCTGAACTGGAGGACGTGCTCCTCGGCAGGACCGACTTCCGGCAGGCCGTGCTGATGGTCGAGGCCGCAAGGATCGACCTCGCGGTCGCCCGCAACAACCTGCTTCCTGACCTGTCCCTCAGGCTTGAACTAAGCCGTGACGCGGAGGGGCGTTCCGACACCGCAGTGCGGCTGGGCGTCGCCATTCCCCTTAATGACCGGGAGCCAAGGGTCGAATACGTGAGAGCGCGCAACGGCCTGCTGAAGGCCGAGCGAAACGTCACCGAGTTGCGGGAGTCGATTCGGGCCGCGCTGCGACAGGCGCTGAACGAAGTGGAGGCTGGGCTTCTGCTGGCCGGGATGGCAGGCGACGCACGCGCCCTGGCGGAAAGAAATCTTGCGGTTGAGGAGGCGAAGTTCGGACAGGGCCTTTCCTCCACGTTCGAGGTCGGAGCCGCCGAGGGCGAACTGGTCAGGGCGGAGCAGGCAGAGGCGGACGCGATCCTTGCCTTGCTGGCGGCGCAGACACGGCTTGACCGCATTTCCGGGCGAACGCTGGAGCGCTGGGGAATCCGGCTGAAGGAAGACGCGCGATGACGGACCACGACCCTGAAATCCATCGCAGGCTTCTGGAGAGCCTTACCGATGGGGTGATGGTCATTGGCCATGACGGGTCGTTCAGGATGGCGAATGCCGCGGCATACCGGATGTTTGGCCTTGATCCCGAAGAGACCGTAGGCCGTTCCTTCGGGGAGGTCTTTGTCGTGTTCGAGGGATTCGACGCATTCACCGAGATCGTGCTCGATGCAGTTTTCGAGCGCCGTGACACGGCGCATCGCGTCGCGCGGGTTCCCGTTGGCGGCCATCTCCGGTCTCTTTCGGTCACGGTGTCCCGTCTCGCCCCCGGAGACGCATCCCGAAGCGGGACGGAGGCTGTGATCGTTCTGGTCTCGGACATCACCGAAGTCCGGGAGCTGCGCGAGACCGAGCTGCGCCAGGCCGGCGTCATCAAGGCGCAACTGAACGAGATCCAGGCCGCCTATCGGGACCTGGAAGCCCGAAACGCGGAGCTTTCGGCGATGACCAGGCGGGTTCACCGGACGCGTCTTGGGGCCGTGCTGTTCGTGCTGCTCCTGTTTCTGGCGATCGGGTCGTTCTATCTTGCGCCTCTGGATGTCTCCAGCCCGACGATCGCGATCGCGATGGATGCCGATCAGGACATCGGCGAGACCGGTGCGCTGCCGACGCTCACCGTCACCCCGCGCGAGCTCAGGTCGATCATTGCGCTCCGCGGCCGCCTGGTGCCGGGCCGCGTCGTGGAGGTCGTCAGCCCGATCGAAAGCCATGTCGGCGCAATGCATGCGTTCCCCGGAGACCGGGTGACCAAGGGCGACCTTCTCGTCGAACTCGACACGGGCCGGTTGGCCGAGGAGCGGTCAAGAGCGCAGATCGAGCTCATCAGGGCGCGCGACCGGCTTGCCGAGATCGAGAACTGGGAGAACGGCGCCGACATGGCCCGTGCGCGGCGCGCCTTGCGACGTGCGAGGATCGCGCTTGACGAGGCGGAGCAGCACCTGCGCAGAACCGCTTTTCTCCTTGATGAAGGCCTGGTTCCGGCCTCCGAGCGGGAAGCTGCCGAGCGGCAGCGGGAGAGCCGGGCCCTGGACGTTGAGGAAGCGGAGCGCGAACTGGAGGCCGTGGCGGCGAAGGGCGGTGCGGAAGCACGGCGGATAGCGTTCCTGGAAGCCCGCGCGGCCGAGGACCGCGTGCGCGACCATGAGGCGAAACTGGACCTGTCGCAGGTCCGGGCGCCGGTCTCCGGGGTTGTCATCGCGCCCGGAGGCACGAAGCAGGGCGCATTGACAAAAGGTCGTGCCGTGGCGCAGGGAGAGTTGATGCTGGGCATCTCGGACAGCGAACGCCTCTCGGTGGTCACGCAGGTGGACGAGGTCGATGTCGGGAAGGTCGGGACAGGCCAGATGGCCTGGATTTCCGGCCCCGGATTCCCCGGGATGAAGATTGATGGCACCGTCACGCGCGTGTCGTCACGGGCGGAGAACGCTTCCCGGCGAAACGCCGCGCCGCAGTTCGAGGTCGTCGTTGCCCTGGACGGTCTTGACGCGGAAGCCCTTGATCGCCTTCGCGTCGGCATGTCTGCTCATGTCACCATCCTGGTCCGTCACCGGCCGGAAGCCCTTCTGGTTCCGATCGACGCGGTCGAGCGGTGGGACGGCGGTTCATGGCTGCGCGTCCTCTCGGAGACGGACGGCCACGCGGAGCGCCGAATGGTCGAACTCGGCGTCACCACGCTGGATTCGGTCGAGGTGCTTGAGGGCATCTCCGCGGGCGACAGGATCGTTCTGGATCGATGAGCCGCGGAGCGACGCCTGCGGCAGGACGCCTGCCGGGATGCTGAGGCTGACAGGCATCCGCCGGAGCTTTCGGGTCGGGCCCACGACCGCCGAGATCCTGAAGGGTGTCGATCTTGAGATTGAGGCGGGCGAGATGGTGTCCATCATGGGGCCTTCCGGCAGCGGGAAGTCGACCCTCATGAACATCGTCGGCTTGCTGGACCGTCCGACATCCGGCGCATGTCTCCTGGACGGGCGCGATGTCTCCGGCCTGCGGGACGATGCACTGTCAGCCCTGCGCAACCGGCTCATCGGCTTCGTGTTCCAGTCGTTCCACCTGCTGCCGCACCTGACCGCGCTTGAGAACGTCGGCCTGCCGATGGTGTACCGGGGAAACGGGAGACCGGAGATCCGACGGCGCGCGCAGGCGGTCCTGGAACGCGTCGGCATGGCCGACCGGACCGGCCACCGGCCGGACCAGCTGTCCGGCGGCCAGAAGCAGAGGGTTGCCATCGCCCGGGCGCTCGTCGGTGATCCCGCGCTCCTTCTCGCCGACGAGCCGACGGGCGCGCTTGATGCCGACACGGCCCATGACGTGCTGGCGCTGCTTCGGCAGCTGAACGCCGACGGGGGCACAACGATGCTGGTCATCACGCACGATCCCGCGGTCTCTGCCAGGTGCAGGCGGCAGACGCACATGCGCGACGGGAGGCTCGTCGAGCCGGCGGTCGTGCCTTCCGGAGGCGCGTCTCGGCGGTCCGATGACAGCCCTCTCCCGGCCAAGGGACACGGACATCCACGCGGGCTTCCGGAATGATCGCCAGGGGGCGACGCGCGATTCTCGCGGCCAATGCCCGCGAGGCGGTTGACAGCCTGCGAAAGGCGAGCCTTCGCACGATCCTGGCCCTGGTCGGGGTCATGATCGGCATTTCCTCGGTGATCGCGATGGTCTCGGTGGGCGAGATCGCGAAGGAGCAGGCGCGAAGACAGTTCGAGGACCTCGGCACGGACATTTTGGTCATTCGCGATGCGGCCGGGTCGAATGCATCCGGCATCGCTTTCACGGACGCGATGCGGCTGGCGGAGACGGTCCCGTCGATCGTCGAGGCTGCGCCGAGGACTTCCGGCTACGGCGCGTTCCGGTTTTCCGGCAGACCGGTCGGGCAAGGATCGATACAGGGCGTCACCCGGTCCTTTGCAAGCGTGAACGGGCTGTCGCTCCGGGAAGGCCGGTTCGTGTCCGATCTCGACATCGACAGGCAGTATTGCGTCATCGGGCACGAGGTCGCGGAGGCAATGCGCGCGGTGAGGGCGGGCAGCCTGACCGGGGAGGTCGTCGAGATTGACGAATCCCTGTGCACCGTCGTGGGCGTGCTGGACCACAAGGCGGAAAGCTATGCGCTTCCTGTCCAGGTGGAGGCGAACCCCTCCGTGTTCATTCCGATCACCACGGCACAGCGTCTCGTCCAGAATTCCGGGGTCGAGGTTGTCGTCGCGCGGTCCCGCGAGGGCGTTCACCACGAGGAAGCCGTGGATGACGTGAAGTCATTCTTTGGCGGCGTGTCGCCCGATCTCGACCTGGATGTCATCACCGCAAGGGAGCTTATCGCCCAGATGGAGGCGCAGATGGAGACATTCACGCTGCTGCTGGGCGCCGTGGGCAGCATATCGCTTGTGGTCGGCGGCATCGGGATCATGAACATCATGCTCGTGTCCGTGGCCGAGCGGCGAACGGAGATCGCCATTCGCCGGGCGCTGGGCGCACGGCGGCGGGACATCCGGAGCCAGTTCCTCATCGAGTCCGTCATCCTGACAATGGCCGGCGGCGCACTCGGCGTCCTCCTCGGCCTGGGGGCAACCTGGACGGTCTGCCGCTTCACCGGCTGGGCGTTCCTGATCTCGTGGGTTTCCGTTGCAAGCGGTCTTGGCACGGCAGCGGCGGTTGGCCTGTTCTTCGGGCTCCAGCCTGCTCACCAGGCATCAAGACTCGATCCCATCGCGGGACTTCAGGGCAGATAGGGCGCCTTCCGTTTGCCGGGGCCGAGGGCCGCTCAAGCCGGGGTAGCCGCCCGAGACCGCCGACGGCACCCCGTCGATTCACATGCCGTCCGCCGAACCGGAGCATCCCGGCGGTGCCCCGCTCAGAGGCGTAAGCCGCCGGTTACTCGCCAGCGCTGTCTATCGTGTCGATGATCCGCGCGCGCACCGTCTTCGTCACAGGAAGGTACTGGGTGTAGCCCAACTTTTTTGACTCCGGCGTTTTCTGGTCCATTGTCATGGGAGGCGTGTCGGGCGAGTGCCGGGCGAATCGGCCGACGGCGCGCTTTCAGAGGCATTGGGCAGGGAGCGCGAGTCATGACGCAGGACGACGGGAATCAGGTTCCTCGGCATCCGGACGCGGTGGCGTATCTGGAAGGTCTTGGAGAGGAGGGTGCGGCGGTGGTCCGCACGCGGGAAGGTGGCTACACCCGGTACTGGCTGCAGGACGGCGAGGTGCGGAGCCTCGACGTTTCGGAGGACAGGCCGCTCGAGGCGCTGCTCGCGGCCGTGTCGGCGGAGTTCGGCCCTCAGCTTCCGAAGCTTGCGGCGGATCTCGCGTCGGGCGTCCCCGACCTCGACGGCGTGGAGCGGGCGCTCCGGGACGCCTCTCTCGGCGGCGGCGCGGCGGCGCTGAAGCTGCTGTTCGAGCAGCTTGACAGGACGTTGCCGGCACCGGAATGCGAGGGCTGCGGCAAGCCGATGGTCCGGCACCGGACGGCGGCGAAGTCCTTCCTGACCCGGCTTGGCCGGGTCGAGGTGGAACGGACGTATTTCCATTGCCGGTCGTGCGGCAAGGGCAGCTTTCCGCTGGACCGGGCGCTGGGCCTGGAAGGAGGCGCCTTCACGCCGGGGATGGCGAGCGTCATGGCCGAGACGGCGCCGCTCATGAGCTTCGAGGCGGCGAGCCGTCACATCGCCAACCTCGCCGGGGTGAGCGCCTCGTCGAGCTCGCTGCAGCGCTGGTCGCTGGCGCTCGGCGAGGAGGCGCTCCGGTTCGAGCGCGAGGAGGCCATCGCGGGCAAGCCGCTGGAATCGCGCATGTATCTCTCGATCGACGGGACCGGGATCCCGATGCGCAAGGAGGAGACGGCGGGCGTTCGCGGCAAGCAGGAGGACGGGAGCGCGAAGTCCCGCGAAGCGAAGCTGGCCGTCATGTACACCGCCGAGGGGCGGGATCCGGAGACCGGCGCGGCGCTGAAGGACAGGGACAGCGCGACGTTCAGCTGTCTCATCGACAGCGCGGCCGCGGCGTCCGGAAGCACGGAACCCTCCGATTTCGCCAGGCGCCTTGGCCGGGAGGCGAAGCGGCGCGGGCTGCACGACGCCGGAGAGATCGTCGTCATCTCCGACGGGGCCGAATGGATACGCAGCACCTGCGACGAGCTCTTCGGGGGCGGGAAGGTCACCTTCGTGCTCGACCTGTGGCATGCCCTGGAATACGCGTCCGACGCCGTGAAGGCGATCCTCCCGGAAGGGGCGGAGCGCGACCGGCGGTTCGCGGAGGTCAAGGCGGACATCGAGGCGGGCCGGGCCGGCAAGGTGGTCCGGGAACTGCAGCCGTTCAGCGGCCGGCACAAGGACGTGGAGGACTGCTGCCGCTACTTCCAGAACAACATCGAGCGGATGCGGTACGACAGGTGCCGTGACAGGGGCATGCAGGTCGGAAGCGGTGTCGTGGAGGCCGGATGCCGGCAGTTCGGGCTGCGGCTGAAACGCTCCGGCACCCGCTGGTCGGAGAGGGGCGCCAACGCGATGCTCGCGCTCAAGAGCTGCGCCATGAACCTCAGGGTGCCCGACTTCCTCGACTGGCGGGCGAATCAGGCGATCGCAGCGTGACAAATATCTTGGGCTACACCCGGAAGGTACTTGACACGGAGCGCCGAAGTCCACGCATTGCTTCCCGGAACCAGACCTCGCGTCTGCAGGTCGGAAAGCACGAGATCGAAATACTCGTGCTCCACAACGCGATCGCTCAGCGTCTGGACCCTTGTCTGCGCGGTTCGGCTGCCTGTGGGGAACACCACATGGCCTCGCTTCGCCTCGTAGTCCGGGTTGTCCGGGCCCGACTTGGCACTGCCGTCGCGCGTACGGTATGCGTAGCGGATGGCGAAATCGTACCTGTTCGGCAGGGTGAACTCAAAGACCGCAACCTCGCCTTCCTTCACCTCGATGTTCGGTGCCTGCAGCTCTTGCGCTGCGGCTGGCCAGGCCAGCGCCGCCACGAGGGCGGCGATTACCCCCCCGTACCGCGCCAGCGCTCCGGCAATTCGGCAAATCAAAAGTTTCATGCTTTTCTCCTTCTTCTCACTTGGGACCATATGTCCTGCACCATGGATGGCGGTCAATCACGGCTTTTCCCCCGACAATCGAACCGATCCGGATTCGACGTATCTGTTTTCGGGAGTGCAGTGCTCCTGGCTCCGGGCGCATTGGCGGTCACTCGCCGAATGTCGGACCCGTATATCCGGCACCGTACTTTTCGCGAGTGTAGGGCATCGTCGTGTCGTGGATCTTCGCACGAACCGTCTTCCTCTGAGGCAGGCTCTTGATGCGAACCGCCGAGGTCCAGGCATTGCCAAGATAGAGGCCTCGCGCCTGCCTGTCGAACAGCAGCAACTCGAAGTTCTGGTCGTCCAGATCGGCATCTTCGTACGTCAGGATCCTCACGGTCGCTTTCCGGGTGCCAGTCGGGAACACCACGTGACCCTTCACTGCCCGATAGTTCTCCCCGGCCTTCGCCGTGCCGTCGCGCGTGGCATAGGCCCATCGCACGTCGACAACGTACTTGGCCGGCAGCATGAACTCGAAGACCGCGATCTCGCCCTCGTCCACCTGAACGTCCGGTGCCTGAAAGGTGCCTGAAAAGGGCTGCACCGCTGCCGGACCCGCCGTCGTCATCAGCATAAGGGTTGCAAGACCTGATCCACAAACGAACCGCGTCAGGGCGCCGACGCGTCGGCAAGCTGGGTCCATGACTTCACTCCTTTCTCGGTTAAAATTCATTCCTCTCTCGATTGAGCCTCGCAGTTCGGGACCATGCTGTCAAACGGAAATCCGGCCCGGATCGGGCCTCGACGTCGTACCTTAACCGCTTCCTCTCGGAGGCCGCTTCCTCTCGGGCCGCTTCCTCTCGGAGGCCGGACATGGTTTCCGGATTCCGGGTGCGCGGATTCGTTCTTGACAAGTGCGTTACTTTCGGGTCTCGATGCGCGGGAAGTGTCAAGGCGTGTCGCCCGTCGCTCCGTTGCGGCTTCCTTGGGCCTTGCCGGGCAGAGCTTCCTTGGGCCTTGCCGGGCAGAGCTTCCTTGGGCCTTGCCGGGCAGAGGGAGAAAAGTCCATGTTTAATTCCGTTCTTTCGTTCGCGTTTGCGGCATCCGCTGCGGTGCGCGGCCTTGCAGGCGCCGCCGGCCTTTCGCGTTCGAGATTCGGCTTGACAGCCGCGCACGGCCCGGCGACTCTTGCGCCGGGCCGCCCGTCCTGCTCTTCCGTCATGAGCGCGCCCGCCTTCCGGCCTCCCCGCCTGAGCCTTCCTCTTCCGCCCGCTCCGGCCTTCCGGACCGTGGGCGTCACGGCACGCCCGACAGTTCCCCCGACAGCATCGGTTCCGCTTCCACGCCCGGCGGCCTTGCCGCGGGCGCGGGTTCCGCCGTTCGCCTTCTGCGGCGCGGCCTTGCCGCCGCGCTGCTCGGCCTGCCGCTGCTGGCCGGACTTTCCTTCGAGGTCGCGGCGCTGACATTTTCGGGCACGACCATCGTCGAAGGCGAGACCAAGACGTTCACGGTCACCGGCTTCCTCGCGAGTTGGACGGGCACGCCGACCGTCGGCGGGCAATCTACCGGAAACACGGCCAGTTATAAATCTTCTTTATGCTCGGAAATCATTGGGGCTTATACGCTTAACTTGCCAAAATCGCATTTCCGTCAAGCCCGCTTGAGTT
>JAPPCV010000007.1 GCA_028824715.1 Boseongicola sp. | reverse complement strand
GCTCGAGGGGATCTGCAATGCCATTGACGGATCTGCAGAAGCGCATCCTTAGGGCAGTCGCCGCCAACAGGGATCCGGAGAACTATGTGGCGGGCGGCGCCGTTCTAGACGCGGACACGGACCGGATTTCCGATGACATCTACCTTTTTTCCGACAGGAAGGAGGCCCTGGACCGCGTGGCGGGTTGGGACGAAAACTCACTGCGGCAGGCAGGCCTTTCCGTGAAGTGGCAAAGGCGGATTGATACGTTCCGTCGTGCCCTGGTCGGCACGGACCGGGACTCGACTCGCATGGATTGGAGTTTCGACAGTGACTACAGGTTCTTCCCGACCGAGAGGGATGAGATTTTCGGGTACCGACTCCATCCGGTTGACCAGGCGACCAGCAAGATCATCGCCGCTGTTGACAGAATCGAAACGCGAGACATCCTGGACCTGAAAACCATTGCCGAGTGCATTCTTCCGCTTGGTCCTGTCGCTTGGGCGGCGGCGGAGAAGACTCCAGGTCGCAGCCCGGACATGATCATCCACGAGCTTCGCAGGAGGGCTGTTCTTCGCCAGGTGCAGATCGACGAGGAGAAACTCGCTCGCAAGGTTGATGCGGGTGATCTCAACAATTGGCTGCGCGCGGAATGCGACCGTGCACAGAAGTGGATCGGCTCCATTCCATCGCAGTTCGATTTCGGCCTGTTCGTAGATCCAAAAGGAACTCCCTGCGCCCCGGACTTCGGCAATGTCGACCCGGAAAACTGCAGAATTCACACCGGCGCCAGGACTGGGGCCTGGCCGACTTCTCCGGCAATCTCCAGCGAGATGCTGAAGGCATCGGTTGCGAAGGTCGGTGACGATGGCGCCGATCCCTGAATGTGACACCAAGCCTGCCGAATGGATGCCCAGACCTTTGCCCTGTCCACGGGAGATCCGGCCCGCAAGCGACTTCGAGGCGGCAACGATCAGTACGGCCGCAATGTCGGTAACATTGGCCGCCATGGCAAGAAAGCTCGCCACCCGGACGCGAAGGCGCCCAGCGTCGCCGGCCAGGACCACGCGGCCCGCGCCCCACGGAATCATCTCGATCCCGGAAACGAAAGCGGGAAACTCGGCATGAACGCAGTCTGCGGCCGACGGGATCATTCGCTGAGAGCCACGACGAGATTGAACTGTGGTGCGCAATTTGGCAGGCGGCTCGCCCGGCCACGTCCATCCTGTGAATTCGGGAGTAGGTTGGCGTCTTCGCATGGTGAAGGCGGGCATTGTCGAGATGCACATCGATCACCCGCCTGTCAGGAGAAGGCCGTCCGAGCTTCCGCGTCAGCCGCAAGCTCGTTTCGGCAACGTGCTGCTTGTCTTGGCCGATGCGGTTTTCCCCTACTCGAGTTTCGGCACCGCATGCGGGTCGAGCCGCTGCCAGCCCGTCGTGGACCAGATGACCCGCTTGTTCGAGCGGACAAACCGGCCATGCCCCCGCGAACTCCATAGCCAAAGTCGAATACACGGGTTTGGTGAACGCATGCAGACCCGCTGCAAGTGCAGTTTGGATTTGCTGCTCGACTCATGACAGGTTACGTTCTGGCCCTGTAGGCGGACGATCCAGATCGCCGGCAACGCGCCAAGGTCAATGCAGGACGGCACGCAAAGCACAGATCCAGGTCTTCCCGGCTGGCACCATGTGCCAGAGGTGCCGATTGAGGTGTCGCCGTTCTTCAGTTGGCCGCCTGACCCCGTGCGAATGCTGGATTGGGTGGCTGCGCGGTGGTTGCGGCTTGCCGAGAACTCGATCCTGGCCGTGCTTGCGCTGGTCTGCTGGCTTTGGCTGCAGCCGTCCCTTGAAGTGACAAGGTCGCTCTCTTGGGACTGGATAGGCGCTCTCCTGCTGCGGAACGTGGCGCTGATGACCATTGTCGCAGGGGGGCTGCACTGGTTCTTCTATCGAGCCAAGCTGCAGGGAGACCGGCTGAAATTCGATCCGCGCGACCTGATGGTGAAGGGGCGTCAGTTCACCTTCGGCGGGCAAGTGCGCGACAACATGTTCTGGACGCTGACCAGCGGGGTAGGAACATGGACGGCATACGAAGTCCTTATGTTCTGGGCGATTGGAAACGGATGGGTGCCAGTGCTGATCTGGTCGGACAACCCGCTTTGGTTCGTGGCGCTCTTCGTGCTGACACCGGTCTGGATCTCCTTGCATTTCTACTGGATCCACCGCGCGCTCCATTGGGGTCCGCTCTATCGCCTCGCCCACGCCCTGCACCATCGGAACGTCAATGTCGGTCCGTGGTCAGGGTTGTCCATGCACCCTGTTGAGCACGTCCTGTTCTTCAGTTCCATCCTGATACACCTGGTTGTCCCGGCAAGTCCGGTGCATATCCTGTTTCACATGCAGCATCAGGCGTTGACCGCCGCGACGTCCCATTCAGGATTCGAGAACCTCTTGGTCAGGGACCGGAGGCAGCTGGCACTTGGAACGTTTCACCACCAAATGCACCACCGGTACTTTGAAGTGAACTACGGAAACCTGGAGATGCCGTGGGACAAGTGGTTCGGCACCTTCCACGACGGCACGGCCGATGCACACGAACGGCTCAAGGACAGGCGGCAGCGCCGGGCCTGACTCTGTCCTGAGTTGCTTGACCGACTGCAAGTGAACGGTGCGATTGAGGATTTTCTTGCCGCCCGCCCGAGCCACGCCGAGCCACGCGAGATGTGCTGCGCCGTCCTGAACTTCCGGAACCGCTACTGCAACACGCCTGATGGCAATATGAGGGAACCATGCTGAAGAAACTCTTGATAACCGGCGCCAACGGCAACCTGGGCGCCGTCTGCCGCGACCGGCTGACCCACATCACCGAAACGATGCGCGTCGCGGCCCGCAAGGGGCTGGGCGAGGCACGCGAAAACGAGGAGGTTGTCTACTGCTCGCTCGAAGACAAGGCCGCGGTCGAGGCGATGGTGGAAGGCTGCGACGGCATCGTCCACATGGGTGGCCAGGCCACCGAAGCCTCCTGGTCGACGATCCGGGCCGCGAACCTTGACGGCATGTACAACCTTTACGAAGCCGCGCGGAAGTCCTCGGTCACGCCACGGATCGTTTTCGCCTCGTCCAACCACGCCATCGGCTTTCACAAGCAATCGGAACGGCTTGACGCGAAATCGCTCACACGCCCCGACGGGCTCTACGGAGTGTCCAAGGTCTTCGGCGAGGCGCTGGCCTCGATGTATCACGACAAGTTCGGAATCGAGACAGCCTCGGTCCGCATCGGGTCCTGCTTTCCCGAGCCCGTCGACCACCGCATGTTGTCAACCTGGATGAGCCACGACGACTTCATACACCTGATCGAACGGACTTTCGCGGTCCCGCGACTGGGCTGTCCGATCATCTATGGCGTCTCGGCCAATTCCGCGACCTGGTGGGACAACCGCGAAGTGGCATACCTGGGCTGGCAGCCCAACGACAACGCGGAGATTTTCCGCGAAAAGCTTGACGCCAAAATGGATCCGCCGCCTGCAGACGATGTGACCGCAGTCTTCCAGGGCGGCGCATTCTGCGGCGACAGCATCCACGAAGAAGGGCCGGACTGACGAGATCCGGAAGCAAGCCCGACAGAAGACGCCGGACCAAGCCCATTCGCCCCGCCAAGCGTCAATTCCATCATCGGCTCCGGGTACAAGTCATCCCCGGTCACGCCGATTGGCAAGGAGGTCGGCTTGAGAAGCTCTGGGTCATGCATGCATACGCAAGCACACTGACGGGTCGGACGCGGGCCATTCCGCATCGCCGGGCCGGCTGATTGCTAGATGCCAGTCGCTTCACCGCTCAACCAGTCCAAGACAATGAACGGTGTTTCGATGCGCCGGTCGCGTATGTCCCCGTAGAGTCCCGCCGGATCATCGGGAGGAATCACCGTGACCAGCCCGTCGAGCTTAAGCCTGCCGTCGGCAAGCCACTTCAGAGCGCGTTCGAATCCCGAGAACGTGCTGTACGGCGCGTTGTTGTAGCCTTCGAGCAGCTCTTCCCAGACGAATCCCCGCGATCGGATCGGGACCGCCCATTCCCATCCACTTCGAAGATTCACGAAGTTGAAGAAGACCGCCCGCGTGACGTCGTGGGCAGACTGGTCCGTGCACTTTCGCCAAGGCACGCCCACCAGTACCACCTCGCCCATCTGCGCGACGATTTCACAGGCATCAAGCACCGCCGCCTCGTTGCCCGAGCACTCGACGACGAGCCGTACCTTCTTGGAAAGGTCCTGGTCGTCCTTCGGCATGCCGGGGCGCGTGTCCGCGATGCCCGACGCCGCCACCTGGGATCGTCTCAGACCGTCCGGATCGACGACGGTGACATCGTATCCCCCAATGTCGAAAATGTGCGCGGCACACAAGCCGACCGGGCCTGCACCGGTGACAATCACCTTGTCGCCCGGACGCGCGGCCGTGGTCATGAGGGTGGTCATCGAGACGCCCATCAGACGGGCGATGACCGCGTCCATTGGACCAATGCCGTCCGGCAGCGGCAGCGTGAAGCGCACCGGGAACTGCTGCGTCGAACGGTGGGCACCCATGCAGAAGCGCAGGTCACCGGGCGCGACGTCCCTGACCTCCCGTCCGATCTCGGACACCCGGAATACCGCTCCATACCCGGGTCGGATGGGGAAGCCTCCGCCGCCGGCGGCCCAGGCAAGTTCCGTGCCTTGGCTGATCAGCGAACAGATGGTCGGGCCGCGAATCTCGTCGGCGCCGAGCGGCACGTCCTGGTAATCGGCGAGCTCGAAGCTGTTCTCTGCGGGGAAGACGATCTCTCTGGGCATGGCGTCGCGGAATCCTCGGATCAGGCGTTGACGGAAATGCCGGTCTCGGCGTCGAAGACGTGAATCGCCTCCGGGTTGAAGCGCACGTGGACGTTGCTGTCCACGGCAGGTCGCTGGCTTGCAGGCACTTCCGCAATCATCTCGTGCGAGCCTATGCGTATGTCGAGCAGCGCCTCGTTGCCAAGATACTCGGTGACCTCGACCGTTGCGGCGAGCGCGCCATCGGCGCCCTCTTCCACCAGCGAGATTTCCGGGGGACGAATGCCGATCGTGACCCTTTGACCCTCGGCAACCTTGCCCGCGAGGCGCTCGGGGACCGGCAGGCTCAGGTGATCGCCAACAAGCTGGCCGTCCTGCATCGTCGCGGGCATCATGTTCATGGCCGGGCTGCCGATGAACGTGGCGACGAAGGCGTTCCGTGGATGGGAATAGACTTCCTCGGGCGTGCCCGTCTGCTCGATGTACCCGTCGCGCATGATGACGATCGTGTCGGCAAGGGTCATCGCTTCGACCTGGTCGTGGGTAACGTAGAGAACCGTCGTGTTGAGACGCTTGTGCAGCTTGCCGATCTCCCACCGGACCTGGGTCCGCAACTTGGCGTCGAGGTTCGAGAGCGGCTCGTCGAACAGGAACACGTCGGGCGTACGGACCATTGCGCGGCCCATTGCGACACGCTGGCGCTGGCCCCCGGAAAGCTGCGATGGCCTGCGCTCAAGCAGCTCGCCAAGGCCCAGAATCTCGGCTGTCTCGGTGATGCGGCGGTTGACTTCGCTCCTGTCGAGCCTCAACGGGCGCAGGGCGAACTCCATGTTCTGGCGCACGCTCATGTGCGGGTAGAGGGCGTAGTTCTGAAACACCATGGCGACGCCGCGATCCTTGGGCGCCACGTCATTGACGACACGCCCGCCTATGGACAGTTCGCCATCGGAGACGTCTTCAAGCCCGGCAACCATTCGCAGCGTCGTCGTCTTGCCGCAGCCAGACGGCCCCAGGAGCACCACGAATTCCCGTTCGGCGATGTCGAGGTCGATTTCGTGGACGACCTCGGTCTGTCCGTAGCGCTTGGTGACATTCCTGAGCTGGATCGATGACATGGCCTGTCTCCTCCCGCGCTACTTGACCGAGCCAAGAGTAAGCCCGCGCACCAGCCAGCGCTGGCACGTCAGGACGAAAATGACGCCCGGAATGACGATGATGAGCGAGCCGGCCATGATGCGTCCCCATTGCACCGCGTCGGAAGACCAGAACGACATGACGGCGACGGTTGCCGTCTGCGCGTTCGATCCCGTGAGCATGAGCGCGAAGATGAACTCGTTCCACGAGAAGATGAAGCAGAACACGGCGGAGACCGCGAGTCCCGGCGCGGCCAGGGGCAGCGTGACGTGCCAGAAGGCCGACAACAGGCCGTGGCCGTCGACCGCGGCGGCCTCTTCCAGCGCCGTCGGCACCTCGTCGAAGAATCCCTTCATCAACCAGGTAGTGAGCGGGATGTTCACCGTTGAGTAGATGATGATCAGCGCAAGCGGGGTGTCGAGCAGGCCGACTGTCTTGAAAATGATGTAGTAGGGCACCACGACGGCAATTGGCGGAAACATCCGCATCGACAGGATCCAGAAGGCCACGTCGCCCATGCGCCGGTGCTTGATGCGGCTGATCGCATAGGCTGCCAAGGACCCGAAGGTCAGGCTGAACGCGGTGGACCCGAGCGCGACGATCAGGGAGTTCCCGATGAACCTGGCAAAGGGACGGTCGGAAAACAGCGCGATGTAATGGTCCCATGTCGGCGAGAAGATCATTGCCGGCGGCTTCTGGAACATGATCGGCGTGGGTTTCACCGAAGAAGAGGCGATAATGTAGATCGGCGTAAGGAACACAATCAGCACGATGGCCAGCAGCAGGTAGACCAGGATCGTTTGGCGGGTACTGGGCTTGTTCATCGCGTTCGGCTCCTCAGGCCAGCTGCGGGTCGCGGCTGAGCGACTTGAAGAACAGCGTTATCAGGATCACGATGATCGCCAGCGACACGAAGGATGCCGCCGCGCCCACGCCCATGCGCCAGAACGTGAACGACTGGCGATAGATGAACATCGACAGCACCTCGGTCGTGTCACCCGGACCGCCCTTGGTCAGCACGAAGATGATGTCGTAGATCTTGAAGGCATCGATCGCACGCAGGAACATCAGGCTGATCAGGACCGGCTTGATCTGCGGGAGAGTGACGTGCCAGAACACCTCCCAGTTCGAGTTTCCGTCAATCCTTGCGGTCTCGTAGGGTTCCTGCGACAGGCTGGTCAGCGCTGCGGCGGTGCCCATCATGACGAAGGGCGTCCATTGCCAGATGTCGGCAATCGCGATCGCCCAGAGCGCCCATTGCGTCGACGTGATCCAGGGGACCGGACTGACGCCGACAAAGCTCAGGAAGTAGTTCAGGTAGCCGAGTTCGGGGAAGTAGAGAAACAGCCAGACAAGCCCGACGATGACCGGCGAGATCATCATCGGAATCAGGAGCAACGTGCGGATGATGCCCATGCCGGGCAGTCGCTGCGTGACGAGAAGCGCCATGCCGACACCCAGCACGAGCTGCACCGACAACGTCATCAACATCAGCTTGAAGGTCACCGTCAGCGTGTGCAGAAACTCGGAGGACGAGAGGACTTCCCGGTAGTTCGCCCAGCCGACAAACACCCTTGGAACGAAGAGCTTGGCCAGATCATAGCTGCGGAAGCTAAGGTAGCCCGCATATATCATCGGGTATATCGTCGTGCAGAAGAGAACCAGTATGGCAGGAACCATGAAGCCGAGGAAGATCCTCCTGTTGCGCTTCCTGCTGTATGCCATGATCGCGGTCCGCCTATCGCGTTGCCGGTGGTTGCGGCCCGCCCCCGGGCACGGGAATTTGCGGGGGGCGGGCCCTTTCAGGCCTCAGTTGAATATGTCGGCCTTCGGGTCTGCGATCCAGCGCAAACGCATCTCGAGCGGAAACACCTTCAGCCGGGTGTTGATCTTGGTGCAGCCGTTGGTCAGCGCCTCCTGGGCGCTGTCGGTCTCGCCCGCCACGTACTTGTTCAGCTCGACGCCGAACACCTCTTCCACGTCGGCATAGAACGGGTGGAAGATGCGGCGCTTTGCCGTGTCCTGCGTCTCCAGCAGCACCTGGTAGTAGGGGTACCTTTCCTGGAGTTCCGGGTCAGACAGGATGGACTTGTGGAACTGGCTCACGCCGGAACCCTCGTTGGCGAAACGGCGCATCATGTCCCGCGACGTGCCCCACTTGATGAACTCCCAGGCAGCCTCCTTTTCGCGGTCGCTGGCCTTCGAGTTGATGCCGAAGCTCAGTGCGCCGGTCATCGTCTCCATGGGGCCGCCGTCCTCGGTCGGGCTTGGCTGATAGCCGGCCTCGCCGATCGTGGGCAGGACGGCCTCTTCCGGGTTGGTCAGGCGCACGGTGCGGACCGACCAGTAGCCCGACTGGGCGACTTCGCCACGCTCCATGTAGCCCGTGCGGATATCCCACATGAGACCAAGATAGTCCGGGGGATTGAACGGCACCAGCCGCTTCATGACCTCGGCCGCCTTCACGCCCGCCTCTCGGTCGATGGCGCAAAGACCGGTTTCATCATCCCAGTACTGACCGCCGAAGCTCCGCATGATCGGGAAGAAGTCATGCGTGATCGCCCCTGCGACCCGGCTATACGCCTGGGCATTGCCGTAGAAGTCCTTTTCCAGCGTCTGGCCAGCCAGGGTCTCGCCCGCCTTGCGGGTGAAGAACTCGGCAATGTCGATGTACTGCTGCCAGGTCTTGGCGGGGGCAAGATCATAGCCGTACCTGTCCTTGAAGGCCGCCTGTTCGTCAGGATGCCCGAACAGGTCCTTGCGGTAGTTGACGTGCCAGATCATTCCGGCCGCCGGGAAGGCGATGAGACGGCCCTGCCAGGTGTTTTCCTGGAGCTGGATCGGGATGATGTCGTCGAGGTGGAGTTCCTCGGCATCGCGTATCACCCAGTCGGTAAGGTCCTCGAGCGCACCGGACTCCCCCAAGACGCCCACCCAAGGACTGTCCACCCACATGAGCTGATAGCTTGGCCGGTTCGCGCTGGCCTCGATCACGATCTTGTCGATCAGGCCGGGATAGGGGAACATGTCGATCTGCACCTTCGCGCCGGTCAACTCCTCGAACTCGTCCACGATCGGTGCAAGGCGCGTCACCGAAGTGTCGCCGATGCCGAGCATCTTCAGCTCTATTCCGTCGAATTCCCCGGCCCATGCCGACCCGCAGGCCGCTACCGCGACACTGCCTGCCAACAGGGCTGATTTCACGTGTTTCATGTCTTCCTCCATCTGGACGTGATTGCTGAATCCGCTTCAGCAGATGCCGGTTCCCGCCCCGTCCTTGGCGATGAACCGGATTTCGAGATCAGTTCGAGGAGACGGGCGACCACGCCTTCGGTCCGCCCCCCTTCTCATAGCCGAGCGGGCCGTCCATGCTGACCAGTTCAAGGAACTGCCCCCATGGAGCCCGCAGGTACACCCAGTTGAGCCCTTCCATCGGACCCGAGTCGATCAGGGTTGGTCCCTCCAGGACGTCAACGCCTGCCTCGCGCAACCGGGCCGCCGCGGCATGGATGTCGTCCACCTGAAAGGCGAGGTGGCACGCACCGGGCTCGCTGTTTCGCTTCAGGGGAGCGTCCCTGTCCTCTCCGCTGTACTGGAACAGTTCCAGGTTGGTGCCGTTGCCCAGGCGCAGGACCCTGATGTCCTGGATCCGCCGGTCTCCCGGGACACCCAGGCTCTTGACCATGAACTCGTCGTCGACATCGACCAGGCCGGTGCTGAGCACCGTAACCGCTCCAAACACGGTTTCGAAGAACTCGACCGCCTTTTCCAGGTCGGGAACCGTGAGCCCGACATGCTCCAGTCCGTGAACGCTGATCATGTTGTTGCTCCCCTGTGTCGCGTGATGCCACGCCGCGATCCGGAATGGCGCTCTTTGCCGAATGCGGCTGCGGACAACCGCTTGTGTCCATGGACGAGACCCGACTCCTTCTCGTCAATCACGAGCGTCGGCGAGCTCGCGTTGGATGAGAAACTGCGGAGATGATCGAGCTGTCCCATGCGTACGTCCTCTCCGACCAGTGCACCCTGAACTCGGGATCGGCCATCGCAAATTCGCATTGCGCCATGCGGGACAAGCCGGCCGTGCGGCATAAGGCCCTGTCGAGCCTGCACGCGTCGTCGCGGAATCAGCTCCAGCCTGGGACGCCCCCTCCGACGAGGTGCCTCATTGCACATGAAGAGCGTCAACTCAGGTTGCCGCAGGGTCTTGCGCGCGGCCTGCAGGCCGGGCACTTGCAGTTCATGACTGCAGGGTCCGATCTGGCAGTGCAGGCGGATCAGCCGGGCAAGACCAGGATCGGCATATGCCCGAGACACCGCGCCAAGTGAACGAATGCAAAAGGAGGATCTCTTCGTCGGATCTCCGCGGCTGATCACCTCTTTCTGGTCAGACAAGGGCACACGGTCCGGAACTCTCCTCCGTCCAACCGCGGACCAGCACCAACTGCCAAGGCCGATCGACCGTCGAAGCTTGCGGTTCCCGTCGCCCTCGCCTGCTTTGGTCAGCAGTTCAGTCTCGCCAACTGCTTCCGCAAGCCGGCTGGCCGGCAAGCAACCTGCAGTATCGGCCCGGATCATGATGCAATCGAATTTTGAGACGTTTGCAGACAACATCCCAACTCATGTAACCATCTGGTTACTTGGGGACTACTAGAATTTCGCTTGCGTGTCCAGTCCGAACTTTCCCGATTCTCTCAATTCCAGTTGTTTCCTGCATCCGGAGCGAGCAGTGCCAATGCACGGAACTGCATTTGAACAAAACCGGAAAATGACGCCGCGCTCCAGACCTTCATGTTGTGCTTGATCATCAGCAGAGCCCCTTTGGCTTCCGTGTTGGGCAGCGGGCAGATCCAAAACGGCGCGCGCGCAGTCGGTGACTTAAGGAGTGCCTGTCCCGCGTTTCTCGATTCAAGCTCTAGCCGAATGTGATCGCCGTGCGGTCTTGCGGATCTTTTTTCGAGACGCGTCCGCGCGTCACTCACGAAACGCCCTGCCCGGTTGCGTGCGCGTGGCTGGACGGTACCGGCATGTGGATGGCAACGTGCAAGACCCAAGGGCGAGTTCCCGGAAACCTCCTGCAGCACAAGGCCGCGCCAGGCTTCAAGACTGGCTGCTCTCTCCCGTCCGTTCGAAGGCCAACTGGCCGTGCGCGTCGGCAAGCGCCTTGATGGCGTCTCCCACGGGCCGTTCGGGGTCGCAGGATTTCCGGGATTCGAGACTCACGTGCAGAAGAAACTGCTCGCAGGTCGCAAGAACGCTCCCGTCGGATGCGCGCCGCAGTTCGTGGCGAAGCTTGAGCTTCTTGCCCTCGCCGAGCAGAACCCGTGTCACGACCTGCACGGTTTCGCCTGCATGGGTCTCCAATAGATAGTCTATCTTGGTCGAGACGGTGAAGAAGCTCCGCCCCGCCGACACGTAGTCCGGACCCGCCCCGACATGGGCCAGAACCGCATCGGCCGCATCCGAGAATACCTGCCCGTAGCGGCTCTCGTTCATGTGGCCGTTGTAGTCGGTCCAGTCTGACGGCACCATGCGCCGCACGGTGATCATGGGGATGCGGCCCATGTCCTCTCCGCCAAGATTCGCTTCGTGGTCGGCGATCACGCGACCCGCCGCGCTGCCTTCGCGTTTCAGGGCCCGCAGCAGCGCCACGAGATTGCGGTCCCGCAGCGATTCCAGTTCGCGGACCGACTGCCCTTCGGACTGCGCATCGGACTGATCACCGATCTTCTTCACGAGTTCCGGTGTCAATTCCGGCACGTCCATGAGCCTGGTCCACGGCCAAGCGAGCGCAGGGCCGAACTGCTCGACAAAATGCGCCATGCCGCCCTCGCCTCCGGCAATCCTGTAAGTCTCGAAAAGGCCCATCTGTGCCCATCGGAGACCGAACCCGAGCCTGATTGCCTCGTCGACTTCGCCGGTGGTGGCAATGTCATCCTTTATCAGCCAAAGCGCCTCACGCCAGACCGCTTCAAGAAACCGGTCTGCAATATGCGCGTCGATCTCGGCGCGAACGACCAACGGCCGCATTCCGATTGACGTCAGGATCCGCGATGCCGACTCCAGGATGCCTGAATCTCCGCCGCCAGATACCAGTTCCACGAGGGGAAGCAGGTAGACCGGATTGAACGGGTGGGCGACGAACAGCCGGGCTCCCGAGTCAAGCCCCATCCGCAAATCGGAGGGCTTGAAGCCGGACGTGGACGATCCCAAGGGCACGTCCGGGGCCGCTGACTCGATTTGGGCATAGACCTTCCGCTTCAGGCCCAGCCTTTCAGGCACGCTCTCCTGAATGTAGTCGGCACCGTCAACAGCCTCGGCGACAGACATCGCGAAACCGAGCTCTCCTTCATCCGGCAACGAGCGTTCGTACAGCATCGGCAGCGATTGCCGTGCGTTCCTGATCACTTCGTCGATCTTGCGCCTTGCCTCGGGATCCGGATCGAACACCTTGACATTCCAGCCGTTCAGCAGGAATCGCGCGGCCCATCCGCCGCCGATCACGCCGCCGCCGATGACTGCCGCCGAACCGGTGCTCACCGCTCCGCCAGCCTCTTCACGACATCGATCAGCGCCCTGCCCAACGTGCTGTGCGCGGACTCGCCCCAGTGGATTCCGTCCAGGGGATCCACCTCGATCACGGTGCCGGCATCGAAGAACGCGGCCCCTTCTTCTCCGGCGAAACGCCTTATCCGCTCCGACAGTCCTTCCCCTCTCGCCTCCGCGCCTGAGAACATTTCGGCAAGGTCGCCTGCGGGCCGGAGCGGCGGCGGCGCAATCGCCAGCGTCACTCCGACCGCGCCCGAGAGCCGGGCTTCCCTGACCAGGCGCGCGACGCAAAGGGCGATGTCCTGCGCGCTCAGGCCAAAGGCGTGTTTCTGGTCATTTGTGCCCAGGCAGATGGCAAGCACGTCGATCGGTTCGTGGGAATGCAGGATTGCAGGCAGCACGGTCAGCCCGTTGCGGAACGCCCCTTCCACCGGGTCGTCGAGGACGGTCGTCCTTCCAGGCAATCCCTCGATCACGACGTCCCAATCTTCGCCAAGTCCGGAGGCCAGCACGTCGCCCCAGCGCGCGCCCGGCGGATGCACGGGCCGCGCCGCCAGAGTCCCTTGGGGTGCGGTTCCGAAACTGTTGCTGTCGCCATAAATCAAGAGACGCTTGGTCATTTCACCCGATGCCCTCAATCACCGTGCCGTGGGACGACGCGGCGGAATCAACTCGAATTGCCAAAATCACTTAGCACCCAATTCAATGCGACAACAACGAAACCTGATCGCTCCGCCAGTCTGGCAGCGCATCATGCCCTTCGATTCATGTCCATTGAATTGCCGGTTTCGATGCCGCCTGTCAGGCAGACCTTCCCGAATTCCTTGCCGCCTCGAGTTCGCCGCGACCTTCAGGAGAGGCGGCGCGCCCGTGCACCGCCGCGCCGACCAGCCTGCAAGGCGGGCTCCATGGCGTCCGCCAAGACCTTGGTCATGGGATGGTCCGGGAAATCCTTGCCATGACGGTCAAGCAGCAAGGCCACGGCATCGGTCGCCTCGCGCCCTTCCGGTCTTGAAATCGCCCATTCGAGAAAGATCGAGCGGCACTCCGGCCCCTTGATGCCTTCGATCCGGTAGCTTTCGCGGATCAATCCCTTCGGATCAATGTCGTCGTTCATCAAGTCATCCCGCAGGAAACCCCGTCCTTCAGCGCGGGGAGGAATGCGGGCTCCCGTGTGCCGTGCATCGTTGTCGTCTCCTCTTTCCGTGACGTCTCGAGGACGTATCCGTAGCCGTCGGCGCGCTGGACGACGCGGCAGTGCCGGTGCGAGATCCCCTGCACCGTCCCCTGCGCGGTCTGGACG
>JAPPCV010000159.1 GCA_028824715.1 Boseongicola sp. | reverse complement strand
GACTCGATGTCCCACAGGCGACAGGAATCAGGGCTGATCTCGTCGGCCACGATCAAGCGCTGGAAATCGCCATCCCAAACACGCCCGACCTCAATCTTGAAGTCTACGAGGCGGATGCCAACAGCCAGCATGCAGCCGGAAAGAAAGTCGTTGACGCGCAGGGCCAGCGCGATCATGTCGTCCAGATCATGCTGCGACGCCCAGCCAAATGCGACAATGTGCTCTTCTGACACCAGAGGATCGCCAAGCGCGTCATCCTTTAGGCAGAATTCCACGATGGGCCGTGGCAGAAGCGTTCCTTCTTCAATGCCAAGTCGCTCGGACAGGGTCCCGGCCGCATGGATTCGAACGACCACTTCCAAGGGAATGATCTCTACAAGGCGAATCAATTGCTCGCGCATGTTGATGCGGCGAATGAAGTGTGTCGGCACGCCGATCTGGTTCAATCCGCTCATGAAGAACTCGGAGAGCCGGTTGTTCAGCACCCCCTTGCCGTCGATCACTTCCTTCTTCTTCGCATTGAAGGCCGTCGCATCGTCCTTGAAATACTGCACGAGGGTGCCGGGTTCGGGACCTTCGTACATGATCTTGGCCTTGCCTTCGTAGATCTTCTTGCGACGTGACATCTTGACTCCAGGAATCGTTTTCCGCCCCATGCTGCGAATGGCGGAATCCGAATACGTTTAGGGCAAAGCGCGCATTGCGGCAAGCGGGCGAATTCGTGCATTAGTGCCCCTTGTGGTCGGGCAGACTTCCGGCCATATGGATGAACATCCAGTTCTCAGCCAGGGGCGAGTACGAAATGAGCACGTTTGATGAGCGCGAGGACGCCTTTGAGGCCAAGTTCGCACGCGACGCCGAAATGCAGTTCAAGGCGGAGGCACGTCGCAACAAGCTTCTCGGGCTCTGGGCCGCCGACCTTCTCGGCAAGTCTGGCGAAGAGGCGAACGCGTATGCGTCGGAAGTCGTGAAGGCGGACTTCGAAGAGCCCGGAGATGACGATGTGCTTCGGAAGGTCGCGGGCGATCTAGGGGACCTTGCGAGCAATGAAGACATCCGTGCAAAGATGAACGAACTGATCGGCGTGGCGAAGACCCAGCTGATGGAGGAACTCTAGGATTCTCTCCTTCCCTCGCGGAATGGCTTGGACCGCCAGTCATTCCCGATATCGGCCGATGTCGCGCGTTGTGCCGGAACGGACTGGCACTGGTGCCGAATTCGGGAGCCGCCGAAGATCCTGATGCGGTTCGACGCTGTCACTAGCCCCGCGGCATGGCCTGGAGCGGCAGGATGGCGGGGACTGGGCCGCGAAGCGCGGCACGTCATCCGCTTTTGGCCTGATTGTGCAGATGCCCGCCCAGGGCTTCCTTGACTGCCGGAGTGACAAAGCGCGAAACATCGCCGCCAAGCCGCGCGATTTCCTTCACGAGCTTCGACGCTATGGCCTGATGCTGCGCTTCTGCCATGAGAAAGACGGTTTCAATCCCTGAATCCAGTGCGCGGTTCATTCCGACCATCTGATATTCGTATTCAAAGTCTGCCACCGCACGAAGGCCCCGCACAATGAGATTGGCGCCGACATCGCGTGCGCAGTCGACAAGCAGGTTGTCAAATGGATGGACCTTGATTTCGCAGCCGGACTGTGCCGAAACGCTTCGGCATTCCGCCGTGATCATTGAAACGCGTTCCTCGAGGGAAAAGAGAGGGTTCTTGTCGCTGTTGATGGCGACGCCGATCACGAGACGGTCGACAAGCGCAGTGGCCCTGCTGATTATGTCCAGATGACCCAGCGTGACCGGATCGAAGGTGCCAGGGTAAAGAGCGATGCGCAATTCTGTTCTCCTTGTCGGTGCGCCAGCGGCATCCCTGCCATGTGCGCCTCGAGGGCTCAAGCGGATGACCGCGCGCGCGACAATTCAGGCAATGTCATCCAGCGTGGGAACTGCTGGGGTTTCTTGCGTGTCACAAAGGCAGCGCAGCCTTTGGAGGCAGGCGGCCGACTCGGGTCTGCTCCGGTTCAGTAGCCCTTGATCATGCCTTCAAGCGCGTCTTTCTCCATTGTAAGTTCGGAAAGTCGGGCTTTCACGACATCGCCGATCGAAATCAGCCCTATCATGCGTTCACCTTCCATCACGGGCATGTGCCGGAACCTGCCATCGGTCATTTGCTGAAGGACTTGGTCGGCGCTTTGGTCCGGCGTGCAACTGATGACTTTCGGGGTCATCATGTCCGACACCCTTTCCTTGAGACAGATTTCGCCACGCCGACCAAGTTCGCGAACGATGTCGCGCTCGGACAGCATGCCGACCGGTCGGTCATCGCTGCAAACAACCAATGCGCCGATACGCTTTCTTGAAAGCAGCTGCGCGGCGTCGGCAACCGAAGCCTCCGGTTCAATCGTCACTACGTCTGGCCCGCCGGTCTTTCCGAGGATCTGGCGCACAAGCATCTGTTTCTCTCCAATCAAATGGCATGTGGTGTTTCAGAAGGTCTCACCCGGCATGCTTGTCTGTCAAGCTTCGGAACTGTCGCACCCAGCCACTTTTCCTCTCGCATCCCTTGTCGTATTCTTGGGCAAGGATCTTGGAGGAAGCGATGGAAGAACTCAGCCACTACATTGATGGCCAGCGCGTCAAGGGAAAGTCCGGCCGGTTTGGCGATGTCTACAATCCCGCCACCGGCGAAGTTCAGGCACGCGTCCCGCTTGCCACCGCAGAGGAAGTGAACGAGGCCGTGGCCAAAGCCGCCGAAGCGCAAGTCGCCTGGGCGGCCACGAACCCGCAGCGGCGTGCGCGAGTGATGATGGCGCTTGGCCGGCTCATCGTCGAGAACATGGACACGCTGGCCGAGGCGGTCAGCCGCGAACATGGCAAGACGCTGCCCGACGGCCGTGGAGACGTGCAGCGGGGCCTCGAGGTCGTCGAGGTCTGCATGGGCACGCCCGCACTGCTCAAGGGCGAGTTCACGAGTGACGGCGGCCCGGGCATCGATCTCTATTCGATGCGCCAGCCTCTGGGCGTCGTGGCAGGTATCACGCCATTCAACTTTCCGGCCATGATCCCCCTCTGGAAGCTGGCGCCGGCCATTTCCTGCGGCAATGCGATGGTCTTGAAGCCGTCCGAGCGCTGCCCATCTGCTCCACTTCTTGTCGCTGATCTCCTGAAGGAAGCCGGATTGCCTGACGGTGTGCTCCAAATCGTGAATGGAGACAAGGAAGCCGTAGATGCCATCCTCGACAACGAGACCATTCAAGGCGTGGCTTTTGTCGGCTCGACGCCGATCGCGGAATACATCTACAGCCGTGCCTGCTCGAACGGGAAGCGTGCACAGTGCTTTGGCGGAGCAAAGAACCACATGATCGTCATGCCCGACGCAGACCTCGACAAGGCGGCGGATGCATTGGTCGGTTCAGGCTATGGCGCTGCCGGCGAGCGTTGCATGGCCGTTTCGGTTGCTGTGCCCGTAGGTGACCGGACGGCGGACGCGCTGATCGAGCGTCTTGTGCCGAGAATCGAGAAACTCAAGGTCGGCCCGTATACCGCTGGCGAAGACGTGGACTTCGGGCCGCTCATCACCAAGGCCAGCAAGGAGCGAGTGGCGGGCCTCATCGACAAGGGGGTGGATCAGGGGGCAACGCTCGTGACCGACGGACGAGACTTCGCGCTTCAGGGCTACGAGGACGGATTCTTCGTTGGCGCGACTCTCTTTGACAACGTGACCGCTGAAATGGACATCTACAAGGAAGAGGTCTTCGGTCCGGTCTTGAGCCAAGTGCGCACGGAAAGCTACGAGGACGCGCTGAAACTGACCATGGACAACACCTACGGGAACGGCACCGCCATCTTCACCGCTGACGGCGACGCGGCCCGGGATTTTGCGAACCGTGTGAATGTCGGCATGGTTGGCATCAACTTTCCGATTCCAGTGCCGCTCTCCTACTACACCTTTGGCGGATGGAAGCGGTCCGCGTTTGGCGACCTGAACCAGTACGGGCCGGATGCGTTTCGCTTCTACACCAGGACCAAGACGGTCACCGCGCGCTGGTTTTCCGGCATAAAGGAGGGCGGTGAATTCGCCTTCAAGCCCATGGACTAGCGAATCCATGCGCAGCGTCTTTTTTGCCGCAGACGTTGCCTTCGCAACTGCAGCGCCGACGTTGCGCCAGCTGACGCCGAACAGCTGGAATTCCGGCCCGAGCGACAGTGCAGGGACATGGGCCCCGAATTCCGGAACGCGCGGTGCGTGCTTTGGGTCACGCGGCAGGAAGCTGGCACCCGCGCTTTGGACGGCACGCGCAAGATGTCTTGTCGTCACGCTGGCCTCCCCGGCTCGTTCATGTCCGGTGCGGCGTCTCAGCCACCGGCGCGGCCGTCCGCCTGCCGCACGGGATCAGGATCCTCTGGCCTGAAACTCCGCCTTGCGCGTGCGATGCGGACTTGACCCACGGCACGACCGCGCAGGGTCCGACCGGGCACCATCCCTGCATCCGGCGCCCTGGCCACAATGCAACGAAAGTCCTGCACGCCGAGATCCGGGCAATCCTTGACACCCGTTGGGTCAGACCTGGCCTGGGCGCGCGTCAAACACTGGCCAGTGCACCTTGGCATTGGGGCACAGTGCTCCTGCTTCGATGACGCAACCCAAGTTCGCAAGTCGGCTTGATCAGGAAGCCAGATCCCGAAACCGCCGCCGCACCCACGGACGCCGCACCCGTCAATTGCGTGCGGTTCCAACCGTGCGCATCGTCCGAATTCCCGCGGAGAGACCGAAGCAGACCGGGAAGATCCTTCTCAATCAATTCGAGACAGTCCGGGAAGTCCCGACCAGCACGATTCGAAAACCAACGGCGGCCAACCATTGTGCCCGCCTGCCGTCTGGCAAGCGAGCACAATGCAAGTGCGCACGATGTGTGCGTGCCGAGCTACGTCAACAGTCCTTCGTCCGCGGTCATTCAGACCTGGAGATCCGACCTTCGACCATCGGCACGACAGGGCCGTGGGCAGCCATGTATTCGGCAAGCACGTCGGCCAGGTCCGGTCCGTAGTCGTAGACATCCATCGCGTCTGACGTGAACATGCGGTAGCCGTCGCCGCCGTTGCGGACGTAGTTGTTTGTCACCACGCCGTAGATGGCTTCGGGATCAATGGCCACGTCGCCAACCAGGACCTCCTGGATCCGGCCTTCGTTCGGGCCGACGGCTGGATCCCAGGTGAAGCTCAGGCCCGCCACTTGCGGAAAGCGGCCCTTGATGTCTTCGACCTGGCTTACGCCGTTTTCTAGCGCGTCAATGATGCTTTGGCCCTTGATGCGGAAGGTTGCCAGGGTGTTCTGGAACGGCAAAACGGTCAAGACTTGGCCCATGGTCACGTCGCCCTCGTCAATGGACGCGCGTATGCCTCCAGAATTGGCGATGGCGATCTGGATGCCCTGATGCTGGACGCGATCCAGCATTGAATCGGCAACGAGATTTCCCATGGCGCACTCTTCGACTCGGCAGATCGCCCGACCGCCTTCGATGAAGGCTCCTGCCTCGGCCACGACCCTGTTCCGGATCTCGTCGAGCGGCTCGGCAAGTTCGCCGATCCTCTTCTTCGTGTTCTCGTCCTCGGGCACGCTGGCATCAAGCAATATGGGTTCGCCCACGGCCTCTACAATGTTGCCGCTGCCGTCGAAGGTGATGTCGATTTCGCCCAGGAACTTGCCATAGGCGTAGGCCTGCACGATCGCGGTGTTGCCGACCATCAACGGATATGGCCCGTCGGCCCGTTCCTGCGTGTTTGACAAGAGCGTGTTGTCATGCCCCCCAACAATGACGTCGACCTGCGGCACGGCCTCTGCAATGCGCAGGTCCACCGGCAGGCCGGAATGGCTCAGAACGATGATCTTGTTGATTCCAGTTGCCTCCAGCCGCTCGACCTCGTCGCGCACCGCTTCGACCGGATCGCTGAAATGCACGTTCGGGCCGGGCGAGGCCAGTTCGTCGTTGTCTTCTGGTGTCAACCCGATCAGTCCCAGTCGTTCCCCGGCACGCTCCAGGATCACTGACGGCTTGATCGCGCCGACGAGGGATGGCTCGTCTCCGAAATCCGAATTCGACATCAGGACCGGAAAGTCGACCGAATCGACGAAGGCGCGCAGGACCTCCGGTCCATCGTCAAATTCGTGGTTGCCCACGGCCATCGCATCATATCCCATCTTGTTCATCATTTCGGCCGCAGCCTTGCCCTTGTAGTAGGTATAGAACAGCGAGCCCTGGAACTGGTCGCCGCCATCGACAAGGATGTAGTTGTCGCTCCGTGCTTTGGCCGCCTCGATCGCGCTGACAAGACGTGCCGAGCCACCGAAGCACTTGCCTTCTTCGTTGTCCTCGGGACCGCAGCCCGAATCAAAGCGGCTGATCGGCTCGAAGCGCGCGTGAAAGTCGTTCGTGTGAAGCACCGTCAGCCTGTAATCCGCCGAGGCCATGCCGCCCGCAAGCGCGAGAATTGCCGTGGCGCAGAAGACTTGTGTGTTCATGGTCGCTGTCCTTCCGTTGGTGTCCAACGGCACAGTGGTCAAGGGCGCTGTCAGAGTCAAAGCCGATTTGCCGGAGAGGGAGGTCTTGCGAGACTTGCACCAAATGCGGACCTTCTTGGAAGAGCCTTAGCGACAGACAACGGTCCCCGCGTCTCCGTCGCGCGTTGCGGCTTCCGGACATGCTCCGGGAGTCAGCGCTGCCCTTGGTTCGCGTTGCACATGTCCTGCCCGAGGAGATTGACGGGTTCGTTGATCCGGCACGCCCTCCAACTTGACGCATTCCCGCACTTCGTGGGCGACTTTCCGTTCGGGTTGCAGAACCTCTTGCGTTCGCGGGATGCCACCGCGCGCCCGAACTGCCTCGATTCGGCGGGGTGCGAACTTGCCTGCGCTGAGGCGCATGCGCGCTGCGGAGCGGGAACAGCGTCCGTTCGCAGCGAGCCATGGAACTCGCGGGGAATGCGCGAATGCGCGCTCCTTGCTGACCGGCGTGACCGAAGCCTGCAGGTTTCTCGCACTGGGGTTGGGAAACAGCTTCGGTCGGAAAGCAGGGACGTTGGTCCGGGGCCTGGCCGAGAAGCCCTCGGTTTTGCGATGGAGTGGCCACACATCGGCAAGCCGTGAAGGTCAGGCACCTTGCCGAGGAGGTTAGCGCTGGCACGCATTGCATTGGGCAGCTAAAGACCTGCGCATGACCAGAACGCCAGTTCCAAAGTCCGGCATTGACAGGATTGCGCTCTATCAGGGCGGGGAGAGCCGCCTTGAAGGTCGCAGAGACGTCCTGAAGCTGTCGTCGAACGAAAACCCGCTTGGGACGCCCGAGGCGGCGAAAGCTGCTTGGCCCGACGTATCCGGTGAACTGCATCGGTATCCGTTTGCCGACCATGCCGGCCTGCGCCACGCGATTGCAGAGGTTCATGGCCTGGACCCGGACATGGTCATCTGCGGCGCCGGGTCTGACGAGGTGATTTCCTTTCTCTGCCAAGCCTATGGCGGCGAAGGCACGGAGGTGATTCACACCGAGCACGGGTTCTCGATGTACCGGATTTCGGCCATGGTGTCCGGCGCGGCGCCGGTCGAAGTGCCCGAAGTGGAGCGTCAGGTGGCCGTCGACTGCATATTGGATGGAGTTACCGATCGCACGCGGCTTGTCTTCCTGGCCAACCCGGCCAATCCCACGGGCACCATGATTGATGCAAGCGAAGTCAGTCGGCTAGCCAAGGCCTTGCCGAGTCATGTGCTCCTGGTCCTGGATGGGGCCTACGCTGAATATGTGGCGGACTTTGACGGCGGAGCCGCGCTGGTTGAGGCGCGGGAAAATGTCGTGATGACCAGAACGTTTTCCAAGATCTACGGACTGGGTGGCCTGCGCGTCGGTTGGGGTTATGGTCCGGCGCACGTAATCGACAGTCTCAACCGAGTGCGAGGGCCTTTCAATCTCTCGACGGTTCAACTCGCGGTCGCCGAGGCCGCCGCGCGCGACCGGAACTGGGTCAGGAGTTGCGCCAAGAAGAACTTTGCATGTCGCGAATGGCTGTCCCGTTCTCTGGCTGAAGTGGGTGTCCTCTCGGATCCGTCAAGCGCGAATTTCATCCTGGCCCGATTCCGGGACGAGGAAGAGGCGAATGCCTGCGATGCGGTGTTCCGCGAAGATGGCATTCTTGTCCGAAAGGTCCGAGGTTACAAACTGCCGGACTGTCTCCGGATCACCGTTGGCAACGAGAGTGATTGCCAGCGCGTCGTCGAGAGCGTTCGACGTTTCAGGGAGGTTCAGAAATGAAGGAGGTCTATGGTCGCGTCGCCTTGATCGGTCTCGGACTCGTTGCGTCGTCCATGGCCCACGCCATCAAGCGTGCCGGGCTCGCAGACGAGATTGTCGGCACAGCCAAGTCAGAACAAAGTCGCGAAACAGCGCGCGAACTCGGATTCTGTGACATTGTGACCGACACGCCGGCGGACGCGGTCCATGGTGCCGACCTCGTCGTACTTGCCGTGCCCGTTGGAGTGATGGGGACCGTGGCGTGCGAGATCGGGCCTCGTCTGAAGCCGGGAGCGACACTGACGGATGTCGGTTCGGTCAAGCGGGCAGTGATCGATGCCGTTGTGCCCCATGTGCCCGAGGACGTGCACTTCATTCCCGGTCACCCGTTGGCCGGGACCGAGCATTCGGGACCACGCTCCGGTTTCGCGGAACTCTTCGAGAATCGCTGGTGCATACTCTTGCCCGACTCGGGCACCGACCCGGATGCTCTCCACAGACTGAAGGAATTCTGGAGAGGCATGGGCGCAAGTGTCGAGGAGATGGACGTCGACCATCATGACCTCGTGCTGGCGGTCACGAGCCACTGCCCGCATCTCATCGCCTACACGATGGTCGGAGTGGCTGATGACCTTCGAAGAGTGACGGACAGCGAAGTCGTGAAGTATTCGGCTGCGGGTTTCCGGGACTTCACCCGCATTGCGGCATCCGATCCGACCATGTGGCGGGACGTGTTTCTGAACAACAAGCAGGCAACGCTTGAGATCCTGGGTCGCTTCACGGAGGAGCTGTTTGCCCTGCAGCGCGCGATCAGGACCGGGGATGCGGAGCTGCTCTTCGACTACTTTACGCGCACGCGCGAGATTCGCCGCGGCATCATCGAGGCGGGTCAGGATACGGATGCGCCGGACTTTGGTCGCGGCGGGGCAAGATGACGCCCGTCAAGCCGATGCAGTTCGGAATCTCATTCTGAAGGTGCGGACTTCACCAAGCCTGGAGTCTTGGAGCCCTTCCCAGCGGGACCAGACCCAGGCTGACCTGGCCGCGGGAGAACACGAGCGGGAGTTCAAGCACATCTTCGTGCCTGCTCATCAGTTCGAACGCAGTCTCAAGCGCATTGCGAAGTGCCGGCTCGATCAGTCCTGTCGTTTCCGCAAGGTCCAGAGGGGTTCGCCACCCCGCCGCGCGAAGCATGATCTCGCCGTCTGGCACGCCATCCTCCGAAACGGTCAGGTTGCCCGTTGCGCTGAAGGAGAACTCGCCCCAGCGAACGGTCAGGTCGGTCAGGTTCAGTCGCCTGATCCCGAGATTCGCCCCTTCGAGGAAGCGGCGGTCTAGTGGTGCATCAAGCCCGAACTCCCCATCGGCGCGAACCACGCCTATCTTGACAGGAAATGTCTGGGACGAATTCAAGGCGCGTCGCAGCGTGTCCGGGAAGGAAAGCTCCAGCAATTCCATTCCCACCCGGTACGTGTTTTCGCGCACAGGCATCGCCTCGACGGCGAATCGCAATTCCGTCGACGAAACGGTCCAACCCCGAGACGAGTGGATTCGGGGATCTTTCAGGACAAGGCGCGCCCTTTTCAGGGCAAGGTCCGTTGAGGGTCTTAGGTAGATGGACGCTCGAGCACTGTCATGGGTGACCTGCAGCGCCTCCAGCCGGGTCGAAATCACATGCTTGTCCGGCAGAACGGCGATGACCTCATGCGGTCTGTAGGCAAGCGAAAGGAACTGCACGAACGGCACCGACCAGGCGACGCCCGTGCCAGGGTCTGCCAGCGTGAGATCGGACATGGTGGTGTCGAAGCGGTTGGGAAAGCCGCGTGTCGAGATATCCGAGAAATCCGCAACCCAGCCATCGTTGCGCCTCTGTTCCATCCAGGCCGCAAGAGTTCTCTGGTATGCAGAATGTCCGATGATCCACCAGCACATCCACAAAAGCGCGGCAACCACGAGCACCGCAACAAGACGCAGCATCCGCCCTCTTCCCTTGACTGTTGTCCGCTGTTTTAAGGTGGCCATGACGGAAGAGAAAGTCCTGGATCTGTGCCCGCTTTGGGTCTTCGGATACGCATCGCTTCTGTGGAACCCGGGCTTTCCGGTAGCCGAGCGGAAGCTCGCGACGCTGCGCGGCTATCACAGGTCGTTTTGCATGCGTTCAATCCACCACCGTGGCACCGCCGAGGATCCGGGGCTGGTGCTTGCGCTCGACGAAATGTCCGGGGCGTCGTGCCAGGGGCAGGTGATGCGCGTGCCTGACCACGCAATCATTGAGGCGATCGAATGCCTGCGAGAACGCGAACTGATCTCTTCTGCGTACCTTGAGCGCCTCGTTGAACTGGATGTCGAGGATGGTCCTTCGGTGACGGCGCTGGCATACGTGATTGACCGAACCCATGTGCAGTATGTCTCAGGGCTGGAACTTGAACAGCAAGCCCGGATCATCGCGCTTGCTGCAGGCGGACGCGGCCCGAATTCGGAGTACCTCTGGAATACGGCGGATCACCTTCGCGAACTGGGCATCGAGGACGAGGACCTGGACTGGCTGTCGGCGCGCGTGCACGTCCTTGCAGGGGGTGGGCGGTAGCGTACCTGCCGTGGACGCCGAATGCACGCCTGGCCTTGGGAGCGGTTCCGGATCTGCATGCGTCGGAAACCCAGATCAGTCTCTTCGTTCGAGCCAGGATCCCAGTGGACCCAAACTTCTCACGCCGAGACTTTGCAAGAGAGGTGCCGGAAGCCACTTCGTGAGTCGATTGGTTGCAGGTGCAATGCCGCTTTTCCGGATGCCGCCGTGGGCAACGCGATCAAGGTACGATGAATCCTTTTGGTCGCACGGGCAAGCAAGGGCCTGCACTCCTTCGCATTCCGGTTGGCACTCCGCCGCGCATTAACTATTCTCGGCAAGAGGCAGCATGGGGCCGATGGCCGATGAACCGACCGGACACCGAGGCCGAGTGGGATTTCACGCAACCTTATCGTCAGTTCACGACGATGATCCTGGTGTTGGCGCTGGTCGGAGTCGGGGCCATGCTGGCATACCCGCGAGTCGCTCCCGTCTTCCTGGCGAACCCATGGTTCAACGGATTCATAGCCCTGGTCTTTGTCATTGGCGTTGTGGCCTGCTTCTGGCAGATCTTTCAATTGGTGTCGTCGGTCAGCTGGATCGAGGGGTTTGCTCAAAGCCGCCCGGGCCACGAATTAGTCAAGGCGCCTAGGCTGTTGGCTCCGTTGGCTGCTCTCCTGCGGAAGAAGAGCGCAGGAAGCCAGATCGGTGCGTCGTCCTCCCGCTCGATCCTGGACTCCGTCGCAACGCGAATTGACGAAGCCCGCGACATTACGCGTTACATCATTAATCTCCTGATTTTTCTGGGTCTCCTCGGCACTTTCTATGGTCTCGCCACCACCGTGCCCGCTGTGGTGGACACGATTCGGGCATTGGCCCCGGCGGAAGGCGAAAGCGGCGTCACGGTGTTCGAGCGCCTGATATCCGGCCTTGAGGACCAACTTGAAGGAATGGGCATCGCCTTTGCGTCCTCGCTTTTGGGATTGGCCGGATCGCTTGTTGTCGGGATTCTGGAACTTTTTGCCAGTCACGGCCAGAATCGCTTCTATCGAGAACTTGAGGAGTGGCTCTCTACCATGACCCGGGTCGGATTCGCCGGCGAAGAGGGGGCAGGCGGCGACGAGGGCACGCTTTCGCAACTGGTCGAATACCTTGTCGAACAGATGAATCAACTGCAGACGGCCTATGCCGAAACAGCGGAGCAGCGAGCTGCCGACAGCAAGCAATTGGAAAGGGTCGTCGATGCCATTGGGGCGCTCAACGAGAATCTGGGTGATCGCGACCTTGAGTGGAATTCAGAAGCCCAGGACCGTCTTGCAGCTGCTCTGGAAGGGCTGGTGCATGAAGGGGCCGGCGGCTTTGACGCGGAGAGTCGCCGGCGCTTGAGGTCAATGGACGTTCAGGTGCTTCGCATTCTGGAAGAAGTTTCGGCTGGCCGGCAGGAAAGCATGGGTGCGCTAAGGGCCGATCTTGCGGAACTGACGAAGGAGATACGGGCGCTTGGGCAGCACGTTCAGGACGGACCTTGAACCATGGCCCTGACACATAGGTCGGCGCAGCGCGTGTCCGGTTCGATCTGGCCGGGCTTCGTGGATGCCATGGCGGCCCTGCTCCTGGTGCTGATATTCCTGCTCACGATTTTCATGTTCGTGCAGGCAGTTCTGCGAGAGACCATCACGGGACAGGAATCGGAGCTCGGCGACCTGTCGGCAGAAGTTATGGCGCTCAGCGAGGCGCTCGGACTGTCGGAGCAGGAAGCCACGCAACTTCGGCAGAGTGTTGCCACATTGCAGGGCGAGACCGATCTGCAGACCGCGCTCATTGCCGATCTCACCGGCCAGATCGATGCGCAGGCGCACACGCTTCTCGTGCGGGATGAAGCGATTGCACGATTGCAGGGCGAGACTGACCGGCAGGCTGCGCTCATTGCCAGCCTCACCGGCCAGATCGATGTGCAGGCGCGCACGCTTCGCGATCGGGATGATGCGATTGCCAGTTTTGAGGAGCAGGTAGCCGCATTGCTGATCGAGCGTGACAGCGCACTGGAGGAAGGCCGGGCTCTTGAGTCGGTCGCGGCTCAGCTAAGGGTTGATATAGCGGCGCGCGAGGCGTCATTGACGCAAGCCCTCGCGGCGCTTGAACAGTCTGAAATCACCGAGGCGGAGACCGCCGCGCTGCTTGTTCGTGCCCTGGCTGACATCGAGGCGCGCGACGCGTCCCTGACGGAAGCTCGTGCAGCGCTTGAGCGGTCTGAAATCACCGAGGCGGAGACCGCCGCATTGCTGGTTCGCGCCCTGGCCGACGTCGCGGCGCGCGACGCGTCGCTGGCGGAGGTCCGCGCAGCGCTCGAGCGGTCTGAAATCACCGAGGCGGAGACTGCAGCATTGCTCGTCCGTGCCCTGGCCGACGTCGAGGAGCGTGACGTGTCCCTCGCACAAGCTCTCGCAGCGCTCAAGCGATCGGAGATCTCCGAGGCGGAGACTGCAGCGTTGCTGGCTCGTGCCCTGGCCGACATCGAGGAGCGGGACGGGTCCTTGGCGGAAGCGCGCGCGGCGCTCGAGCAGTCTGAGATCTCCGAGGCGGAGACCGCGGCGCTGCTTGTCCGTGCCCTTGCCGACATCGAGGCGCGCGACGTGTCCCTGGCGCAGGCTCTCGCGGCGCTCGAGCAGTCAGAAGTCACCGAGGCGGAGACCGCGGCGTTGCTTGTCCGCGCCCTCGCCGACATCGAGGCGCGTGACGCGTCCCTGGCTCAGGCTCTCGCGGCGCTTGAACAGTCTGAAATCTCAGAGGCGGAGACGGCCGCGTTGCTGGCCCGCGCCCTTGCCGACGTCGCGGCGCGCGACGCGTCCCTGGCGGACGCACGCGCCGCTCTTGAGCAGTCCGAAATGACCGAGGCGGAGACCGCGGCATTGCTGGCCCGTGCCCTTGCCGACATCGAGGCACGCGACGTGTCCCTGGCGGAAGCCTATGCTGCGCTGGAGCAGTCGGAAATGACCGAGACCGAGACCGCGGCGCTGCTGGCCCGCGCCCTTGCCGACGTCGCGGCGCGCG
>JAPPCV010000147.1 GCA_028824715.1 Boseongicola sp. | reverse complement strand
GCCGGGACGGCCTTCACGCTGACGACGGGGACTGACGGTGCGGGCGGCACGACGGCCTTCTGGGGCCGGGCGGCTGTCACCGGATTCGACGGACGGGCGGGGACCTTCTCGCTGGACGGCGAGGCGGTGACGCTGATGCTGGGCGCGGACCACGCGCGGGGGCGGTGGCTGGCGGGCCTAGCGCTCCTCTCGTCTTCCGGCGAGGGCGGCTACGCGGATTCCGGGGCCGGCTCCGTGCACTGCGCACAGCCACTGGACGCGGACACGCGACAGGTCCTCTGCGACGGCGCCGTTCGCGAGGGCGACGGCACGATGGAGGTCTCGCTCACGGCGGCGGTGCCCTATGCGGCGCTGCAGGCCTCCGAGCGGATGCGGCTCTGGGCCGCCTTGGGACGCGGCACGGGCGAGATGACATTGCGGCCAGAGACCGGCGGGACGCTCGTTTCGGGCATCGACTGGTCGATGGCGGCGGCGGGGCTGCGGGGCGAACTGCTGCCCCATGGCGGCCTGTCACTGGCGGTGACCTCGGACGCGCTCTGGACGCGGACGGATTCGGAGCGTACGGGCCAGCTCGCCGCCTCCGGTTCCGACACGTCGAGGCTTCTGCTCGGCCTGGAGGGAAGCTGGACCATGGCGCTGGACGGCGGCAGCAGCCTGTCGCCCAGGCTGGAGCTCGGCCTCCGCCATGACGGCGGGGACGCGGAAACCGGATTCGGGGTCGAGGCGGGCGGCGGCGTGACGTGGCGCGACCCGCACTCCGGTCTCTCGCTTGGTTTGTCCGCACGGAAGCTCCTTGCCCACGAGAGCGACGACCTCGACGACTGGGGGACGTCGCTCGACCTCGCCTGGGACCCGCGCCCGGACACGGGGCGCGGCTGGTCGGCGCGCCTGTCGCGGAGCCACGGCGGCGCGTCCTCTGGCGGCGTCGCCGCGCTGCTGGACCCGTCCGTCTTCCCCGACGCCGGGAACGGTGGCGGCGGCGCGTGGAGCGCCGAGGCCGCGCACGGGACTTCGATGGGCAGGGGCATGGTCGGCGGCCCCTACGCGCGCGCGTCCGGGACGATTGGCACGAAGGGCGAGGTGCGTACGGGCTACAGGATCGGGCCCGAGGGTGCACACGCTGAGGACGTGACGGTCGACCTCTGGGCCGAGCCGGGGACGGGAGAGGCTGGAAGTGCCGTGGGTGCCGGGGTCGAATGGAGGTGGTGACAGGCGAGCAGTGAACCGCCGCACGGCAGTTCCCGCTCCTCGCGGTCTTGAGCATCTTGGTCTGGAGGGTGTACTGGCTGACGATGCTCAACCGGACCAAACAGAGTTTCGGAGTTTTCCATGTCCTGACTGAGCCGGATAGGGGTATCCTTGATCGCCTGGTTCCCGATGCAGCCGGCTATTCCCTTCCGTCCTGAAATCTGTCACGGCACCTCAAATTGTCGCCGGGCTTTGTGGCCGTCTCGCGCGCGGAAATGGGCGGCCGCCGGGCAATATTGTCACGTGCCGTGATCTCTGTCGAGCGAGCGACATGGCCCTCCAAGGCTCACGGCAAATCGCGATGATTGGCAATTCAAGGAGAGGTGAACGGCTACGCCTTCGCCAATGGCGCGAGAAGCCGGAAGGCGACGGAAGATCGAATCGTCTTGCTTGCCAACCGTTTGCCAGCCGGTTGCCGGGCAAGCAACGGCCGGAAGGCGGGAATCCGGCAGCATGCCGTTCCGAAAGCGTTTTGGCATCGATCTGGAATGGATGCAGACCTACAGTCCCTGACCGGAAGTCTGCCGGCGTCGCGAAGGCGGTTGCCGAAAGATCCAGCGCTGCGGATTCAAGCCATGGCACGCCATGCAGCCTTGGCCAAAATGCGCCCTTGCAGTGCCACATGCGGCGGTGTGTGAATCGTCGTCGGGGAATTGCGGATCGGTTGCCGGCGTTCGTGGAGCCGCGAATCCCGGGGTTCGAACCAGTCCGGTGGCAGGCTGATAGCAAGACGAAGACCGCCGGAATGCAGGGCGACCTGTGACTTGAAGGAACGGAGACATTTCGATGTGCAGCACGCACCCTTCCAGGACGCGGGCCTTGAGCGAAGCAGCAATGCGAATCGAAAGGAAAGGCATGCGCACGGTGCCGGGCGAGTCTTTCAAGCTTGCCATGCTCATTGCAATGTCAGTCGCTCTCGTTGGAGTGACCGCAGCCGAAGTTCGGGCCGAGGCGGACATCGACTGCGAGCTTGAAGGCCACATGAGCGATGTGTCCGGCCAGATCGGCACCGATCGGCTGGCGGAGCTCAATGCCAGGGCTGGCAGGCTGAGCAGACAGTACGACGTGGGCACGTTCTTCTGCCTAAGCGATGCGGAGATCACGACACCCCTGGCGGATCACTTGCATGCCGTCGCGGAAAGCCTGTTCGCGTCACGCCCGGGCGGCGAGGATCGCGTTCTCGTGTATGTCAACACCGCGAGGCGGCAGATGTCCTTCCACGCTGACGGCCCGGTCTGGAACGTCTGGCGTGACGCGCTCATGCCGTCTCTGCGCAAAAGCATGCGAGGGCCGCTTGCCGCAGACAGCTGGGCCGAGGCGTTCGAGGCGGCCGCCATTGGCCTGGAAGCCGACATCTACACGCCGATGCGAAGCGCGGACCCCGACGATGCGGCCCCGGTTTCGGCGTTCAGCATGAACGTTGCGAGACACGTGCTTGCGCACGAAATGGCGCACGCACTGATCAGGGAGTTCCGGCTCCCCGTCCTGGCCAACGAGGAAGCCATGGCCGACAGCTTTGCGACGTCATGGATCCTGACGACCAGGAAGGCGGACGGCCCGGCCATCGTCATGGACCGGGTGAGGTCGTGGCTGCTGGAGGACAGCGAGGTCCTGCGGGAGGACTACGACTTCAAGGGCGAGCACCTTCTTGACATTCGCCGGGCCTACCAGGCGGCGTGCCTGCTGTACGGCTCAAGCCCGAAGGACCACCTTGCACGCATCGAGTGGCTCGGGTTTTCGGAGCGGGACCTGCGCGACTGCGCGGACACCGCGCCCGACCAGTTTCGTGGCTGGGCCGCGGTTATCGAGCAACACGCCCTGCCGGAAGGCAAGGCATCAGAGAACGTCGTCCTGATTGTGGCGGACGACATCGAGGACAGGACGGTGCAGGGCCTCTCTGGTCTCGTGGACGCCGCCCTTTCCGACCTGCGCAGGTTCGACTGGCCCGAGCCTGTTTCCCTGCACATCGAGAACTGTCCGAGAACGGCATGGTGGAGCCGCTCGAGCAGGACGATCACACTCTGCGTCAGCTACATCCATCGGTTCTGGCGGCAAGGGATGAGACTTGAAGGGAACGAGCAAGTCATGCACGAGCTCGGGAAGCGGTGAGCCTCATGGAAGACGCGGTTCTGCAGGAGAGATCGGCGACATCGAACCTGAGGGCTTGCAATACGGTTCCAGGACGTGAGCGGCACCTGTTGCACATCACGGCCGAGCCGTGGCCCGAGAGTCACTTCCAACACGCAATTGCTGCGCACTTGCTGCGGGGATGTCGGTGCGGGAGAGGACCAGTGCTTGGCAAAAGTGAACATTCTCCAATGCAGTACAGACCGATTTCCTGATCTTGAGCAATCTGGACCTAACATGCCGTGACCGGAAGGAAGAGTGTGGAGGCGCTCAAGCGTGATGGCGAATGGCAACCTCGTTCCTGAGCTGCCATATGCGCCTTGGCAGGAATGTGGGGAATGCCGGGTGGCTCGAAAGCAGGGAGATGAATTGCCTTGAACGAACTGATCATCAGGATCTCTTGCAACGAGCGAGACTTCGACCTTGCATTCATGGAGGAGCTGTAGTTCGGCGGCGAAATTGATCTTCATGATCGAGCAACGTCCGACAGTTGTGGCAGTTCACAGCGTGATTCCCGACTACCTTCCACGGCTTGACCGAACGCTTACCTTTGCCGCCGAAGCGCCGTGTAGCAATAGTGTTGACACGCTGTATCAGCGGACCAAGGATAGAATAATATTTTAACGATTCCAGTCAGATACGGTATGGACAGTCGTTTCATTGCAAAATCCGCATCGAGCGCAACTTCCACGCCCGCCGCCCGAAGGCGGCCCAAGTTGCCGTGAAACGTGCAAGGCACGAAGCCGAACATGCAAACTTCAATCAACACGATGATCCGACTTGGATTTCGACCTTTCCACCCGCCGCGTGGCGCATGCCCGAATCATCGAAACAAAGCAAGAAAATACGCAAATTCTCGGTCCAATCCCGTGGCATGCTGCGCTTGTTTCTTGGGCGTGAGGCAGCGCTCGGAATTCGATGGCGACAAGGCGCTCAGGCGGTTTCCCGGATTTCCTACAGGGAAATCCGGTTCTCCCGCACAATGCGGACGCACACGTCCTCCATGACTCCGATGAAGGACCGGTCCAGGTGCCAAAACGCCGGGAGATCTCCTCCCTTCTTGGCCAGAACGGCAGGTGTCGGCGGGGACCCGCTCAACGCGTCAACCGATGGGAGCGGCTGTTCACCCCTCCAATATGTCTTGACGTCAATGCCTGCTGCAGGCGTTCCTCTCGGTTCCGTATAGCGGTGCGAGGGAAGGTCGAGGCATCCTTCCTCTTCGGCCTGCTCGTCGATGAGCGCCTGCCCCAAGGGCGAACTTGCGAGCTTTTCGCGAAGCATCGAGTACTCAAGACCGCGCAACTCGAAGAGCAGCATCGGGTCGCGATCAAGCAACGAGGCGATCTTGTAGTAGACGCCTGCTACGTGCTTGCAGGGCGAAGCCCAGTCAGGGCACGAGCACTTGCTGATGAGTTCGTCCCGTGACCTTGGCAGCAGGGACTTTCCGGAATCGGAAAGTGCGTCCTCGATCGCCGTCGGCATCTCGTTCATGAGCAATTGGGACAGGCAGGCGGCATTGTTGGAGATCATCTCCGAGATCCCTTGCCATTCGGTCGAGGTGAACTGTCGCAACTTGACTGTCACCTTGTATCGAGGCTCCTCGTAGACACCGAAATAATGATTGATGTTGCCACGCAACGTGGCCCGGGCCACGCCCTTGCTGATGGAGAATTCCAGGAGCCGGTTCGGGCCGGAATAGGCCCGACCCCGCTTGAGTCGACCCACGTCCATGCTCATTGCAAGGACGTCCAGAAAGACCTCGCCCCACCAGGTCCGGGTCATCTTGGCCATGATCAAGCCTCCACAATGTTCTGGCGATTCAGGGAGATCAGCTTCCGAAATGCGTCGTTGTCCATTTCCGTCAGCCAGCTCTCGTCGGCGCCGACGATGTTCTCGGCGAGAGCCTTCTTCGATTCGATCAATTCGTCGATGCGCTCTTCAAGCGTCCCCAGCGTCACCATCTTGTGTGCGAACACCGTCTTCTGCTGGCCGATCCTGTAGGCGCGATCCGTGGCTTGATCCTCGACCGCCGGGTTCCACCAACGGTCGAAGTGGAAGACATGACTTGCCTGGGTCAGCGTGATTCCGACCCCGCCCGCCCGCAGCGACAGAACAAAGATCCCGGCGGGCGAATCCGGATCCTGGAAGCTCTCAATCATCTTCTCCCTGCGTCGTCTGGTGGTGCCGCCATGCAGGTAATGCACGGGGCATGAATGCCGCTCCCGGAACAGGGACTCCAGCCGCTCGCCGATTTCGGTGAACTGAGTGAACACAAGAAGGCTGGCGGATTCCAGCAGGGCCTCCTCGATCATTTCGTTCATGCGGGCCAGCTTGTGCGAACGGCTCTCTTCAAAGGCGCTTTCGTCCTGGAGGAATTGCGCTGGATGATTGCAGACCTGCTTCAGCTTCATCAGCGTCGACAGGATCAACCCGCGCCGGGCCATCCCCTCGGACTCAGCGATCCTGTCCTCAACGTCTTCGACCACAGCCTGGTACAGCGATGCCTGCTCTTTGGTAAGGTTGCAGTAGACCTTCTGTTCGACCTTGTCGGGCAGGTCGTCGATGATCGACTTGTCGGACTTCAGGCGACGGAGAATGAACGGCTGGACAAGCTGCTGCAGTTGCCTGGTGCGGACCTGGTCGTTCTCCCGCTGGATCGGAACTTCGTAAGCGCGCCTGAACTGCACTTCCGTGCCAAGGTAGCCCGGGTTGAGAAACCGGAACAGGGACCACATGTCCATGAGCCTGTTCTCGACCGGCGTCCCCGTCATGGCAATGCGGTGGGTGCCGGAAAGCGAGAAGATCGCCTTTGCCTGCGCAGATTTCGGGTTCTTGATGTTCTGCGCCTCGTCGATGACAACTCGCCGCCATCGCACGGCATTGAGAGTTTCCTTGTCCGAGCGGGCGAGGTTGAAAGACGTCACGATCAGGTCGAGGCCCGAAACCGACTTGGCAAAGCCTGCGCGGTCGCGAACCCTGTCCGGGCCATGGTGAATGTGACATTTCAGCCTGGGCGCGAACTTCTCTGCTTCCCTCTTCCAGCTGCTGAGCACGGATGTCGGAGCGACCAGAAGCGTGGGCTGGACCCGGGTGTCCGGCGTCGCCCCTTCGTGCTGCCTCTCGTGAAGCAGCAATGCAATCAGCTGGACGGTCTTGCCCAGGCCCATGTCATCGGCCAAGCACGGGTTCAGGCCAAGCCGTTCCTGCCGCGCCAGCCACGCAAGCCCCGTTTTCTGGTAAGCTCGCAGGTCGCCGCGCATCCCGGCAGGGTTGCCCATCGGTTCAATGCTCTCCAGACTCTGCAGGCCCTTGAGGACTTCGCCCAGGACGTCATCGAAGACAAACTCCTCCGTGTCCGGATCAGCTTCAGCCATGTCCTTGATCAACTGGCTGAATTCAACGCCGGCGCCCTCTTCCCGGTTCCGCCAGAGTTCAAGCGTCTCGGACATTCGCCGGTGATCGATCTCCATCCATTCGCCGCGGAACTTCACGAGAGGCGACTTGGCTTCGAGCAGCGTCCTCCACTCGTCCTCGGTCACGGGTTCGCCGTCTATGGAGAGTTCGTAGTCGTACTTGACCAGTGAATCCAGGTTCAGCAGTCCCGAAGCGGGGCTTGGCTGCTGGGGCTGACCGCCTGCACCGCTGGCCCTGACACGCAAACGCGCCCGTCTGCGTCCCTTCGGCGTCCACCAACTCGGCAGGACGATGCGGTATCCTGCGGATTCAAGCACAAGTGCATCGTCCTTCAGGAATTCGTATGCCGTGTCGAGGTCAATATCGACCCCGGTCGGCGTCGCGGTTTCCATGCCCTGCCAGAGCAACGGACAGATCCGTCCGGCCTGTCCAAGACTGACAAGCAGATTGCGTTCAAACTGCCGACCAAAGCGCTTCTGCCAGTCGTCTTTCTTGCGTTGAGACATCGGCCACCATTCCGCAAGGTCCACCGATAGAGATGGATCCTCGTTGCAGGACACGAAGAACCCGACGCGCCAACGATCGTCGTTGCCGCCGTCGTCCTGGTTCAAGCGAAATCCAAGCGAGAATCCCGTGTGCCGTGCCTGGCCGAGAATCTTCCTCTGCCATGCAAGCCAGTTGGCGACATCCGCTTCGTCAGGACTCGGGGGATCGATTCCCGCCGAAATCCGGCTTGCCAACGTCTGTGCCAATGCTCCAGCGAACCAACTGTCCTTGAGCGGATTCAGGAATGACTTCGAGAAAGGGGTGCCGGAGACCAGCATGTCGACCTGCTGCTCGGAAAACTGCCGAAGCAGGTCGGTTCTGTCGAGGGTGGACACTGGTGCCTTGCCGTTCGTGCGCCCGTTCCCTTCGCACCTTACAAGCGTGCATACGGCAGGCATCGCGGCGGCAAACTCGCGCAGGCTGCGCTCGTAGAGACTGTCGGCCGGAGCCCATCCGGCCACGTACTTTGGCTGCGTTCGGCCCTTCTTGGGCTGGCAGCACTTAATGACGGGCAGGAACTGGTGCTGGCGGACCATTGCGCGCAGCTGCTGAGCGTACTGGATCCAGAACTTCAGGTCATGACCGATCCGGAAATCGGTTTCGGCAAAACTCGAAAGGAATTGCAGCTCGCGAAGGAAGGCAAGCGGATTGCCGAGGGCGATCCCGCTGATGTCCCAGTCGTTCCACTCGAACTTGTCGGGCAGGTATTCGCCGGACAGCTGGGCCATCTCAAGGCTCGGCAGCGGCTTTCCGTTGGCGCTTGGCATTGTCGCACGGAACGCACCCGGTTCAGGACAGGCGGCTTCGACGGCCGCCCGACCGAGTCCCAGGTCGGACGCAAGGAAACTGTCCAGACGGGTGGCATCGGAGAGATGGGAGGGGTGCTGTCCAGGCTTCGGCCTTCCCTTTCCGTTCTCCGACGTTTCAACCCAGAAGACGAATTGGCCAGCATTGTCAAACTCGTCTGCTGGCCGCGGAATCCAGGTTCCATGATAGATTTCGATATGATGCTCCACTCGTTGCACCCTTTGAGAAGCTGCGACCCGTTCGCCGTCGTGAGGCAAGTGCAGGTCAGAATCCAATGATGATGAATTCCCTCTTTTTGGAGGACGCGCAATACCTCATTTGGGGCGCATTCGATCACTGGCCACAGAATGTTGCGATCAGGTCGGATGGTCTCGAAGATTCTTGTCGATCATTCGGAACCTGATGGACTTGTCGCCCGGCATCCGGTCATGCTTTGCTGGATGGGGATGGGCATTGAGGCGCGCGATGAAGGAAGACGGCGAACTGAGGGCGAAACTTGCCAAGCTGGAGGCGCTGTTCCGGAGAGCGGGCAGCCCAGGGGAGAAGTCGGCTGCCGGTGCCGCCATCGAACGGCTTCGGGGACGCGTGACCAAGGCGGGAGAGCAGCCGGAGCCCGAGGTCGAGCTTCAGCATTCGCTGCCCGACATTTGGTGCGTCGACCTGTTTTGCGCGGTGTGTCGCAAGCATGGCGTCCGGCCCTACCGTTACAGGCGGCAACGCCGCACCACAGTCATGGTGCGCGTTCGAGAACGGGAATTCTATCGGGAGGCATGGCCGGAATACTGCCAGCTTCATGCCGAACTGGCCAACTACTTCAATGACGTCACCGACCACCTGATCTCGCGTGTCATGGGGTCGGGAGGCAGCAGTACACTCGACCTGAAGTAGAAGGTCGATAGGCCGTCTGCAGCGCTCTCGCAGCAGCCTTGCGCCAGGCGGAGCCCTGGTAGGGGACGAGAGGAAAGAGGTGCCGCGGGGAGACGCTGAGTCTTCTCAACTTGGTCCAGTGGTAGATACTCCCACCCGGCAAAGGCCGCCCTGCCAGCCAGCCCTTCCACAGGCTTTGCCTTGCCAGTGCAGCCTCCACCCCGCGCAGCGTCGGCCCTCGTCGCGAGAGCGCTTGGAGCTGCTCCGTGCGATTCCGGGCTTCTTGCTACGTTGCTCTCTCCCATGCAAGACAGCTGCCAAGTCGAGTTTTCTCATGAACTCGATGCAGGGTTCCCTTGGGCTCGTCCAGAGCATCGAGGCGCGAAGAGGCCCGTAGATGGCAACGGGAATCAACGGTTCATGGCTGGCGACTTCTCAAGAGCACCTCTTCGGGTGAGGCATGGGCGCACTCCGTCATGCCGAGGAACCGATCCCGGGAATCCCGCCACGCTTAGGTCTCGGCCATATGAGCGTCGTCAGGCTCCGTCGTCACGAAGCGGAACCTGAGGCACCTGGATCCACTCCGGCATCGCGCAAGTCGCGCGCAGCAACGGAGGGGCTGACCGCCACGCCGGATGTCGCACGCAATTCCGGCCGGACGCCTTCTGCATCTCTCGAATGTCCCGAAAGATCGCAGCGACGTCGTAGGCGAACCGGGCGGCGTGCGCGTCGCGCACCGCCCGCACTTCCGCGATGATCGGATCAATCGTCTGTGTTCCCATGATTCGCCTCCATCGGTTCGTTTGGCGAGCAGATCACCGGCGGCTCGCAACCCGTCTGGCGGCATGCCTGCACGATTCCTGTGAGAATTCCCGAACTTCGGGCGCCGCCATCCTGTGCCGAGACCGACTGAAGTCCCATCGGGACGAAGCGTGGCCGGGCTTTCCGGACGGTCCGGGACGGTCTCGGCAGGCCGCGCCATTCCGAGCGCCTCAGCCGGGGACGGGTAGCCGAGCGCCTTCGTGGGATGCGCGCTCGTCCGGCCCAGCACTGCCTTCTCCTGCACGTCGGTCACCTGCCCCAAGTCCATCTTCGGGATGCGCTCCCGCAGGAGGCCGTTCGCGTGTTCGTTCAGCCCGTTCGCCGGTCGCGAAACGGCAACGAACGACCGACGCATGATGCACCCGTTGATCTCAGGTCCTGCGCGGCCAATCCGGCGGAGAAAGCGAGGACTGGAACCAGTTGACGAAGCTCGCGTGCGAGAAGACCGGAATTGCCGTGGCGCTTCGGATTGCAGCCGCATAGGGCGTCATGTTGGTGCATTCGAGCACGATGGCACCAATGCCAGGATGCGCTGCGACAAGTTCTTCGGCAGCTGCCACGTTGTCCGCCTCGGCCACCACCGGATCGAGCTCGGGTGAATTCCCAAGGATGGCTTCCGTGAAATGCGCACCGCCCTCGGTCGTGCCGATGGGCGTGCCCTCGGGCACCCCCGCGGCGGCCAGATGCGCCTCGGTCAGGGACGAACGCGAAACGGTAAGGATGCCCGCTCGGCGGCTTGACGGCAGGAGCGCGTTGACCGCACGAAGTTGCATCAACGACGAGGTCAGCACGGGAACGTCGACGGCCGCGGACAGCTCGTTCTGGAAAATAGAGAGAAACCCGCAATTCGTGGTGATCCCGTCCACGCCGTCCGCCTCAAGATCCTGTGCCGCCATCCTGAAGGCATCCAGCAGCCCCTTCGCGCCCTGCCGGACCACGCGGTCCGGCGACGCATTGCGCACGACCTTGTAGTGCACCGGAAAGCCCCATGTGCCGGCATTGCCCATGTCGCCCAGGATGCGCGGAAACCGGGCTTCGAGCATGAGGATGCCCACGGAAGCCCCGTAAACCGGTTTTCCGCCCTTGATCATGACCGTTGCCTATTCCAGGACATCACGATTCGCCGCTGCCAATTGCCTGCAAGCTAATCCACCTTTGTCCGGCAATGAAGCATGGAGCGGAACCGGGCTCAACGCCATGGCGCGCGATGCGCTGCGCCGTCATCCGTGCAACATGGTTCGGGCAAGGCGAACCTGGCAGCATTGCGTGCGTCGAGGCATGCACCGTCAGGCCTGGCGGGAATCAGACTGCCCTTCGCCGTTGGGGCCTGGCTACAACATGACGCAGCCTCACTGGCCCTCAGGCAAACGGCCTTCGACAATGGCGCAATGAAGTCTCGGCGCTTACGTGCAAGTTCGTCCCGGCCCGGCTGCGAATTTGCCCGAAAGAAATTGCGGACCGCACTGCGCTGTTGCAGGCTTCGCTCCCAAGGCGGCGGAGGTGCTGCAAGAATGGAAAGACCCCGAAAGACAGTCGCGGTCATTGGCGCAGGAATTGTCGGCGTATCGACCGCCATCTGGTGCCTCCGCGACGGGCATGACGTCATCCTGATCGACAGGAAAGGTCCCGCCGAAGGTGCCAGCCACGGCAACGGCGGTGTCCTGGCATCCAACGGCATCATCCCGGTATCCGTGCCGGGACTTCTCCGGAGTGTGCCCAGCCTGCTAGTTGGCCGCGACCAGCCGCTCTTTCTCAAGTGGCAGTATCTGCCGCGTCTCGTGCCCTGGCTGACTCGCTTTCTGGGCCACGCGAACGCGAATGACGTCCGCAGGCGGGCGGCCGCGATGGCGGGGATTGTAGGCGACAGCCTGGCCGAGCACCAGGATCTGGCAAGGGATACCGGTGCCGAGAAGTGGATTTGCCCCGCAGACTACGTCTTCCTTTATCGTGACCGTCCGCATTTCGAGGGCGATTCGCTGGGTTGGCAGATTCGGGCGGAACACGGATACACGTGGCAGGAGCTTGAAGGCGCCGCGTTGCGCGCCTACGATCCGGCCTTTGGCCCGTCGATCACCTTCGGGGTCCGTTGCCCGAACCACGGGCGGATCAGCGATCCCGGTCGCTACGTGAAGGATCTGGCAATGCATGCCGAGTCCCAGGGCGCACGTCTCCTGATCGGCGAGGTCACGGACGTGGTGCAGGAGAATGGCCACGTCACCGGCCTTCGCGTCGGCGGCGAGACGGTCCGGTGCGATTCGGTCGTCCTCGCGGCAGGCGCATGGTCCGGGCCGCTGGCCCGAAAGCTCGGGGTGCAGGTGCCAATGGAGAGCGAACGGGGCTACCATCTGGAACTCTGGGAACCCACGATCATGCCACGGTCGCCGGTCATGATTGCCGCCGCCAAGTTCGTGGCAACTCCCATGGACGGCCGCCTGCGGCTTGCCGGCATTGTCGAGTTCGGCGGCCTGGATGCTCCGCCATCGCGGGCACCTCTCAGGCTGCTCGAAAGACAGATCCGCAAGGCCATGCCGGGCATCGCCTGGAAGGACACCGTCGAATGGATGGGGCACCGCCCCTCCGTCGCCGACAGCACGCCGCTCATTGGCCCTGTTCCGGGCGTCGCGGGGGCCTTGATGGCCTTCGGACACGATCATGTGGGTCTGACGGGCGGCCCCCGCACGGGTCGCCTGGTTTCGCAACTCGTGGCAGGACGAAAACCAAATCTTGACCTGACCCCCTATTCCCCCGCACGATACGCAATTGCACGTCGTCCGACGTGATCCATCCAGAAGAGCCAGCAAGGCAATGCCTCAAATCGACGAGACGAGCCATCGGCGTGTCGAAGGGCTCCGGGCGCTGTTCCGCTCCACGGTTTGACCCGCCAGATGAAGCCGTGAGGCCTGGTCGGTGCTGCAAGGCGGCGTGCGGGGAACCCATCGACCGGAGTCCAGGACATGACCACGGCACGTTCCGCCGGAGAGGCAATCAAGAATCTCGTGACGCTGGAGCTTGAATGCTTCGACTGGCTCCATTTCAGCGCCTGCGCCCCTCCTCTGCAGTCCGGCGCGGGCGCCGACCGGTTATTCCGGAGGTTCGCGGCACCCCCCCCCTGCACGTCGGCGCTGGAGGCGCCCTTGACCCGGCGCTGAGCGGAAAGCCTGGAACGGTTCGCCCGGGACCGTGGCGTCGATGTCGTCACCTTCGGGAAGAGGGTGCGCAAGGACGACGTCACGCAGGGTCATCTCCGCAGCCGGTCGGACGGCAAAGGCGTGCCCCGCGTCGGCAAGGCGCAGGAGAGGGCGCGCGTCATGCGCACGCCGAATCGCATCGATCCGGCGACCGGCAAGGCAACCCCGGGACTTGTCGAAACCACGGCGATGGCCAACGCCTTCCGCGTCTGCCTGGTCGACGATGACTTCGGCCCTTGCCTCGTCACGTTCTGCTCGTGCTTTCCGTGCAACGCCAATCTCTCAATCAACGGGCTCGATCACCTGAAGCCGCAGTTGGAGAAACGTTCGTACCCGTTCTAGGCTCTCGACAACGGGATCAAGAGCCGCGCCATCCTCGGCACGGTGGCAGTTCGGCTTTCCGCAGCGGGTGAAGTTCTCCTGAAGGGACCCCGGACGCAGGTCGCCGATCGCCTGGAATTCCTCCCCAACCCCGGTCGCGGGCCTCGATGAGCTCTTCGAGGTCCGCCATGTGGCCTGTCCTGCTCCGTGATCATGGGACATGGATCGCGCCTTGTAGTCTTGTCCAATTGAATTTTGCAAGAAAGCCATGCAAGAGACCGTGCCTTCGTGATTCCCAATAAATCCGAACGAATTTGTCGTGCACCGCCGCTTGCATGCCGCGATGACGCGGGTTAGCGTCTCCTCAAAATTGGGGAGATTCGGTGGTGGAATACTTGAGGATCCTGTTTGGCCGCCTCGGCATTCCGCCTCGGCTTGCCGCTGATGCTAGCGCTGGGGCTGGTGCGTCCATGGCGTGGCGTGGCGGGCATCGAGCATCACTTTGGTGCATGGGCCGCCGGAGACACCCGGCATCGATAACTTCGGCCGTTCGTTGAACCGCCAGTCTGAAGACTGCCGAGGTGAACCTGGAAATTGAGAGGACCATGATCAAGGAAATGCGTGTCAAGTCACACCGCTATCACCTGAAGTTGGCCGAGATCGATGCCGAATTCATCATCCCCCTCATGCCGGAAGAACTTGCCGGTCTCGTTCCCTGTCCTGTCTAGGTCGTCAAGGATCCCGAAGCGTGACGGCTTTCAATTTGTGACTTTGGTAAGAAACCCCCAATGATGAGGTGTCTATATGTCCAACTCAATGACGTTCCTGGCTGCGGGCGTGGTCGCCCTGACCATGACCGCAACGCCGATCGTGGCGGAGAAATGGGATATGCCCATGGCCTATTCCGGCTCCAACTTCCACTCGGTGACCGGTGCCGAATTCGCGAAATGCGTGACGACCGGCACGGGCGGCGAGATCGAGATCGTGACCCACCCGAGCGGAAGCCTCTTCCCCGGAGCCCAGATCAAGCGTGCGATCCAGACCGGTCAGGTCCCGATCGGAGAGCGCCTGCTCTCTGGCCACCAGAACGAGAACGCGCTTTTCGGCGTCGACTCCGTGCCGTTTCTCGCAACCAGTTTCGATGATGCAGACAAGCTTTGGGAAGCCGCGAAACCCACCATCGCGAAGACCCTGGCAGACCAGGGCCTGCACCTGCTCTATTCCGTCGCGTGGCCGCCCCAAGGTCTCTATTTCCGCGATGCCGTGAGTTCGGTCGCAGACATGAAGGGCATCAAGTTCCGTTCGTACAACAATGCGACCTCGCGCCTCGCGGAACTGACAGGCATGCTGCCGGTCACGATCGAGGCGGCCGAGATCAGCCAGGCCTTTGCCACCGGCGTGGCTGACGCGATGGTTTCGTCGGGCTCCACGGGCTACGACCGGAAGGTCTGGGAATCGCTGAACTACTTCTACGAAGTGGACGCATGGCTGCCGCGCAACTACGTCATGGTGAACTCCGGGGTCTGGGACGGCGTTTCGGACCAGAACAAGAACGTTGTCAATGCCTGTGCGGGACTTGCCGAGTATGCAGGCAACTGGAGAGCCAAGGAGTACACCGGGTTCACGCTTCAGGGCCTTCGCGACGGCGGCATGACGGTCGCACCCGCATCTGACCAAATGAAGTCCGAATTGCAGGAAATCGGCAAGGTCATGACCGCCGAGTGGCTTGAAGCGGCTGGCGCTGAAGGTCAGGCAATTGTCGACGGGTTCATGTCGCTGAAGTGATCAAGACGGGCGGGCGCGCCTGCCGCGCCCGTTCACGCCCATTTTGAGCGAGGTGAAAGTGTCGGCAGAGACGCGCCCCGTGATTCGCCCGGCTGGCCGGGATTGGTTGACCGCCCGCGGGCTTGTGAGTGCGATGTCCGCGGGATCGGTTCAGTTGCCTGCAGTTGCGACAAGGGCGCGGACGCCATCGAGATTCGCGTCAAGGATGGCGACGCGTCCCTGCGAAGGGCACCAGGGTCCACAGCACGCGTTTGGTGCGGCAGGGTTCGGGCAGATGTCGCCGTGCCCGCAAAGAAGTCCGTGACGGCGTGCCGCCATGACGCTTGTCCGCCGCGCCCTTGATTCGATCTATTTTGCGGCAGGCGTTCTTGCCGCGTGCTGTCTCATTGCCATTCTGGGCCTCATCGTGATCCAGATGCTCGCGCGCTGGACCGGCGAGGTCTTTCCGGGTGCGCCTGAATATGCCGGCTACTTCATGGCCGCCGCGTCGTTTCTTGCCTTTGCCAACGCCCTCAGCAGGGGCAGCCATATCCGGGTTTCGATAGTGCTGAACGCGCTTTCCCCTCGCCGGAGGCGTTTCCTCGAAATCTGGTGCTTTGCCATTGGCACCGTCACGGCGTGGTATTTCGTCTACTTTGCGGTGCGCTTCGTCTACTGGTCCTGGAAATTCAATGACATCAGCCAGGGCCAGGACCGAACCGAACTCTGGATTCCCCAAAGCTTCGTTCTTGCCGGGGCGATCATCTTCGCGGTGGCCCTCACGGACAACCTGCTCAACCTGATCTTCAAGGGCGAACACCGCATTTCGCGGGACCAGATCGAGCAGGGATTGGGAGGGTAGTTCATGGAAGACGCCTCGATCATCGTCCTGTTCCTCTTCGTGCTCTTCCTGCTGCTGGGATCCGGCGTCTGGGTCGGCCTGTCGCTGATCGGCGTTGCGTGGGTCGGAATGGAGCTGTTCACGACCAGGCCAGTTGGCGACACGATGCTTACGACGATCTGGTCCTCCTCATCCTCATGGACGCTGACCGCCCTGCCCCTGTTCATCTGGATGGGAGAGATCCTCTACCGAACCCGCCTGTCAGAGGACATGTTCCGCGGTCTCAGCCCGTGGATGAAGTCGCTGCCGGGCGGCCTTGTCCACACCAACATCGTCGGCTGCACCGTCTTTGCGGCCGTTTCGGGATCTTCGGCGGCGACGCTGACCACGGTGGGCAAGATGTCCATTCCGGAACTCAGGAAGCGGAACTATCCCGAGCCAATGGTCATCGGCACTCTTGCCGGCGCCGCCACGCTGGGTCTCATGATCCCGCCATCGCTGACCCTCATCGTATACGGGGTCACGATCAACGAATCGATCTCCAAGCTCTTCTTTGCCGGAATCGTGCCGGGGCTCGTGCTGGCCGCGATGTTCATGGCATACGTGGCGATCTACAGCCGCGTGTCGCGGTCCTGGAAACCGGATGCCGAGCCGCCGATGACGTTTTCCGAACGCGTCGCGAATTCGCGCTTCCTGATCCCGGTGATCTGCCTGATCCTGGTGGTCATCGGCTCGATGTACCTTGGCTATGCCACGGCCACCGAGGCGGCCGCGTTCGGCGTGATCGGCGGCCTGATTCTTGCCGCCAGCCAAGGCTCGCTCAACTGGAAGACCTTTACCGAAAGCCTGATGGGAGCGACCCGGACGAGCGCGATGATCGCGCTCATTCTCGCGGGCGCCGCGTTCCTCTCGCTGTCGATGGGGTTCACGGGGCTGCCACGCGGACTCGCCGATCTCATTGCGCAATGGGAGCTGTCGCGGTTCGAGCTGCTCATGGTGCTGCTTGTCTTCTACATCATTCTAGGCTGCTTTCTCGACGGAATTTCCTCGGTCGTGCTGACGATGGCCGTCGTGGAACCCATGATTCGCGACGCCGGAATTGATCTCATCTGGTTCGGCATCTTCATCGTGGTGGTCGTTGAAATGGCCCAGATCACGCCGCCGATCGGCTTCAACCTCTTCGTGCTCCAGGGGATGACGCATCACGAGATGAACTTCATCGCGAAGTCCGCGATCCCGATGTTCGTGATCATGGTCCTGATGGTCTTCGTGCTGATCGCCGTTCCCGACCTTGCGACCTGGCTGCCAGACCAGATGCGACAACGACCGTGAATGAAAAGCCGGACTCGATCCGGCAGCCACTCCACGCACCTTCCCCGCATGCCCCCGTTGCTCGGCGGCGGAAATCCATCCCTCAACTGGAACACGGGCGTGGCGGCGGGCGAGCGCTCTTCGAACGCAACCCGAACTCAGGAGCTCGGCAGGCGCTTTGACTGATTCGGCGTGCCTGGTTCGGGACACGCCTTGTTCTTGTCACCCCGCCCTTCCTCGTGTTCGAGCGCCATTCATGGCGTGGCCGCCCGCGTTCAGCATCTGCATGCGGCGGAAGAGCTCCGGATCAGGCGACCAGCCGAAAGCGGCCTGCAGGGACAGGAAGTCAGCAGGTTCCGACTTCCTGCATGATGTCCGGGCAACCCGTCAATCCGTGCGGCGGACAATCCGATCCGGCCAAGAAATTGCCGGCGAGATCGGACCCGTTCAGGAACCTACGGCTGCCAACGCGGCATGAGCCGCGCGGAAGCCGCCGGGGCAGGCACCGCGACCGGATCAGAAGCCGCGGACTCAACGAAATAGAGCCTGATCACGCAGAGAGTGAGGCGATCGGACATGAAGTGGCGCCATGCAGGCCGCCAGGCAGGCAACCGCGTTGCGGAAATGGGCCCTCTCCGATCGCCTTGATCGTGCATGGGACATGCCCATGGATCGACGGGCCTATCTCGAATAACGGCATTGCCCGACACAATCGCTGCTTCGCTCAGGTCCGAATGCATGTCGGCCGATGCAACAATCAGCACCGAGTCGATCGAAGCGGCCGCGATGATGACTTCGGTCGTTCGAGTGGTCGTGCCACATTTCGTGATTGCATTTCGGCGGTCTTGGGATGACGGTCCGACAGCGCCAAGAAATCGCTCTTGAGGTTCGAAGCGACCGCCGTTGCATGCACGCCGGTGATCCGGCCTGACCCGAGAAGCCCCAACGCTCAACATGCGTTCATCTGCCTCGTGCGGGAGGCGATTCCCGGGTTCAGAGTGAAATCGATCGCCCCTCGGCCGCGCTTTGGCGTGCGGCGTCGAGAACCGCGAGCGTGCGTGCTCCTGTCTCGGCGGAGACCGGGGCGGTGTCTCCTCCCGAACCGCGCGTCCGAAGGCTTCGCAGTAGTCATGGCAACGGCCCTGTTCGGACGGGATGCGCATCGAACCGGCGGACGTGCGGAGCGTGCCCCAATTGGCTTCAGGCTCGCAGCCCCAGGCCGCGAGGTCGTCGGCCGGACGCTTTCCTGCGAACAGGTCCTGCGCCTGGATGTCGATGGACCTGGAGACATATCTGCCAAGATCGCCAATTGCCCTGAGTTCACGATCGTCGATGCAGTTGAGCTTGCAGGCAGAGAGGTGGCTGTGTGCGCCATCTTCATGGCGTAGGGTCATCGTGAAGCTGGCGTCCGTCGGACCTTCCGGCAAGTCGATCATGTCGAGTTGCGCTTCGACGGTTTCGACCGGTCCAAGCAAATGGGTCACCTGATCGACGACATGGCTGCCGAGGTCGCGCAACAGGCCGCCTTTCGGTCCGGCTTCCAGCGTCTGCGGGCTGTCCTGATCCAAGCGGCTTTCGATCCTCCCGACCCTGCCGATCCGGCCATCGTCGATGACCTTCTTCATGGTCTGCAGATCCGCGTCGTAACGGCGGTTCTGACAGACGCCGAGTGTCACACCTTCAGCCTTGGCCGCCGCATCAAGCTCCATCGCGCCTTCGTAGTCCGGTGCAAACGGCTTGTCGGCGACGACGTGCAACCCAGCACGGATGGCTTCGAGAACCAGCGCCCTGCGGGTCTGCGGCGGCGTCGTGACCGTGACCGCTTCGCAGACGCGCGCCTCGATCATCGCGGCAAGGCTCGGGAAGACCGGCGTATCGGGCCAGTCCGCCCGGACCTTGGCGATGGTACCCTCCGCCCGCGCCATGATGCCCGCCAGCGCACAGCCCTCCGCCGCGTCGATTGAAGGGTGTAGTGAAAGTGCTGCCCGCCGGTCCCGTAGCCGGCCACCCCGATCCTGAGCATCAGCCTTGCACTTTCGCCATGAAGGCCTCGAACTCGTCATCCTTGATCGGAACGGTGTGCGCTGCCTCGGGATATCCGCCCGTGTCGACGTCCGCCTTGAACGCCTTGAACGCCGCGATGCGTTCGCGTTGCAGCCGTTCGAGCTCAGGCGCGAAGTTCCGGTAGACCTTGCCATGGCGCGGCTTGTGGTTCTTGCCGTAGCCGCAGACATCCTCGGTAAAGAGATACTGAGCATCGGCATGCTTGCCCGCGCCCATGCCAAGCATGACGAGCGACGAGTTCTCCGTCAGGAACTTCGCCACGCGATCGGGCACGACTTCCAGTTCTGCACCAAAGACGCCGATCTCCTCGAGCCTCCGCGTATGTCGCCAGAGCGCCTCTGCCTCATCGGACGTCTTGCCAACAGCGCGCCATCCGGTCCAGGTGATGTAGGACGGGATCAGTCCGATATGCCCGACGACGGGCAAGTGATTGTCGCAAAGGAGCTTCTGGATCTCGTAGGAGGCTGAGCAGTAATAGGCGTCGCCACCCATCCCTGCATAGTGAAACGCCGCGCGCAGGTAGTCCTCTCCGGTCGCGATGGGCCGCCCCTCAAAACGACCCCAACCGCCATAGGGCAGACCAACCTGCACGAAGCAGTCGCCCGCGGCCTCACGCATTTCGGCATCGAAGAACCGCCCCTCGATCGACAGCATGTGGATGCCGGCCGCGTTCGCGGCGGCCGCTTCCTCGGGCGTGGTCACGAAGAGCATCGAAATCTTCTCGCCACGCCTCTTCATGGCGCGGATGTCTTCGACATGGGGACGGTTATGATACATGGGTCTTCCTCTCTCTCAGGCTGCCCGGAGCAGTCATTTCAGGTCTTGGGATGGATTGGCGAGCACCTGCGAATCGACGCTGGAGTCGCGCTCGAAAGGTCTGTCGAGAACGCGAATGTTCTTGGCGACCGGCATCGCCCGGGCCGCTCCAGGCTGCCATGACCGGGACATCGACACAGGACTCGCGCGCTGCAGCCGCCGGTTCGAGGGCAACCAAGCCACCGCCGAAGATCTCGATCCGTGCGCCCGCGTCAGGCATTCAGGATTGTCGGCAGCATCGGCATCGGTCCTCGGGGCCAGGCAGGCTTCCGATCCGGGGAACAGCCGTGCCCGCGCACCGGTCGCCATAAGCAACTGTTCACGGCGATGGTCATCGCAATTGGACGCTCTTACCGTCTGACTGCCGGGATCGAGTCCTGGGGCGCGCGTGCCGATCTTCCGCTCGGTCCGCGCGGCTTCATGGGTCGCAATTGGTCGGATCGGCTTGGGCGTCCCGTCCAGCGCGTCCGGACATCCGTCCAGCCAGTTCCAGGGACCGACGCCAATGCCCATTTCATGAATGCGCGATGCCCGCCAGGCGATCGGCTTGTCCGGCCAAGGCAAATCGGCACAGGCAGCAAGTCGAAGGTCCATGGTCAGATTTCCACGAACACCCGGCCGTCCTTGATCTTGGTGGGGTAGGTGTGCAGGTTCTCGCAGGCGGGTGGCGTTTCGACTTCACCGGTTGCACAGTCGAAGATCGAAGAGTGTTTCGGGCACTCGATTGTCGCTTCCACCACGAGACCGTCGCTCAGGTGGATCTGCTCGTGTGTGCAGAGCCCGTCGGTGCAGTAGTGGTTGTCCTCGTGATCCCGCACGATGATGAATGTCCTCGATCCGTGGTCGAAGCGGATCACGTCTTCCTCTTCGATGTCGCCGACGGCGCAGGCGTCGATCCATTCGGCCATGACATTGTCTCCTCTTTTCTCAGGCGGCATGGGCGCGGAGCCCGTCGTGATTGGGATTCGCGGTCTCCCGCACGGGTCGCCGGAGGTGGCAATCGAAATTGGTCCGCTGACGCCAATGGACCGGCAACATCTCTGCGAAACCGCTGGCCATCGTGCAGTTCCGGGCGGGAAAGCTGTGCCGACACGTTTCGTACAAGTCGGGCACCTTGCAGTACGGCACCAGCGGGAACATCTGGTGTTTCTCATCGCAGTTCATGTTCCAGCAGATGCGGCGGCCGACAGGGTTCACAAAGACGCTGCGACAGTTCAGACGGTCGTCAAGGAAGTTGTCGGCCCTCCCGCCATGCTGAAGCCAGCCACAGATCACCATGTGCCAGATCCCATGGGACCGCGCCAGACAGATCAGCAACGCAGGCATCCAGCCTCGGAAGATCAGCGCGGCGGCGATGGTGGCGGCGCGGATGGCCGGCGAGACGCGTGAGGTCTGGATTGTCTTGGGACAAAGGTCCCATTCCATATGCTCCGCCTCATCTGGCACGATCCGGCCTGCTCCTTTGGCGAGAATGCGCCTGCCCGCTTCGATCTCGTCGACGTTGCAGAGAGGATTCGCTGCCATCTTGAGCGCGACGACGGGGCGCATGATCGCGGCCTCGGGATCTCGGCCCGCGTTGATGGTGTCCGAGTGGCGCAGTGCGTGGCCGAACTTCCTGCAAAAGGGATCGCGGATCATGCGGAGGCCAAAGATGCGAAACACGACCTTGTTCACCCAGCTAGTCTTGAAAGCCGTGCCTCGACCGCATTCATGCCAGCGTGGGTCCATGGCCGAGCCACGGACAACGCCATGTGCCAGCCAGATGTGTGCCGACCACAAGGACGCCATCGGCAAGATGGCCAACTCCGCGAATTGGATCATGCGGCCGAATGGCACGATCAGGTTCCGGGTCGCAGGCTGGCCGGCGCGTCTCAGCAATGCCGTCATCATCTTCTGGTTGGTCGGAGGCCGAGGCCAATCCTCCGTGACCAGATCATTGGTCATGGCACGGTCCGCGTCAGGTCCCCGGCGGCTGCAGTCAAGGGCCATGACTCAGATTTCCTGAGGCTTGAAATCGGCGGGGCGGTCGGGCATCACGCCCTTCAGAAGGGCTGCGGATTTCTCCAGCCCCTCGAGAGAGTTGAGAAGCACGTCCTCGTGCTCGATCGAGAGCCAGCCGTCATAGCCGCCCATCTTGAGCCGGTAGCAGAATTGCCGCCACCATTCCTCGCCATGCCCGAAACCTAGCGTGACATAGGACCAGCTGCGCGCCGGGACATCCATCAGCGAACCGTTTTCCAGCAGCGATGTCGTCGCCTGAATTGGCGCGTTCAGGAACGTGTCCTTGGCGTGCACGTGATAGACCGCCTCGCCCAACGCCTCCGCTGCGACCAGCGGATCGGCCCCCATCCAGAAAAGATGCGAGGGGTCGAGGTTGGCCCCGATCACCGGCCCGACCGCCTCGCGCAGTCTTCTCAGGGAGGGAACATTGTAGACACACTGGTTGCCGTGCAGCTCCAGCGCAATCTTCTCGACACCGTTCTCTTTCGCAAGTGCCGTGATCTCCGTCCAGAACGGAATCAGCTCTTGCTCCCATTGATACCGCAGGATGTCCTGCGTCTCTGGTGGCCAGCTGCTGACCACCCAGTTTGGCATCTTGTCGTCCGCCGATCCGGCGGGCAGGCCCGACATTGTGCAGACCGTCTCCACACCCATCTCGCCAGCAAGCCGGATGGTCTTTCTCAGGTCCTCGCCATGCCGCGGATCCGTCGGATGCAGGGGGTTGCCGTTCGCGTTGAACGAAATGATCTCTAGCCCGCGCTTGTCGAATTCCGCCTGGAACGCAATTTGCGCATCGCGCACTCCAAGCAGATCGTCCAGCTTGCAATGCGGCGCTGTGGACCAGCCGCAGGTGTTCACCTCGACCCCGCTGACGCCGATGCGGACGGCATGATCCAGCATCTCGCCGAAGGACATCGCCCCAAGGCTGTCTGACACGAACCCCAGTTTCATGCGTAGAACTCCGGTTTGTCGATAGTTTCAACCGCCTGCCTTGTGCCCGATGCGAGCGCCTTGACACCCGCCTCCGCGACCACGGCGGCGCAATACCCGTCCCAGCAATCGCTCGCGATTTCAGGGAATGCCCCTGTTTCTGCAAAGCGCAGGAATTGCCGGTCTTGGCGTATATAGGCGTCACGGTAGCGCCCGCGCCAATCGGCATCATAGCGGGTGGCGGAAGTCTGCTTCACGTCCGTTCGGGTATAGGCCACGTTGTTGATCGAGACACTTCCCGCTTCGCCCACCAGTTCGGCACGAACGTCATAGCCGTAGGCCGCGTTGTTGTTGATCTCGATGGTCACGAGCTGGCCATCCGCCGTTTCCAGCACCATGACCACCGGAGCGACAAGCCCGTCCGAGCGGCGGGGCTCATGCGCCGTGATGGAGGTGTATTCGGTGCCCAGAACATGGCGGGCGACGTCAAATTCGTGCGGCGCGGAATTGGTGATTGCCATGGCCGCGGCAAAGCTCGCGGCAGGGGTTTCGACGTTGCGGTGGAAGTTGTGCATAATGAGCGGCCGGCCCAACCTGCCGCTTGCCAGTGCCTGCCTCATCTCGACATAGGACTGGTCGTAGCGGCGCATGAAGCCCAGCATGACGTACCGGCTGCCTGCCCCTTGCTCGGCCTCGATAACCTCAAGGCACTCTGCCGAGCTCTGGGACAGGGGCTTTTCGCACAGCACGCGCTTTTCGGCCGCAATGCAGGCCTTCGACAGCGGCGCATGGGTGAAGTCCGGACTGGCCAAGATCACCGCGTCAACGTCGTCGCTTGCGATGACTGCCTCCGGGTCGGTGTCGACATCCACTGCCCCGTACGCATCGGCAACGGACTGGGCGCGACCTGCATCCCTGTCGCAGATCACTTGAAGTGTCGCGCCAGGCATGTCCCGGGCCACGATCCCGGCGTGATCCGCTCCCATCAAGCCCGCGCCGATTACAGCAATCTTCGTCGTCAAGTCAGTCTCCGTCAATTCGGGTCGATGTGACACCGCTGGAATGCCGGTTTCGTTTTGGCCGGACAAGAGACCGTCCGGCCGGCTTTCAATGTACGGGCGGTGGCGGATGACCTTCGTGGGTCTCCATGTACCCTTCGATGTCGGCCTCCAGGTCGGCCATGGATTCTCCGCCAGCCATGAGGTCGGCAATTTCTTCCCTTGTCTTTTCGCCCTTGCGGAAGTCAGCCGCGATGGCACCCCGGATCAGGACGGTAAAGTGATCGCCCACGGCCATTGCGTGCATGACCTGGTGCGTGATGAAGACCACCGCCAGACCGCGCCGCTTGGCCTCGTTCACGATGCGCAGCACATGGGCGGCCTGCTTGACCCCAAGCGCAGCGGTCGGCTCGTCGAGAATCAACACGCGGGCGCCAAAATACACGGCCCGCGCGATGGCAAGCGACTGGCGCTCCCCGCCAGACAGTCCACCGACCAGCCGGTCACCGTCGTCAATCCCGGTAATTCCGAATTTCCGGACCTGTTCGACGGCGATGGCGTTCGCCTTCCTTCGATCGAACACCTTGAATGGTCCCCAGCCCCTGGTTGGCTCGGCCCCAGCGAAGAAATTCCTCCCAATGGACATCAGCGGATAGGTTCCGCCAAACTGGTGCACGGTCGCAATGCCCATGTCTTGAGCATCCTTGGGTCGCACGAAATTGACCGGCTTGCCGTCCATCAGCATCTCGCCGCGGGTCGGCTGATGCACGCCCGAGAGCGTCTTGATCAGCGTGGACTTTCCGGCACCGTTGTCTCCCAGCAGGCAAAGCACCTCACCTTCGTTGACCTTGAGGCTGATCTCATGAAGCACGTCGATGGGACCAAAGCTCTTGTCCACGCCCCTCATTTCCAGAACGGTTGCGTTGTCAGGCATTTTGGGTCCCTCACTTTTTTCTTGTGGTCGACGCGCTTGTGGCGAGGTTCCGGAAGGTGTCGTTCATCAGAACCGCGACGAGCAGCAGCGCCCCGATGAAGAGCAGGTTCAGGTCCTTGTCAAACGTCGTGAAATTGATGCCCTGGAAGACGATGCCGAAGGTCAACGTGCCGAAGATCGTGCCGGCCACCGTTCCGAAACCGCCGGTCAGAAGCACGCCGCCGACCACCACGCAGATGATCGTGTTGAAGATCATCCCGAACTGGGTCGTCGTACTCGCCGTGTTGGCGAGAACGGCCTCGGTCATGCCGACAAGAGCCGCCGCCATGGCCGACAGCATGAAGAGCGCGATTTTCAGCCGGTTGGTCGGGATGCCCGCGTTTCGGGCGCTTTCCTCATCTCCACCCATGGCAAAGATCCAGTTCCCCCAAGGCGCGACATGCAGGATGTAGAAACACGCGATTGCGAAGACGATCCAGATGAAGAACGAGCTTTGCAGGCTGCGGAAGATCGTGATCCTGTTCTCGTCGGAACCAAGCACGAGCGAGTGATAGTCGCCCAAGACGAACTCGGACACCGCGCCAACGTCCTGCAGGCTGTGCTGCGTGGTTCCGGCCAGTTGCTTGGAGGCGTAGGCGTTCAAGCCCGCAACCACGAACAGTGTCGCCAGGGTCACGATCAGTGACGGCACGTTGGTGCGTGTCACCAGCATGCCGTTGACATAGCCGATCAGCCCGGCCACCAAGAGACCGACCAGAACGCCAAGCCAGATGTTCATCCCGAAGAGCTCGACCGACATCGCCAGCACGATTCCGCCGGCCGGGATCAAGGCACCGACCGAGATATCGAGCTCGCCCGCGATCATCAGGAACCCGATAGGAATTGCAATGATGCCGACCTTGGACGCGAAGTTGAGCCAGGTTGATGACCCAAGGGCGGTCAGAAAGTTCCTTTCCCAGCCAAAGTAGCCGAAGAACAGGAAGATCAGTATGAATCCTGCCGCAGCGCCGGTCTCAGGCCGCCTGAAGAGCGCCAGGATCGAGAAGCCGCCGACCGCGGAGCCCTGGTCTCTTTGTGTATCCGCCATGCAGGTCGCCCCCAAACTGGCCTCGGAGAATTTGCGCAGCCGCGATTCACGGTCGCTAAGCGATGCCTCCGGCTGGAAGAGCCAGCCGGAGGCGGTGGTTTGATCAGCGGGCGCCCAGTGCAGCACCGGCAACCACGGCGTCAACGTTCGAGGCGTCGACAATGGCAGGACCGGTCAGCACCGGATCAGTCGATATCTCGGTGCCGAACTTCAGGTGCGCAAACAGCATCGACGTTGCCAGGAAGCCTTGCAGATAGGGCTGCTGGTCTATCGCCATGGTCTGGTTGCCGGCCTTGATCCGGTCCAGTGTGGCCGGGCTGAAGTCGAAGGCGGAAACCATGATGTCCAGGCCTGTTTGCTCGACCGCATTGGCTCCGGCGGCCGCACCAAAGTCGGCGCATGAGACCATCGCGTCAATGGATTGGTCACCAATGAACTCGGCTTTCAGCGCCTCGGCAGTGCCGGTCACATCGCCGTCAAGGTTTGGCGGCGTCTCGAGAACGGTCACCTTGGCGCCGGCTTCGGCTGCACCATCGGTCACGCCGCGGCAACGCTCGGTCAGGTTGATCGCGCCAGGTACCTGGATGTGGCAAAGAATGTGGGTCGCGCCGTTCTCGGCCAGGTACTTGCCACCGCCGAAGCCTGCCGCGTATTCATCCGAGCCAAAGTAGTTGATGGCACTGATGTCGTCCTTGACCGGCAAGCCGGAGTTGTACTGCATGATCACGATGCCCTGCTCACGTGCTGCGTTGAGCGCGGGGATCTGTGCATCCGGCACCCAGATCGGGATCGCAATGCCGTCCACGCCTTGAGCAACGGCCTGGTTGATCAGGGTCACCAGGTCGGGACCGAAGTTCTCGTAGTTCTGGGTGCGCAGGTACTGGACCGAACCGCCGTTCGCTTCGACCATGTGGGTCGCGTCGTCCACACCTTTCTTGATCTTGTCCATGAACGCGTCCTCGACCGAACCCGCGATCACGGCGATGTCCTGCGCGAACGCGCCGGTTCCCAAGACTGCTGCCGTCGCTGCCGCCGCAATGGATTTGGAGACTTCATGTCGATTTCCTCCTTTGTTTGGTCCGCCGGACTGGCGGTTCGACAAGTCAATGGGCCTCTTGCCCGCCTGTCGCCCGAGCGGGCGCATCCTGTTTCGGCTTGATCCGTTTCCCGGTGGCGACGCTGAGCGCCACGTTGCGGAAACTCTCGTTCATCGCGACCGCAGCCAGAAGCATCACCCCGATGATCAGGTTCGACCAGTTCCGGTCGATGGCAGTGAAGTCTATGCCCTTGTTCACAATGGCAAAGGTGAGCGCACCGACAAAGATCCCCGGCACCGACCCGAAGCCTCCCGCCAGCAGGACGCCGCCCACGACGACGCTCGCGATGATGTTGAAGATGTCGTTCATGCCCCCGGACACCTGCGCCGAATTGAACAGGATCGCGTGGCACATCCCGACAAATGATGCCGAGGTTGCCGTCAGCACGAAGAGCAGGACTGTCATGCGATTCACCGGGATGCCGGCATTGCGAGCGCTTTCCTTGTCGCCGCCCATGGCGAAGATCCAGTTGCCGTACCTGCTCTGATGCAGGACGAACCAGAAGGCCACCGCGAAGATGATCCACCAGACTATCACCACCTGATGGCTGCCGCCGAACATCAGCTGCCCGAAAATCGACTTGGCCCAGCCTGGCGCGGTCAGCGGCACCGATGCGCTGCCCGTCAGCAGTTTGGACCCGGCCAGCACGACCCCTTGCATTCCGACCAAGGTGGCCAAGGTGATGATCAGCGTGGGTACATTCGTGCGCACTGCCAGAACGCCATTGATCGTGCCCACGATCATGCCGACGCCCAACGCTCCGAGGATGCCGAAGATCATTGGCAGTTCGTAGTGGCCCGAAATGATCGCGGTCGTCATTGCCCCGGCGGGGATCATCGCGCCGATGGAGATGTCGATCTCGCCCGAGATCATCAAGAGGCCGACAGGGAGCGCCACGATTCCGATCCGGGCCGCGTAATTCAGCCAGCTGGCAGCATTCATCAGCTTGCCAAGGTCAACTCCGCCGATGATCACGTAAAACGCCAACACGCCTAACAGGCTGAGAACGGAAGCCGCAGCCGGGCGGCGGAGCAGGTTCGAGATCACATCCACCTCCGCACACTCACGCCTTCTTCGCAGCAGCGCTCAATGCGAGCGTTCGGAAGGTATCGTTTGACAGGACGGCGGCCAGCAGAAGGGCGCCAACGATGATCGGCCCGACATTGGGGTCGAGCGCGGCAAAAAAGACGCCCTGGTTCACGACGGCAAAGGTCATTGTTCCCAAGAGGATGCCCAGGATGGACCCAGACCCGCCGGTAAGCAGCACGCCTCCGATCACTACGCACATGATCGAATTGAAGATAAAGGACTGCCCGCCGGCAACCTGCGCCTGTTGGTAGGTCATCACCTGCACAACGCCGACAAAGGCCGCGCAAAACCCAGAAGCCATGAACAGGCCAATCGTCACCCGGGATGTGGGGATTCCGGCGTTCCGCGCACTTTCGCGGTCACCACCGATAGCAAAGATCCAGTTGCCGATCGGCGAGATGTGCAGGACACAGAAGAACACAGCCACGAATCCGAGCCACCAGAGGATTGCGACATTGAACATGTTGTTTATGAACTGCCCCAGCAGAGCCTTGGCCATGGGCGTGGGCACGTAAGAGACGCTGGTTGAGCCCTTGATCAATACCGCGAACCCAAGCGTCAGCCCCATGACCGCGAACATGACACCGATGGTGACGATCAGGGACGGGATGGTGGTTCGGGTCACCAGGAGACCGTTCACGAAACCGACGGCAAGACCGACGGCGAGGCCCCCGCAAATGGCCACAAGGGCTGGAAGGTCATAGTGCCCCGCGAGCATCGCCGTCATCATTGAGGATGCCGGGACGATTGAGCCGACAGAGATGTCAAACTCGCCCGAGATCATCAACAAGCCTACGGGGAGCGCGATGATCCCTACTTCGGCCGCGATGTTCAGCCAGCTGGACCAGCCGGGTGCGCCCATGAACACCGGACCCCCAAGCGCGGCGAAGAAGGCAAAGACAACGACAAATCCGATGAGCGAACCCGTTTCAGGCCGCCTGGCAAGCGCGCCAAGCGATGAGCGCCTTGCTGCGGTCCGGGATTGCGTCGGCATGTGTCTGTTTCCCCGTTGGAAGTCTCTTTCAAGCAGCCCAATCGCGAGCCGATCTCATTGCTTGAAGGTCGTGGTCGCCCGGGCCATGCCGGGCGACCACGGTTCTCAAGGAGAATTAGCGCGCGCCGGCTTCGACGCCTGCAATCACCAGGTCAACGTTGCCGGCATCCACAACCCCGGGGCCGGTGAGGATTTCACGGGTTGGAATGGTCGCGCCATACGTGACGTGATTGTTCAGGATCGACACTGCGAAGAAGCCCTGCTGATAGCCCTGCTGATCAATCGCGCACGCCTGCGTACCCTGCTGGATATTTGCAAGGATCGAGTCGTTGAAATTCATGCCGCACACATGCACGGAGCCCGTCTTGCCTGCCTGCTGGACACCGCTGATGGTTGCGTTTGTGTCCTGGTCTCCGATGGCGAACATCGCGTTGATGTCCGGGTTCTGCAGCAAGTGCGCACGCACGGCCTGAGCAACAGCCGTGGAATCGCCAAATGCGGTCGCAGGCAATTGCAGGACGGAGCCAGTGCCACCGTTCTCGGTCATGCCATCGTTGAAGCCGTTGCAGAAGGCTTCGATGTTGGCCGCCCCCGGAAGCGTGTTCACGCAAGCTCCGTTGGTGTGTCCCGCCTCGGCGAGGTACTCGCCACCCGCATAGCCCGACTTGTAGTCAACCGCGCCGACATAGTTCATCGCGCCCAGGCGGTCTGCCGCCTCGATGCCACCGGCGTTGTAGATGACCAGCGGGATACCCGCCGCAACAACTGCTTCGAAGGCCGGGTCCATTGCTTCGGGCACCCAGTTCGGGCCGACAATTGCGTCCGCTCCCTGGTCGATGGCTTGACGGATCAGCTCTGCCGCGTCAGGACCAAGATTGTCGTAGTTCTGCGGACCGAGCCAGGTGACTGAGCCACCCTGGGATTCGGCAACTACACCAGCATCCTCTGCGCCCTTCTTGACACGCGACCAGAACGGGTCATCCGGCTTGCCACCGATCACGAAGATGTTCGCGCCTTCTGCTCCTACGGCGGTTGCGCCAATGGCGAGCACCGCGGCCGCTGCGACTGCTTTGGTCAGTTTCATGTTGGGTCTCCTTCCCTTGGGTGCCGACAATGCGGCGGTTGAATTGGCGGTTTCGGTGCACGGGCATGCCTCCTCAGCATTCCCGTAGCGCCGATTGATCAGCGGGCGTTGCGTCCGCTTGTTTCGCCTCCACCTGAGCCACTTGCAAAATTCGTGATTCGAGCGCCTTCCCTGCGTGCGGCCGGTTCGGGATGCGACATCCTTGCCCGGCGCCGCATCCTGTCCCTCTTTTTGCGGAAACGCTCCTTCATGCGCTCGTCGGCCTCCTTGGAGCCGTCGTGCCATGTGCCAAAGAGCATATCGAGCGGGACCAATCCGTCGCCGCCGTAGTTCACCTCGAAGTACTTGTGGTGCAGGTAGTGGACATAGGCATGGCTGTCGAGCGCCGCTTTCCCGCCAATTTCGAACTTCTCGAATCCGAGATGCCCGTTGATTGCGCCGAATCCTACGGAGTGCAGCGTGAAGTAGGCACAGAGAGGATTCGAGGGGATCAGCAAGTGCAACCAAGCCTCGGCCATGTAGGGAAAGCCCTCCCCAGGGTGCATCGAAAGCGAAGACCAAGGCGATGGATTGATCGAGTTGTGATGGACCGAATGGACCCACTTGTAGAGCAGCGGCGTATGGATCAGCCGGTGCAGGAAGAAGAAGTAGACTTCATGTACCGCAGGCGCGATCACGATCAGGAAGGAAAGCCACGCCCAGTGCGTTCCCCATGGCAACCAGATCGCCCAGCTGTTGGCATAGGCCCAGAGCAAGACGATCTCCACCACGGTCCAGAGCGGGACGGTGACGAAGATCGTTCGGATGAAGTTGTCGATGTTCTGGCTCTGGAACCAGAAGACGTCGGACGGATGATCGGCGGGGAACTTCGCGTTGTACTTGAAGCGCGTGCCCTGCGCGCGCTGGATGTAGTACCGCAGTTCGAACACGCCAAGGAAGGCGAATATGGCAACTGCGTTAAGGCCGTAGAGGTACAGATAATTCCAGATCGAGAGTGCCGCGAGGCTTTCCCAGCTCGGGATCAGCACGAAGACCCATAGCAGCGCCGTGGCCAGATGGAAGGCGTTCCAAGGCCAGAAAAACGACGGAAGCCAAGCAATCACGTTCCCAAGGCTGAAGGGCCGGTGCCAAATCGGCGCGGGCAGCGCAGCCGCGTTTGGCACCCAATTGCCGCGTTTGTCGCGTGTTCCCAGTTCCAGGTCGTCCACTTGACATTCCCCCGATGCCAATGGTTTCGCTATTGACAGATTGTCGCATTTGAAATCAAGTAGCCTGAACCAAATTCGGTGATTTTGGATCATTTTGGTTCATTGACCTTGACTGAATGGCCGAAAATGAAACAAGTGGAGCCTGCTGATGCGACCTACGATCAAGGATCTTGCTACCACCGCCGGCGTATCGGTCTCGACGGTCAACAGGGTCATCAACGACCCTGGCAAGGTCAGGCGATCGACGCAGCAGCTGATACTCCAGGTTGCAGAAGAGATTGGATTCTATGGGCTTGGCGCGATTCAGCATTCGCTCAAGGAACGACGGCAGGAGCGCCGGATCGGCGTCCTGCTCTTGCAGGAGAACCGCGCATTCTACAGCGGGCTTGGCGCGGCCTTGCGAGAGGCGGCACGGAACTGCGTGGAGTTCGAGGTCGACCTGACTCTCGAGTTCATGAACGACCTGTCGCCCGACCAAGTCGCTGATCGCTTGCTGGCGATCGGATCGAAATGTGATTCGGTTGCGCTCGTGGCTGCAGAGCATCCGCTTGTTTCAGACGCGATCGACTCGCTGCTTGAAGAGGATGTGCCGGTTGCAGGCTTGATCACGCCGCTGACGGCCCGCGAGAGCGTTGGCTACATCGGTCTCGACAACTGGAAGGTCGGACGCACGGCCGCCTGGGCGTTTGACAAGATGTGCAGACGGCCTGGCAAGATCGGGATCCTTGTCGGGAATCACCGCTATCGAAACCAGGACATGAACGAAAGCGGCTTCCGGTCCTATTTCCGGGAGCACAACCAGAACTTCACGTTGCTGGAACCGAAGTCCACCTACGAGAGCGCGGCGGTGGCGCGCGAAATCACCGAGCAGCTCTTGTCAGAGCACCCGGACATGTGCGGCCTGTTCGTGTCGGGCGGCGGCATTACAGGTGCGCTCGGAGCATTGCGGGATGCGGAAATCCCAGAGGACTTCGTGAGCATTGGCTACGAACTCATAGAGGCAACGAGGAAGGGCCTAATCGACGGCACGCTGACGATGGCCATCGCCCACCCGATTGCCACCATCGCGCGCAGGACCATCGACGTGCTGACAAGGGCGAAGGCCTTTGACGGTTCGGCAGTTGCGCCGAACACGACGTTGGGATTCGAGATCTATACGTCGGAGAACATCTGACTTTCACGAGCCACGGATCGGGAGTCTATCTCCGCCGGAACCTGGCCAGCGTGAAGATCTTCCGGCATGTCAACGATCCGGTCGATGCATCGAAGCGCGAACCGGTTCAGGGCACTGGCGAACCCGAGGCCCTCACGGGCAATATGGCTTCCTGATGCCCGCGGCGGATGGGCCGCGAGCACGGATTCGTGCCTTGCAAGCCTGTCGGATCTATCGTGGGTCGTCAGCAGTACTTTTGCGGTCCGATCCACTGCCGCGTGGAATAGCGGTCCCCATGGCACCAGCCGATCGGCAGCCGACGTTCGATCTCGGCCTTCAGGTCCGCACCCAAGTCCAAGTTGGCCCCTTCCACCAGTTCGGCGAAATGGTCGCAGTTGCGCGTTCCGGGAATCACCAGCGTGGACGGGCTTTGCGCCAGAACCCAGGCAATCGCCAGTGCCGCTGTGGAACAGCCTGCCTCACCCGCCAGGTCGCGCAGCGGCTGGCTTGCGGCCAGGTTGCGCTCAAGGTTGCCGCCGGAAAACCGCGGATTGGACTTCATGAAGGCCGAGGCCTCGATCCCTTCAGGCGTTGGCGGGGCATCGGTCAGCAATCCACGCCCGACCGGAGAGAACGCGACGAGCGAGATCCCGAGCCGTTCGCATGCCTGGACCAGCCCCAGCTCCGGCGACCGTGTCTGCAGCGAATACTCGGACTGCACCGCCGCGACCGGGTGAATCTCCGATGCGCGCGCCAGAGTGGTCGGCGCGACTTCCGACAACCCGATCCGGCCAATCTTGCCGGCCTCGACCAGGCGCGCGTAGGTGCCGACGACCTCCTCCACCGGCACGTCCGGATCGAGACGATGGAGGTAGAAGAGCTCGATCCGTTCAACGCCCAGCCGCGCAAGGCTCTTGTCCAGTTCACCCTCGACATGCGCAGGGCTGTTGTCGAAGTTGCGCCCGGTCTCGGGGTCGCGCGAGATGCCGGCCTTGGTGGCCAGGACGAAAGGCGTCTCGCCCTTTCGGCGGGCAAGGTAGCTGCCGATGATCTCTTCCGAACGTCCCATGCCGTAGACGTTGGCCGTGTCGACATGAGTCACGCCTGCATCGAGCGCGGCGTCCAGGATCGCGTGGCTCTCTTCCACGGTCGCATGGCCATAGATGCCGGCAAAGGACATCGCGCCGACGCCAAGGACCGATACGGGCGGCCCGCCCTTACCCAATGTTCGCAATTCCATAATGCAAGATTCCTCGGAAAGATGCCTTTCGGTTGATTCTGGGATCAGGCCTGCGCAAGGCACGGCGGATGGCATGCCTGCCGACAGAAGCTGGGATTGTCTCGATTCTTCCGCTGCATGCGGCACGTCTCCATTCGCAAGTGTCGGTCGTCCGGTTGATCGGGCTGCAAACAAGCAGTGCCGTGATGACTGTTCCCTCCAACCGCATCAGCCGCGTGCGCAGGCCCAGATGCTTCTCGTGGTTCCCGTCTGCGCCTTTGACCGACGACAGGACGCCGACGTTCTCCATGCGTCTGCAATTCGTCGACCTGCGCCGGACCTTGATCAAGCGCGATCCCACGGACATCGCCTTAGCCCGACATTCGTCCTTGCGCAACTTGCGTCTCAGTTCGCGAAATCTGCGAGCGGTTGCCGCCAAATTTCCACTCTGGATCCGCGGGTTGCTAATTCAGAAGGACCGGAAGGCAGGTGGGGCCATGGAATCCGAACCCCCGCCAGATCACCGCATCGGGGTCCGGCAACGTCATGTTCGGAAACCGGTCGAACAGGACGGGCAGCATGATCTGTCCGATGGCGCGACGGGCGACATGCGCGCCCAGGCAGAAATGCGGCCCGTTGCCAAAGGACTGGTGCGGATTCCTGTCGCGGCCGACGATGAACGCCTCGCCGTCCTCGTAGAGATCCTCGTCCCGGTTGGCGCTGGCCTGAATGGTCATGACCGTGTCCCCTTGCGGGATCAGGCAGCCTCGAATCTCGGTATCCTCCTTGACAAGGCGCGACGACACCGAAATCGGCGCAACCCAGCGGATGCCCTCTTCGAAAGCCTTGTCCCAGTCGGCATTGCGCTTCACCTCCTCAAGCTGATCGGGATTTGCCAGCAATCCGTAGAGTGTCGTGTTCAAGGCATCGCGCGGCTCGTTGATGCCGCCGCCGATGGCGATCTTGATGTTGGCGTGGATCTGGGTCTCGGGGATCGGATCCTCGGCGTTCAGCATCACGGAGAACGCCGAACTGTTCGGTTCCGCCAAGTGCCTGCGATGCACGCGGTCGAAGACCGCGTGCATCTCCTCGTTGGCGCGGTCGACTCGCTCGAAGGGCTCGTCCCGCCACCCGAAATTCCCCGCCCCGTCGATCAGCGCCTGCGACCAGCGCTGCATCTCCTCGTCCGTGGCTTCCTCGAGGCCCAGCAGAATCGCCAAGCCACGTGCCGCATAGGGTCCGGAGAGCGCCGGAAACAGGTCAACGACTTCGCCGCGAGGCAGCCGCGCGACATAGTCTACGGCAATCCTGCGATACTGCGGCATCCAGTCGTCCCGCATCACCTTGGGGGCAAAGGCGGGCGCCATGGCCATGCGTTCGCGCAGATGCGCGTCGCCGTCCTTGCGCATGAGCGTATGCGCCCAGAAGGCGCGCTTCATCGGCGTGTTCGGATCGTCGGAACTGAACAGATTCGGGTGGTCCTTGACGAATTTCGTGTCGGCGGCTTTCGTCAGGAACGTCCGGCCCGCCGCCTTGACCCGCAGCACCGGCGCCTCGCGGCGCAACCGCCTGTAGATCGGAAACGGGTCGCGGTTCAACTGGTCAAGCGTGATCGCGTCGTCAAGCGGCGCAAGGTCGGTCATTCCCGTCTCCCGTGGCTTCTTCGATTCCTTTGCACCCGAAGTGCGCATCGTGGCATGGGGCGGCTCCTCTGTACCCGTCTCGCCAAGCAGTCAGCGCGCGCCTTCCTTAGGAAACAAGCGGCCGCCACTTCCATGAACGACGCTGCCTCGACGTCCTTAAGCCACCGGTCAAGCCCAAATGCAGACCATTTGGAACCGAACGGCATCTTCTCCTCCAGAACCGGGCTGGCACACCGGATGAACTTCTCCAGAAAGCACTTCAACGGCCAGCCCGTCACGTGATGGCAGACATTAGTCATATGCGGCGTGGCGGCCAACCCCTCCTCGGTCCATGGCAATGACGGGCGGGAATGAGCAACGGGCATGCAAAGAAAATCCGCCGACACGTCTTCCAGGTGCATCGGGCCGGAACGCTAAAGCGACATGCGCCTCCCTCCCCGCATGCCGAAGCGGAACCCCGTCGGCCCTGAATGCGTGAGCGTGACGTAGCCCGATATGCAACGGAGACCAAGGACGTTGCGACCAACCGAGCACGAACCACGGAACCCGCCATCGGCAGGCAGACACGCTTGAATCCCCTGCTCGGACGAAGCGGATTGCCCCAAACCGTTGCTGCATGCGCACCCACGCACGACTTGAATCGGGCGATGGGCCCTGCGAACAGGCAAACCGCACGATGTTCGTGGGCAAAGGAGCGCGGCGCAAGCAGTCGGTGCAGCTTCGCCAGTTCGCATTGCGCTGCGGGAGCAAGACCGACAGCAGTGGCGCGTGGCGGATTCCGCATCAAGAGCGGGGCATCCACGAGGAATTGGCCAGCTATGCTGGCCCGTCCGCGACAGAAAATGCGGTGCGGAAGGAATTGGAAGCCACCCGCCACTTCCGCCCCCGATTGTGCGTCGTCTTCCCGGCCCGCAGTCCGGCAGGCCGGTTCACGCACTTGTGTTTGCATCTTCCGCCGGCGGGAATAGCCTGTGTACGAGAGTGAAGGTGGCGCCTGCGCCAAGGCACTTGATGGAAGAACGACCGCATGGCCATCACAGACACGCACGGGAAGGAGCACACCATGACGGCAACACGCAAGCGCGCATCGGACTTTGACCAGCGGATCCTCGAGATCTTCGACGGCTACGTGCATGGCGCGCTTTCGAAGCGCGAATTCATCTCGCAAGCCGGAAGATACGCCGCTGCCGGCGTGACCGGCGCGATGATCCTTGAACAGCTTCAGCCGAACTACGCATGGGCGCAGGAGGTCGCGCCCGACGATCCAGGCATCGAGACCGCAATCGTCGAATACCCGAGCCCGGACGGCCACGGGACGATCAGGGCGCTGATGGCGAAACCGTCCGGTGCCGCAGGCCGCCTGCCTGCAGTGCTTGTCGTGCACGAGAACCGCGGGCTCAACCCGTACATCGAGGATGTGGTCCGCCGAGCTGCAAAGGCCGGATTTCTTGCCCTTGGGCCCGACGGGCTGACACCCCTTGGCGGATATCCCGGAAGCGACGACGAGGGCCGCCAAATGCAGCGTCAACTGGAACGCAGCAAGCTGATGGAGGACTTCTTCGCGGCATTTGAATTCCTGCGCGATCACGGAGACTCGACCGGCCGCGTCGGCTGCGTAGGTTTCTGCTACGGCGGTGGTGTCTGCAACGCGCTCGCGGTCGCCTATCCCGACCTTGCCGCCTCGGTGCCGTTCTACGGCCGTCAGCCGAGTGTCGACGACGTGCCGCAGATCCAGGCGCCGCTGCTGATCCACTATGCCGAGCTGGACGAGCGGATCAATGCCGGCTGGGAAACCTACGATGCCGCGCTAAGGGAGCACGGCAAGGAATTCAGCGTTCACTTCTATGCCAACGTGAACCACGGCTTCCATAACAACACGACGCCTCGCTACGACGAAGAGGCGGCAAAGCTCGCCTGGGACCGGACTCTGGCCTTTTTCGAAGCGCATCTCAGGTAGTGAACATTGCAGGCAATCGTCCAATTGAACGACAATGTCCCTGTCATGCTGCACCTAGAGCCGTCCTGAACGCCTCGACGCAAACCTGCGCAGCTTTCAGGCCACCGAATTGGATGCGTTCCTTCTGTCTGCGCCTGGAGCACCCCTGTACGGACACGGTTGCGCGAAAGTTGCAACAGCCAGATCGGGACGACCGGGCGCGTCGGCAGCATGGCGGGAAGATCGCAGGCTACGGGCATGCTGGACCTCGTCGAGAACCGTCTCCGACTTCGTGCCTCGCTTCGCGTCCCCCTGTCATTGGCAAGCGGATCTCCCGATCCACGATGTCCGGCACGATCCTTCTAGCCTCTCTTGCTCTGCCTGATATAGATATTGTTGGATGACTTGGTTTGGGTTCAACTTGCGTTCGTCTTTGTGAGCGGCCTGATCACCGCCGAACTGGAGAGACGGGATGAGCGACCGGCGGCCACGCGGGGCAATGCGGCCTCGGACATACACCGGCAGGATACCGATCCCTGAACGGTTTCACTGCGAGGCGGAACGGCGCTCGCGCCGCTTTCGCATCGATCTGGAATATGAAGACATCGGCGAGGAACTGCTGGCGTTGCGCAAGAAAGCCTACGATCTCTACGGCGCCAGGTGCCTTTGGAACATACCCGGTCACGCTACCACCAGGGGCATGCGCGGAATCGCCACCAGCCTGCAGACCTACGGCGACCTCAACGCGGCCCGCCTCGCGGCGGACATCCTGGAGCGGACCGGTTGGGAAGACGGCCATGCTGCTGGATGACTTTCAGAAGGAGATCCTGGAAGTCATCCGGAACAACCGGACCGCGTCCAGCCCGTTCGCTGGCAGCTCGGTGATCCAGCAGCACGGATTCTGCCTGACCGACGACCAAGACATTTTTACCGCAGGCGATCCTGAACCAGTCATGCGGCAGGATGCACAAGCACTCAAAACCGCCGGGTTCACGGTCGAGGAGACGAAGTCCTTTGAGGGTTTCCGGGAATGTCGAGTGACGAAACCTGGAACGGGCACCGCCATCCTTCAATGGGCTCAGGCTCTGGCCCTGGAGTATTTCGCGCCACTGCCCGATCCGGCCTTCGGCCAGCGCCTGCATTTCGCAGATCTGTCGGTCAACAAGACACTGGCTGCAGCCGGTCGAGTGGCCATGCGGGACTTCATTGATCTCTGGATGCTGGACAGGCACGTCATGCCCCTGTGGCGGATGGCATGCGCCGCCAGCGGAAAGTTTCCCCAGGAAGCGCCGCTCTCGCTTGTCGAGATGATATCCCGCAACCTCGTGCCAGCGGTCGCAAGGGACACTTATGAAGCGAAGATCCTGACCACGGCGGACCTGCCGGAGGGCGAGCCGACTGCGGGACTTCGAGCCGCAATCGACAAGGCGAGGGAGATCCTGCCGCACATGCCAGGCGAACGTCTCGGAAAGCTGCAACTGGACAGCAGGTTACAGCCCATGCTGAGTCTGGAACCAGTGGAAACGCCCGAGGACTCATGGATTCGTCCCAGCCCGGGCGGAGCGATGCCCGCAATAGAGGGCATGGACGGGGAGATGATCGCGGCCCTGATCGCCGAATATGGCGAACACGGTTCCCGATACACGGGATGACAGGGGAAGCGCGGACGAGAAGAGCCCAGGGGCGGCGCCAACGTCAGCCGACTGAGGGATGCGATGATGGAGGCGCGCCATCGGCTGGGATGCGTGCGGCCATCCGGCTGCCAGGGCACCACAGGACCCGCCCGGAGCGCATGATTTGCCTGGCGAAATCGGCAGCGGATCGGCGTGCTCACTGTCGCTTGTCCTGATCTTGGCGCCTCTGTGCCGTATTGCGGCCGCCAGCCAGACCTCGCCGATTTGCCCCAGACCGAGGAGCCATTGCCGATCCACTGTGCATGGCACGACAGGCGGATCAACGCAGGCTGGGGGATCTGTAGTGCAGCGCGCGAGGCGCATGACATTTGGTACAACGTCAACCTTCGTGCGAATGTGAGCCACGGAATCCAAAACAACACTGCACATTGCCGGGACACAGCGAAGCTTGCCCGGGGTCGGACTCTGAACTTCCCCAAAGCGCATCTCAGATGGCGAGCGAGACTGACGATGCGCCCGGTGCGCGTTACTTTCGCTACGACCCGAATTTCGTCTCGCCAGTTGTCGGGTGCCTCTTGGTCGGATCACTGGCCGGTTCCGGCACAGCGTGCGCCCGCACAACGTTCCGGAATCCCTCGGCCGTCAAATTTCTTGCGGCGACGTCGACCACGGCCTGCGCCGCGTCGACCGGCTTCATTTCCAGGCGGTAGCCGTTCACCGCGAGCGTAGAGGCCATGGCGGCAAACGCGGTACGCTTGTTGCCATCGACGAACGGATGGTTGCGGATGATGCCCTCGGCGATCACACAGGCTGCCTCGACGATGTCGCCTGTCCCCGAATAGGCGAGAACCTGCGCTCCTCGCGCTACTGCACTTTCGAGCAACCCTGAATCGCGAAGTCCGGCCGCCCCGCCGAAGCGGCGCATTTGCATCCCGTGAAACAGGGCCACCAACCGGGCCGTCGGCAGGACATGGCCGCCGACCTCATCGACTAGGTGCGCTGCATCCAGCGAGGTGTCTTCTGTCAAGTGCTGAGCCTCTCCGAGGCCAGCGTGCGGTAGGTTTCGGCATAGCGGTCCATGTTATCGAGCATGGCCGCCACCATCCGCCCGGATGCGGAGGTCTCCTGCGCGATCAGGATTCCATCCTGCAATGGCGCCATGACAACGCTGTCTCCGGCCACCAGATTGGCCTGCGCGAGCGTGGCCACAGGGATGACGACACCGTGGGAATTGCCGGTTTGCGTGATCTTTGGCATCGAAATCGCCTTTCGTTCGTAAGTACAAATGCACTTACAGCATGTGCTGGGCTGGGACAAGCGTTTCGCGGCATCGCAAGCCGTCTGGTTTGGCGCACCGGAACTGAGCCGCAAGGCGTCCGCCGGTGCGGGGCTCTGCCCCATCCGATTTGTCGTCGCGATCAGAGAGTACCGCGGCGCCGATGCTGTACAACTGGCAACGGCCAGGGTGTGGCCGTCCACGGCGGCCGGGCGGTACGATGTCCGCGTTCTGAACATGACCCGTTTCCGCGCACAAGGCGACGCGCCACAATGTCAGCGATCACTTCTGGTTCAGATGCAGGCACTCCGGGACTGGCGTCACGACCTTTCCATCCGCCAGCCATGCGTCGAGATTGTCGCAGACCAGATCGCCCATGGCCTGCCGGGTCTCGACGGTCGCGCTGCCAATGTGCGGCAACAGCACCACGTTCGCCATTGCCTTCAGGGCATCCGGAATACGCGGCTCGTCCTCGAACACGTCAAGCCCCGCTGCGCCCAAACGGCGTTCCTTGAGAGCCGCTACAAGCGCCGCCTCGTCAACCACGCTCCCCCTGGAAACGTTGATGAGGATGCCCTCCGGCCCAAGTGCGTCCAGAACCTCGGCATTCACTAGGTGCCGCGTTCCTTTGCCGCCCGGAGTAATGACGAACAGCACGTCCACCTCGCTTGCCATGTCAGCAAGGTCGTCAAAGTACAGGTAAGGCACGCCCTTTCGAGCGCGGCTGTGATAATGCACCTTGGCTCCGAACATCTCCCCCATTTTCGCGATCGTCTGCCCTATCCGTCCTAGGCCCAGAATGCCTACGTTTCGGCCCCTGACAGTGCGCGCCAACGGATAGGCGCCCTTCGTTTCCCAGGCACCCGAACGCGCCCAGCGTTCCGCGGGCAGCAGTTCCTTGCTGACCGCAAGCCAAAGCATGATCGCGGTGTCCGCAACCTCGTCGTTCAGGACATCGGGCGTGTGGGCGACAAGAATGCCCCGCCTCGCCGCCACGACGGCATCGATGTCGTCGTAACCGACCCCGAAACTCGAAATGACCTTGAGGTTCGGAAGCCCGGCCATCACGTCGGCTGGAACGCCCCTCATCGTCGCGATTGCAGCGAATTCCGAGCCGTGCTCCGCGAGGAACGCTTCATGGTCGGGCGGCAGCCGGACGACATCGAATCCGGCGGCAAGCCGCTCCGCCATGCGCTCCGAAACCCTGCCGAGTTGCAGGAGAGCCGGCCGCTCAGGCATCCTCCACGACTTTCTGGCGCTGCGTTCCGAGCCCGTCGATCGTCAGTTCCATAACGTCACCTGCCTGGAGATATCGTGGCGGCTTCATGCCCATCCCGACGCCGGGAGGGGTTCCGGTCGAAATCACGTCGCCAGGATGCAGCGTGAACAGCTGCGACAGGTGCGACACGATCTCGGCCACCGTGAAGATCATTGTCCTTGTGTTGCCCTCCTGCATGCGCTCGCCGTTCACGTCGAGCCTCATGGCAAGGGACTGGGGATCGGGAATCTCGTCCCTCGTGACAAGCCACGGACCCGTCGGCCCGAAGGTGTCGCAGGACTTGCCCTTGGTCCAGTTCCCCGACAGGTGAATCTGGAAATGGCGCTCCGACACGTCGTTGCAGATGCAATACCCGGCCACGTGGCTGAGCGCTTCCGCCTCGCTCACGTACTTGGCCGTTGTGCCGATCACGGCGCCCAACTCGATCTCCCAGTCGGAACTCGTCGAGCCGCGTGGCATGGCGACCGGATCATCCGGCCCCGAAATCGCGGAGTTCGCCTTCATGAAGAGGATCGGATGCTCCGGGATCGGCATTCCCGCTTCCTCCGCGTGGTCACGGTAGTTCAGGCCGATGCACATGTACTTGCCGATGCCGCTGACCGGCACGCCCAACCGCACCTCGCCCTCCACCTTCGGAAGCGAGGATGCATCGAGCGCGCGCAACCGGTCGAGCGACGCGTCGTCAAGCATCGAGCCCGATATGTCCGCCACATGCGAGGACAGGTCACGCAGCGCACCGTCTCCGTCGATCAGCCCCGGCTTCTCCTCTCCGGAAATTCCATAGCGCACCAGTTTCATCCAGGTCATCCTCCGCTTTGCCGGCATCCGTTCCGTGCCTTCGCAGCTCACCTAGCCCGAATTTGAAGCGGTGTCGAACGACCGGCAGCACTTGAATTCAGGCAGTGTTCCAGACAATCTCCGCCGAGCAACCACGGAGGCGCAATTGAAGATCCTGATCATCGGCGGTGGCGGCATGGTGGGCCAGAAACTGGCGCGGCTGTTGGCTTCCGACCCCCTGTCCGGCGGAGACGAGGTCACGCTCCTGGACATGGCCTTTCCGGAGAACGGAGCGTCTGCGGCACGTCGTGTCGAGGGCAACGTGACCGACCACGCACTGATGAAGTCAATGGCCACCGGGCGATTCGACCTCGTCTACCACCTCGCCGCGATCGTCTCCGGGGAGGCCGAGGCGAATTTCGATCTTGGCTGGAACGTCAACATGGTTGCATTCAGGGGATTCCTCGAGGCCTTTCGCGCCGAGACGGCCGCATCTGGCGGCACCTACTGCCCGAAGATCATATTCACGTCCTCCATCGCCGTGTTCGGACCACCCTTTCCCGACAAGATCGGTGACGACTTTCCCACGATGCCGCGGACGTCATACGGAGCACAGAAGGCAATCTCGGAACTCATGCTCGGCGACTACATCCGCAAGGGCTACTTCGACGGCATGTCCATCCGGCTGCCGACGATATGCGTGCGACCAGGCAAGGCCAACGGCGCCGCATCGTCCTTCTTCTCGGGAATCATCCGCGAACCGCTGAGCCGCAAGGAGGCGATCCTGCCCGTGTCCGACACGGTTCGTCACTGGCATGCCTCTCCCCGCTCGGCCGCCGGGTTCCTCCGGCACGCGGCAACGCTGGACCTCGACAGGCTCGGTGGCCATCGCGCGCTCAACATGCCGGGCGTGTCATGCACCGTGGCGGAACAGATCGAAGCCCTTCGCGACGTTGCCGGCGAAAGCGCAGTTTCGCTCATAAGGCCGGAACCTGACGAAACGATCATGAAGATCGTCGCGGGTTGGCCAAGGAATTTCGCTCCCGAACGCGCCATCAGGCTTGGTTTTGCCGCCGACCCGGACTTTGCCTCGATCGTTCAGACCTATATCGAAGAGGATATGCCCGCCACGTGATCCCCGGAACGCGCCAACGGCGCAGAAGACATCTCGGGCGAAAGCGTGGCAGATCATGCCATGGCTCAACATCCGTCATATGTCCGGCTGGACGCCGCCGACAACGTGGTCACGGCGACCCGGCACCTTGATGTCGGCACGGTCGTCGAAGGCATCACGATCAAGGCGCCGATCTCGTCTGGTCACAAGGTGGCGGCAGGCGCGATTCCGAACGGCGACGAAATCCGCAAATACGCGCAGATCATCGGCTACGCCTCCAGGCGGATTGCTCCGGGAGACCATGTGCATACGCACAACACCGAGTTCCGCAACACGGACATGGACTACGAGTTCGGCACCGATCTTCGCCCGACCGACATGGTGGCGGAGGAGGCGCGCGACACGTTCATGGGCTATCGCCGCGGCAACGGCCGCACCGGCACCCGCAACTTCATTGCCGTCGTGACCTCGGTGAACTGTTCGGCGACGGCAGCACGGCGCATTGCCGACGCGTTCGGTCCCGACGAGCTTGCCGACTTCCCGAACGTAGATGGCGTCGTGGCTTTCGTTCACGGCACTGGCTGCGGAATGCAGGGGGACGGTGACGGTTTCGAGGCGCTGCAGCGCGTCATGTGGGGCTACGCACGGCATCCGAACCATGCCGGCGTCCTCATGGTCGGTCTCGGCTGCGAGATGAACCAGATCGACTGGCTTCTCGAGGCGTACGGTCTCGAACATGGCCCCCTGTTTCAGACCATGAACATACAGAACGTCGCAGGCCTCCAGCGCACAATCGACCTTGGCATCGAAAGGGTGCGGGCGATGCTGCCGTTGGCAAACGAGGCCACGCGCACGCCCTGCCCTGCCTCCGAGTTGATGGTCGCGTTGCAATGCGGCGGTTCGGACGCATGGTCCGGCATCACCGCAAACCCGGCACTCGGGCATGCCTGCGACCTGCTTGTTGCGCAGGGCGGCACGGGCGTCCTTGCCGAGACCCCGGAAATCTACGGCGCGGAGCACCTTCTGACCCGGCGTGCGGCATCGCGGGAGATCGGCGAAAGGCTGGTCGGGCTCGTGCGCTGGTGGGAGGACTACACCGCCCGCAACAAGGGCTCGATGGACAACAATCCGTCGCCAGGCAACAAGAAGGGCGGACTGACCACGATCCTCGAAAAGTCGCTCGGAGCGGCGGCAAAGGGCGGCACCACGCCTCTCGCCGGCGTCTACAAGTATGCGGAACAGGTCACGGCAAGGGGCTTCACCTTCATGGACAGTCCCGGCTATGACCCCGCAAGCGTGACCGGGCAGATCGCCAGCGGCTGCAACCTCGTGTGCTTCACGACCGGTCGCGGCTCGGCGTTCGGCTCGAAACCCGCGCCGACAGTGAAGGTCGCCACGAATTCGGAAATGTATGCACGCATGAAGGACGACATGGACATCAACGCAGGCGACATCCTGACCGGCAAGGCCACGGTCGATCAAAAGGGCCGCGAGATCTACAAACTCTTCCTCGAGGTCGCCAGCGGCGCGACTTCAAAGTCCGAAGCGCAAGGGCTAGGCGACCACGAGTTCGTGCCCTGGCAGATAGGGGCGGTGATGTGATGGCAAACGTCTACGACCTCTCGGGACAAACCGCGGTCATTACAGGGGGCGCACAGGGCATCGGGCTCGCCTGCGCCCACAGGCTGGCCGATTCCGGAGCCCGGACATGCCTCTGGGACATCAATGTCGAGAAGGCCGAGGCGGCGGCAAACAGAATCGACGGGGCACGGGCCGTCGGTTGCGACGTTACCGACTACGCGTCCGTCGTGGCCGCATGCGCCAAGACAGCAGCGGAGTTCGACCACATCGACATTCTCGTGAATTCCGCCGGCATCGCCGGACCCGTCACCGCGATCGAGGAATATGACACGGAAATCTGGAATCAGGTCATCGCCGTCAACCTTACTGGCACCTATCACACGAACAAGGCCGTGCTGCCTGGAATGAAGGCACGCAACTACGGGCGCATCGTCAACATCGCATCGATCGCGGGCAAGGAAGGCAACCCGAAGGCCACGCACTACGCGGCGTCCAAGGCCGGAGTCATCGGCTTCACCAAGGCGCTCGGCAAGGAAGTCGCCGAGCACGACATCGCCGTGAACTGCGTCACGCCTGCGGTCGCCAACACCGAGATCCTCGAACAGGTGACCGAAGAGTTCATCGAGTTCATGCTGTCGAAGATCCCGCGCGGGCGGTTCGTCGAGGTGGAGGAAATCGCCAACATGGTGGCCTGGATGTCGTCCAGGGAATGCAGCTTCACGACCGCGGCCGTCTTCGACATCTCGGGCGGGCGGGCAACATACTAGGAACAATTGCATGCTGGACACGATCAGCGGATTTGACCGCATTGGAGAGGAAAACGCGTTCGCCGTGCTGGCCCGGGCGGGAGAACTGGCCGCAGACGGCAAGGACGTCATCAACCTTGGCATCGGCCAGCCGGACTTCCCGACCCCAGAGAACATCGTGGAAGCTGCAGTCAAGGCGCTCCGCGACGGTCAGCACGGCTACACGCCCGCGACAGGACTCCCGGAACTTCGGGAGGCCGTCGCCACCGACATCCACAGGCGCTTCGCGATCGAGGTGAACCCGGACAACGTCCTGATCGTGCCGGGAGGCAAGGTGACGATGTTCGCTGCCATCCTGATGTTCGGCGAGCCCGGGGCGGACATCCTCTATCCCGATCCCGGATTTCCGATCTACCGCTCGATGATCGAATTCACAGGCGCGCGACCGGTTCCGATACCGATACGGGAAGAGAACGGATTCGCCTTCTCCGCGGAGGAAGCGCTTTCGCTCGTCACGTCGAACACGCGCCTCGTCATACTGAACTCTCCCGCGAATCCGTGTGGCGGCGTAACGCCGAAGGTCGAGGTCGACGCCTTGGTGTCCGGCCTTGCCGAACGGCCCGACGTGGCTCTCCTGTCTGACGAGATCTACGACCAGATGCTCTATGACGGAGAGGACCACGTGCCGCTTCTCGGCTATCCTGAGATCCGCGACCGCGTCATCCTGCTGAATGGCTGGTCGAAGACCTATGCCATGACCGGCTGGCGCATGGGGTATTCGGTCTGGCCCGCCGGACTCTACGAGAAGGTCCGAAAGCTCGCCGTGAATGCATGGTCCTGCGTGAATGCCCCGGCCCAGCATGCCGCCATCGAGGCCTTGACCGGGCCGCAGGAAGCGGTTGGCGAGATGCTGGCGGAGTTTGACGCCCGCCGGAAACTCGTGGTCGAACTGCTGAATGACATTCCCGGTGTTTCCTGCATCACGCCAAAAGGCGCATTCTACGCCTTTCCGAACATCACCGGCACCGGCCGAATGGCCAAGGACCTAGCGTCGGAACTCCTGGAAGGGCCCGGCGTGGCAGCCATTGGCGGTCCCGATTTCGGCATCCTGGGCGAGGGATACCTTCGCCTCAGCTATGCCAACAGCCAGGACAACATCCGCGAGGCACTGGCACGCATGCGCAGCTTCCTTGTTGAGGAGTGAGACATGACGAAACCCGCCATTGGCATGATCGGTGTCGGCCACATGGGGCACGGCATCGCCAAGAACATCGTCGAGGCCGGCTATCCGCTGACGGTCGTCGCGCATCGAAGGCGGGAGGCGGTCGATGACCTTGTCGCGCGTGGTGCCGTCGAGGAAATATCTGTGAAAGAACTGACAGAACGATCTGAAATCATTCACATATGCGTGACAGGCTCCACGCAGGTCGAAGAACTCGTCAGAGGCCCGGGCGGCATACTGGAAGGACTCCAGCCGGACGCGGTCATTGTCGACTGTTCGACGTCCGACCCGGTCTCCACCTTGGCGTTGGCGGCCGAAATCGAATCGGCGGGCGGACACATGGCGGACGCGCCCCTGTCCCGCACGCCCAAGGAAGCGTGGGAGGGCACGCTCGATGCGATGGTCGGCGCAAGTCCCGAAACATTCAGGCGCATCAAGCCCGTAATCGAGTGCTGGGCAGGCGTCATCGTGCATCTTGGCGAAGTCGGACTCGGGCACAAGATGAAGCTCATCAACAATTTCATCGGGATGGGCTACGGTGCGCTCTACGCGGAGGCCCTGGCGCTCGCACGCAAGTCCGGCCTGACACCGGAACAGGTCGACAGCGTGATACGGCCCGGACGCATGTCGAACGGATTCTACGAGACCTTCATGAAGTGGACGCTGGAACGTGATGAAAACGCGCATAAATTCGCGATCTCGAATGCGCACAAGGACATGCGATACCTGAACAGCCTGGCGAATTCGGTCGGGGCGTTGAACCCAATCCAGTCCGCGGTCAGGAACTCATTTGCCGCAATGGACGCGGCCGGCGAAGGTGACAGGTTCGTGCCGATGCTTGCGGATTTCATCGCGCGCGCAAACGGCCTCGACGTCGAAGGGCCCTGACCCGGACATTCCCGGATTCCGGACGCCTCGGGCATGGTCGCATGGTCGAACATGGCGGAAATGCCTGTGCAGCTATCCCATGCCGCGCCAAGGAATGGTTCTTTGGATGATCCAGCGCATGATCAGGTCGAAGACCAGGCCGAGTATGCCCATGATCAGGATAGTCACCCAGATCAGTTCGTAATCCGATACGGTTCGGGCGATGTTCTCGATGAAGCCAACACCGGTGGTCCCGGCGAGCATCTCGGCTGCCACAAGCGTCCCCCAACACACTCCCACCGCAATTCGGGTGCCGGTGAGGATTTCCGGCATGGCATTCGGGAGAATGACGTTCCACATGATCTGCCTGTCCGTTGCCCCCAAAGAGTGTGATGCCCGGATCTTCGAGAGCAGCACGCCCGACGCCCCGGTGCGCGCCGAAATCACCATGATCGCGAAGGCGACCATGAAGAGCAGGAAGATCTTGCCGTCATCGTGAATGCCGAAGATCGTCAGGATCAGCGGTGCCCAGGCGAGTGGCGGCACCGGGCGATAAAGCTCGATCAACGGGTCAAAGAACGACTTGAAGAACCGCGACACGCCCATGAGCAGTCCAAGCGGCACACCGAGAAAGATGCCGAGCGCCAAGGCAACCAGCACCCGGAACAGCGAGTCCCAGATATGCCCATCCAGCATGGGTACATGACCGAGCGAGACGTCGCCCTGGGCGAAAGCCAGCAACTTGTCCTTGAAGTTGGGGGTGATCGTGCCGTCCGGGCCGTGGCTGGCGTATTCCCCCGGCCAGACATCGGCGATCCAGTCGGGAATGAAGAACGCTACCACGTCGGCGATCGGCAGCCAGTCCCACCACAAGAGCGGAAACCCGCGGTAGCCACCGCCGCTTTCGACGTCCGGATTGGCCAGACGTGCGAAGGTGGCGACCACATCGGTCGGTTTTGGCAACCATCGGGCGGGACCCTGTTCAGTGCACTGGGTGCGCGACTTGACGATGCCGGGACCCGGAAAGAACAGGGCGTCGGCGAATCTCAAACCACCTTGCGCGTCCCTTGCCGTCGCATCCAGGTTGGCAATTGCCGTATCCACGTCTTCCAGCGCGGCAGCGGGAAAGATCAACCCGTCGTCCAGACGCTTGAAAATGCGCTCGACCGCCTTGACGTAGTCTTCGCGATTCGCCCTTTCGAGTTCGTCGAATTCTCCGGACTCATTGATCTCCTTCAGAGCTTCGATCCGTGTCTTGATGTCGTCAATCAGGACGTCGTTTGCCGAAAACTTGTTCCGTATCTTGTTGAATGCGCCAGCGATTTCGGCGGCTTCCACCGAAGCGGCATCAAACAGCATGCCGCGTTCGGTTATGGGCAAGATCGGAATCTCGGTGAATGTCGTGCCCCATTTGGGTTGTGCCAGCGCTTCATCGCTTGGGGTCAAGCCGTTCGGACCAGCGTGAATGTAGGAACTGAGCTCGTTCAACCTTTCGGCCAAACTCAATAGTTTGGCCTTGGGCTCTTCTCCCATGTTGGCCGGATTGGACGAATTGGCGATCAGTTCCCGGACCTGACCGATTACGTCCAAAAGCTCGGACTTTTCGGCGTCGGAGAACACCGTGCCTTCCAGTTGGGCCTCCAGGTTGTCCAACTGGTCGGAATTGCGTGACGCCAGCAATGTCGACTTGTAATAGCGTGAACCGATGGGCAAGGCCGCCTTGATCGGGGAAACGGCCTCTTCAAGCTTCGCAATCTGGCACATCTCGTTGGCGGCGTTCGGGAAGTACGCCCTGCCGACACCCCACGAATAGTAGGACCACAAGAGAAAGAGCGCGGACACGCCGCATACCGCCCAGTACCATCCGCCCTTGGTCCGGACCGGGTCGCCAAACACCTCGTCATTGGCCGTGAGCCTGGCTTGCCTTCTGCCGACCACGATGGACCAGACGAATGTGCCTGTCATGACGAGGATCAATACTGCGGCGATGGAGGCGCGATTGTCGGACAGCCATTCAAACACGGCCCATGATCTCCTCTTCCATGTCCCAGATCATCGTCAGGATTTCTTCTCGCACCTCGGAAAAATACGGATCGTGCTTGATTTCGCGCAGCGATTCCTGGAGGCCACGCTCGGCAAAGGGCAACCGGTACTCCTTGTGCACACGCCCCGGACGCGGCGCCATGACGAACAGCCGCTCGCCCAACAGAAGTGCCTCTTCGACGGAGTGCGTGATGATCATGATCGTCTTGCCGGTCTCCTTCCAGAGCTCCAGCACCAGCGACTGCATCTTTTCGCGGGTCAGCGCGTCAAGCGCGCCCAAGGGTTCATCCATCAGGATCACTTCGGGATCATTGATCAGGCAGCGGGCAAGGGCCACGCGCTGCTGCATCCCGCCTGAGAGCTGATAGGTTGGCGTGTCGCCGAACCCTTGCAGGCCAACGATGTCCAGCCACTTTTCGACCAGCTCTTCGTTTTCCTTGGGATTGTTCCTCTTCATTCGCAGCCCGAAGTCCACATTCCTGGACACTGGCAGCCATTCGAACAACGCACCTTGCTGGAACACCATTCCGCGTTCGACGCCGGGTGCGTCGATCGTCCTTCCGCCCAGCTTGGCGTTTCCGTCAGTGGCATTGATGAATCCTGCGATCAGGTTCAGCAAGGTCGTCTTGCCACAGCCCGAAGGCCCGAGAACGGACAGAAGCTCACCCTTCTTCAGCGTGAAATTGATGTCCTTCAGAGCATGCACCGCCGCGCCGGTCTGCGGGTTGGTGAATGTCATGCTCAGGTTTTCGCAAACAAGGTCCGCCATCGCCGGTATCGCCACTCGGTTCTGTCGACTGCGGCGTCCTTGGCGACAGACCGACTGGAGGCCGACCTAGCGCGGCGCAGACAACCGCATGTGTTCTTTGAAGCGAGAGCGGGCCATGACTGGCCCACTCTCCAATCTGCCGATACGCCGACTACTGCAGGAACGATCCGTCGATCGTCTTCGCGATCTGCGAGCCATCGGAATCGCCCTGGAACACCAGACCAAGAGACGCTGCGGCAGCGGCAGCGTCGCCACCCTCGTTGAAGAAGTTGTCGATCTGATCCTCGACGCTCGGAATGACGAAGCCAGCCAGCGTCGTTTTCGTGGCTTCGACGTTCATGCCGGACGCGTCGGCGACGATCTGGATTTGCTCGTCAGATCCCGTCCACGCCTCGTTGGCCTCAGCTGTCGCGTCCATGAACGCCTGGACCAGCTCGGGGCTTTCGGTTGCAAACTTCTCGGTCACGGTGACAACGTCGAATGAACCGATGCCGGCATCCTTCTTTTGCTCGGAGGTCATGATGGCAGTGCCAACTTCGGCGGCCGAAGCGGTATCGACCCCACCGAACACGCACGCCATGTCAACAGCGCCATCGGCCAGCGACTTTGCGCCATCCGGCGGGGCCTGGTCCACGACGGTCATCGTCGAAATGTCGACATTGTAGTGGTCCATGTACTTGCGGAAGGCATAGTCGGCCATCGTGTTGAGCGGCACGGCAACGGTCTTGCCTTCGAGCTCGGACGCGTTGGAGCCGTCGATGCCCAGTTCGTTGCGCACGAAGCAATCGTTGGCTTCGTAAACAACGGCAATTCCAACCATCTTCAGCGGAGCGCCCTGCTGGATCGCGGTCACAAACGGGGCAAGGCCCTGGCTGTAAGAGATGTCGATGTCCCCGGCCAGCATGGCCTCGGTCATCGCCGTGCCGGTGGTGAAGTCCACCCAGTTCACGTCTACGCCCATGGCGTCCGCATAGGCACCGCTGGTCTTCGCAACAAGGTTTGGCGTAGGCCACTGCAAGAAGAATGCCACGTTCACTTCCTCGGCAAACGACGGTGCCGCGAGCCCCATCGAGCCCGCAGCAGCCAGCATGGCTGATTTGATCATATATTTCATCGAGTTCCTCCCATTGATGCTTACTCGGCGTCCAACCGTCGTCGGGGACCGTCACAATGCCCCCGAAAACGAGTTTCAAGCAAGCAAACCCTTACAACTAATCGCCCTTGTTGCAAAGGATTCCGCGCATCACAGACATTCCGTTTCGCACCGTTCCACCCTCCTGGGAGCACGGGCTGCTCGATCACGTCAACTGCCTCGTCTGGGAGCGCCTCCCGAAGCGGACTTGCTTCCGGCAGATGCCCGCGCAGGTGAAGGCGGTACAGGAACGGCTGAACACGCGTCCGGGGAAGGCGCCCGGCTACCTGATCTCGGTAAGGCCCTCCGGATTGCAAGGACGCGACAAGGCCGGGCTTGCTCGGTCCGGAGAGCCCGGCTACGCTTCATTCCGATAGGAATTCAGCCGTTTCCGGCACAGGATGACGGCCCTGAGGCCGGGAATCCCCGCCACCAGACCACTTCTTCCGACCGGCCGCGCCGTCGTCCAGGAATGGCCGACGTTGCACTTCGGACAGGAGGTGGGAAAATGGCAACAGGAGTTTCATGTTGCAGAACCAACCGTAGGGCCATGGCAGAAAGAATCGCCAAAGAGGAAATTCACTGGGCCTTCACTGCCAGCGCCCCACCCGAGTGCGCGAAGCTGGAAGGCGCTGTCGATGTCGACGTGCTGGTCATCGGCGCCGGCCTGACCGGCTGCCGAACCGCCTTGGGCCTGGCCGACGCAGGCGCATCGGTCGCAGTCGTCGACAGCAAGGACATCGGATGGGGTGCCTCCGGGCGCAGCGGCGGCCAATGCAATCCTATCTGGCGGAAAACACCGCAGGAGCTGGTGGAGCGGCTGGGCCCACGGCACGGCGAAACGCTGATCAAGACCACACTGACAGCCGCCGATGACCTGTTTTCGGACATCAGGAGATACGATGTCGACTGTGACCCCGTCCAGGCTGGATGGATTCAAGCGGCGCATGCGCGCAAGGCTGCACGGAACATGAGCGCGCTCGGGAAGGCCTGGGCGGCGGCCGGGGCGGACATCGTGGAACTGGACGGCGACGCGGTGCGCGCGGCCAGCGGATCCCCCGCCTATTCCTTCGCCTTGCGCCACGCCGCCGGGGGGCACGTGCAACCCCTGTCGCTGACCCGCGGGTATGCACGCGCCGCCGCCGCCCTGGGCGCGCAGCTATTCAAGGAAACCCCGATGACCTCGCTTGAACGGGCGAACGGCAAGTGGCGGGCGCGGTCCGACAAGGGTGAAGTCACCGCCGAAAATGTCGTTCTGGCGACGAATGCCTATACCAACGGCGTGTGGCCGGGGCTGCGCAAGACGTTTCATCCGCTGGTCAGCATCATAGTTGCGACCGATCCGCTGAGCGACACGCAACAAAAGGAGATCCTGCCAGGCAAGGTCACGATCTCGGATTCCCGTCTGGCAATATTCTATTCGCGCTACGACCGGGACGGACGGCTGATCTTTGGCTGCGCCGGCAGCAGTGACACGGTCGACACCCTTGGCGGCTATGCCCGGCTGCGGCGCGGACTGAGAACCGTGTTCCCTCAGCTCGCCGACATCCCGATCGCTCGAAAATGGGCGGGCCGAATCGCCGTAACGCCAGAAATGATGCCCCATCTTCACGAACCCGCGCCCGGCGTCTTGGCAGGGCTCGGCTTCAGTGGCCGCGGCATTGCGATGACGTCCGTGATGGGCCGCGCATTGTCGGCCAAGCTTCTCGGCACCCCCGCCGACGACCTCCCCTTTCCGATTGTTCCGATTACCCCGCTTCCGTTCCATGGGCTGACCCGCCGGCTCATACCGCTAGCGGCCCCGGCGATGACAATGAAGGACGGGTTCGACACGTTGATGGACGGTGCCTGGCGGCAGAAGGGTGCCCAGGCCACCCCAAAACGACGTGAGACTGATGACAACCCTGGCGAAACTCTCCGATAGCGATGCGGAAGCCATAAGGCAGGATACGCGAACGGCCACGATCGCTCGCAGACAGGCACACAAGGTCCACGTTCACTTCATGGTGCCGAAGACAACGCCCGCGCTGGCATCCGGGAAGGCACGGCCGGCGTTCTTGCGGCCCCCAAAACGACCGGATCGAGCAATTGCATCGGTCGTTGACCCATGATCACTCGCCTGCCGAACGCGGGCAGCGGCAAATGCAATTCTGATCTGAAAATGGTTCCGCGGCTTGCCGCCGCGAGGGCGGCAGTGAAGGCATCAATGCGGCTTGCTCATTTGTCCGGATCGTGCTCGATCTGCCCGGCCGTTCCGTCGCCGCCGTCGAACGAGACGCCAATGGACTTGTTGGTGCGTGCACCGAGCTCCTTCAGCTTCTCGACGTGGCTGAGGAGATTTCCACGGCCGCTGGAAAGCTGCCCAAATGCGCCCTGATAGGCGTCCTGCGCCTGATCGAGCCGCTTGCCAACACTCTTCATGTTGTCGACGAAGCCGACGACCTTGTCGTAGAGGCGCCCGGCCCTTTCGGCAATGGCTTCGGCATTCTGGTTGCGGCGCTCAACCGCCCAGACATGCGCGATCGTCTTCAGTGCCATCATCAGCGTCGTCGGGGTCGCGATCGTGACGTTCTTCTCCAGCGCGTATTCGGTCAAATGACCGTCCACGCGGAGCGCCTCCGACAGCGCACCCTCGATCGGCACGAACAGGATGACATAGTCGACCGAGGAATCCTCGGCATGCTGGTAGTCGCGTGCAGCCAGGTCGTCTATGTGGCTCTTCAGCGAGGCGACATGCCGCTTGCGCGCGCTTGACGCGTCGTTCTCGTCTTCCGAGTTCACCGCATCCGTGTACGCAACCAGCGACACCTTGCTGTCGATGACCAAGGTCTTGCCGCCGGGGATGCTCACGACGACATCCGGGCGAAGCCGGTCGCCTTCGTCGCTCACCCGGTGCGCTTGGGTCTCATACTCCTCCCCCTCGCGCAGGCCCGAACGTTCCAGGATGCTTTCGAGTATCATCTCTCCCCAAGCGCCTTGCCGCTGCCGGTCACCCTTCAGCGCGCGCGTCAGAGCCACCGCCTCCTGGGAAATCGCTTCGGACCGCCTGCTGAGCTGTTCGATCTCGGCCTTGAGCTTGGCCCGGTCCTCGATCGTGGCCTTGTGAACGGCCTTCAGCTCCTTTTCGAAGTGACCGACGTGCTCCTTCAAGGGCGTCAGCGCCACATCGAGCCGCTCCAGATTGACCTTCGAGAACTGCTCGCCCTGCACTTTCAGGGCTTCCGCCGCAAGTGCCTTGAATTCGGCTTCCATGTCTTCGCGGACCTTGGTCAACATCTTGATCTTCTCTTCCGATGTCGTTCGTTCGGCCCTCATTTCGGTTTCAAGTTCCGAGATTCTCTTGGACAGCCCGATCTGCTTCTCCGTCTCCTCGTCGAGCCTCTTGCGCAGCTTCGACAAGTCACCGTTCAGCCGCTCGGTCTCTTCCCGTCGCTCGATCGCGAGCGCCTCATGCTTGTCGGCGCTGCTTCGCGCTTCGACAAGCTGTTCGCCCTTCTCCCTGGCATCCTTCTTCAAGGCGGACATCTCGGATTGCAACGTCGCGGCATCGCCGTCTGGACGGCGAAACAAGGCGTAGGCAACTAGCAGTGCCAGTATCACAACCCCTGCAAAAGTCAGGGTCGACATGTCAAATTCCATTGCTCAATTTCCCTTCTGCCCAGCTTTGGACCAGAATATTGCGATTGGCGAACCCGGTCGAATCCTGTGTCATGTCCCACTGCGCCGGAACTTGTTGCCCGCAACCGTCAAGTCGCCTGGATGTGCAATCAATCCTGACAGACATACGCCGTCTTCAATTGCTCGCCGGATTGAGCCGTATTCGCGTGCTGGGTGTGACATAAAACTGAAGAAGGCCTTGGACATTTCATGTCTCGCCGATGTTCGTTGGACTTCAGGACTCCCTTGCAATCGTTGCGCATCGGAAGATCTGGCTGAAGTAGACGCCAGCCACTTGGCGAGCTTCAAATGCTTTCCTCGGACTTCGTACTGTGCGGTGGGCAACACCCCAAAAGAACCCTACTCACACAGTTTAGGACCAACCTAGTCTCTTGACACATCTCTCGGTGGAGCACGCTCTACATCGGGCAACTCTCTTCGAGGTCGAATTGCCGGCCCCTTAGACAAGGCGTGGCGCATGCGGATCGAAAGCCAGATTCAATGGCGGCCAAATCAATGATTGGGTACATTGCACCACGTTCGAGCCTAATCTTTGAGCCAAGCCGCACAGCTTCCGAAAATGCGATGTCATTCTAATCCGTATCGACGCTCACTTGCGGTGAAACCAACACAAAATGCTCACGCCTGATCTGTTCGCGAAAACTCCCTGGCACTTCATCCCAGACGAAGAGGTCCACCCGGAAAGGGAGGTTGCGTTCCTCAAGGCACTCGCGCAGATCGGACACCGCTCGCGCCTGATCGGGTGCGGCGAACACCACCATGTCTACGTCGGATCCCGGGCGGGAAGTCCCCCTGACTCGGGAGCCGTAGATCCAAGCCTCGGTGTTCGGGAGATGCCCAGAAAGCAGCGAGATCAGTTCTTTCTGCTGGCCGGACGTCATGTCAATTGCCTCGTTCAGTGCCATGTTTCGCCGCTCAATTTTCGGTACAGTTGGATGGCGTCGTCAATGAAATCCGGCACGAGCCTCAGGCACGCCTTGGCCTTCTCGCCATCGTAGTCGTGCGAGGTGCTCGTGCGGGCATCCGCATACCGCAGCCATTGCTCCACCGGTGAAGGCAGCAGTCGATTCTCGTTCGCCTGACGAAAAGTCGGCTTTAAGCTGTTGGGCGAATCGGCAATGCCCAATTCCTCCATCAGATATCGTTTCAGCACTTTCCACAGGCAGTCGTAACACGTTTCGAAACGCTGAATGACCGACTCGGCGATGCCCTCCCGTATCAGTTCAGGTACCGTGGCATCTAGAGTCTAATGGTTGTCGTGCTGCTCCCCGAGCCGCTTTAGGGAGGAACGAAATTTGCTGTAGTCGATCATGTGGCGTGCCCTCCGGTGGGGTTCAGCGTGATGTCCACCTCAGCACCAGAACGTCAATCGTCTGCACGTCTGCCCGCGCGTGCAAGGGCAGATCGCCGAGGTCTCCGTGCCGGCCCTCCCATTCGTGAACGCCGGTGTCCAGCACGACTGGAGTAACACGAATCTGCTCGGGAGTTAAATCGTCGTAACCTTGTTCGAACCCGCTCACGACAACACACAGACAAGGTTACGATGCTCTGCGTGGACCCGGAATCTGGCTGAACCGGACGCGTGTCTCCATTCTCAGGGAATGTCGAAACCACAGTGACTCAGGAATGGAACTCGGATTCGATCGCGATCGCGGTGGCCTCCCCGCCGCCAATGCAGATCGAGGCCACGCCTCTCCACGCCCTTCTCGCCTTCATGGCACCGAGCAGCGTCACGATGATGCGCGCGCCCGACGCCCCGATCGGATGGCCGAGCGCCACGGCGCCGCCGTGAACGTTCAGGCGTTCATGCTCAATGCCCATTTCCCGCATCGACGCCATGGGAACGCAGGCAAACGCCTCGTTGATCTCAAACAGGTCCACGGAATCAAGATCCCAGCCGACCCTTTCGAGAAGCGCACGCTTCGCGAAGACCGGTGCCGTCGTGAACCATCCCGGCTCGCCCGCAAAGGCCGCATGACCCGCTATCCGGGCGACCGGAGTCAATTCAAGCGCCTCGGCAGCGGAGGCACGGGCGAGCACCAGGGCCGCGGCACCGTCGTTGATCGACGAGGACGACGCGGCCGTGATTGTGCCATCCTTCCTGAAGGCGGGACGCAAGCCCGGAATCCTGTCAAGGTCGATCTTCCGGGGCCCTTCGTCGCTGTCCACGGCCGTCGCACCCTTCCGGGCCTTCACCGTCACTGGCGCGATTTCCCAGTCGAAGCGACCCTCGGCCGTGGCCTGTTTCGCGCGCGTCACGCTTTCGATCGCGTACGCGTCCTGTTCGTCGCGCGTGAACTGGAATTTCTCCGCACAGTCCTCGCCGAACGTGCCCATCGACCGCCGGCTGCCGTCCGAAGCAACCTCGAACGCGTCCTCCAGCCCGTCGAGCATCATGTGGTCAAGCATTTTCGTGTGGCCGATCCTGGCACCCGCACGACCGGCGGGCAGGAGGTAGGGCGCACCAGTCATGCTCTCCATGCCGCCCGCAACGACCACGTCGGCGGTTCCCGCAGAAATCGCGTCATGGGCCTGCATGACCGCCTTCATCCCCGAGCCGCACACCTTGGAGACTGTTGTGCACGGAACCGAGACCGGCAAACCGGCGCCGAGCGCGGCCTGTCGTGCAGGGGCCTGCCCGAGACCGGCGGGCAGAACATTGCCCATCAGGACCTCGTCAACCCTTGCCTTGTCGACCCCGGCGTCACGAATTGCGGCATCGATTGCAACTGACCCGAGTTCCGTCGCCGGAACGCCCGAAAGCTCGCCCTGGAATGCACCAAGCGGCGTGCGCGCCGCACCGCAAATCATGATCGGGTCCGAGACTTCCCTTGCGACCATCTTCAGGCTCCTTCTGTGCCAACCCACCGCGGCTTGCGCTTTTCCAGAAACGCTGCGATGCCTTCGCGTGCTTCCGCCGATTCCCAGGTGTCTGCGAGACGTTGGATTGACGCGTCGATGACCGCCTCGTCAATCCGCGGTCCCAGTGACCGGACAAGCGCCTTTGCACGGCCCGGAGGCCCCTGCGGAAGCTGCAGGTAGGGAGCTACCTCGTTGGCGATGGCCGCACCCATGTCCTCCGGCTTCACCGACCTTGCGACTATGCCCAGCGCCGCCGCCTCGTCGCCGCCGAACGTCCGTCCGCTCATGACAACCTGCCTCGCGCGCGCCTCTCCCATTCGCGCGACAACGTATGGGCCGATCGTGGCCGGAATGAGCCCGAGCCGCGTTTCCGTCAGTCCGATCCTGCAGTCGCGAGACGCGATCGCGATGTCGCAGACGCACGCCATCCCGACTCCGCCGCCGAGCGCCGCGCCCTCGACGCGACCGACGAGAGGCAACGGCATCTCGTTCAGGTCCTTGAGCATCATGGCAAGGCGTCGTGCTTCCGCAATGCGCGTCTCCCTGTTCGCGTTGATCTGGGCTTTCATCCAGGTCAAGTCGGCGCCCGCACAGAAGGTCCCTCCGGCGCCCGAAAGGACGACCACCCGAATGTCATTGCGGTCACGCGCGAGCCGGGCAAAGGCAGCAAGCTCGTTCATCATCTGCGCTGACAACGCGTTCCGGCGCTCCGGGCTGTTGAGCCTGAGATCGGCAACGCCACGCTCATCGACCTCGACGGATATCGCGCGAAACTCCTCCATGCACACTTCTAGCCGGCTCTCAGCCGCTGCGCAAAGCGGGCAGCCTCCCCCAACGCGTCCCAATCAATTCCTGTTTCAAAGCCTTCCGCCTCCAGCAAGCCCACGACCGCTTCGGTCGCCACGTTTCCTTGCGCCCCCGGGGCATAGGGGCAGCCGCCAATCCCGCCTGCCGAGGCGTCGAACGTCCGAATTCCAAGCGCAAGAGCGGCCAGGATGTTGGCAAGCGCACGTCCGTCCGTGTCATGAAAGTGCCCCGCGATCCGTTCTGCCGGCACCAGCGAGAGAACGGCATCAAGCATGGCCGAGACAGATTCCGGAATTCCCTTCCCGATCGTGTCACCGAGCGAGATTTCGTAGCACCCCATGTCCAGCAGCGCCCTTGCAACCGCGGCAACTGCCTCCGGCGCAACCCTGCCTTCGTAAGGACAGTCGGTGACGCAGGACACGTAGCCCCGCACCGGCACGCCCTCGGCAGCCGCACGATCCATGATCGGGCGAAACCGCTCGTAGCTCTCTGAGATGGAGCAGTTGACGTTCATTCGGCTGAACGTCTCGGACGCTGCCCCGAAGACCGCCACCTCGTCCGCCCCTGCCGCAAGCGCGCCTTCAAGGCCTTCCATGTTCGGCGTCAGCGCCGTGTAGGCCACGCCGGCCCGCCTGCTGATTCCGGCCATGACCTCCGCGCCGTCCGCCATCTGCGGCACCCATTTTGGCGAAACGAAGCTCGCCGTCTCTATCTTTTTGAATCCGGATCTGGACAGGGCGTCGACAAGCGCGATCTTGTCCTCCGTCGGAATGACTCGCGCCTCGTTCTGCAGACCGTCGCGCGGCGCCATTTCGAAGACCAGGACCCGGTCGCTCATGCAGGATCCTCCAGTTCGAGGAGCACCGAGTCCTGCATGGCCTGCTGGCCTTCGCTCACGCAGACCCGGGCGACAACGCCATCCCGCGGCGCCCTTAGGACATGATCCATCTTCATTGCCTCCAGGACGACAAGCGGTGCATCCTTGGCAACTTCCTCTCCCGGACGGACAGCCACAGTCACGACTTGGCCGGCGAGCGGGGCGAGGATCGCGTTGGCGGATTCAGTGTCCCCGCCGCCGTCCGGCGCAGCCATCGAGAAGCGGTGCATGGCGCCCTTCCGGTCCACGGTCACGACGCGGCCGTCACGGCGGACATGCGCCCGCACGCGGCGCCCGTCGACAAAGCAGGTCAGTTCGTCGCCCTTCCAGGACACTTCCGGAATCTCGACCTCTCCAAGTGGCGTTCGCACAAGCCGATGCGCACCGGTTGTCTCGACGGTGACGACATCGTCCTCGCCGAAACGCACGGCATGCCGCGCGGGACCGTAGACTCGGAAGCTGTCAAGCATCAGGTAGGGATCGCCGGACGCGCGGCGCTCGCGGCGAAGCGCGGCCAAGGCCGCAATTGCAAGGTCAAGAGCCTCCGTCTCCAGCGGCTGCGTCAGGGATGCGCACTTCCTGCCTATCAGTCCAGTGTCCACCGCCCCGCTCACGACGTCTTCGTCACGTGCAAGACGGACGAGGAAATCCCGGTTCGTCTCGACGCCCGAAAGACGCGTGCATTCAAGCGCCCGACCCAGGCGCCGGAACGATTCCTCCCTGCTTTGGCCATGGACGATCAGCTTCGCAAGCATCGGATCATAGTGGGGCGAGATCTCGTCGCCTTCCCTGACTCCCGTGTCTACGCGCGCACCATCGCCGAAGCGCAGGCAATCAAGGCGACCGACCGCCGGAAGGAAGCCGTTCGCCGGGTCCTCCGCATAAAGTCGGGCCTCGACCGCGTGACCCGCAATGTGCAGGTCGTTCTGGGAAAACGGCAGGACCGCACCTTCTGCCACCGCGATCTGCAGCGCCACGAGGTCCAGCCCGGTCACAAGCTCCGTCACCGGGTGCTCGACCTGGAGCCGCGTGTTCATCTCCATGAACCAGAAGGCGTCCGTGGACGGGAATTCCGCCCCGTCGACTATGAACTCAACCGTTCCGGCCCCCACGTAGCCGACCGCCCTTGCCGCGGCGACGGCTGCATCGCCCATGGCCGCTCGCAGCTCGTCTGTCATCCCGGGCGCCGGCGCCTCCTCGATGACCTTCTGGTGGCGGCGCTGCAGCGAGCAGTCGCGCTCGAACAGGTGCACGACATTTCCGTGACTGTCGCCAAGAATCTGCATTTCGACATGCCTCGGCGACTGGATGCACTTTTCGATGATGCAGGCCGGATCACCGAAACTGGGCTCAGCCTCGCGCCGCGCGCTTGCCAATGCCTCCTCAAGGTCGCCGATCCGCTCAACGCGACGTATGCCCTTGCCGCCTCCGCCGGCCCGGGCCTTGATCAGGACCGGGAAGCCGATCTCCGCCGCCCGCTCCGCCAGGAAGGACGGATCCTGCCTGGACCCGTGGTAGCCCGGGACGACAGGAACGCCCGCATCCTCCATCTGGGCCTTTGCCTGGTCCTTGAGGCCCATGGCGCGGATGGCCTTGGCCGATGGTCCGACGAAGACGAGGCCGGCCGTCCTGACCGCCTCGACGAATTCCGGACTTTCGGAAAGGAACCCGTAGCCCGGGTGAATGGCCTCGGCGCCGGTCGCGAGTGCGGCTTCGACGATCGCGTCGCCGTTCAGGTAGCTTTCGCCCGCAGGCGCAGGTCCGATGCGCACCGCGTCATCCGCCATGTCCACGTGAAGGGCGCCTGCGTCAGCATCCGAATGGACGGCCACTGTACCAATGCCGAGATTTTGGCAGGTCCTGATCACGCGCACGGCGATCTCGCCACGATTGGCTATGAGGATCCTTTCAATCGGCATCTGCATTCAGGTCATGCATCGCATCCTGCAAGAGACGCTCCATCGCGGCATCGAAGGAGACCAGCTTGCAGTCAAGATGTGTCGACCTGACCGCCCTGAGCGCGACGCCGGCTGCGCGATCGGCCGGAAACCCGTAGACACCTGTCGATATGGCTGGAAAGGCGATCGACGCGCAGCCATGCTCATCCGCAAGGCGAAGCGAATTCACGTAGCAGGACCTGAGCAGCGCCTCTTCGTCCTGATCGCCGCCCCGCCAGACCGGGCCGACGGCATGAATGACGAAACGGGCCGCCAGGTTGTGCCCTCCGGTGACCTTCGCCTGGCCCGTCTCGCATCCGCCGAGGGTCCGGCACTCTTCGAGAAGTCCCGGACCGGCGGCCCGGTGGATCGCGCCGTCCACGCCGCCGCCGCCAAGCAACGAGGGGTTGGCGGCGTTGACGATGGCATCGACGTCGAGCGTGGTGATGTCTGCTTGCAGGATTTCGATTGGCATGGGCTACATCCTGAATAGGCCGAACCGGGTTGCGGGGATCGGCGCGTTGAGCGCGGCACCGAGCGACAGGCCGAGTACCTCGCGACTGTTGCGGGGGTCGATGATTCCGTCATCCCAGAGGCGCGCGCTGGCATAGAGGGCGCGGCTCTGGCGGGCAAACGTCTCTTCCGTCGGGGCACGGAATGCCGCCTCTTCTTCCTCCGACCACTCCTTGCCCTGCTTCTCAATGGCCTGGCGCTTGACGATGGCCAGCGTTCGGGCGGCCTGTTCGCCACCCATCACGGCAATGCGCGAATTCGGCCAGGTCCAGAGGAACCGGGGAGAATAGGCGCGCCCCGCCATCCCGTAGTTCCCGGCGCCATAGGATGCGCCGACGATCAGCGTCACCTTCGGCACTGCGGTCGTGGACACGGCGGTCACCATCTTCGCGCCGTGCCGCGCTATCCCGCCATGCTCGGCCTGACGACCCACCATGAACCCGGTGATGTTCTGCAGGAAGACCAGTGGAACGAGTCGTTGGCTGCAGAGTTCGATGAAATGCGCACCCTTCTGGGCGCTTTCCGCAAACAGCACGCCGTTGTTGGCGACGATGCCGACCGGAATGCCGTAGACATGGGCAAATCCGCAAACGAGCGTCTCTCCGAACCGGGCCTTGAACTCGTCGAAACGACTGCCGTCAACCACGCGGGCGATGACCTCGCGAATGTCATAGGGGGTGCGTTGGTCGGCAGGCACGATTCCGATCAGTTCCGCAGGGTCATGGGCGGGCAGTTCCGGGGCCTGCCGGTCCGGAACGGCGTCATGTGCCGCGCCGAGATGGGACATGACTCGGCGCGCGATTTCAAGCGCGTGGGCGTCGTTTTCGGCGAGGTGATCGGCAACGCCGGAAATGCGTGTGTGCATCGCCGCTCCGCCAAGCTCTTCCGCGCTCACCTCCTCTCCGGTGGCAGCCAGCACCAGCGGCGGCCCGGCCAGGAAGATCGTGCCCTGGTTGCGGACGATGACGGTCTCGTCGCTCATGGCCGGGACATAGGCGCCGCCTGCCGTGCATGATCCCATGACGACGGCAATCTGGGGAATGCCCTCGGCGCTCATGTTCGCCTGGTTGTAGAAGATGCGACCGAAGTGATCGCGATCCGGGAACACCTCGTCCTGGCTCGTCAGGTTCGCGCCTCCGCTGTCGACCAGGTAGACGCAAGGCAATCGGTTTGCCTGAGCGATCTCCTGGGCGCGAAGGTGCTTCTTGACTGTCATCGGGTGGTAGATGCCGCCCTTCACGGTTGCATCGTTGGCGAACACCATCACGTGCCGGCCAGCGACATGTCCGACGCCGGCAATTGCCCCGGCGGCGGGCACCGCGCCCTCATGCATGCCATGCGCCGCGAGAAGCCCGATCTCCAGAAACGGCGATGCCGGATCAAGCAACCCCTCCACCCGGTCCCTGGGCAGCATCTTGCCGCGCGCGAGATGACGGGCGCGCGCGCGTTCCCCGCCGCCTGCAAGCGCCGTCTCTGCAGCCGCCTCGAACTCTGCCAGTCGCGCCTCCATCTCCGCCCGGTTCGCGGCATACTCTTCCGAGCCCGTATCGATGCGGCTCTCGATCTTCATGACGCCTCCGACGCGAGCCCGACGGATTGCAGAGCCGCGTCGAGATAGAGATCCACGACCTCGTCGCGACTCAGCCGTCCGTTGTCACGATACCAGACGGTGACGCCGGTCATCATTGCCAGCAGCATTCTCGCGTGAACGGCGGAATCCCCGATTCTGAACACGCCCTCGGCGCATCCATCCTCTAGTATGCCTCGCAGCACGTGTTCGTACCGGTTCCTCAGGGCGACAATCCTTGCCCGGTTGCCGGGGTCCAGCGAACGGATTTCCATGTACGCAAGGAACACGTCTTCCGGATAGCTCAGGTGATGCGCGACATGGAGGCGCACGAAGGATTCCAGCCGGGCGCGCGTTCCATTGACGCAGGCCATTGCCGTGTCCAGTGCCTCCAGGAGCGCCACCATGTGCGTTTCCATGAGGTTGGACAGGAGCGCCTGCTTGCCTTCGAAGTGATTGTAGAGGCCACCTTGCCGCATGCCGACAGCATCGGCGAGATCACGCATCGAAACCGCGTTGTATCCGCGCTCCGCAAACAGCCGAAGCGCCGCTTTCCTGATCTTGGCTTTCGTATCCTTGCTTTCGGGCATGTGCAGACCGAAAATGTGAATGACTGTTCATTCATATTTGCGCCAAAGCCGAATTGCAAGCCCGGGGATGCCAGGCAAGTGACAAGCGGTGTCCTTCTCCTCAAGCGCAACCCATTGCCCCGCCGGAAACATGCTCGTGACCCGAAATCGTCCCGAACTGAGCGCAACGCAAATGCTTCGAGTTTGGACTCGACACTGGCGATGCAGTAACGGACCATTCACGACCCTGCGTCGCGCGCACCCACCCGCCCCGCACTCTTCGGCGCAGAACCCAGGTCCCTTGGTGCATGGACGAGTGGGGCCCCGTTCCCTACGTCTGCAACCTCGACCGTTCGAGCCGAAGGAATCGACATCGCTGCGACATCCAGGTCGCTCACCAAACGGTTCCCGTTCGCGCCAGATCGCCTGCCCGCTGGCAAATTCGGATGGCCTGGCGCGGCATTGTATCGCGCGAAATTGCCTTCGCGAAGGCTCACAATCTCCCGCTCCATTGCCTCCCGTATTCGTTCGCGCTCCGCGCTGTCGCGCTCCCGTATCCTCGTCCGCTCCCATGCGCGCCAAAGCGCGCCCACCGTCTTCCGGCGGGACGCCAATCCCTTCTTCGCCCGCGACACGGCGCGTTGCGGCCGCTTGAGCCACCGCCGGTCAATGCGGACGGCAGGCACCATGTCGCCCGTCGAGAGAGTGGCGCGGTCCCTGACGCCCATGTCCATTCCCAGGGTTTCGGACGGCCTTCCGGCTTGGGCATCCGCTTCCATGGCGAACGGGCTGGACCACGACCCGGAGCGGCGTCTTTGCGACCCTCGGCCGCAATGTCCTCCCGCCCGGCTGACGGCTGGCGGAAGCGCCCGATGCCCTTGAGCCAGCACGAGCCGTCACGGATCGCGGGGTCGGGGACGTTGAAGGACCGTAGGCCGCGGTCGCAGCACTTGAAGTGGCGGAAGTCGGGCGTCTCGCCGCGCTCGAAGAAGCTCTTGAACGCCATGTCGAGCCGCTGCAGGACGGAGCGCTGGCTCGCGGCCGGGGCGGCGCGATGGTCGAGCAGGGTGGGTGGCGAACATCGTGGCGTCGTCGCTGCCGGATTTCGATCTGGACGGGAAGCGACGAGCTGGTCTCCCCCGGCCTTGGCCAGACGCGAAAACCGACCCAAGACAAGGACAACCCATTTGCCGTGTTTCTAGGTTTTCGCTAATACCGATGCAATCGACAAAGGAACGAAACATGCTTCAATTCACGTCCACGGACCTCGGCAACAAGACGGGTGACGTCCTGGCCGCAGCGGCCCAGGAGCCGGTTGCCATCACGCGGCACGGAAAGCGGCGATTCGTCCTGCTCACGACCGAGAAATACGAAGCGCTCAAGACATCGGGTGACCCCCGGATCGCCCGGCGCACCGCAGACATTCCCTCCGATGAAGGCAAGCTCCTGGTCGCCGAGCTGACCCGTCTAATGGATGCCGATGACTGATCCCCGCTCTGGCGACATCTGGCGCCACCCCTACCTCTGGTCGTGGCAAGCCGAGCGCGGCGAGACCGGAGGTCGCAAGCCGCGACCGGTCACGCTCGCCGCTGTCATTCCGATCCCCGGCACCCCGACAACGCCCCTGCGCGACTTCAATGGGTAGAGTCGTCCACAAGCCGTTGGACGCGGCCCACTGTGAAATCTCCGTGATTGCAGAGCGCTTGGATGTCTTCGCCTGCTTCGGGCAGCCTTGTTCCTCCATCGGTTCAAGCATGGCAAAGACCGGCTCACCGATTGCAATTGCACAGGGCATTGTCGGATCGGAAGCTCACGGCGGCGGGAAAGCCGTTCTCGGTGCCTGCCGCGACACTCAGGGGCGGAAAAGGCTACGACCGCTTCCTTGGAGCATTCGGTTTCGCGGAAAGTCCGCATGTCGAATGGAGGTGGAGCTTGGGCGGGATTCTTGCGATCGAGTTCGAAACCGCCGTCCAATTTCAGCGTCTCGATGCCAAACCGCTGGTCGAGCATGATTCCGAAGGATTAGGGGCACGATAGAAGTGGATCTGCGTCAAGAACTGGACCTCATCCATCGCTTCAGCCGAGCGATTCAAGCGGTTTGGCAGATGACCGACATGCCATGGCTTCGAGCAAGGCTGTTCGCCTGTCCGGAATTGCAATGCAACGGCAAACTTCCCGAATGGCGACAACATCAATTCAAGGAATTCGGAGGCGGAGAGTTCGCGCATTGGAAGCCGCGGTCCGCGATCGCCACCGTCTTCGTACTCACCCGCAATTTGACATGGAATCCAAGCGCCAATCGCATCGTGGCGACTTTCAATTCGATGCATTACGGCGTCGTTGCTTCCGCGCTGCGTGCTTCGTCTTGGCGCTCAGGGCGCGACATTGCGAGTACATTCACGCCCCACGCTTGGGAAGTCCCGGCCCCGTGTGCCCTGGCCCAAGCGCGGAGAAGGGCTTGACCATGACCTCGACCGCGGTGCGGAGGTCATCCAGCACGGCATCCCAAAGATGTATCGATGATTCTCTGTCCAGACTGCTGGAATGCCGCTTCTCGGCAACGGGGGCCCCCTGGAAATCCGGACAGACCGCATTCACAGGTGCATCCGACGCAGAAGAAAGCGCCCTTTCTTGCCAAGTGAGCCGCCTGAAAGCATCAATTCATCCCTTCTCGCGGTGAATTTCAGGCAAGAAAAAAGAAACTCTTTCGGACAAATTTTCCTTGCAAAATAAATTTGGAATGGTCCAGACTTCAAAAGATGCCGATTATCAGCGTCGCTAAAGCAGGGACAGATCTGAAAGGTGAGAGCTATGGAAGAACAGCTAGCCGAGCTTACGGCAAAAGTCGCAGAATTGGAGGCAAAGGCAGGTGTCACGGGCACGATGTTCGCGGAAACCTACTATTACCTCACGATTCCGCTCATGGTCATCATTCACGCAGGATTTCTTGCCTACGAAATGGGAGCATCAAGACAAAAGAACGTTCTGGCATCGGGTGTAAAGAACATCCTTGCCTTCGCGTTCATGGTGCCAACCTTCTACTTCTTCGGATGGTGGGTATACTGGGGCTTTCCGACAGGATTCACCTTTTCGCCGGGCCCCTACGAGATTTCGGGAGCAGGCTACGCGAACGCAATCGCCCTTCCTTGGGTCGAGTACATGGGCCCGAACATTGCTGACCAGGCCTCCGGCGTGTTCTGGGGTGCATTCACGCTCTTTGCCGCAACGACCGCCTCGATCATGTCTGGCGCTGTCATTGAGCGCATTCAGGTCGCGGGCTTCGTTATCCTTGCGGTCGTGCTTGGCAGCTTTGCATGGGTTGTCGCCGCAGCTTGGGGCTGGCACGCAGACGGGTGGCTCGTCACCAAGTTCGGCGTGCATGACTTCGGCGCGGCGGGTCTCGTGCACGCAGTGGCCGGGTTCTTCGCCCTTGGCATCCTGATCAATCTCGGGCCCCGCATCGGCAAGTTCAATGCCGACGGTTCCGCAAACCACCTTGGCGGACACAACTTGCCGTTCACGCTTGTGGGACTGATGCTGATCATCGTCGGCTTCTGGGGCTTCCTCATGGCCTGCGTGATCATTCCGGGCGAAGCATGGAGCTGGTATTCCGACAAGCCGACGACGATCTACGGCACGCCAATGACCCTCGGTGCGCTGGCATTCAACATCCTGATGGGCTTTGCGGGCGGAATCATCGGTGCTTGGGCGATCACGCGTGATCCGTTCTGGATGATGTCCGGCGCACTGGCCGGGATCATCGGCTGCGCATCGGGCCTCGATGTCTACTGGCCACCACTCGCATTCATCATGGGCGCCGCCTCCGGTGCGCTGCTCAGGCCGTGCGCCAAGTGGCTTGAGAGACGCGGCATCGACGACGCCGTCGGGGCGGTCACCGTGCATGGCACGATTGGCCTCTTTGGCCTGATCATGTTCGGTGTCTGGGCAACCGGCCTTCCCGCACTGCAGGGTGAAGGCGTCGCGACGGTCACGATCTATGGCCAGGTCGTCGGAGCGATCGTCTTCTTCCTTCTGGGCTTCGTCCCCGGTTACGTGGTCAGCTGGATCCTGAAGCAGTTCGGGTTGCTCCGCGTCGGCGAGGCAGCCGAGATTTCCGGCCTTGACACGTCCAAGGTGCCGGTCTCGGCCTATCCGGAAGGCATCAACATGTCGTCAAGCCCGACAAGCTGAATTACAGGTCAAGGAGAAGAAACCATGGGATATGACATCGCAAACTGGGACGCCGTTGAAGGTGCCCTCTACATGGGAGCCCATTCCTCTTGGGAGGTGATCTGGACGATAGTCGCCGCGCTGGTCTGCATCGGAGCGGTGTATCTTGGCTCAAGACATGAGCTTGATGCTTACAAGCGCATGCAGGCAGGCAAGGACGTCGAGTCCGGCCACGGCTGATGCCTGAACAAGACGGATGCGGGCCGCCCGAGCAGGGCGGCCCGCAATCATTGGAACAACGAATTGCGCGAGCAAAAAGCATCATGGAAAACGGGAGACGATAGTAATGGCAGCCAACCTCGCCACCTATGCCAAGAAGAACCGAATCCAGTTCTTCCTGTTCAACTTCACAGACCTTTTCGGCGTGCAGCGGGCCAAGCTCGTCCCGACAAGCGCAGTGGCCGACATGCAGAAGTCCGGAGCCGGGTTCGCGGGCTTTGCGTCATGGCTGGACATGACACCCGCCCACCCGGACATGATGGTGATGCCGGATGCATCGTCCGTCATCCAGCTTCCGTGGAAGCCGGAACTCGCTTGGGTCGCGGGAAATCCCTGGCTCAACGACGCGCCGGTTGCGCAAGCCCCTCGCAATGTGCTCCTGACCCTGGCGAAGGAAGCCGCCGGCGACAACCACGTGCTGATGACAGGAGTAGAGCCGGAATTCCACCTGATCGACGCCGACGGAACCGACATTTCCGATCCTCGCGACACGCAGGAAAAGCCGTGCTACGACCAGCTCGCCCTGATGCGTCGCTACGAAGTCATTGCCGAGATCTGCCGCCACATGGAAGCGCTCGGCTGGGGGCCCTACCAGAACGACCACGAGGATGCGAACGGCCAGTTCGAAATCAACTGGGACTACTCGGAGGCGGTGACGACCGCCGACCGGGCCGTGTTCTTCAAGTTCATGGTGAAGGAGGTCGCTGCCCGGCATGGATTCCGCGCAACGTTCATGCCGAAGCCGTTCGCGCACCTGACAGGGAACGGGTGCCACGCACATATCTCGCTCTGGTCAAGAACCGGGAAGAAGAACCATTTCGCCGACAAGAAGGACGAAATGGGCCTGTCCAGGACATGCCATCACTTCATCGGCGGGCTGATGAAGCACGCGCCGGCGCTTGCCGCGCTCGGCAATCCCACGGTCAACAGCTACAAGCGCATCAATGCGCCGACGACGACGTCGGGGGCCACCTGGTCACCGAACGCGATAACTTATGGCGGCAACAACCGGACTCACATGATTCGCATCCCCGATGCAGGGCGCATCGAGCTGCGGCTCGCAGACGGAGCGGCCAATCCATATCTCCTGATGGCAGGCATTCTGGCCGCAGGCCGCCTTGGAATCGCAAGAAAGGCCAATCCCGGGAAGCGCATGGACTTCGATGCCTACGCGGAACCGGAGAAGCTCGCCAATGCCGGCAAGCTGCCGCTGAATCTCCTGGACGCCCTGCGGGCTCTTGAGGCGGACACCGATTTCAACCAGGCGCTCGGCAAGGAATTCACGGCTGCCTACCTGAAGCTCAAGACGGACGAGTGGAACAGCTACGCCCGGCACCTGACCGACTGGGAAAGGGAGCGAACGCTCGACTGCTGACGTGAATCTCCCATATATCGACATCGCAAGGCCCGGGTTTTCCACCAAATCACGCGAAGTCATGGAGGCGCGTTCCGAATCCTGGTGCGCCAGGACGCCATTTGGCCTTGCCGTGCTCAGGCACCGGCAGGCGGGGCAGCTCCTGCGCGACCGGCGACTCCGGCAGGGCAGTCACGCCTGGCCGGACATCATCGGCATTTCCGGGAGATTTGCCGAATTCTGGAAGGCCAGCCTCATCTCAATCGAGGGCGCCGAACACAGAAACCTGCGCAGGATTGCACAGGCCGCGCTTTCCAATGACTTCGTGCTGTCGCTTGAACCCGCCTTTCGCGGCATCGCCGCCGACCTTGCTGACAGCCTTCGAGAAGCGGACGCGTTCGAATTCGTGAGCTCCTTCAGCGAACCGTTCGCGGGTCGCGCAATCACCACGCTGCTGGCCCTGCCGGACCGTGATGCCCACCAAGTTGCCAGGGACGCCAGCACGCTCGGGCTTGCGATGGGACTCGATGCCAGAAGCCACGAGGCGGCGGTCAATGCCGCGTGCTCCCGCCTGAGCGATCTCGCCGCCCGCTTGATCGACCGCGCACGACTTGGTCAGGACAAGATCGGATACGTGGCGCGGCTGGTCGGGGAAGCCGACGTCGCCGGATTCACGGACGGGCAAGCGCTCATCGACCTGGTGGTGATCTCGATCTTCGGCGGAGTGGACACGACGCGCGCCCAGCTGGCTTTCGCCGCCTACCTGTTCGCGCAGCACGCGGACCAGTGGCGCTGGCTGCGGCAGAATCCGGAAATGGTGCCTCAGGCGATCGAGGAAGTGATCCGCCGCTACCCGACCACGACATGGGCGACGCGGGAGGCGCTGGAGACCTTTGAACACGACGGCGTCGAAATACGGAAGGGCGCCACCATCCACGTCTTCGTGCATGCGACCGCCACCGACCCGGCAACCGGGGCGGACGAATCCTTCAACATCCGTGAACCGCAAAAGACGCATTTCGGCTTCGGTGGCGGCGCACATCACTGCCTTGGCCAGTTCGTCGCCCGCACCGACATGGCCGCGGCACTTCTCGAACTTCTTGAACGCTGGCAGGGAATCACGCTTGTCGGCCAGCCGAAGTTCCTTCCAGACAGCGGGAACACGAGCCCGTCCCGCTTGGTGGTCCGGCCAGTCTGGGGCTGACCGCCGGAGCGTCAGGAGGCCTGCACGCAGCAGCCTCGGCCTCTTGCCGTTCAGGTCAGCAAGGGTTCGGAGATCAACGTGACGAAAAGGCGAAACGCCTCGACAAGGGACCGTTCTCGATCCCCGAATGCCATCTCATGCGTTACCGTAGTTTCCGCGCACGCGTTGCTTGGTTGGATCAAAGTGCGGGAAAGGCACGACAACGGCCCGCAGCCGCTTCTGCTGCCCGTCAAGCTGGCCGACTTCGATCCTGCTTCCTTCGGTCGCATGAACGCTTGCAACGCGAGCCAGCGCAATTGTCTTGCCAAGCACGGGTGACTTCGTGGCGCTCGTTATCTCTCCGACTTGCGCCTTGCCAATCATGACTCGGTCTCCCGGTGACGGCACGACGCCGCCCTCGATGTCAAGACCGACGAGCTTGCGGTGCGGATGCAACCTTCGTTCAAGAAGCGCATCCCGCCCGATGAAGTCATCTTCCTTGGTGTCCAGGGGAACGGTGAACCCTATGCCAGCCTCGAATGGATCCGTCGTGTCGTCGAATTCGGATCCTGCGAAGATCAGCCCTGCTTCAATCCGAATCATGTCCAGTGCGGCGAGGCCAAGCGGAGTCAGCCCGAACTCCTTGCCGGCCTCCCAAATCCTGTCAAAGACCTCGACGGCATCCTTGGGATGACAAAACACTTCGTAGCCCAACTCCCCGGAATAGCCGGTTCGCGAAATCACGACAGCGGTGCCATCGAAGTCGCCCACCCGCGCGACGGTCAGCCGGAACCAACGCAGCTCGCGTATCGTTGCCTGGGTGGGCGGGGTCCAGAAGACCCTGTCCAGGATCTCTCGCGAATGGCGTCCTTGAACCGCAACGTTGTGCAACTGGTCGGTCGAGGGCCGAACCCAGGCATTGAGCCCGCGCTCCCGGGCCCGCTCCTTCAGCCAGAGACCCGAGGTGTCGTTGCCCCCGATCCAGCGAAAGTTGTTGTCGCCCAGGCGATAGATCGTGCCATCGTCGATCATGCCGCCGTGCTCGTAGCACATCGCGGTGTAGCTCACCTGCCCCACGCTGATCCTCTTGGCATCCCGGGTCACGCAGAGCTGCAGGAGTCTCTCGGCATCAGGACCTGTCACCTCGTACTTTCGCAAGGGCGAGAGATCCATGATGGCGGCCCGCTCCCGCACCGCCCAGTACTCGTCGATCGCGCCGTGGCTGGTGAACGCGTTCGGCAGCCAGTATCCGTTGTATTCCACGAAGTCCCGGGTGTGCCGCGCAAAGCAGTCGTGAAATGCAGTCTCTCTGGTCTCTTCCACATCAGCCTCCGCAGATTTCCTGTAGCCGACGGAGCGGCTGAACTCCTCGCCTGCACCATAGGTGCGAACCTGGATATCGGTCGGGTTCCAGCCGTTGGCCGGATCAACGTCGCAGGGACAGGCCGTCGACACGCAGACCAGGTCGGAAAGCGCCCGCAGCAACACGTAGTCGCCCGGACGAGACCACGGGTCGTCCATGGAGATCGCGTTCGTCTCGTCCAGCATGGTGTTGAAGAAGAAGTTGATCGCCGGCCAGCCGCCGCGAGGGCGAATGTCAAACCGGGCAAGGTCGGCATTCATGTTGTCCGAACAGTTGACGTGCCCGGGATAGCCCATGTCCTCGTAGTAGCGTGCCGTGCAGGCAAGGCCGAACGTGTCGTGCCGCCCGCATGTATCCTGCACGATTTCGACCAGGGGTTCCTGGTCCACGGTCCAGTATTTGGAGAAGATGCCGGGTCTGGGATACAAGCTCCCCATCAGGCTCCGCGTCGTGGTGGGATCGATTTCGCGTTCGATGCCCTTTTCCAGAGCGCGCAGGCTGAATGCCTGAAAGTCGGAACACTCTCTCCCCTTGACGTCGAGGATCTGGATGTATTCGCCCTTGCGGACCTCGTACGTGATCGAGTTGCCCGGCTGGATGTTCGCGTCGAATCGCGGTTCGGCCAATGGGTCAGGAGGCCCGATTTCGTCCTTGCCGTCTCCCGGAGCGACTCGACGGACATAGAGAACGAGCTCCGTCGGAGCATCTTGACGTTCCGGGCTCATCGGCCCCCCGGGTGCGACACAGATCAGGAGGCCGTCACGCTCCACGCTGAATTCCCTGAAATCTCCAGGACGCGACCCATCTTCGAAGACCGCCACCGAATCGCCCGTCTCAAGGTTGAACCCGGCCGCATCCAGGGCAGACAGCACCTTCTTTCCGGAAAGGCCTCCTTCCGAGAGCGCGGCGATCGTGGCCGTCGGCCTGCCCTGCCCCATGGTGCCGAGCATCGAGGCGTCCGAACTTCCGTCCGGCGCAAAGTGCACGAGTTCGCCCGGCTGCAAGCCTTCGCGGTCCTGCACGATGATGCCGTCACCCTTGAAGACCTGGACCACGCGCGAACCGCCACCCGGAACCGGGTATCGCTCAACCCCGTGCGGAAGGATTGGCAGGCCCGGCGCGACGACGCCTGATCGCTCCCATGGCACCGGGTGTATCGGCTGAACCGTCATTGGCCCAGAATCTCCCGACGTTTCCTTGCCCAGGAGTTGATCGCGATGTCGAGCGACAACGCCATGAAGACCACGGAGAAACCGAGCGTGAAGTTCTTTCCGAGATCGGTCCCCGCGAGCGTGCGCTGCATTTCCTGCCCCAGGTCCCGGGTGCCGATGAAGGCGGCGATGATGACCATGAAGAAGGCGAAAATGAATGCCTGGTTCAATCCGACGGCGATGGTCGGCATTGCAAGAGGGAATTCGACCTTCCAGAGTTTCTGCCATCGCGTCGCGCCCGCCATGTCTGCGGCTTCGGTAATCTCGCGTGGCACCCCTCTCAGGCCTTCGACCGTGTAACGCACGACGGGCACCATCGTGTAGATGAGGATCGCCAGAATGACCGTGATTGGAGTGATACCGAACAGCATGATGGCCGGCAGGAGGTAGATGAAACTCGGAAATGTCTGGGCGGTGTCGCACGCAAAGATCATCCAGCGGGACGCCCGCGCGCGCCGTGCAGCCCATATGGCGAGCGGCATTCCAAAGAGCATCGCAAGTAACACGGCCGTCAGCGTCGAGTGCAAGGTCAGCATCGCCCGGTCCCACCATCCGAGCTGGGCCACCGCGGCAAAGAACAGGAACCCGATCAACGCCGGGAACCAGCCTCCCAGCAGGTAGCCAATGCCCGTCATTGCGAGAATGACCGTGAAGGTGGGCAGGAAGAGCAGTGCAAGTTCGGTGGGAATCAGCACCCAGATGTTGAAGAACCATCGAATGAACTCCGTGGTCGCCTTGACCCACGAAATGCCCAGGGCACCCTTGATGATCGCGTCGATCTCGCTTCCCCTCGAAAGCGACTGCCTGCGGCCAACCTCGTCCAGGATGGGCAGGAACTGGCTGAGCAGGTAGAACAGCACGAAGGTCGCAATTCCCAGGAGCAGGAACGCGTGTCTCTGCCACCAGGGGGTTCCCCTTTCGAAATGCTCGGGCTGCTTGACGACCCACGCCTTGCTCAGGCGGTCAAGCGTCACGGCGAGCAGGACGATCGTGACGCCGATCTCGAAGCTGCGGCCGAGCTTGAAGCTGTTCATCATGGCGAGCAGCTTCGCACCAAGCCCGGGCATGCCAATGAACGCGGTAAGGACGACCATGGCGAGAGCGAGCATGATGACCTGGTTGAGGCCGACAAGTATCTCGTTGCGAGCGGAAGGCAGAAAGACGTGGCGCAGCATCTGCCAACGCGTGCAGCCCGACATTCTTCCCGCTTCGACGACGTCGGGCGGCACCTTTCTCAGGCCGACGATCGTCATGAGAATCATTGGCGGCATGGAATAGACGATCGTGGCGACCGACGCGGCGGTCGGCCCGACCTTGAAGAAGATGACGGCAGGCAGAAGGTAGCTGTAGAATGGCAGCGTCTGCAGCACCAGTAGAACCGGCCTCAAGGCCTCCTCGAAGCGTCGGGACTTCCATGCAAGCATGCCCAGCAGCAGCCCTATGCCAAACCCGAACGGCACCGCGACGGCGATGACCGACAAGGTCTCCATCGCCCATCTCCACTGCCCCATGAGCGCGGTCCAGACGAAGGTGCCGCCCGCCAGAAGCGCGAGCCGCCATCCGCCGAGCCAATAGCCCAGCACCGCCGAACAAGCCGCAACCACGGACCACGGCAACGCCTCAAGGCGCGGCCAGCGCGCCTTCCCGTACAGAACGTTGGCTGCCGCGTCGGTAAGGAAGCCCAGCCACCCGGAAATCGTCCGGGTGACATGGATCAGCCCGATGTCGTTCTGGAGCCAGGAAAACCCCGCATCCAGCCAGTCTGCCCAAGGAAGGATGGCGCCTTCCGGCAGCCTGACCAGAGCCGACGGAATCCAGGGTTTCAGCACCGCCAGCAGAATCGCCGCGCCAAACAGCGTCAAGACTACCGTTCTCGTCCGGATCGCGCCGACCGAGGCGGCTTCCGCCCCTTGTCTCGTTGCACCCACGTAAGTCGAGTCGCTCACTCCCTCTCTCCAAAGAGGACCGCCAGCGCCGCCTTGCGGTCCATGGCGCCCGTTCGGCCATCCGGCAGGCTGACGGGAATGGCGTCCGACCTGTCCTCCACCAGCCGACGTGCAAGCGAAAGGATCGTTGCGTCCCCGGGGACGGGTTCGCCGTCGACGGGCACACCGTCACTTGCCAGCACGCTCGCATGAACGACGCTCGCCTTGTCCACTTCCTCGGTGAACTTGGCCACGTACTCGGTCGCCGGGTCCAGGACGATCTTGTCAGGCGTGTCCACCTGCTCAACGGCACCGTCCTTCATGATGGCGATCCTGTCGGCTAGACGGAGCGCCTCGTCAAAGTCGTGGGTGATGAAGACGATCGTCTTGCCAAGCATGTCCTGAAGGCGCAGGAACTCGTCCTGCATTTCGCGCCGGATCAGCGGATCCAGCGCGCTGAAGGGTTCGTCCAGAAACCAGATGTTCGGCTCGATCGCGAGGCTGCGGGCAATGCCGACCCGCTGCTGCTGTCCGCCGGAAAGTTCCCGGGGAAAATAGTCCTCCCGTCCCTCCAGCCCGACAAGCCTTACCATTTCGAGGGCGCGTTCGCGACGCGCGTGCCTGTCCTGCCCGCGCATCTCGAGCGGAAACGCCACGTTTTCGAGAACCGTGCGGTGCGGGAGCAGGCCGAACGACTGGAACACCATGCCCATCTTCGAGCGCCGAAGCTCTATCAGTTCGGTCGCGTTCAGGCTCATGATGTCCTGGCCGTCGATCCTGACCGCTCCGCCGGTTATGTCGTGGAGGCGGGAGAAACAACGAACCAGCGTAGACTTGCCGGAGCCAGACAGCCCCATGATGACGAGCATCTCGCCCTTGGCAACTTCGAGCGAAACGTCCTTGACACCTGCAATGTAGCCGTCCGACCTGATTTCCTCAAAGGAACGGCCCGCCGGCATGCGAGAAAGGTAGGCCTCGGGACTGGGCCCAAAAAGCTTCCAGACGTTCTCCGCAGAAATAACGGGGGTGTCGCTATCCATGACCTCCCACCTCAAACCCTCCCCGCATGCTGATGCGGAGAGGGTCATCTTGTCAATTCCCGCTCTTTACGTGCAGGAGCCGATCCATGGATCAACGATGTCGCGGTTTGCCGCGAGCCACTCGTCCGCCGCCTCTTCCGGCTCAAGCTCGTCTATGTCGACGAACTTCGCCATTTCGGCGATCTGCGGGTTCGTGAAGCTGAGCTTGGTCAGCACGCAATAGGCGCTCGGCCACTTGTCAGGCATTCCGTCCCACGCGGCCTTCTTGAGATAGCCGTCGGCGGGATTGCCGCAGTCGTACAGCGCGTCCGGATTCGGACCCTTGGCCGGATCGCTGTCGCAACCGTCCTCCCATGTCGGGAACTCGACAAACTCCCCGGGCCAGACGGCTTCGGCAAAGTTCGGTGTCCAGTTGAACACGACGACCGGGCGCATGTCAGGTTCGGCGGCGCCGATCTCGGCCCAGAGAGCAGCCGCGGACCCCGCGTTCACCACGACAAAGTTCATGCCAAGCGCCTCGACGCGTTCCTTGCCATGCTTCAGCCAGTCCACCGGGCCGTCAAGATAGCGACCCTTGCCACCGGATTCCGCCGTAGCGAAGATCTCCGCGCAGTCATTCAGCGCTTGCCAGTTCGGCAGGCCCGGGCACGCGTCCTTTGTCCACATCGGATACCACCAGTCCTCACGGGTGACGGCGTCATGGTCCCCTGCATCATGGAGGCCTCCCTTCGAGAGCGCCTCGCGGAAGGAATGGCCGAACGCACCTTCCCAGACCTCCAGTTCCAGCGCGACATCTCCGAGCCGGACCGACTCGTAGACTGCTTGGCTGTCCGTCGTCACGAACTCGACGTTGAGGCCCATTTCCTCGTACATTTGTCCGACCACGTGCGACATCACGATCTGGCTTGACCAGTTGTGAATCGGGATGATGATCGGATCCTCGCTGTCTGCCGCAGTCGCGACAACCGGTGTGGCCAAGGCGGTAGCCAGCACCATAGCAGATAGCTTCTTCATGATTTCCTCCTTTTTTGCGCAGCACTCGTGCCGCTGGAACTCGAAGCTTGCTTGGCCCGCGGGTTGATCCCGCGTTGTTGTTCAGATTTTCAGGTAGTCTTCCAGGCTGTCATCAAGCGCATCCTTCCACGGCGTGTGGTGCGGTGGCGCCATCGTGCCGGTCATCGGGCTGGAATAGCCGTGATCCCGGAACGTCATGATGTTCTTCTTCTTGTGCTTCTTCCACTCGTAGAACGCCTTTGAGGCCGCCCCTATGTCAAAGCTGGGATAGTCGGTGTCGGCGATCAGCTCCTCGGTGTAATCGGCCTGGTAGTCGATGCAGGCATAGTCGTCCTCAAGCGCTGCCTCTGCCTCCTGCCGCGCCTTGACGTCGGCCTCGCGGGCAGCGAGGTCCGGAACTTCGATCCGGCCCATGATGATGTCGCGAACGTACCAGGCCTGGGCATCGAACATGTTGAAGGTAAACCACTGGTCCTGCATTCCGAGATAGAAGAGGTCCGGGTTCCGGTTCCACACCACGCCCTTGTACAAGTCGTTCGACGCCAAGACGTTCGGCGTCTTCAGCCTCAGGTCATCCGGGAGGAACGGAAAATGGTGCAGGTAGCCCGTGCACAGGATAATTGCATCAACTTCCCTCGACGTACCGTCCTTGAAATGCGCGGTGCGTCCCTCGACCCTTTCCAGCGCCGGCACGACAGTCCAGTTGTCAGGCCATTCGTAAGGCATCGGAGCCGTCCGCCAGCATGACGTGATCGACTTCGCCCCGTATTTCCAGCATTGGGAGCCGATGTCCTCGGCCGAATACGAGGTTCCGAGAATCAGGACATCCTGGCCGGCGAACTCCCGCGCATCGCGGAAGTCATGCGCATGCAGAATGCGGCCGTTGAAGGTGTCGAATCCGGGATACTCGGGAACGTTGGGGACCGAGAAGTGGCCTGAGGCAACGACAACATGGTCAAACTCTTCACGGGCTTCCGAGTCCGCGGCTTCGTCGCGCGCGGTCACCTCGAAGCCCCCGCCATCAAGCGAGCGGACATCACGCACGATGGTGTTGAAGCGAATCTGGGCGCGGACGCCGGCCTTTTCCACCCTTCCCTTGATGTAGTCAAAGAGCACGGACCTTGGAGGATAGCTGGCGATCGGCTTTTCGAAGTGCTCTTCGAACGTGTAGTCCGCGAATTCCAGGCCCTCTTTCGGGCCGTTCGACCAAAGGTAGCGGTACATGGACCCATGGCACTGGTTGCCGTGCTCATCCACGCCAGTGCGCCACGTATAGTTCCAAAGCCCTCCCCAATCTTCCTGCTTTTCGAAGCAAACGACTTCAGGAACATCGGCGCCATCTTCGGCAGCGGACTGAAACGCCCGCAATTGCGCCAGTCCCGACGGTCCGGCTCCTATCACGCACACGCGCTTTTTCATGGCATGTCCTCCACAAGTTTCTCTATGCTGGTCGATGCCGGAAACGCATTTCCGGACATCTCCGGATCTGATGTCGACATGTTCCAGTCGGGCTCGAATCCCAGAACTTCGATTCCGGGCGGCAAAGACGGGTTGAAGAGCACGTTGTGCGCCACCGTCGCCTCATGCAACGGATTGCGCGACGCCAGTTTCCAGACACGGCAAGAGAGAGTGAACCTCTGCGAATAGGCACTGAAGAGCAAAAGGGCTCTCTGAGACTTTCGGAGCCTGGCCGCCATGAGCGACCCGGGCGGAAAGGTCGCGGTCAGAACGTCCGAAAACCGTGCAGCGCTTTGGTAGTAGGCGGCCGAGAAGAACTCCAGTGCGGCCGCACGCCGTTGCGCGGGATCATTGGTCCTTGCCGCCATATGCGTCATCTCGGGCGTCAACGAGTGCGCCGGCGCCCTGTTCAGGACCGTGACAATGCGACCGAATGCCTCGTCCCGTCCCGGCAGGTACAGGGTCGGGGTGACGGCGTCATCGGGTCTTCCCGCGCCGTCGCGCATTGCAATTTGACGCACCCGGCATTGCCACTTGAGAAACGCCGTTCTGAGCGGCGTGGACGAGCCGGATTCTCCAAGTGCGGCAACACGTGCGGTCATGCCACCCTCCTCGCCGTCCTGACGCGCCTGACGCGATAGCTCCTGTCATGGTCAAGGCTGGGAATCCGCGATGCGGTTTCCGACACGAGGCCAAGGTCCAGCTGCGCATGCACCACGCCCGGCAGTACGCCTCCGTCGCTCAGCACGTCTCCCCACGGGCTCACGACGAGCGAATGTCCGTAAGAGGCGCCGCCACCGGGGACGGGCCCAACGGCACAGGCCGACACGATGAAACAGGTGTTCTCGATTGCCCTCGCCCGATTCAGCACGTGCCAATGCGCCTCTCCGGTCGTCCTTGTGAAGGCTGCAGGACAGGCGATGACCTCGGCACCCTCCTGTGCAATGTCGCGGAACAGCCTGGCGAAACGGAGGTCATAGCAAATGGTGTGACCGAGAGCGACCAGCGGCGTCTCGTACACCGCCGCAGCGTCACCCGGCTGAACCGTGTCGCTTTCCCGGTACACTGCGCCGTCTGCAAGACTGACATCGAACATGTGGATCTTGTCGTAGCGCCCGAAAATCTCGCCATCCGGGCCAATCATGTAGCCACGATTCAAGAACTTCTCGCCAGGCCCGTTCACGGCAAGCGAACCGATGTTCATCCAGACACCCCGGCATGCGGCCACCTCCCGCAGCGCTGCCAGCACGTCATGGCTTTCCTCCGGCGCCGCCGGGGGACAAAGCCGCGGCCCGTCGGATGCGAGCCCGCCGCAGTATTCGGGCAGGAACAGCATTTCCGCCCCGGACTGCGCTGCCGCCTCCGCCATCGGCACCGCCTCGTTGACGGCGGCCTCCATGCTGGGCATGGGCCGCGTCTGAAGGCAGGCGATATGCAGCGGGCGTCGCATGTCAGAACTTCGTGTAGGCCTTGCGGAGCGTAACCAGCGGATGGCGGTCCGACATCTGGAACTTCAGGAGAAGCTCCCGCGCAATCATGTCACGGTCCTGCTGGTTGTCTGGCAGGTCAATGCTGTCGGGTATCCGGACCCAGCCGTTCACGTTGCGGTCAAAGACGGCAGGCTTGCCTTCCTCGTAACCCATGTGGACGTCCTCAAGCCAGTTCAGGTCGTCCCAGCCCATGAACTCCATGTAGTTTCGGAGAAACGGCGTAAGGCGGTCGTGGTCCGGAACGAGGTTCACGTCGTAGCGATAGCCGATATGCTGTCCGATCTCCCTCTCTCGCTCGGATTCGAGCCCGGCTGCATCCTTGATGAACTGGTCGACGTCCTTGATCTCGGACCCGCGATACTGTGTTCCGGCCATTGCGCCAGGCCCTCCCTACAGGTGGTGATAGTCGTCTATGCCGACAGTGTGGTTCGTGCCTGCGAGCGGCACGCCCGCCATTGCCGATGCTTCCATCGTCAGGGCGGCAAGATCCTCGGGTTCCAGCGAGTGCAGGTGCGTCTTGCCGCAGGCACGCGCAAAGAGCTGGGCCTCGATCGTCAAGGTGTGGAGGAAATTGTAGACGCGCTCCGCTGCCTCGTCAGGGTCAAGGCGTGACCGCAGGACCGGATCCTGCGTTGCCACGCCAACCGGGCACCGGCCGGAATGGCAGTGGTAGCAATACCCTGGCTCGGCCCCGATTTCCTCCGGATAGTTGGCCTCAGGAATGTCCTTGTTGCAGTTCAAGGCCATCATGACGGAATGGCCAAGCGCGATGCCGTCCGCGCCGAGCGCAACGGCCTTTGCAACATCCGCTCCGTTGCGGATGCCTCCGGCATAGACGAGGCTGATCTCGCCGCGCTTTCCAAGGTCGTCGATTGCCTTTCGGGCCTGGCGAATGGCGGCCATTCCCGGCACGCCGGTATCCTCTGTTGCAAGATGCGGCCCTGCACCGGTGCCGCCTTCCATCCCGTCTATGTAGATCGAGTCCGGATCGCACTTGACCGCCATCCTGACGTCGTCATAGACCCGCGCCGCGCCAAGCTTGAGCTGGATCGGGATCTGCCAATCGGTGGCTTCCCGAATCTCCTGGATTTTCAGTGCCAGATCGTCCGGCCCGAGCCAGTCCGGATGACGCGCCGGTGATCGCTGGTCAATTCCGGCAGGCAAAGATCGCATCTCCGCCACCTGGTCAGTCACCTTCTGGCCCATCAGGTGCCCCCCAAGGCCAACCTTGCAGCCCTGGCCGATAAAGAACTCGCATCCATCCGCCAGCACCAGATGATGCGGATTGAACCCGTAGCGCGACTGGATGCACTGATAGAACCACTTCGAGGAGTACCGTCGCTCGTCAGGGATCATTCCCCCCTCGCCAGAGCAGGTCGCGGTGCCCGCCATGGTGGCGCCTCGCGCAAGCGCCGTCTTGGCCTCGTAGCTCAAGGCGCCGAAGCTCATGCCTGTCACGTACACGGGAATGTCCAGTTCGAGCGGCCGCTTTGCGCGCGGCCCGATCACGGTTCTGGTCTCGCATTTCTCGCGATAGCCCTCGATTACGAAACGCGTCAACGTTCCGGGCAGAAAGGTAAGGTCGTCCCAGTGCGGAATCTTCTTGAAGAGCGAGAAACCCCGCATCCGGTAG
>JAPPCV010000123.1 GCA_028824715.1 Boseongicola sp. | reverse complement strand
AGGCCAGCACGTTGACGTAGTCCGGGGCATAGGCCTTGCCCCATTTCATGCAGATGACAGTACCTTTCAAATCGTGTTCCTTAGGTCCATCTAGTCTGGCACCTGTTTGGTGAGGTGCCATGCGCAGCTTGTGTCCGTGGCCAGCTCATGCAACTCGATGACGCGCCTTCGAGGTCTCTCCAGCGAACAAGCATTGCAATCATTTTGACAAACTCGCGCTTCGCCACGTCCATTGTCACCGTCCCTGCGGCTCGCCGCCCACCAAATATCCAGACGCTAGCGCGGACCAGTCGTCAGCGGACCAGTTGAAGCGCTTGCACTTTCGCTTCTCCTTCTCGATGGATCGTCGCAACCGCGCAAGGTTTCGCTGCTTCCATCCGTTTGGTTCGCGCCTTCCGCACTTGTCGAAGTCGATGAGCCAGGCCCGCTCGCAGGCATCCAGCAGGATATTTCGGCAATTGAGGTCAACATGATGCACGCCCAAGTCGTGCAACTGCCGGATGACAGCGCCAATCGCAATCCAGTTGCGCTCCGGCAAGGCGCGTTCCTGCAGCAACTCGGCCAACGGGCGTGCATCCGGGACGCGCTCGGTAATCAAGTCGGCACGGTAGAACAGGCCGGAAGGGCAATGACGCGCGGCAATTGGCCGCGGCACAGGCAGGCCCTGGCTGCGCATCCAGGCGAGCAACGTAAACTCTCGCATCGCACGGCCTTTGCCGACTTCGGTGCAAATGTAGCGGTCGCGGTTGAGCTTGCCGACAAGTCCGCCGCGCCGGAGGTGCCTCAAGACCATGTCGCGGCCCGAATAGCTCAGAAAATAGGCTTCGTTGCGCCCTTGCGCGCTGCCTCGAAGACTGCCGATGTCTCGAAGCCATTCCGGCTCAAACAGCCTGGGTTCCATGGAATCAAAGACGTCCGAATCGTACCAGATTACGGTGCCGTCGATCTTGAGCTCTGAGGTCGGCTCCATGACAAATCCGCTCCAGTCCCCGTATCTGACCACCACAACGGCAAGGCCACCACTTTCCGACTGCGGCGGCGAATCTCCTGACCCGCAATGGGCGAATTGCGCCCCAAAGGGATCGCCGCCAGACTGCGTAGCCCTTTCTGAGGACATTGGTAATCCCAAATGCAAGTGCATCTTGCGTGAAGAGACCATGCGTCCGACTCCCTTCACGCCCAGCAAGAGATGCCTTGGAATTCCCCATGGCCTTCACAGGCGACCGCGACGGGCTTCTGGCAAGATCCATGGCTCCGCAGTCGGTCAGCGCACGCTGCAAGGCAAGAGTTCAGCCAGCCTTGTTGCGCTGCCTTCACGGCAATCCAAGTACGTGCCTCTCGTTGCGACACATGACCGGAATTGCGATGCCAGGCTGAGGACTGCCGAGAATAGCGAATCCCCACAACAGTCTCACCTCAATAGAGAGTCAGATCAGGGTTTCGCTGTATCTTCGTTGCACAGTCTCGCACCAGTTTCCGACGTTCCAGTCGCCGTAGGCGCCCATGCCACCCAACGGGTCCGGCCCATAGTACACCGGCACATGGACCAAGCTAAGGCCGGGATGGGCATGCGCCCTGCCCAGCGCAGTCTCCAAGGCGTCCTGATCATGCCCGCCCGGCAGGGCGAGCACGCCCGTCACGCTTGAAGCCATGCGGACGAAATCCACAACGACGGCGTCATTCGTGCGGAACTCGGCACCATACTGGGCGAGTTGAAGTCCGCTGATTGCCGCCATCCGGCGATTGTCCAGAAGCAGGATCGTGCCATGCACGCCGTGTGCCACCCCGTCGATCAGGACCTGCGGATTCATCATGAACGATCCATCGCCAGTGAACGCGATCGCGTATCGCCCCTCGTCCGCAATGGCGCCGGACAAAAGCGCCGAAACCGAAAATCCCATGTAGGACGCGCCAGATTCGGTAATGCTCCGGCCGGGAGAGTCGTCCTCCACGATCTGGAATCCGTTGGCCTGCACGTCACCGGCGTCAAACAGCTTGACCGCGCCGATACGGTTGGCGAACCGGTCAGCGACTCGAATCGCCTGCGGTTGGGTGAGAACGGGGCGCTGCCAGACGTCGTCATGCAACGGGGCGGCGTCAAACCGCTCCCGCTTGAAGCTCTGCCATTCCGCCTTCCTTGAGTTGCAGACGGCAAGCCACTCGGCCTTTTCCGCAGACGTTGACGCGAGGCGGTGCGACAGCATTTCAAGGACGGCGGCAGCGTCCCCCTGAAGGGCCAGGGTCCGGTTGTAATGCTGAACGTCCCCTGCATCGGCGTTGATGTTGATCACTTGTCGAACGTTCGGCCAACCAATGCCCGAACAGTCGCTCTGGCAGACTGCCCGGCTGCCCACGAAAATCGCGAGTTCCGCTTCGCGCATCGCGAAATTTCCGGAGATCGATCCCTTGGTGCCACCCACGTGCATGTTCTGGGGATGGTCATCGGGCAGAACCCCGGTGGTGCCCGGCGAAAGCACCACCGCAGCACCCGCCGCTTCGGCAAGCCTGCGAAGCTGCGAGGCCGCTCCCAAGCTGCCCCCGCCAGCCTTTATCGCGACGCGAGGGCAACTGGAGATCAAGGTCGCCGCCCGATCGAGAAGCGCATCGTCCACCGGCGCAAGCGGTGCAAACTCAGGCCGCGTCGGCAGGGCGTCCAACCGGACGAGGACCTCGGCGGGCTGGACGTTCAGTGGCAGATTCAGAAAGAAGGGCCCCGCCTTCGTCGGGTGGAACACGGTGGCAGCACCCTTCCGCAGGGCGTCCCGCAGGGCGCCGGGGGCATGCAACGTGTAGGAGCCGCCCATGGCAGACGTAATGCGTCCGAAGAGTCCCTGTTCGGGTCTTGGAATCTGCTGCATGTTGTAGCCTTCGCCGTGAGTCGTCTCGTCACCGTACAGATGATAGATGCCAACACCGTTCGAGGCCGCGGCCAACGAACCCGCCAATGCCTGCAAGGCTCCCGGCCCGATGGAAGTCACCACGGCACAGGGCTCGTCATAGATCAGGCGCAGCGCCGTTCCCGCATGGGACATCTCCACCTCGTTGCGAAACTGATGGCAGCGGACCAGTCCGGCGGCTTCGTAGACACGCAGGGTTTCGCCCAGTTCGGTTGATCCGTGACCGAAGATCACGAGGTACTTCGACACGCCCTGTCGCAGCAGGCCCAGCACCAGCGCCTCGGTCAAGGGTAGCCTGACCGGCTCTTCGGATTCGTGTCCGTCCAGCGCTGCGTCCAGCCCGCCCTTGCCGGCAAACCAGGCCGCGCGATCCGTGCGAGTCGTCGGGATGGTCATTCGTCGTCCTCCGTCAGGCGCACCGCTCGCCCGGTTCGCGCCGATTCCTCGGCCGCAAGCGCGAAACGAAGCACCGTTCTCGCCTGGCGTGCGGTCAGCGAGGGTTCGCCGCCCTCCTGCAGAACGCGCAGGAAGTGCCGGGTCGACCGCACGAAGCCTTGCTCCCAGCCGGTCTCCACGTCAGTGAATTCGGTGACGACGCCGTCGCGGTACAGTGCAACGGGCGGCGGCTTGCCAATCTGGCCGTGCCCGCAGTTGATCCACAACACGCCATGGGTCCCGGTGATCTCGACCCGGTCATCCTGGGCATAGTGAAGCGACGTGATCTCGAGTTCAGGAGAATGCACCACCTCGAGGTTTCCGACCCGGTTGCCGGAAAACCGGAAAGACACGATGGACGGCGCGTCAAGATAGCCGCCTTCGGGCCGTTCGGTCTGGTGAATGAATGCATGCACTGCGCTCGGCGCCCCCATGAAATGCCATGCGAGCGCGAACTTGTGATGCCCGTCGTCGAACACCAGCGGCCCCCCGCCGGACCTGCCCCTGTCCTGCCGCCAGGCATCGGCCTCCTTCGGAACGGCCCAGGCGGTGCGGCTCTTGCCCGGGTTGGACTTGAGACGGATCGACAGCGGCTCTCCGATGGCGCCCTCCTCTATCAAGGCGCGCGCCTTCATCACCGGCGGGTGGAAAATGAAGTTCTCGAACACCTTGAACGGTCGCCCGGAACCCTCCGCCGCAGCGACAAGCCTGTCCGCTTCCTCGATGGAGATGCACATCGGCTTCTGCAACGACACGATCTTCCCGGCATCAATCGCCTTCAGCGCCGCCTGCAGGTGCAGATGGTGCGGCAGAAGCAGTTCCACGAGGTCGACGTCGTCCCTCGCAAGCAGCCGGTCCAGGTCGTCGTCGATGTGAACTTCGCTGCAAGCCCACGCATCGGCCCGCTCTCTTGCCAGGTCGGGGTTCCGGTCGCAGAGCGCGGTGATGCGCGCCGCCGGGTTCTGAAGGTACTCGATGGCATGCAGATCGGATATGCGACCGGTCCCGACGAGGGCGACTCGAAGAGGTTTGCTTGGCATGGTCAGGGCCTGTCCTTCAGGAACGGATTTCCGGCCTTGCGCACCATCTGCCCCAGTTCGACCATGCGCGAATCCCCGATGCGCACCGACGGGCCGGATATTCCCAGCGCAGCGATCATCCTGTCCCTGGAATCGAAAACCGGTCGGGCAACACAGCGGATTCCCTCTGCGAATTCACCGTCATCCACCGTGAATCCCCGTACGCGCGCCTGTTCGAGATCACTCTCCAGCACATGGCGGTCGACAATTGTCTGGGCGGTATGGGAAGGCATCGCCGTGGGAATTTCGGCACCGCCAAACGCAAGAAACGCCTTGCCAAGCGCCGTGCAGTGCAAGGGCGCGAGAGAGCCGATCGGATGGTCCACCTTGAGCGGGAGCGTTGAATCGACCTTGTCAACGTACCACACACGCTCATCCACCAGGACGGCGAGATGGGCACATTCTCCGGTCACCTCGACCAGCCGTTGCAGAATCGGTCGACAGAGCTCCTTGCAGGCAACGACCTCGCTCAGGCTGTGCCCTTCCTTCCGGGACTCCGGATCACGCGCAGCCCGGTATCGCCGCGATTCGTCCTGCACGGCGTATCCGGCCGCGACAAGGGACTTCAGGATGTGGGAGGCGTTGGACTTCTCGATGCCGAGTTCCTCCGCGATCCTGGTGAGTCGCATCGGTTCGTCCGAGGCGGTCAGAATGTCGAGGGCCCTGAGGCCCCGCATCAAGGATTGCAGCAGTCGCACGGTTCACCTTCCAGTCCGAACGAGGTTCTCCACGACACAAGTTTGCACATTACGCACGATTTGTTGAACATAGGGAAACTTATTCGGATAATCTCCCTTTCTTCTACAAAGAGCCAGATTTTCTTGCCGTATGCAATCCATTTTGTTGACCTAGGGGAAAAAGCCTGCATACTTGTCGGCGCACCGCACCGGGTGCGTAGCCCCAAAAGGAACGGGAGGGAGAACAATCTCATGACCTGCATTTCGCGCCGGGGAATTCTCGGCACCGCCATCGCCGCACCGCTTGTGACCGCTGCCACTCTGGCGTTCGCCGACGGCCACGAGGTGACCATCAGCCACTACTTCACGGGAGAGCTCGGACTCAAGGCGTTCCAGGAGCAGATTGACCGCTTCGAAGCGGCCACTGACTACGCCCTCAAGGACAGCCCCGTCGGACACGAGGACTTCAAGACCGACATTCTGGTTCGGGCATCGGGCAACAGCCTGCCGGACGTCTTCAGTTACTGGGCCGGCGCGCGCGTTCAGTTCATCGTGGATTCCAACGCGCTTCATCCGATCGACGACATGTGGGACAGCGCCGGCCTCGACAGCGTTGTCGCGAAGTCCGTCGCCGACAGCGCAACGATGTACAACGGCAACCGCTATCTCGTGCCGTTCAACTATCACTATTCGGGCGTCTTCTATAACAAGGCCGTCTTCGCCGACGCGGGGATCGATGAATTGCCCACGGACTGGGCAGGCTTCGTCGCGCTATGCGAAACGCTAAGCGCCAACGGCGTCACCCCGATCGCGCTTGGCTCCATGAATCGCTGGCCAGCGCAGTTCTGGTTCGACTACCTCCTCCTGAGGACCGCCGGCCCGGACTACCGTGCGCGGCTGATGGCAGGCGACGCGTCCTACGACGATCCCGAGGTCCACACCGCCATGGGAATGTGGAAGGATCTCGTGGATGCCGGCCATTTCGCGGAGAACGCCAATGCCGATTCCTGGACCGACGCGTCCGACAAGGTCGCCCGCGGCGACGCGGCCATGACGCTCATGGGAACCTGGATAACCGGGTACTGGAACGGACTGGGCCTGGTGCCGGGAGAGGACTACGACTTCTTCCCGTTCCCGAGCATCGCGGAAGGCGTGGCCGAGGCCTCGGTCGGACCTGTGGACGGCCTGGTCATGGCGGGCAACGCGGCAAACGTGGACGGCGCCAAGGCCTTTCTCGAATACATGGTGTCCAACACCGACGTGCAGGCCGCCTGGAGCAAGGCCCAGGGGGCGCTCTCGGCGAACGTCAATGTCGATCCGTCGAACTACAACTCCGTGATGCTGAAAGCCTTCGAGACGGTTGCGGCATCCGAGGTCTTCGCCTTCAACTACGATCTGGCAACGCCGCCGCCAGTCGCGGAGGTGGGCCTTTCAATGTTCTCGCGTTTCATGGATGATCCGTCCAAGCTGGACGAAATCCTCGCGCAGGTGGCCACGGACGCCTCGGCGGCTTTCGAGCAGTAACTGACATGCGCCGGGCGGAACGGCATTCCGCCCGGCGCGCCGACCGGAGACATTGATGGAGACACAGAACCGTCTCTGGCGGGTCCTGTTGCTTGCGCTGCCGATCCTTGTTTTTTCGGTTCTGGTGATCTGGCCGCTTCTGAGTTCGTTCTATTACAGCTTCACGAACTGGAACGGGTTCAACCGTGACTACGAGTTCCTTGGCCTGCGGAATTTCGCCAAGATCTGGACTGACCGACTGTTCTTCAATGCCATCGTCAACACGACCATCTGGATGGTGGCGGCGCTGGTCCTGCCTACGCTGACAGGCCTGTTCCTGGCATTGCTGCTTGATCGGCAGGTGCGGGGCGCACGGATATTCAAGACCGTCTTCTACCTGCCGATCTGCTTGTCCGCCATCGTCGTGGGCCAGATCTGGATCTGGATCTACCAGCCGGACTGGGGCCTGCTGAACACCTTCGTGAAGCTGGCAGGCAATCCGGACTTCAACTACGCTTGGCTTGCGCGGCCCGACAGCGCCCTGTTTGCCGTCATTGTCGCCTGGTCATGGCAGCAGACAGGCCTCTCAATGGTCATCTACCTTGCCGGGCTCACCTCGATCCCTTCGGAAATGCTCGAAGTCTGCGAAATCGAGGGAGCCACCGCATGGCAGCGCATCTGGCGTGTCGTGATCCCGCTGCTGACACCGTCCACGGTCGTCGTCGTGGCGCTCTCGATGATCAATTCGCTCAAGGGATTCGACATACTTTACATCATGACCGGCGGAGGACCGTTCAACTCCTCCGACACGCTTGCCATGCACATGTACAACGAGAGCTTCAAGAAGTACCTGATGGGATACGGGAGCGCGATTTCGGTGGTGCTCTTCCTGATCGCGCTCACCGTCATCGGCGTCTATTTCCGGCAACTGAGGAAAGTGGACGAGATCTATGGCTGATGTCGCCGTGTCGGTGCCAGCCCGGTTCAATCCATGGCCCGCCACAGTGTTCGTGGCGCTCTGCATCCTCGCGGCGCTGTTTCTCGCCCCGACGGCAGGGGTGCTCCTGTCATCGGTGAAGACGACCCGCGCCATAGCGCTTGGAGACCTCTGGTCGGTTCCGGACCGGATCTATCTCGAGAACTACGCAGAGGTGCTCTTCAACCCGGCGGTGCATCGATATTTCCTCAACACGCTCCTTGTCACTGTGCCGGCCACCGTGGCCTCCATCGCGCTTGGCGTGCTGGCAGGCCACGTGTTCGCCAAGCTGCCCTTCCGCGGCAGCAACATCCTGTTTCTCATTGTGGTCTCGGGCATGTTCTTTCCGCCCCAGGTCATCCTGGTGCCCCTGTTCAGGCTCTTCAACGGCCTCGGCCTGATCGACACGCTCTGGCCGATAATCCTTGTCCATACGGCCTTGGGCATCCCGATCTGCACGCTGCTGATGCGCAATTTCTTCGCCGCCGTGCCGAACGCGCTTCGGGAGGCGGCCCTCATCGAGGGGGCCAACGAGTGGCAGGTGCTGACCCGGGTTTCGCTGCCGCTCAGCCTTCCGGCGCTTGCGGTTCTGGCGACCCTGCAGTTCACATGGATCTGGAACGATTTCCTCTGGCCGCTGATCTTCACCCAGTCGGACGACAAGCGCACCATCATGATCGGCATCGTCAACCTGCGCGGACAGTACACGGTGGCCTGGGGCGTCCAAGGCGCGCTGTCCCTGGTTGCAAGCCTTCCCACGCTCGTCATCTTTCTCTTTTTCCAGCGGTACTTCATCAAGGGAATGACCATGGGCGCGATCAAGGGATAGGGCATGGCACGAGTCGAGTTGAGAAACATCCACAAGTCCTTCGGCGCAACCGAAGTGATCCGCGGCGTGGACCTGACCATCGGCAGTGGAGAATTCATGGTCTTCGTCGGCCCTTCCGGATGCGGAAAGTCCACCATCCTGAGGCTGATTTCCGGGCTTGAATCCGTATCGTCCGGGCAGATCCTGTTTGACGGCGAGGACATGACCCGAACGGCTCCGTCAAAGCGTCAGCTTGCCATGGTGTTTCAGTCCTATGCGTTGTTTCCCCATCTGACCGTGGCGGAGAACATCGGATTCGGTCTCAGCCTGGGAAAGACTCCGAAGACGGAAATCACCCGTCGCGTCACGGAGGTGGCGAAGATCCTCCAGCTCGACTCGCTTCTCGACCGCACGCCTCGACAACTGTCCGGCGGGCAGCGCCAGCGGGTGGCCATCGGCCGATCCATCATTCGGAACCCCAAGGTCTTCCTCTTTGACGAGCCTCTTTCAAATCTCGATGCCGCACTACGCGTGAGCATGCGGCTGGAGATCGCGCGCCTGCATAGGAAACTTGGCGACGTGACGATGATCTACGTGACACATGACCAGATCGAGGCGATGACATTGGCTGACCGGATCGTCGTGCTGAACGGAGGGCGAATCGAGCAGGTCGGAACTCCGATGGAAGTCTACGAGAATCCGGCGAACACCTTCGTCGCGGGCTTCGTCGGGGCGCCTTCGATGAACTTCATTCGCTGCTGCGTCGATGGGGATGGCGTTGCGCGGTTTGGCCCGGCCGGCATCCGCCCGACCCGACCGCATGAGGTTTCCGGCGATGCCTTGCTTGGCATCCGGCCCGAGCATCTGGCTCTGGTCGATTCCGGCCAGGGCACGTTTGACGCGGAAATCGAACTGGTTGAGCGGCTGGGCGCCGAAAGCCTTGTCTATCTGCGTGCTCCGTTTCTCGAAAGAGCGATCACGGTGCGTGCCGGCGGCGCACTGGGCCTGAGCGAACAGAAACTGGTCGGCGTGCAGGTCGATCTGACGAACCTTCACGTCTTCTCGCCCTCGAGCCCGACACTCAAGCAGGACCCCTGAGCTGCCTTCGCCGCCATGCTGGCGGCGGAGCTGCAGCGAAGACAGGCCTTTGTCCTGGCTTCCGGGGCATACAGCGGGCCAGCACAATCCAACGGAAGGCGCGGCAGGGGCCCTGCCGCGACGCGTTCAGTCCCGACAGCGAAAGGCACCCTTGACCGTCATAGCTTCAAACTGAGTCAATACCCACCGCATGCGAAGCCGAAGAGATGCGGCTATGGTCAGACTTCATTCGAAGCAGGAAACTTGCAGCCTCATGAATTGCTCGTTTGGTTGGGTTGCTTCAAGCACGACGGCTTCCAAGGGCACATTTCCGTTTGCACTCTACCGGATCGCGGACCTGGCCGGACCTATCAGGCACAATCCTCGCGCGGGAGCGCCCGGAAACCCCCGCAACCGAGGTGTTCCCGGAGAAGAACGTGGACCTGCTTCACACTGTGCTGGAATCGCAAGGCCACCGGGACGTCGTGAGATGGCCCGCCGGTCACGCGCCCGACAGTCGCGACGTTGTCATCGACCTCGGGCGCCTCGTCGGCTCCCATCCGTCCTCGAGGCAACCCCTCCCCGGTGCCAGGATGGTCTGGCAGGGGCTCGAACGGCTCAACTGGGCAATCCAGGTGCGTGACGCCATCGGCGAGACAAAGCGGGAATAGCGTCACCTATACAAGTTTGGGCCGTCACCAATGTTTCCAATGTCGACCATTGGTCTCAAAGACCAGGAACGGAAAGCGATACACTAGCCCGACTTCAGAAACTCGACGCGGGCTTCTTGACTGATTTGACGTGTTTCGGCGCGGAGAGCGCCTTGTTTTCAAGGGCCCGACCTCTCGAGACTGCGTGTAGTGCCGACCGACCCCCTTGATCTGGGGATCGCCTCGATGGAGTCTCTGCCCAGATTCGTGCCCTGCTGGAAATAGGCGCGTCGCAGCTCGCTTCGTTACAGCGTGCCGCCCGCTGCCTATCGGGTTCCGTGTAGTGCCGACCTTTAGGGGTCGGGCTCTGGAATATCAATGAGTTACGGGCTTCGTGACCCGCGAGTTGCGGAAGTCGGGCTAGGTCATGTGCAGCCGAAGTGTCTTCTTGACATGATCTTGAAGCGGCTTTGGAATGGCCAGGTCATTCGCCAACTTCCCCCAGCCGGAGAACGCGTCCTGCGTCCGCTCAAGCACCTGCACTTCGCGCCCTCTTGGCAGGCCGACATACTCAGCAATGTGCTTGAGATCTGCGCACGTGAACCCTGACGTCTTTCCGTTGATGCTCAGCTGGTGAAACCTCGTAAACGCACTGCCCTCGGCGTGACACAGATCGTAGGCAGGGCTCAGAAACCAGTCGCCGTTTCGGTCCATCATGAAGCCGAAGTTCTTGACGTGATCGTCCTGATTGCACCCGACGATGTTGAAGATGACGCGACGGAACTGCTCTTCCAACTCGGCCTTAGGCATGCCGAGCTCCTTCATCAGCATGAAGAGCTGCTCGTATGAGTATGCTCCGCTTTCGTAGTAGTCGTAATGTGCGAGTGCCGCGAACGTCTGAACGAACTTCCTGCCACCCTGATCGTCGCGATCGAATCGGCGGGTCATGAAATGGTTGCGACCGTTCTCGCTGAAGATGCGGCTCTCCATCATGTTGATGCCACAGGCCTTGGCCATTTCATGATAGCTGTATTCAAGGAGCCCGTATCCCATCGGGTCGGCAACGCCCCAGTCGCCGCTGAACTCCACCCCGTCGAATTTGATGAGCCAATGCTCAAACCCTTTGGGCAAGTCGATCTGCCCGGAGCGAACATGCCTGGTTTCGGGGTTGAACGCGATGACCGCCTTGGCGCGCGCACCGCCGGCTGACGTACCGACACTCAGAATGTCGAGAAGGGCGTCTTCCCCACCCGCCTCTTCAAGCTTTGTGTCGAGCGTTTCCTTGCTGGCGAACGCCATGGAAGCGAGTTGGGCAAGCTGTTCGATTTCGAGTTGTTTGTCGTCCGGCATGTCTGGGCGTTGCGACGGCTCAAATTCGAGCGCGCCCATACCTCGCCGACCCGTGTAGCAAAGCCTGTCGACGGCGTTGAAGTCTTCCGGCTTGCGCCCCGTCTGCGCCAACCAAACATCAATAAGGCGTTGTCCATACTTGTCTGGCAAACTGTCAGCGATCAGGCCTGGCATCCCATGAAACGAGCGCGGGTGCAGGTCTTGGAACTGATAAATTTGGCCCGGACGCACTGGCATCTGTATCGGCGCAGGTTCGACTGCAAGATCGGCGAAGCCGGGGTCGTACTCGAAGCGGGCATGTCGCTCGCCGGCATCCATTGCGACATAACCAATGGTCGTCCCCCACAGCCTGACGGTCGCTGTGCTCATCAGACTTCGTCGCCCCATCTTTTCCCGGACGCGGCTCTGCGTTTTCTGGGTGAAGACTCTGCCCGCGCCTGCACCATTGGCGATGCGACCGTTTCTGGCAGGAACTGGTCTATGGACGACGTCATGCGAAGCGCCTTCAGGAGCTTGATCCAGGATTCCATCTGGCTCCCCTCGCCTGCCTCGATCCTACGGAGCGTGGCCACTCCGAGACCCGCCTCTTCTGCGAGACTGGTTTGCGAGAACCCGCGTTGTTTGCGGTGTCGCGCCAGGCGATTGCCAAATTCCTGTAGAATGACGGCGTCTGGGGTCAGATTGTCGATCTTCATGCGATCACTTTCGATATGCTTCCTGCGCTTTCCGGCCTCTTGCAATCATAATTGATAGCACTTTCAGCTAGAACGAGTCCATAGCAAGCAGAGACGGGTCACGAAGTCGTGATATCATATGTGATCGTTTTTCTACCAAAAGGTCCACAAAGCAATCAAAAATGATATTAGACATAAAGACTATGCGTAAGCTACTTCAGACAAACCCGGTGCCAGCGATCTTTCAACGTCCCACACTTATGTAGGTGATCCGGTTTCTGCATGGCACGTGCATGCAGGTCGGTCTCCGCCATTTCGATTCGCGCACGCTCGACTGGCTCGCCGTTGCCTTGCGCACCGGCTGGCTCAACGCCCTTGGCCGCCCGTGCCTGTCCGCTGCGGCGGCGGCGCTGCCGGCGCTCGCGAAACGCATCGGGACCGAGCTTCCGCCTGCCCGGGACGTGCCGGATCCGGCCGCCGCTCCCGCAGTCCCGGCCGGCGACGTGCTCGACGCCAGGCTGGCCTGCGCGCTGGAGGATCTCGGCCCCGCCTCGCTCGATCTCGTGGGCGACGCCGGCGACCGCCGCTTGTGGGTGGCGAAGATGGAGGCGCATCATCCTCTGGGATGGGCGCGGCCTCCCGGCGGCCAGGTCCGCTACTGGATCCGCTCGGAGCGCCACGGCGTCCTCGGAGGGATCGGCTTCGGGTCCGCGACGTGGCAGCTCCGGGCACGCGACGAGTGGATCGGATGGTCTGCCGACGCCCGCTCTGTGACAGTCAGTGCCCGAATTGCCGGATCCGATTGCTCCAGCGCTTGAAGGTAGCTTTCCCACGCACCCTCACCTTTGAGCTGATTGTTCAGCAAAGTCCCGGGGGCATGAATATGAGGTTCCCACCGCTGCCACTGCGAGCCTCGATTCAACATGCGAACCGAAGCCAATTCAGCCAATTGTCTCTCCTCCATCGTCTGCGAACAGGTCGCGATAAATGGCCTCGACGCGGGCCGTCTCGGTGTCACTCAGGGCTGCAAACTCCTTACGCCGCGCTCGCGCGGACAGCTTGCCTTCGTTCTGGTTGAGAAAGCGAAAAAGCAAATCCATTTTGCGTTCTGGCATGTCGAACATGGCCTCAACAGAGGCCCGGAACTGATCGTATCGACGCAGAAACTCAGTCTCGTACGGCAAGTCCTCTTCAATAGTTTGTTGGACGCAGGCGTAGAGAAACTCGGCATGGGGTGTCGCGTCGAAGAAACGATAGAAATCGTTCCTAGCACATGAACTTTGTCAAATGAGTGAACACTCCGTCGTCTTCAGGCGACGGAGTGTTCACGTCATCGAGGGGAGCCCGTAACAGGTTTCCGGCAGCGCCTTCAAGACGCAGGCTTGGCATCTTTGGCATCGCTCCCAAGCTGGTCTCGAAGCACGCGCGTTCGCACCTCCATCGCCTCTCCCGGCCGCAATTTGCCAAGCTGGAACGGGCCGTAGCTGACGCGGATCAAGCGATTGACGGAAAACCCGACGGCTTCCATCGCGCGCCTGATCTCTCGGTTCCTTCCTTCACGAATCGCAACGGTCACCCAGGCATTCCCGCCCTGCTGGCGATCGAGTTTCACGCTCATGGGACGAAAACGCTCGCCGTCGACTTCGATGCCCTTCGCGAGCGGCGCAAAGCTGTCCTTGCCTGGCCTGCCGTGCAGGCGAACCCGATACTTGCGGACCCAGCCTGTAGACGGCAATTCTAGGCGGCGCTTGATTTCTCCGTCATTTGTCAAGAGCAGCAGTCCTTCGGAATCCATGTCGAGCCGACCGACCGACACGACCCGCGGCAACGAGTCCGGCAAGCTGTCGAAGACCGTTGGCCGTCCTTTTTCGTCACGGGTCGACGTCACCAGGCCCCGAGGCTTGTTGTAGAGCCAGACGCGCACCGGCCCTCGCTTGCCGAGCGCCTTCCCGTCAACCGTGATTCTGTCGGCCTCACTGACGTTCAGTGCGGGACTCTCTATGAGCGTGCCATTCACGGTCACGCGTCCTGCCGCAATCATCCGTTCGGCGTCGCGGCGGGACGCAACGCCGTGGCGAGCCAAAACCTTGGCAATCCGTTCGCCTGCAACCTCGGCCATGGACGCGGCTTACCGCGACGAGCAGGCGACGGAAAGTCGTCGCGGCGCACGCGGCCCATGGAATCTCATGCCGAACAAGCGATCGCGGACAGAGGCGCTCGAACTTCGCGGCGCGACCGACTCTCGGTATGCTTCGTGCGGGACAGCGTGAAATCGGAGGGATGACGATGGCCGCAGAGACGCGCCTGAACGCCGTGCATCCCTTTCTTCCCCGCTCCTCGCCGAACATGGAAGGCACCCGCGGGGACAGAACCCGGAGATCCGCTTCGGCCAAGTGTCGTTCACTTCGGGCATCCGCAATTCGTGAACACTCCGTCGCCTGAAGGTGACGGCTTCTCGGCCAAGCTACGCGGCAACCCGCACGCTTCGCGACCGAAGGCCGGTTCCCGGCCCCTTGACAAGCTGCAGAGATGTTGCATGCAACATCTCTGCAGATATGTTGCGGCCCGGGATATGTTGCGGAGCGGTCACATCGGCCTGCCAT
>JAPPCV010000058.1 GCA_028824715.1 Boseongicola sp. | reverse complement strand
CCAACTTATCCACAGCCACCTCCCGGTCCCTTTCTGATTCTCGGAGCATACGAGGCCGCCATTCACGGCAAACGACTGCTTGGTGATCATCTGCGCCTCGTCCGAAGCCAGGAACAGCACCATGCGCGCGATGTCTTCGCCGCACAGCACGCGCTTGATCAGCTGGCGGGCGACGACCGCGTCGACCTCCTTCTGGGTCTTGAACCAGAGTTCGCGCTGACGTTCGGTCATCACGGCTCCCGGTTCGATGGCGTTGACGCGAATGTTGTCGTTGCCGAACGCGTCGGCAAGCGCGTTTGTCAACCCGAGCACCGCCGCTTTCGCCGTGGTGTATGGCGTCATGTCCCCGTGGCCGAGACGCCAGGCGACGGAGGAGAAGTTGATGATCGCGCCGCCGCCCGCTGCAGCCATTCCGGGTCGCACGGCCTGGGCCGCAAAGAACTGCGGGCGAAGGTTTATTGCCTGTGCGACGTCCCAGTCGGCGACGGTCACGTCTTCCACCGCCTCGCGCTTGTCGTTCGCGACATTGTTCACCAGCACCCGGATCGTCCCGACTTCCCGCGCGAAGTCCGCGATGGCGTCCTGAAGCGCCGGGATGTCCGTGACGTCCGAATGCCGATGGACCGCCCCCGGCAGTTCGCTGGTCAAGGCATTGGAGGGCTGGTCCTGAACGTCGATGAATGCAACGCGCGCGCCCTGTTCGTGAAAGGCGCGCACGATGTTCGCACCAATTCCCGTGGCTCCGCCGGTCACAAGAACCGGCATGTCTTCGAGCGATGGATATCTGGCAGAATTCACGGTGCGCGCTCCATGGATTGGATCGTGGTGAACGTTCCTCCGAAGACGCGCCTGCGCGCGGCCCGGAATCGCCGCAGTCTCACGGGGTCAGCAGAATCTTGCCACGGTGCCGTCCGCTCTCCATCAGGCGATGGGCCTCGTCCGCCCGGGAAAGCGGCAGGACGGTGTGGGTCACCGGCCGAACCTTGCCCGTGGCGAACTTCGGCCAGACGGCGCGCTCAAGCTCCTCGGCGATTCTCGCCTTGAATTCCGCGGGTCGCGAGCGAAGCGTTGAGCCAGCGTATTGCAGTCGTTTCAGCATTATCGGCATCAGGTTGATCTCGATCCTGGACCCTGTCCGAAAGGCCAGCTGGATGATCCGGCCGTCGTGGCGCGCGGCCTTGAAGTTGCGCGCGATGTATTCGCCTCCCACGATGTCCAGGATGATGTCGGCGCCGCCGGCCTCGCGGCAGACATCGACGAAGTCTTCCTCGCGGTAGTTGATGGCTCGTTCCGCACCAAGTCCGAGCACGAACTCGGCTGCGTCAGCGCTGGACACCGTGGCGAACACCCTGAGTCCCATGGAGACTCCGAGCTGCACCGCAGTGGAGCCGATGCCGCCAGCTCCGCCGTGAACCAGCATCAGCGCCTCCTCACGCACGTCGTGACCGAGAAACACGTTGCTCCAGACCGTGAAGTAGGTCTCCGGAAGGCCTGCCGCGTCGACTCCCGAAACCCCGTCGGGAACGGGCAGGCAATGATCGGCGTCTATGGCCACGTATTCCGCGTATCCGCCCCCGTGGGTCAGGGCGCATATCGTGTCGCCGACACGCCAGCGGGAAGCCCCTTCCCCGACAGCAGCCACGGTCCCCGAAACCTCAAGGCCCAGAAGTTCCGAAGCGCCTTCAGGAGGGGGATAGTTCCCTTGCCGTTGCAGGAGATCGGGTCCGTTCACGCCTGCCGCGGTCACCTTTGCCAGGATTTGGTTCGGGGCGGGTCGGGGCAGGGAGCATTCCGCGACCTGAAGCACGTCCGGCCCGCCGGGTTCGCGAAACGTCATGGCGCGCATGGTCGATGGCAAGGGGCTTGTCACAGGCGCTCTCCCGGCATTCGTGGTCCGCAATTCCCTATCACTTTCCGCGGCCAGCACAACTGCGGGCTTGCGCCGAGTGTACCGCCTTGATGCATGCCTTGATCGATTCGCCTGGCAGTCTGATGGCTCGAGTCCCTTCGGGTCTGGCCACGAGCCTGGTTCATGTCCGGGAGTTGAAATCGTCTTCGACGGGCCTGTGCGCGTCGCTCCTCCAATTGCCTGAGGCAGTAGCAGATGCATCAACGGGTTCTCGATCTCGCGAGAATGCGCGGGCATGCTTCGCAAGTCACCGCAATCGCTTCACTGTCCTTGAGGCGCCGTGCGCTTCGCACACGGTGTCAACACGAAGGCAACGCCGCTGTGCGGACGGCAGGATCCCTCCTGGGGCCGCTCGAAGGCCGTCCTTCCTTTCCTGCGTCTGCAGGCCCGGCGGTGTGAATTCGCCTCGTCGCCGGTGTGAGCGCGGCAATAGGAGAGTCTACGGACCCTGGTACTCGGGCAGTGTTTCCGGCCTGGGATAAAGGACGTTCATCGGAACGGATCTTCCGTCAGACTGGACAAGACGGACATGCCTGCGCGTCATCAGTCTTGGCCTGACGACTCCGCACGAATGCGAGATGACCTGCACTTCCCTGATCATCTTCCTGCAGTAGCTTGCAACCCTGACAGACTTGTCGGCGGGATTCAGGCCCCGCTGAAGCCTGGCATTGTGAGTCGTGATTCCGGTGGGGCAGGTATTCCTGTTGCACTTGAGGGACTGAATGCATCCGAGGGCGAACATGAACCCGCGTGCGGACGTGACGAAGTCCGCGCCCGTGGCAAGCGCCCATCCAACCTCCGCGGGCGTGATCAGCTTGCCCGAGGCTATGACGCGGATCCGGTCGCGCAATCCGTACTTGTGCAACGTGTCGGACAGTATCGGAAGCGCTTCCTTCACGGGCAGCCCGACATTGTCGATCAACGGCATCGGGGCGGCGCCCGTCCCGCCGTCTCCGCCGTCGACGGCGATGAAGTCCGGCGCGCTCTCGATCCCGCGTTCGTGGATCTCGATGCACATCTCCTCCAGCCAGTCGACGTCGCCAACGACCGACTTGAACCCTGCTGGCTTGCCAGAGACATCCCGGATGTGCCCGATCATGTCCAGAAGCTGGGAGACCGTCCTGATTTCCGGGTGGCGGTTGGGCGAAATAGAGTCCTCGCCTTCCTTGATGCCCCGGATCCTGGCGATCTCCGCCGTGACCTTCGCGCCGGGCAGAATGCCGCCCTTGCCCGGTTTCGCGCCCTGGCTGAGCTTCAGTTCGAACATCCGGACCTGTTCATGGGCCGCGACCTCCCTGAGCCTGTCATCGCTCAAGCTGCCGTCAGGGTTGCGGACGCCGTACTTCGCGGTTCCGATCTGGAAGACGATGTCGCATCCCCCCTCGAGGTGATGGGGCGACAGGCCGCCTTCGCCGGTGTTGAGCCAGCAGCCGGCCTGCGCCGCGCCGCGCGACAGCGCCCTGACGGCCGGCGTTGAAAGGGCGCCGTAGCTCATCCCGGAGATGTTGAAGAAGGACGGCGCATCGTATGGGACTCGACAGTATGGACCGATTTCCATCGACACCATTTCGACGGCGTCTTCGGTCAGGGTGGGGAAGGCGCAATTGACGAAGATGACCGAACCCGTCGCCGTCAGGTTCTTCGTCGATCCGAAGGCCACCGTGTTGTTGGATTCCCGCGCTGATCGGTCGACCCACTCGCGCTCGGCTCGGTTGAACGGCATCTCCTCCCGGTCCATGGCAAAGAAGTACTGGCGAAAGAACTCGCCAAGCATCGAAAAGACATACCGAAACCGCCCGATGACGGGATAGTTCCGCCTGACCGCGTCGCGGGTCTGGGAGATGTCCATGACAAAAAGGCCCGCTGCGACGGCGGCGCCAAGGCCGATGCAAAAGATGAACAGTGCGGAGAAGAACTGCAGTCCACCGGCCAGCAAACTGTCAACAAACATGGGATTGCTCCTTTGGCTGACCCTCGCAGTGAACAGGCCGGTCGCTGGGATGTCTAGAAGATTGCACCCGGTTGCTCAATGCCACGGAAATCACCGCGAGATCTCTGCTTTCGCGCATGAGCGTTGTCTTGCAGACCGACATGGGAGCGTTCTCGAAGGCTCTGCCAGAAGCCGGTTTTCAGGCGAACGCAACCGGGCAATCGGCGTCCACACGCCTTGGGGTCCTGCGAAGATCGCGCGCCTCTGCTGCCGTTCGGCATCCCGGACCCGTGCATGCATGCGCTGCCCGTCCCAATCGGTGCGCGACACGACAACAGGAGCCTGTCCAACCGGTGGCAGCCGCCTCCTTGCAAGCCGAGGACGGGAATCCGGAGGGCGGCGCCTGGCACAGATGCGGAGTGGCATCTACGTTGCTTGATGCACTTGCTGCGTTCAGGGTCCATATTTCTCCGCACGTAGGAGACGCCACCATGGCAACGAGAATTGCGGCAGGGATGCCGCTCGGCATTCCGAGCGAACGCGATGCGACCCTCGCGGATCGGGCGGGCCGGGCGCTGGAGCCTCTGGTCGAACGGAACCGGCCGGTATCGGCACGGTTCGGAAACGAAACCGTGGATCTCCCGGCGCCGGCGCTGCGACTGCTCCGGGAGATTCTCGAGCACATGGCGCACGGCAAGGGCGTCGCCCTCACGCCACTTCACGCCGAGCTCACGACGCGGCAGGCGGCCGAGCTTCTGCAAGTGTCACGCGCACATTTGGTCCAGCTCCTCGACGCGGGCCGGATCCCCTGCCGCAAGGTCGGCACGCACCGCCGAGTCCGCGCCGAGGACATTCTCGCCTGGCGCCGAGAGACCGAGCTGCGCCGCCGCGAGGCGCTCGACGAACTGACCGCACGCGACCAGAAGCTCGGCCTGCAATAGGAGATGGCCGGCCCGACGGCGTTGCTGGATGCCAACGTGCTTTATCCGGCCGGTCTTCGCGACCTGCTGCTGCGTCCCGCCGACCGCTATCTCCTTGCCCCGCTCAGGAGCGCCGACATCCATGGCGAGTGGATGCCCAACCTCCTGGCCGACCGTCCCGATGTCGACGCCGCCGTGCTGGACAGGACCCGCGCGGTCATGGACGAACACGTCCCCGATGCCGTCGTGACGGGCTACGAGGCAATTGCCGCCGGGCCCGACCTGCCGGACCCCGACGACCGCCATGTTCTGGCGGCGGCCATCCACGGCGGCGCAGACGTGATCGTGACCCGCAATCTGCGGGATTTTCCGGCTGACCGGCTGGCGCCCCATGCGCTGGCGGCGCAGCACCCCGATGCCTTCATTGCCGGCCTGTTCGAAACCGACCCCGGTGCCGTCCGTCCAGAGATGTTGCATGCAACATCTCTGGACTCATGCGCTTCGCGTCCTTGTCTGCAATTCAGTGAACACCAGTGAAGCACGGGCCTCCTGCCACCGTGGTGACAGGAGCGTTCAAGGCATTGAGCCGACCCTTCCTCCAGCCAGGGATCTCGCAGTTGAACGGTCCCCGCGAATTCGGGCCCGGCGCTTCGGGAGCCGCTCGACAGCCCGGCTTCGCGCGCAGGATTTGATCGCGGTTCAAACTGGAAGTTTCATCACTGTGGCATTTGCAGCGCGCGGTGAGATCCCCTGTGGCCGCGACAGTCCGTTACCTGATATGCCCTTGTCAGCACACCTTGGCGGCGCGGTTCGGTCAGGCGGACTGCAGCGCTCCTGAAGGGTGCCGCAGTCAAGCCCGACGTGTTGACAATGCACTGTCTTCCGGACCAACGGGAGCACATCCGGAAACTCGACACAATGACGCCAGCCATTGCCGGGCGAAGTGGAGTTCCGAATTGCGGATTCGGCACCTGTCCTGGCTTCGGGCATCAATGGGCACGGGTCCCTGCGCGCGCTACGCCTGGCTCACGGAACCGGGCCTGTCGCGATTCAATGGCCGTGTCCTCTCGCGCAGGATGTCCGCGAATGTCTGGGCGACAAGCGTCAAGGGCGCGCCCCTTCGAGTCACAAGCTCGAACTTGGTGTCGAAGCGGAGGGTCTCGGGCAGAAGAGGCCGCATTCGCCCGGACCTTACCCACCGTTCGGCGTAAGAAACAGGCAGGTAGCCCAGGTGCCAGCCCGACAGGATGAGAAACGCCAGGCCCTCGATCTGCCGGGCCGACGCGGTCGATCGCAGGCCCGCGGTCAGCGGCGCGACCTGCCGCTCCGACAGGTAGGCGCGATGAACGAGGTCGGCCGACTCGAGGTCCCCGCGGTCGAGTTCGCCGGGATCCCGGTGGAACAGCGGATGACCCGAACCGCAGTAGAGCTCGACCGGGTCGTCGTAGAGCGCCTCGTACACCAGTCCCGGACGGTGCCGGTGGAAGACGCCGATCCCGAGATTGACCCGGTTGTCCAGGACCGCGTGCTCGATCTCGTCCGGCGCCATCGTGTGAAACTGGATGTGGACGGAACGCGCCCTGGACCTGAACGCGCGAAGGACGCCCGCCAGGGGCTCGCAGGTCTCCGTCGCCCAGTTGTCGATCACGCCGATCGAAAGGTCCCCGATCAACTCGCCGCGGAGCGCGCCTACCGCCGTGCGGAAGCTTTCGAGCGCCGTCGAAAGGTGCTGGCTGGCCTCGTAGACGGCCCGTCCCTTGTCGGTCAGCCGGAAGCCGACCCGCCCGCGCTGGCAGAGGCGCATGCCGAGACGCCGCTCAAGATCGCCGATCTGCCTGCTGATGGTCGACTGGCTGACGTTCAGGGTCACCTGCGCGGCGGCGAAGCCGCCACACTCGGCCACCGTCATGAAGACCGAGAGCAGGTGAAGGTCGGCCTTGTGGAGACGCGGAACGGCGGCTCCGCCCGTTTTCCTCTTACGTGCACGTTCCTGCATGTCAGCATTCGATGTTTGATGTTTTTTCTAACCGGCAGGGCGCGTAGCCACAAGCCATGGACGATCGATTCGCGGACATCACCGCCAGCCCGGACGCGGAGGGCCCTCGCCCCGGCTGGCGGACAGCGCCGGAAACCGGTCGCGGCGATGACCGCAAGGCCGCGCATTCCGCTGCCGGGGCGACGGAGGGGCGACGGGACCTGCCTAGGCCCGCGGCTTCCACGCACGCCCCCGACTGGGGCATCACCAACGACCACGGTCCCCTGCGGCACGTGCTGCTGGGCCGGCCGGAGCACTACAGGTGGGTCGAGGCCGGGCCGCTGATCGGCCGCACGCTGGCGAACGCCGACCGCACAGGAGTCCGGTTCGACCTGCAGACCGCGATGGCCCAGCATGCCGAGATGGTCTCGATCTACGAGGAGAACGGCGTCACCTGCCACTACCTGGAGAGCGATCCGGTCCTGCACCGCAACTTCTTCGCCCGCGACAGCTCGGCGATGACGCCATGGGGGGCGCTGATCTGCCACATGCAGCTCAAGGTCCGCCGCGCCGACCACGTGTCCGCGATCCGGTTCTACCAGTCGAGCGGGATCCCGATCTGGAACTACGCCACCGCGGGCCATTTCGAGGGCGGCGACTTCAACATCATCGAGCCAGGCCGGGTCCTCATCGGCTACAGCGGCGAGCGCTCGGAGAGGGAGGGCGCCGAGCAGGTCGCGCGGCTCGTCGAGGCCGAGGGCTGGGAGGCGCTGACGGCCCCGATCAGCCGGGAGTTCGTCCACATGGACGGCCTGATCGTTCCGCTGGCCGACAAGCTGGCGGTGGCCTGCGTCGAGGCGATGGAGCCCTGGCTGGTCGAGACCGTCCGCGGCTGGGGCATCGAACTGGTCGACGTGGAATATTCCGAGGCCAGGAACCTGGGCGTCAATCTCGTCGCGCTCGGGAACGGCAGGGTCCTGTCGATGGCCGGCGCCAAGGACCTGAACGAACGCATGCGGGCCATGGGCTTCGAGGTCTACGACCCGGACATGTCGATGTTCACGCTCGGCGGCGGCGGCGTCCACTGCCTTTGCCAGGCCCTGAAGCGGGACGATGTCTGAACGGCCTCGGGAGGCATGACGAGGAACGTAACGGAAATGCAGCAAGCAAAAGGGGGAAGGAAAATGCAAGAGAGATTCAGGACGCTGGTCGCGGCGATCGCGCTTTCCGGAGGCGCCGGGGCGGCGGTCGCGGACGACATCGTCATCGGCGTGCCGAACTGGGCGTCCGTGCGGGGCACGGCGCACATCCTGAAGGTCGCGCTGGAGGAGAACCTGGGCCTCTCGGTCGCGCTGCAGAACGGCTCGAACCCGGTGATCTTCGAGGCGATGGATTCCGGGGCCATGCACGTGCACCCGGAGGTCTGGCTGCCGAACCAGCAGAACCTGCACGACACGTTCGTGACGGAGAAGGGCACGGTGACCTTCAATCCGCATGCCGTCCTCGCGGAGCAGCACATCTGCGCGACCAGGGACACGCAGGAAAGGACGGGGATCTCCGCCCTCAGCGACCTGACCGACCCGGCGGTCGCGTCGCAGTTCGACACGGACGGCGACGGCATGGGCGAGGTCTGGATCGGCGCGGCCGGCTGGGCCTCGACCAACGTCGAGAAGATACGCGCGAAGACCTACGGCTACGCGGAGACCATGAACCTCCTGGAAATGGACGAGACGCTGGCGCTCGCGCAGGTCGACAACGCCATCGCGCAGGGCGAGAACATCGTCTTCTACTGCTACACGCCGCATCACATGTTCTCGCTCCACGACCTCGTCAAGCTGGAGGAGCCGCCCCACGACGCCGCCGAGTGGGACGTGAAGCAGCCGACGGACGATCCGAACTGGCTCGAGAACTCGGTGGCGGGCACGGCCTGGGATTCCACGAAGCTGCACGTCTTCTACGCGAAGGCGCTGGAGGACGAGCAGCCTGCGGCGGCGGCGATGCTTGCCAATGTCAGGCTGGACACGGAGCAGGTGAACGGCATCGTGTACGCCCTCTCGGTCGATGGCAGGGACCCCGAGGAGTTCGCCCGCGAATGGGTTGCAGAGCACTCCGGCCTGGTTGATTCCTGGTTCAACTGACGCCCGGACCGTCCCTGCACCGGGAACGCTGGGCGCAGGGACGGCCTTCCGGTGCCGGAGGGCGACGTGCCTGACGCCGTGATCGAGCTGAGCAACGTCTGGAAGGTGTTCGGCGAGTCCGCGAACGCGGCGATGGAGGCGGTGCGGGAGCGCGGCCTCGGCAAGGCGGACGTACTGCGCGAGTTCGGCTGCGTTCTCGGAATCGCCGACGTCTCGTTCTCCGTCGAGAGGGGCGAGATATTCTGCGTGATGGGCCTTTCGGGCTCCGGCAAGTCCACCATGGTCCGGCACCTGAACCGCCTGATCGAACCGACCGCCGGCGCCGTGTCCGTGCTAGGCCAGGACATCCTCGCACTGGGCGACGCGGAGCTGCGCGAGGTCCGCGCGAACCGGATCGGCATGGTGTTCCAGCACATGGCGCTCCTGCCGCACCGGACGGTGCGCGACAACGTTGCGTTTCCGCTCCAGGTGCGGGGCGAGCCCAAGTCGCGGCGCTGGGAGGTCTCGCAGCGATGCCTCGACCGGGTGAACCTGACCGGATACGAGGACAGGTTCCCGCACGAGCTTTCGGGCGGGATGCAGCAGCGCGTCGGGCTGGCGCGGGCCCTGGCGTCCGACCCGGACGTCCTGCTGATGGACGAGCCGTTCTCGGCCCTTGACCCGCTCATCCGGCGCCAGCTGCAGGACCAGTTCATGGCCCTTTCCGCCGAGCTGGACAAGACCACCGTCTTCATCACGCACGATCTCGACGAGGCGATCCGCATCGGGCACCGGATCGCCATCATGAACGACGGCCGGATCGTTCAGGTCGGCACGCCCGAGGACATCGTGACGCGGCCCGCCGACGGATACGTCCGCGACTTCGTCGAGGGGATCTCGAAGCTGAACCTGGTGTTCGCGCATTCGATCATGGTCCCGATCGACGAGTTCGTCCCGTCCCGCCCGGTCGACCTCGACAGGTCGCCGCGGGCGCACCATGGCTCGGACCTGAACCGCCTGATCGACATGGCGACCGCCACCGACCACGTGATCGTCATCACCGGCGACGACGGCGCCGACATCGGGATCGTCGACCGGGCGACGCTCCTGAAGGGCATTCAGGGAGGCAAGGCATGACAGCAGCCGCAACAGACGCTGACGGCGACCGGGGCGTCCGGGCGTTCGCCGTCGAAAGCGCAGGCTACTACGAGGCGGAGTTCGCGAGGATCGAGGGCAGGACCGGCTTCGTCGTCTCCTGGAACGGGGCGGCGGCGATCCTGGGACCGGTCTGGGGTGCCGCCCGGGGCGCGTGGGGCTTCTTCTGGGTCTTTCTCGTCCTCGAGCTGTTCGCGCTGGTCCAGGTCGGTCGCGGGCTGTGGGGCGAGCTTGGCGCCGAGCAGATGGAGCGCTACCAACGCATCCGGGAAAACGTCGAGCGCCGGGAGGCGCGCGTTGCCGAGCTTCGCGCCGCGGGCGAGACCGCGGACGCCGACGCAAGCCAGCGCATCGCGGACAACCTGGGCGTCGCCGCGGAGGTCGCGCTCGATGCGGCGAACGCGGCGGAGGCCGCCGCCCTGCCGATCCTGGTCTTCGGCCTCGCGTTTCTCGCCTTCGTGAAGGTCGCCGAGGGCCTCTCTGCGAACCACGCCTACGAGGCGCAGTACCTGCGCTGGCGCTCCGGCCGGCCGGAGCAGGCGGGCCTGAGCCGACGCGGCGCGGCCTTCGGCCTGGCCGGGCTGGCGGCGACCTGGCCGCTGACGCTTGTCCGCTTCACCGTGGCGGACCCCGACGCCTTCGTCGCGCGCCAGACCGGCGGCGTTCTCGGTGAGCGCTGGAGCATCGTGGAGTTTCCCGCCAGCCGTGAGAGCTTCGCCGTCCTTGCCCGCCAGGGGGACGCCGGGTTTGACTGGCTCGCCGACAGGTTCGGCGGGGCCTTCGACGGGATCACGCAGGCGATCAGGTGGGTGCTGGACGGGCTCGAGGTGGTCCTGATCCAGACCCCGTGGCCGGTGGTGATGTTCATCATCGTCGTCACGGCCTTCCGCCTGGCGGGCCCCCGGGTCGCGATCTTCACCGCGGCGGCGCTGGCCTACCTCGCGTTCATGGGCCTCTGGGAGCTGTCGATGATCACCGTCGCGCTGATCGGCGCGGGCGCTTTCCTCTGCGTCCTGATCGGCATCCCGCTGGGCATCTGGTTCGGCAAGTCGCGGCGCGCCTACGCCCTCGCCGAGCCGGTGCTGGACTTCATGCAGACGATGCCGGCGTTCGTCTACCTGATCCCAATCATCGCGTTCTTCGGCACCGGCAAGCCGCCGGGGGTCCTGGCCACGCTGATCTTTGCGATGCCGCCCGTGATCCGGCTGACGGCTCTCGGCATGCGCGGCGTGCCGGAGACCACGAAGGAGGCGGCCATCGCCTTCGGGTGCTCCAGGCGGCAGCTTCTGTTCAACGTCGAGCTTCCGCTCGCCCTGCCATCGATCATGACCGGCATCAACCAGACGATCCTCATGGCGCTGTCAATGGTCGTGATCGCGTCCCTCATCGGGGCGGAGGGGCTGGGCGCCCTGATCCTTGAATCGCTTCAGTATGCGGCGAAGGGCCAGGGTCTTCTGGGCGGGCTGGCGATCCTGTTCTGCGCCATGGTCATCGACCGAATCGCGCAGGGCGCCTACAGAAGGAAGTCGGGCAAGGCGTGAGACGGTACCAGCGTGCAAGTCATGCGATGATGCCGGTTGGCCGCGGATTGCACGCTCCGGACGCTCCCGAACGTGCGGCCCGGCACAAGCGTCGTTTTCCGCCTGAGCGTCATGTCACAACAGAAGGTCCCTTCTATCCGGTTACATGATTCCGGGGCCAGATCGCCTTGAGAAGCGCGTCCGAACCCTGCATTCGCTGGCCCTTTCGCAAACGTCGCATCTGGCTTGCGCCACACAGTCATCAAGTCGAGACTCCTCGGATTCGATCTCTTGTCCCACGCTGTCCACGGGAGGGCCGGAACTGGGTCAGAGCTGTCTTGCCGACCTCTGAACCGCGTTCAGCGCCGACACACCCATGGGCGGGTCTCTTGCATGGCGAGGGCGGAGTCCTCTCGGAGCATTCGAGTCTCGGTCAGCTCGATCCGAAACATGGCCGCCTCGACTCGATTCCTGCGCGTTGCTCAACCTCCGGACGCGGCGGCGAATCCCTTTCCTCGGCGAGTTCCCGCATGAGCTTGCGGGTCCAGGCAGATTCAACGAAACCGGCTTCGGCGGCAGCCTAGGCGGCGAGCCCATGCCAGCCCTTGATCGGCTTGCGCAGGAGAGAACGCGGCATGGCAACGTACATCTTCGCGGGGGGCGGATCGGCCGGACATGCCCTGCCCGTCACGAGGCCGGCATGGCATGCACCGCCTGGCGACCCAGGTTGCCTGCCGATCCGTCGGATGACAGCAATCCACCGGCCGCCCCAAGGAACCGCCTTCGAGGCCGGGCAGGCGGTTCTCCCCATCGAGCCACAAGGGCCGCTTCGGGAGGCTGAAGCGTTGCCGATCCACTTGACTTGCGCTGGGGGGCGCGTAGACCTTTTCCTGGAAACCGGGCGCCGCGGATCCGCCGCCACGCCCGCGGCAAGCCTCGCAGGGAGATTCTCCATGAAGCGAACGAGGCGCTCAGCGACGTGCGTTCTGGCCATTGCGGCGGCAGGAACCCTGGCGGCGTGCGGAGGCGGCGGTCCGGGGCCGGTTTCGTCGTCGTTCGACAGCGAGACCGCCATTTTGCTGACAGGTTCCGCCGCGCCCGCCGAAACGGTGGCCGACCAGGCGGCACGGTCTGCGGCGATACTCGCACGAACGGACGCCATCTTCGTGTCGACGCTCTACGCCGAGCTCGACGGCGAGGGATTCCACCTTGCCTCGGACTGCAGCGGAACACGGTGCACCTTGACGGATCCTTCGTCCGGAACTTCCGTGACCGTCACCCTTGACGACCTGCTGGACGTGGAAGACACGGCAGGCGCACGAAGAGCGGTCCTGACGCGGAACGGAATCACCCTTGTCGAGACTCGCGGCGGGACCGGCGGACCGGATTACCGGGTGTACGGCGCCTGGACGGTTCACGGCTCTTTCTCCATCGAGGCCGGGGCCGAGGCCACGGGCGAAGCCGGCACTCTAAAGGCAAGAAGCTCGTCAGCCGGCGGCGATCTTTCGGGGTCGCGTCCGTCGGCGAGCGCGACCTGGCGGGGCGTGATGGTCGGCACGCCTGCGCGGGGCGACCGCCGCGACAACATCCTTCAGGGCGACGCGACCTTGATCTACGACCTCGGCCGCCAGACGCTGGACGCTGACTTCACCAACATCGCTGACCTTGACCGCAACGTCGCCCACACTGTGCGGACAGTGAGCTTCGACAACGTGCCCGTTGCCGCCAACGGCACCTACGAGGCCGGGGGCGTCGGCAACTACATCGGCGGCGGGTTCGCAGGGCCCGGCCACCGGGAAACGGTCGGCATTTTCGAGCAGCAGGGCATCGTCGGCGCATTCGGCACGAAGCTGCAAGCGTCCAACTGACGGCCGGTCATGTCAGGGCATAGTCGGAGCGGCTACGGTCCGTCGCGACGGCAGCCGGATTCCGGCAAGGGTCTTCGTCTCGTGGCGGCCTCGAGCTGAAACACCAGCGTTGGCAAGGCGAGCCGGGCAACGCCGAGGAGGGTCATCGGCGGAGCAACCCCGACATGCCCGAACCGTGACCCCAGGACATCGAAGTGCCTCGTTTGCAGTTCAGTGAACACCCGTGAAAGCACGGGCCTCCTGCCACCGTGGTGACAGGAGCGATCAAGCCGCGCGGTCGGTTCTTCCTCCAGCAAGGGGCTACGAAATTGAAGGGTCCCCGCAATGTCGATCCCAGCGCATTGGGGCCGCTCGACCGCACGACTTGTGGCACCGCCCGCAATCGCCGGGTCTGGCGAAGTCCTGAATGCAGAAGTGATGGCAAAATCAAACGCCGGTTGAACTGAAAGATTCATGGTTCTCGCCATACCAGGGTGCGGCACGACCACTTCTGGCCGCGCCTGTCCGTTACCGACGACACCGTTGTCAACATGCCTCAACAGCGCGGCTCGAAGACGTGGACGGATGCGCCCTGCAGGGGCGCATCCGTCGAACCCGATGTGTTGACAACGGACTGCCATTTCCTGTCGACCGGAGCATGTCAGGCAACTCAACGCTTCCGTCCGGGGAACGCTCCGCGCGCTTCAGGATGACCCTCACCGCCCGCACAGTTGGCGTGCCCCAACCCAAGGACAGGACCTGCATCGCATGGGACGACAGGTTCACCGGTTGCGGCGTCCGCGTCCAGCCATCAGGATTGCGATCACACGGCGTTGTCGACGGCGACTTGAATCGGCCGGAATGTGGCGGGTCCCCGCGCTTTTGCCAGAATCGTTCCCTTTCCCATCGTACGGCGCCTGCAGCGTGATTCCTGTCGTGGCGCTTCTGTCGTCCGTGTGGTCCGGCGGCCCGCGTCCCGTGCTGCTGCAGCGGACGGTCCGCGCCTGCGGCAGGCATCCGGCGTCCGCGAGCGGTCCACGTCTTCGGGACAGTTCCCTTTCCCCATCGTCGGGCTCTGTTGCCCTCGCCGGTCGCGGCGCCCTTGCCGCGGTCTCGGCCGGATGCCAAGGCGGCATCGAAGGAAAGAGCGATGCGGCGCCAGGCGGTCAGTGAACCTGGAACGCGCGGCCACCGCTGATGCCGAGGTCGGCGGCCAAATCCTCTCAGGGCACATCGACATCGTCTCGGAGGTTGCCGAGATCAAGACCGGCATAGGCAACAGGCTGATCCGGTTTGCCGTTCCGCGGCAATACATGCCCTGCATCTTTGCCCGAGGATGCATCGGCATCGACGGGATCAGCCTGACCATCGCCGAGACCGCCAGGATCGACGGCTGGTTCTAGCCTGAATTCCCATTCTTGGGGAGAGGCATGACGCGAGACGGCCGCATTT
>JAPPCV010000003.1 GCA_028824715.1 Boseongicola sp. | reverse complement strand
GGTTGGTGCCGGCATAGCTTCGATCTTCCTGCAGGCCGCCGAAACTCGTCAGCATGGCGCGAACCTTCTCCTTGTCGTCCGCCGTCAGTTCCGTGTCCAGCGCGCCGCGGTCCACTGCCTTGGCCAGCAGTTCGGCCACGTAGCCCCGTATGTCGGTCAACACCCTGCGGGCCACGACAGGCCTGCCGCCGAATCGCGCACGGTCATGGAAGAGGGCGGCGCGGTTGTCGTTGGTGAAGACCTCAAGATCGATGCCGAATGCCTTGCAGTATCCGAGCACCGTGCGGTGATGATAGGGAATTCGGGCCGGGCCGAGATTGGCGTAGAGATGGTCCTCCGGATCGAAGCAGACTTCCTGGCGCATTTCCCGTTCGGTCAGCACGTCGCCACCGCGCACGGTCAGGTTGCGCCCGCCCGGCCGCGGCGCCGCCTCCAGGACGGTGCAGCGCCATCCGGCCCTGGACATCTCCCACGCCGCTGCCAGGCCTGAGACTCCCGCGCCCAGGATGACGACGTGCCCGCCCTCGCCGGCGCCGGGCGCAAGATCCAGCGTGGCTGCCTGGACAGCGCCCGGTCCCAGCATTCCCAGGGCAACCATGGTCCGGTAGACCGCTGCAGATCCGGCGGCGGCGCCGATCGATCGCAGCAGCGTGCGTCTGGTGGGCTTGCGCATCCCGAATCCCCTTTCCTGCTTCCCCTGGCGACCAGGATCACTGCCGTCATCGCACTGGTCAAGCGGCTTGCGTACGCCTTGCCGAAGACCCGGCGGGCAGGTTGCGTGGAGACCGTGTACGGATTCAAGGTCCGGCCACGGCGCCGCGCTGATCCGGGGCAACCCGGATTCTCGTGCTGGCCACTGTCGCCTGCCACGGCAAGTGCGGGGTGCTCGGGGCTTTCGCATGGCGTCGTTTCACGGCGAACCGCAGAGCCGCATGGCCGAAATCGCCACGCATTTGGCAAGGGACACTGCGCAGCGGCAGACAAGCACTTCTTTCCATGGTCTCCAAAGTCCGTTTCAATTTGATTTTGTGTCCCGATAGTCGGACTCTTCCGAAGCATGGGAGAACCGGACTTGAGACACGGTTTCAAGGATTTGATGCCTTTGGATGCTGCGGAGGTCCGCGGCCAGATCAGATCTGGCGCGTACCGCTCTCACACGGCCGGACTGGGGCGAAACAAGCTCCAAGCCAATCTGGCAATCCTGCCGAAGACCTTTGCATTGGACTTCTTTCGCTACTGTCAGCGCAATCCCAAGCCGTGCCCGATCGTTGGCGTGTCCGACACGGGCAGTCCTGCACTGCCCGCACTGGGGCGCGACATCGACGTGAGAACGGACGTTCCGGCCTACTATGTCTACGAAAACGGGGCGCTGGCGGAGTCCCGTTTCGACATAACCGACCTCTGGAGCGACGAATTCGTTGCCTTCGCGCTTGGGTGCTCGTTCACGTTCGAACGTGCCATGAGGGCGGCCGGAATCGCCCTCTGGCACATCGACAACAACAGAACCGTGCCCATGTACCGCTCGAGCATCGACTCGATCTCGGCGGGCCCTTTCATGGGTCCTGTGGTCGTGAGCATGCGTGCCATTGACAAGGATCGCCTTCAGCAAGTCGTGGAAATCAGCAAGCGGTTCCCGATGGCACACGGGTCGCCATTGCACTGGGGTGATCCCGGCGAAATCGGCATAGACGACATAGGCGCGCCGGACTGGGGCGATGCAAGTCCAATTGGCGAAGGCCAGGTTCCTGTCTTCTGGGCGTGTGGTGTCACGCCGCAGGTGGCCATCGAGCAGGCGCGCATTCCTGTCTGCATCACGCACAAGCCGGGACACATGCTGATCACGGACGTCGACGACGATGCGGAGGTTCCAGGTCTCCGGTCAACCCGTCCTCAAGCGCGAACCGGGAAGTGAGACTTTCGTGAAAACGCCCTCGGCCCTGATGGCGGCGACGATGCTGGTGGCGGCACCAGCGCTTGCCGAGGCCCTGGCTGTCGTGGGCACCTGGCTGGGCCTGTCCCCGCACAAGAATTTCTGCGGGCCGTTCTGGCAGGAAACGATTCCCGAAGTGTCCGGCGATTCGATCAACGCGAACCTGACCGCGCACGAACAGATGACTCCAGGTGTCGAAATCGTCCTTCGGCTCCAGGGCGACGGAGGCTGTCGCGCTGCTGTGGACGTCGCTGACAAGGCGGTCGCGGCCGCACCTGACCTTGACCGGTAGATTCTTGCTGTTCCTTCCGTCGCTGCTTCAGAAACTTCGGATTGTCCGGTAGTCGGGAATTCGACAGATCGATGCCGGGCTTTGGCCCGGAAGCCAAGGGAGCCGGGCCATGTGGCAATTCTGGGTCGACAGGGGCGGCACATTCACCGACATCGTCGCGCGGAAGCCCGACGGCACGCTTGAGACGCACAAACTGCTCTCGGAAGACCCTGACAGGTACAGCGATGCGGCGGTGCAGGGCATTCGGGAAATCCTCGGCCTGGCATCGGACCATCCGATTCCCGAAGGCACGATTGACGCGGTCAGGATGGGCACGACCGTGGCGACCAACGCCCTGTTGGAACGCAAGGGCGATCGGACTGTCCTCTTCATCACCAGAGGGTTGCGGGATCTGCTCCGAATCGGGTACCAGAACCGACCGAGGCTCTTTGACCTCCACATCAGGTTGCCCGAACTGCTCTACGAAAGCGTTGTCGAGGTCGACGAGCGGGTCGACTCCCATGGGTGCGTCGTTGAGGCCCTGGACATCCAGCAGGTCCGAATTGCGCTATCGAAGGCTTACGGCGAGGGTTTCAGGTCGATCGCCGTCGCCCTCATGCACGGATACCGATTCCGGGATCACGAAAGGCGGATCGGCGAATTGGCGCGTCGGCAGGGCTTCACCCAGGTGTCGCTCAGCCACGAGGCGAGCCCGCTGATCAAGCTCGTCGCACGTGGAGACACGAGCGTGGTCGATGCCTATCTGTCCCCCATCCTGAGTCGATACGTGAACCGGGTCGGCGATGCGCTCGGAGCAGGTCGCGGGAGCTGCAGGTCAATCATGTTCATGCAATCGAACGGCGGATTGACGGATGCCACGCGATTTCAGGGCAGGGACGCAATCCTTTCCGGTCCTGCCGGCGGAGTCGTTGGCATGGTTCGGACGGCTCGGGATGCAGGATTCGAAAAGCTGATCGGCTTTGACATGGGCGGCACCTCAACCGATGTCTGCCACCATGCGGGCGAATACGAACGATCCTTCGAATCCGAGGTGGCTGGCGTGAGAATGCGCGCCCCGATGATGAGCATTCATACGGTTGCTGCCGGAGGCGGCTCGATACTGTCCTTCCATCAGGGGCGCTTGCAGGTCGGCCCCGAAAGCGCGGGCGCCAATCCAGGCCCCGCCTGCTACCGCCGCGGCGGTCCGTTGGCCGTAACGGATTGCAACGTCGTTTTGGGAAAGATCCAGCCGGATCACTTTCCGGCGGTATTCGGGCCAGACGGAAACGAGCCCTTGGACGTCGACGCTGCCCGCGCAGCGTTCGAGAAAATGGCTGAGGACATCGCCCGCGAAACCGGCGATCCGAGGATGGGCGTCGAGGCACTGGCCGAGGGATTCCTGCGCATCGCCGTGGAAAACATGGCCAATGCCATCAAGAAGATCAGCATCCAGCGCGGCTATGACGTGACGCAATACACCATGAACTGCTTCGGCGGCGCGGGTGGGCAGCATGCCTGCCAGGTTGCCGACGTACTCGGCATGGAGAGCATCTTCATCCATCCCTTTGCGGGTGTTCTGTCCGCGTTCGGAATGGGCCTCGCCGACATCCGCGTCATTCGCGAACACCAGTTCTCCGCTTCAATTACCAGGTCCGAAGCGGCCTGGCAGGTTCTGCAAGAGATCGGCGACGATGCGCGGAACGAAGTCCTGGGACAAGGTGTCGGCGAAGACCGGCTTGAAGTTGTCTGCACGGCCCATGTCCGCACGCCGGGTTCGCATCATGCAATCCCCGTGCCGTTTGGCGAGGAAGCCGCCATGCGGGCGGATTTCGGCAGGGCTCACCGACAACGCTTCGGCTTTGTGCCGGAGCATGACGACCTGATCGTCGAATTGCTGACGGCAGAGGCCATTGGCTGCACCCGAGAGAACGTGGAACTGGCGCCGCACGACGGACCAAGGACCTGGGACCAGACGGCACGAATGTTCTCGGCAACGGCGTGGCGGGACGTGCCGCTGGTGACTCGCGACCAGTTCAGGGCTCGTGACAAGGTGGCGGGACCGGCGATCATCGTCGAGCCGACCGGAACGAATGTCGTCGAGCCAGGCTGGCAGGCCGAAGGGCTGCCAGGCGGTGGTCTGCTGCTGCGCCGCATCGAGCCGCTTCGGCACAGGGAGGCCATAGGCACCGGCGCCGACCCGGTGATGCTCGAGGTCTTCAACAACCTGTTCATTTCCGTCGCCGATCAGATGGGTGCGACGCTGGCCAACACCGCCAGTTCGGTGAACATCAAGGAGCGCCTCGACTTTTCCTGCGCGATCTTCGCGGCCAACGGAGATCTGGTTGCCAATGCGCCGCATGTGCCCGTTCACCTCGGCTCGATGAGCGAGAGCGTGCGCACCATCTTGCGCCAGAACGAGGGCAGGATTCGTCCTGGCGACGTCTACATGATGAACAACCCCTACGATGGCGGGACCCATCTTCCGGACGTGACCGTGATTACCCCAGTGTTTGACAAGGCAGGCAAGGACATCATCTTCCTTGCCGCGTCACGCGGCCACCACGCGGACATTGGAGGCAAGACGCCAGGTTCGGCTCCCCCCGACAGCCGCCACATCGACGAGGAAGGCGTTCTGATCGACAACTTTCTCCTGGTTGACCAAGGCACGTTGCGAGAAGGTGAAGCCAGGGACCTTCTGGCGTCGGGGAAACATCCCTGCCGCAACATCAACCAGAACATGGCCGACCTGGCGGCCCAGGTCGCCGCAAACGCAACCGGAGTGCAGGAACTCTCCAGGATCGTCGATCAATTCGGGCTGGACGTCGTTCAGGCATACATGGGCCACGTCCAGGCCAATGCGGAAGAGTGCGTCCGGCGTGTTCTGGATGTCCTGAAGGACTGCCGGTTCACCTATCCGCTTGACGGCGGTGCCCGGATCAAGGTGCGGGTCTCGGTGGATCACGAGACGCGAAGCGCCGCGGTCGACTTCACGGGCACTTCTTCTCAGGACGAGATGAATTACAACGCGCCGTTCTCCATCTGCCGCGCGGCAGTTCTCTACGTGTTCAGGACCCTCGTCGGCGCTGACATTCCGTTGAACGAGGGGTGCCTGAAGCCGATCAGGATTGTCGTGCCCAAGGGCACCATGATCAATCCTGAGTATCCTGCCGCCGTCATCTCGGGAAACACGGAGGTCAGCCAGGCGATCGCGGATGCGCTGTTCGGCGCTCTCGGGGTTGTCGCCGGGTCGCAGGGCACCATGAACAACTTCGTCTACGGCAACGACGAATACCAGAACTACGAGACGATTTGTGGCGGAACCGGAGCCGGCAATGGCTTTGACGGCGCTAGCGCAGTGCACAGTCACATGACGAACACCCGGATGACCGACCCCGAAGTGCTTGAGAGCCGCTTTCCTGTCCGCGTCGACGAATTCTCGATCCGGACCGGTTCAGGCGGTGCTGGCGAATTCAGGGGCGGCGATGGCATCGTGCGCAAGCTGCGGTTTCTGGAACCGATGACCGTCACTGTCTTGTCATCACACCGGGAAACGGTTCCGTTTGGCGCAAACGGCGGTCAGCCCGGGCTGCCCGGCGAAAACTCCGTTCTTCGCGGCGACGGGACAATCGAGAGACTGGAAGGGAACGACGAAACCCAAGTGCGGGTCAATGACGTGATTGTCATGAAGACGCCAGGTGGCGGCGGATTCGGGGCAGTAGGGAGGGCGTCGATGTCCCGTGCCCGCGGATGATCCGAAGAGCGGCGGAGGCCCTGCGGGGCGGCAGGGACATGGTCCGCGGATGCCGGGCTCGGCGACGCTTTTCCCGCGTGCGAATTCAGTTCAGCCCCAGCGCGTTCGCGTGCGCTCTCCTGGAGCAATGCGGTCGCCGTCTCGGTTCGCCGGACATGGCTTCGCCATGCTGCACGGCGGCAACGGTCGAATGCCGATCGACTCTCGACGCCGATGGATGGGAACTGTCTTGACGATGGCATTCGTGCCTCCTGCAGGGAAACGGAGCGTGCAGGCTGCCTTTGCCGCCTCGTCCCATGGGTCCCGGCCAGCACCCGCGACCCGTGGCCGGGTCATGGACGTGCTGTCAGGACCAACGGGAGGAACCCGGTGCATCAGTGCATGCCCCGGGATCGGTGCGGGGCAGGTGCCGCACCGGGAGGCGTCACCGCTCGTCGCCATGGAACACTGACTGGAAGCCAGGTCCGCTTGCATGGCCGACGGCACCCGCCTGATTGGTGCCGCCGAACTGGCCAGTTGCGACATATGTCTGCGATTTGGCCGGGGTGGAACCCGTGAAGCGCCCGCCGGAGACGGGCATCTGGTCCCATGCGAGGGTGCCGAGGGTCGGAATGCCCTTGAGGGTGAGGGCGGCTTCCGTGGCGCTCGGGCCCAGCGTGACGTTGACGTTCGCCGCGCCGGTGACGATGGCGGGATTGGTGCCGTGGATGCCGGCCCATTCACCCGTCCAGGACGCCGATTGGGTTGGCTGGTGCGCCGGGGCGGGATCAAGGGAGATCCGCGGTCCCCGGGAGGTGTACCAGGCGCTCATTTGATGGCCCGAGTTCTCGATGCCGAGGTTGACGCCATTGACGGCCACGCAGTTGCCGAGCCAGGGCGTGAACGTCGCCATGGGCTCGCTCGCGCCCGCGCTGCCCACCTCGGGATGCGCCCCCATGTGGTGAAGGCCTGGCCGGTCGCCGGAAGGACTACGTCGACGATCTGGCCGGGCACCAGATCCATCGGCGTGGTCGGTCCGAGTTCCACGCCGTTCGAAAGGTGCACTTCGACCCGCACGCGGGGGAGCGTGGCGTCGGTGATGGGATTGCGACGAGTGCGGCGCCGCCCAAGACGGGCACGTGAACGCCGACCGCGACATTTTCGCGCTCGGGCATGAGCGTCTCGCAGGAGCAATGCCCTTCCTTTAGGGTGGGCAGTGTGTCAACCATGGCCCGCGTGCGGTCCTGCAGTAGGACGCAGCGTTCGGAAGGCCGACGGCGAATGGCCTTGAGAGCAGGTTTCCGCGGTCCGGCGCTGAAGTGAAGGAAGTCCACAATGATCCGTAGGGACTTCGGCGGGGCGTTCGCCCGGGCATGCGCATTCGGGATGCTGCTGGGCGGGGTCGGCATGTCGCTGCCCGGCGCGGCGGAGGATTCGACGGTGGCGAAGACGAACGGGCCGACCGCGCTCAGGATCGGACTGCTGCTCGACGTGAGCAGCGGTTCGGCAGAGGTCTACAAGGACAGGCAGCAGGCGTTCGAGCTCGCGATCAAGCATGTAAACGAGGGCGGCGGCGTCTTCGGCTTGCCCGTAGCGATCGCGGTCGGCGACAGCACGGCGGACCCGGAGACCGCTGTCGCAGCGGCGCGGAGTCTCGTCGAGATCGAGGGCGTGCACACGATCGTCGGTCCGAACGCGAGCGTCAACGCGCTGCCGGTTGCGGAGCGCGTTATCGGTCCGGCCGCCATACCCACTGTCAGCTTCTCGGCGACATCGCCGGCGTTGACCACTGTCGCTGACAACGGTTTCCTGTTTCGAACCGCATTGTCCGACGAGTCCCAAGGGCCCGTCCTCGCCCGCCTCGTGCGCGAACGGGGATTTGACAATGTCGGCCTGCTCCATGTCGACGACCCCTGGGGGCGAGGCCTTGCCGGCGCCTTCGAGGCAGCTTGGGACGGTCCTCTCAGGGTCGTGCCGGTGGATCGCGGCCAGACCGGCTTTCTCGCCGCGCTGCACGAGTCCGCGAGCGGGGGCGCGCAGGCCCTGGTGGTGATCGCCTTCGAGTCGGCGGCCCTCGCCATGGTCCGAGAGGCGATCGACAACGGCGTCTACGACAACTTCGTCTTCGGCAGCGCCGCGAAGCGGGCGAGCCTCGTCCTGTCCCTGGGCGGGGACCGGCTCGGCAACATGTACGGCACCGGGTCCGCGTCAGCGCCGGAGAGCGCCGCGTCTGCAGCATGGGAGGCGGCCTATGCCGCCGAGTACGGCGCCCTGCCGGTGCTGGCCTACGTCAAGGAGACCTATGACGCCACGATCGCCCTTGCGCTTGCGGCACAGGCGGCGGGTCGGCTGGACGGTGCCGCGATCCGCGACCGGCTGCACGCAGTGGGCAGTTCGCCGGGCGCCGTCGTGATTGCCGGCCCGAAAGGCGTTGCCGATGGGCTTCGCATTCTCGCCGAGGGCGGCGAGGTCGACTACGAGGGCGCCTCTGGCAGCATGGACTGGGACGAGAGCGGCGATCTGCGGCGTGGCCATGTGGGCATCTGGCGATTCACCGAAGACGAAGGGGTCGAGGAGGTCCGTGCGGTGCCGTTCGAGAATTGAGATCACCGGATTCGACGTCACCGGAGGAGCGATCAGGTTCTTCTCGCTTGTTGCTGCAGCGCTCCGGCTCAAAGGTCCTGCGGCAGCGTCAGGCAGATTCGCCAGCGGTCATCGCGCCTTGACGGGCTTGCGGGGTTTCGTTCGAGGACGCCCGGCGTTCATGTCCCGGCTTCCTGAACCGACCCGAAATTCGGCTGGCACGTGAATCGCCTTCGGAGTAGGCAAGGGCAGGATCAAGTGCGAGCCGCGCTGACTCAAGTGTGCCGGACCGGACACTGGCATCGAACAGGGAGACCCAAGATGCGACAAGGAATGCTCGCCACTTTGCTGGCGATGCAATGCTGCCTGCTCCTTTCGATCGAGGCTCGCGCGGCCGAACTTGTCGAATGGCAGTCCGCCGACAGCCTGAACCGGCTGGCCCGGTCATCTCACAAGACGGACTTCTTCCCCCTCAGCAACCATTTCGTCAGCCAGGACAACGCGATCTTTTGCGGCCCGGCCTCGTCGGCGATCGTCCTGAACGCGCTGCGGCTCGGCAAGCGGGACGACCTGCCGAAGGACAGGGCGTCCATCGCGAAGGAGGAGATGGCGTGGCTGTGGCCGGGCGCCGACCCGTTCTACGGCAAGTACACGCCGAACAACGTCTTCACCGACCGGGCAAAGTCGCGACTTGAGGTGCTGGGCAAGCCCATTCCGATCAAGGGCGAGTCGAAGAGCGACTTCGGCTTCCAGTTGCACCAGCTCGCGGAACTGCTGCGCAGCCACGGTCTCGACGTCTCGCTCCGGGTCGTCGACGACAACGCGGATGCCTCTGACATACGTCGGGAACTGGTCGAGAATCTCGCCAACGAAGACGACTACGTGCTGGTGAACTATTCGCGCAGGGCCCTCGGCCAGCCGGGTGGCGGCCACATTTCGCCGGTCGGGGCCTATGATGAAGCCAGCGATTCCTTCCTGGTGATGGACGTCAATCCGAACCGTGCCCCGTGGGTGTGGATCGCCGCGGACGACCTTATCGCGGCGATGCGCACATTCGATACGGTCGAAAACCGTGGCTACGTCCTGATCGCGGAAGGGATCTGACGGGCCTTGCAAGCATGGATCGACGGGCGTTTCCGCATCGTCTCCTGAATTCACTGCCTGTCGAACGGGCCGAACTCGGAGGTCAATGCACGACCAGACGTCCGGGATCGGCGCATGCTCGCGCAGCGGCGGACTTGCCGACGGGAGGGCAGGCCGAATTGTCGTCTCGACCGAGGCGTGCGCCTGTCAACTCACCATGAAGAATCCGCGGAACGCGCGATTGCCGGACTGGACCCCGGCCTTCCAAGTCAGGCCATCTCACCCGTCTCTGCCCTGTCGGCGTGGAGGTTGTCGGCCAGGAGCTTCATTGCGGACATTCGGATGGCAACGCCCATCTCGACCTGATCCTGGATGACGGAACGGTTGATGTCGTCGGCGATGGTGCCGTCGATCTCGACGCCACGGTTCATGGGACCTGGATGCATGACGATGGCGTCGTCCCTTGCGTAGCGGAGCTTGTCGCCGTCAAGGCCGAAACGGTGGTAGTATTCGCGCTCGGAGGGGATGAAGGCGCCATCCATGCGCTCCTTCTGCAGTCGGAGCATCATGACGACATCGGCATCAATGAGTCCGTCTTCCAGGTTCGTGCACACCTCGACGCCCCATTCGGTCGCGTTGGCGGGCATCAAGGTCGGCGGTCCGACCAGCCTGATCCGGTTTTCCATCTTGCCGAGGAGCAGGATGTTCGATCGGGCGACGCGGGAATGCGCGATGTCGCCGCAGATCGCAACCGTCAGCCGCCGGAGTCGCCCCTTGGTGCGTCGGATCGTCAATGCGTCGAGAAGCGCCTGGGTCGGGTGTTCGTGTCGCCCGTCGCCGGCGTTGATCACGGCGCAGTTGACCTTTTGCGCCAGCAGGCTCACAGCGCCCGAACTCGGGTGGCGGACCACGAGCAGATCCGGATGCATGGCGTTGAGCGTGAGAGCGGTGTCGATGAGCGTCTCGCCCTTTTTGACCGACGACGACTGCATGTGCATGTTCATCACGTCCGCTCCGAGTCGCTTTCCCGCTATTTCGAAACTCGCCTGCGTGCGGGTCGAGTGTTCGAAAAACATGTTGATTTGCGTAAGTCCCGTGAGCGCGGTGTCGTGCTTCACGTCTCGGCGATTCAGGTCAACAAAGGTGTCAGCCAGGTCAAGAAGGGTGGTAATCTCGCCCGGCTCGAGATGCTCTATGCCGAGGAGGTGGCGGGAGCGAAGACTCATGGTCGCTGTATAGTTTGGCCGCCGCTCTCGGAAAAGCCCTTCCGTTTGGCGCTCATTCGGCTGACGACATGCCACAGGTCGTTCTCGAGGCGCAGCCGCAATGACCTTGGCCTTCGGCATGGCCCGGTCCATTGCCGCTGACAGTCAGTAGCTGTACTCCGCGAATGCCCGCGTCGCGTCCCGATCCCAGTCGGTCTCGAACAGCCGGATCATTTCGTCCGCGGGCGTCTCGCCAGTCTCAAGGGTCTCCTTAAGCGCGTTGAGAAAGTGGGATTCGTCCGGCAGGAGGCCGTCCGCGCCCTCCTGCGCCCGCGCCTTGAGACCGGCTTCGGCGAATTCGACGACTTCCCGTGCGAGGGCATGCATGTCGATGCCGCCGGCTTTGGCGGCAAGGCCGTCGACCGACGCGGCAACCCGCAACCTTTCCCGCAACTCCGCATCCCAGGTCTTCGCGATGTCCCAGGCCGCATCAAGTGCGGCCTTGTCGTAGACCAGCCCGACCCAGAACGCAGGCAACGCGCAGAGGCGCCGCCACGGTCCGCCATCGGCACCGCGCATCTCGATGAACTTCTTGATGCGTGCTTCCGGGAAAATCGTCGTCAGGTGATCGGCCCAGTCGGACAGCATTGGGATCTCGCCCGGCAGCGCCGGCAGCTTGCCGTCGAGGAAGTCCCGGAAAGACTGTCCGAGAGCATCTATGTAGACGCCGTCCCGGAAGACGAAGTACATCGGCACGTCCAGTGCATAGTCCACCCAGGCCTCGAATCCGAACCCTTCTTCGAAGACGAAGGGCAGCATTCCCGTGCGGTCGGGATCCAGGTCACGCCAAATCCGGCTTCTCCAGCTCTTGTGACCGTTGAGCTCGCCATGCAGAAACGGCGAATTCGCGAACAGTGCCGTTGCGACCGGTTGCAAGGCCAGCGCCACGCGCAGCTTTTGCACCATGTCCGCTTCGGATTCGAAGTCGAGGTTGACCTGCACGGTGCAGGTTCGCCGCATCATTTGCGTGCCGAGCGTTCCGACACGTTGCATGTAGCCGTCCATCAGCCGGTAACGGCCCTTGGGCATGAGCGGCATGTCGTCATGGGTCCAGTGAGGGGCCGCGCCGAGTCCGATGAATCCCGCACCGATCTCGTCGGCCACCGCACGCACCTCGCGCAGGTGCTCGTTCACTTCATCACATGTCTGGTGAATGTTCTCCAGTGGCGCACCCGAGAGCTCCAGCTGGCCACCCGGCTCGAGCGAGATGTTTGCACCGTCCTTGGCAAGGCCGATGACATTGCCGCCCTCGTCAAGCTGCGCCCAGCCGTACCTGTCGCGGAGGCCTTCGAGGACGGCCTTGATCGAACGAGGCCCCCCGTAGGGCAGCGGCTTGAGCGTGTCCTTGCAGTAGCCGAACTTTTCGTGCTCGGTGCCGATGCGCCACTCCCCTGGCGGCTTGCAGCCCGAGGCAAGGTACTCGACCAGCTGCTCGCGTCTTTCGATTGGACCGCCGCCAGTCTGCGGAATGGACATTGCATTGCTCACGTCGACAATTCAGGGCTGCTGACTTGCCCGAATTCGCGCTTGTGTCAATCCGGCCTCTTGCCGGCGGCTTCCCAAACGACCTGCTCCGTGTCCGCATTCGGACCCGATACGCGGGTTGCCGCCTCAAGGTCCGCGCCGGGCAGTGCGGTGAGGGCGTCAAAGAGCGCCGCTCCGTTGCCCACGTCCCCCGAAATCGTAAGGCGTTGCCCGTAAAGATCGGTGAATTCCCAGAAGAAGTCCGGGCCGGGCGCGTTCCGGGTGCCAGGGCGCACCTTGACCCGGACGAGATCGTCGATCGAAATCGCTCCTCCTCCAAGCGAGCTGAAATACGTGATCTGACGCTCGTCGACCTCGACCCGGCCTGCGCCAGTGCTGCGGTCGGGACGGCGTGCCCTCCGCACGCCCTCGATGAACAATGCCGCACATACCAGTGCCGCCGCATAGGACAGGCCACGAACCAGCCCGGTCGTCACGGCAGCCGCCTGAAGTGAACCGAGCAGGACAATGCCCGAGAGAATCGCTTCCTGCCATCTGGACAGAAAGGCCCTTGCCTCAGGCCGGATCATGCTCACCGGACGCCTCCTCTCAATGGCCGGCTCCGCCAGCACTCCGTGCCAGCCGCGCCGACGGTGTCCGGCGCAAGCGTCCCCGAATTTCGGCACAGGGTCCAGTCCCGGAATGGTCAACGCCGGTCGCGGCCCTTGGCAACATGTCGGCGCGGATCCGGGTTCGCGTCACTTCCAGTCACCCAGGCTTGCTTGCCAGACCGTCATTGCCGCGACTGCAGCCGTGTCCGCGCGCAGCACGCGTGGTCCCAGCGAGACCGTCACCGATTGCGGCATCGCGTCGATCATGCGTCGTTCCGCCGCGGAAAATCCGCCTTCCGGGCCAATCAGGATGGCCCACGGGCCAGGCGCTCCCGAAAGTGCGGCTCCCTTGCCCGCAAGCGTCTCGTCGCAGAACATCAACCTGCGGTCCTCGGGCCATGCTTCCAGGATTCGTGTGAGGGCTGACATCTCCTCGACACGGGGCACGCTGGTTCCGCCACATTGCCTTGCCGCCTCAATGGCATGGACTTGAAGCCGGTCTCTCCGAATCCTCTCGGCGGCTGTGAACTCGGTTCGGACCGGCATGATGCGGGCCGCGCCCATTTCCGCCGCCTTTTCCACAATGAAGTCCGTGCGGGCCTTCTTGATCGGCGCAAAGAGGAGCCAGAGGTCGGGCGGATTCCGTTGGGCGGCGCTTTGAACGCGGCACTTGAGGATGCCGTCCCGCTTTCCGGCGGTCGCGATTTCAGCTTCCCATTCACCGTCACTGCCGTTGAAGACGGCGACAAGATCCCCGACCGCCAAACGCATGACCGAGAACAGGTAGCGTGCCTGGTCACGCGCAAGCGTGACCGATTGTCCTTCGCCCAGCGGGTGCTCTACATATATCCTGACTTTCGCGCGTTTCATGGCAGGAAGCATATGACCGAAGGTGCACCGGACGGACAAGTGGCAGACGCGGTGCCGGGGAACTGGGTCGATCGCTGGGCCCCTTTGGCGACGCGCCCTTACCTGCGACTCAGCAGGGCTGACCGGCCAATCGGGACCTGGCTGCTCCTGTTGCCCTGCTGGTGGGGGCTTGGCGCGGCATCGCTGCATCAGGGAACGCCGATCCAGGAGCATGCCTGGATCGGAATCGGATGTGCCGTTGGCGCATGGTTGATGCGGGGGGCCGGATGCACGTGGAACGACATTGCTGACCGCAAGTTCGATGCCGAAGTGGAGCGCACCCGTTCGCGGCCAATTCCTTCGGGACAGGTCTCCGTGAGTCGGGCAGCGGCCTGGATGGCGGTGCAGGCGCTGGCGGCGTTGCTTGTCCTTCTGACATTCGGCAACGCGGCCGTCATCCTGGGTCTCGCGTCCGTGGTCCTGGTGGTGATCTATCCGTTTGCCAAGCGGTTTACCTGGTGGCCGCAGGTGTTTCTGGGACTTGCCTTCAATTGGGGCGCGCTCCTGGCCTGGGCGGCGGTAACGGGCTCGCTTGCCTGGCCAGCTTTGGCAATTTACGTCGCCGGCATTGCCTGGACCCTGTTCTATGACACAATCTATGCCCTGCAAGACCGGAGAGATGACGCGGTTGTCGGCGTGAAGTCGACGGCACGGCTATTCGGCGCAGGCACAAGACGCTGGCTGAACCGCTTCCTTGTCGTGTCAACTGCCGTTCTCGGCGTTGGACTCGTCGGCGCCGCGGGGCCTGGTGAAGGCGTTCTGCAGTCTGGGATCGTGCTCGCCGGAACGCTCGCGTTCGGACTGCATCTGGTCTGGCAGGTCACACGGCTGGAAGCCGGCAGCCCTGAGCGGTGCCTGAAGCTCTTTCGCGCGAATCGTGATGCAGGGCTGATTCCGGTCTTCTTCCTTGGTGCGGCAACCTTGCTATGATTGGGGAATTACATACGTAAGTGACCATCAGGCCGCTCTCGCACTGATTTCACGGGTCGATGAGGTC
>JAPPCV010000162.1 GCA_028824715.1 Boseongicola sp. | reverse complement strand
GCGTCTCGCAAGGCGTGTCGTCGTCAACCACATATCGTGACTTGCCAGATGTTCCTGAATTGTTCAAGGGAGAATGCGCAAAATGTTGCGTTCGTTGCTAAAATGTAAAGCAGTCACGGATGACCCACGTTCGGAGCGCAGGCTCGATAGCGGCACAGGCATCAAGGACAAGGTCACGAGACATGAAGGGCCCCGCCCTGCGACTGCTTTCGCCGACCGCCATACACAGGCTCGGCACACCGCCCGGCGCAATTGCACCGGTGGCCGGATCGAACGAGAACTGTTGCGCAGGGTCGGCATTGTCACAATCCCGCAGGCCGAAATCAGTGCTGGCACCCTCGGGGAGAACCGCGATGCATTTCTCGGAAAACGCCACCGATTGGATCGCGCCCGTTTCCGGATCATGGGCGAACTGCACATCACCGCCCTGAGGCTTGCAGGAATGCGCGTGCAGGGTTTCTGCATAACCACGCCCAACGGTGTCGATGCACCAGCCAAGCCCATCCACCTCGTCAAGATTGTCTTTCAAATGGATAACGGGCGACGGCGTCCGAACGTTTGCCTCACCGGCCAATGCGGCCTGAGCGAGCGTGCAAACCAGCACTGTTGCTGGCACCAGAAATGGGATTTTCATGTCTTTCGCCTTCCTCCTGTCTCTCGTTCTCAGTTTGCCACGATCCATCGGCCACCGCCATTGCCAGGGTTGCGCCCGCCTAGGAGCATGGGCCCCAAAGCGTCGCTGATGTCGCAATGGTGGCCGCCAAAAGGCAGGACGCCACGACGAGAAACCCAATCGGGAGCAAGTTTGCGCGCATGTTCAGATTCCGTTTTTGCGTCAGTTCCAGATGAAACGTTTATGGATGGCTTTTCCGTCGGGACTTGCGAAAAGATCATTTGCCACGGTTTGTCGAAGGCTCGGTTCGGGCTCAGAGCGTTGATCGGGAGCACGGCATCTGTACGCAGAGCACGGGCACCCATTGACAATGCGACGACAAGACAGGCCATCTTCGTATCAGCATTGCATTGGGTCAGATGAACTGGGGCATCGTGTTCAAGAGCGTGATTGCATTCGTCAAGAGGCTATGGTCAGCAGCTCCGGTCGCGACCGCAATTCTTGCGTTGGCACTGATGGCGAGCCTGTTCTTTGGCGTCCGATCTGCCGTTTTCTGGTACGACCGCCCGCCTCTTGCAGAGCGTCGACAACCCGTCGCTGCCTGGATGACACCCCGCTATGTTGCCCGGTCCTGGCGCGTGCCGCGCGACTTGGTTCTGGATGCAATTGACGCACCACGCCCGCTTCCCGGTGGCCCGGTAAGCCTCGCACAACTTGCAGACCTGCGCGGGGTGCCAGTCGCACAAGTCATTGCGGAACTTGAAACAGCAATCGCCGCGTTCCGGGAAGACCGAGGGCGTTCCCCTGCCAAGTCCCCTGCCGGATCCGGCCAGTGACCGAAACTGTATTCGGTCTGGTCACGCAGTACGGGGTCTACGTGATCTTCGCCTCGGCATTCCTCTCCTGCCTTGCACTGCCAATCCCCACATCGCTCATGATGCTCACGGGAGGTGCCTTCGTCGCCTCCGGTGACCTTTCCTTCTGGGCCGTCGGTCTGGCCGCCTACGTCGGTGCAGTTCTGGGCGACCAAACGGGCTTTTTCATTGGACGAACGGGCGGAAGCGCGCTTGTAGATCGACTGGCCCGTTCGCCTGCACGGGCGGCGGTGCTTGCCCGCGCCCGGGCGTTGGTCGACCAGCGGGGTGGAATGGGTGTGTTCCTTTCTACTTGGGCAGTGGCCCCGCTCGGACCGTGGGTCAACTTCGTCGCCGGTGCCACGAGGCTTTCATGGCGGCGGTTCACGTTTGCGGACGTGTTGGGCGAGACCGTTTGGGTCACGGTCTACGTCGGGCTTGGCTACATCTTCATGGACCAGGTTTCGACCGTGGCTGAGATCATGGGCGACGTGATCGGACTGCTCGTGTCTCTGGTAGTGGCCGCAACAATGGCGCTTTGGTTGCGGGCAATGCTTCGGGCGTAAGCCTGCGGCCTCAGTCGGGGGCAAAACCGCATCTCAGCCACTCACGCCGACGAAATCTCAAAGACGACAATTCCCGAATCTGAGACCTGCAAGACTGGCGTAGAGAACGATCGGACTGGACTTGACATGACATTTGGCCCGTCAATGACCGGTTTGGCGAAATCCTCGGCACTGCGGAAAGTCAGTTTCTGCCAATGCGAATCTGACGGCGGCAAGTTCCCGTTGAACCGTGGCCCGCGACACCCGTGGACGTCACAAGGCCGGACTTGTTGGAATGCTTTCCGGGGTCCCTGACCGTGGCGGGGAATCAGGAAGCGGCCGGCTGCAATCCTTCCCGCACGCCTGCGAACGGTAGGTCACGTCCTGAAGCTCCGTCTCGACACAGTTGGTCGAAAGCGGCCATGGCAGGCCAGCGACCTTGGCCCGGTCAAGGACTGACGAGACCGGACTCTGGAGATGGGATCAAAGCCAGCGTCTCGCAATCTTCCGAAGTGGCCCTGCCAAAGGAAGGTCGAAATTGACTCATGCGGGCCTTTCGCCACTTCCGAGAGCAGGAAATCACGGCGGCACATCGCCGAAACCTGATGCCGTGAAGGAATTCTGGCGCTTGATCGCCTTGCGATTCGCCGCCTTTTGGTTCATCTGGCGACGACAGGTCTCGAAGGGAATCCGGCATGCAGCCCCATACGTTGCTCGAAGCGCTCGAACTCTCCTTTGCCGGCAAGCTGAGAGCGATCTACGATGAGCTCGGCGGCAACAACAGGCCGCGGCCCGCACGCAAGGATCAACTGGTCTCGGCAATCAACCGGATCCTCCTGAGCAGGGTCGAGGCCGAGTGGAACAGCCTCACGAAGCACGAAAAACTGGTTGTTCAGGAAGCCGTCCACGATCCGCTCGGATTGCTCGACGTTGACAAGTTCACCGCCAAGCACGGCAAGTCTCCCGGCAAGCGGTTTAACGTTTCGAGGCACAATGACAGCAACACGGCGACCAAGCTCAACCTGTTCCTGCACCTGGGCGACAGGCATGACCCGCGGATCCATGTTCCCCGTGATCTCCAGATTGCGTTGCAGCGCATCGTTCCGGCGCCGGAAGAGGCTGCAGTGCCTTTCCTGGCGGAGCTTCCTCCAACCGTGGACCTCGTCTCGTACCAGCATGTCTACAAGTCCGGAAGATACGCACGGGAGGAAACAAGCACGACGGTCCCGATCGAATGGCGCAACATGGAATCCACGGCAAAGGCCGGCCTGCTCGCCGTCCTGAGCTTGATAGACGAAGGAAAGGTCTCTGTCAGCGCGTCGACGAATCGGCCGTCCGCGGCATCCATGAAGCGGATTTCGGCGGTGCTTGACGGCGGCGACTTCTACGCGTCGACCGAATGCGAAACCGAAGTCGGGCCGATCCAGGCCTTTGCCTGGCCTCTGCTGGTCCAGGCGGGGCGGCTCGCAAGGCAGGACGGATCCCGGCTTGCGCTCACGAAGGCGGGGCGCAAGGCACTGTCCACGCCCCCCCACGAAACGATCAAGCTGCTCTGGAATCGTTGGATCGACACGAAGATCATTGACGAGTTCTCCAGGGTCGAGGCGATCAAGGGGCAGCCTCGCGGCAAGGGAAAGCGAACCATGAGAGCGGTGGAGTCGCGACGCGACGCGATAGACCAGGCGCTTGCTCAATGCCCGCCCGGAGGCGTCGTGCCGGTCGACGGCTTCGCCAAGTTCATGGTTGCCGCGGATCTCGGATTCGAAGTGTCGAGATCTCCGTGGACACTCTACGTCAGCGATCCGCACTACGGGGGCCTGTACAGCGTGGACGCCGCAGCCTGGAGCGTGCTCCAGGACAGGTACCTGCTGTCCTTCCTCTTCGAGTATGCAGCAACGCTGGGACTGATCGACATTGCATTCGTTCCGCCGGCAGGTGCGCGCAAGAAGCCTTGGGAACCAACGGGTTACTTCGAAGGCGCCTTCTTGAGTCGATATGACGGCCTGAAGTTCTTTCGGCTGACCGCGCTTGGAGCCTACTGCCTCGAATTGACGGACGCCTATGAACCGGACACGCCCGAGACGTCGACGCCCCTGTCTGTCTTCCCTGATCTGCGCATCGTCGTGCAGGACGGGCGCCTGGACCAGGAAGAGAGGGCGTTCCTGCGCAACTGTGCGGACGAGGAGGAGCCGGATTCCGTGTGGCGACTGAGCACGGAAAGGATCCTGAAGGCGGTCGAGACGGGCTTGGAAACCGGGACCGTCAGGGAATTCCTGTCCGCTCGGGACGAGCAACCGCTGCCGGAGTTGGTCGAAGGTTTCCTCTCAAGGATCGAGTCTCGCGCACGATCGATTCGACGTGCCGGAACCGGCGTGCTTTTTGAATGCGACAGCGTGCAAACGGCCGAAACCCTGCTTTCCGACAAGAGAATCGCAAAATTCAGTTCGCGCACCGGCAAGAAGGGGATCTTTGTCCCGACTTCGTCGGAACAGTTTTTCCGAAGCTCCGCCCGCAAGATGGGGTTCGGATTCGACAACAGATAGCCGCCGGTTCGCGGTTTCGCGGCCCGGCGCATCCCGGCACGATTGCCTAGAACCGGCCTCCGGGGCGGATTCACGGATCTGGATCCAATCAGGCTGGGGTCTGGCACGCGGCAGGCAGACTTGTCCCGAGCGCGCCGACATGTGCTGCGACCCCGAACGGACGGCCATGCGCGGATTCTTCATGCAAATGCGCCGTAGGGGCTTTCACGAGTTTCCGCTGCGGGATGCCCCCGCCTTGCCCGCCTGGCGTCTCGAGTGGTTGTTCGGGAGCCAATCGCGAAAGCGTCGGCCTCAAGCAGGACGGCACTCCACGCATGCCGACGTCTTCTCTCGCCGGTGTTTCACGACCCATCCCGGTTATCCGCCATTTCCGCCCTGGTGATCACTTCGGGCCAGAGGGCGTCAAGCGGGAATGTGATTGCGTCGAAGGGCGGAAGCGAGACCGGCGCGTCACCTGCAAGGGTGCCCAGCAGCACCCACTGCCCGTCGCGCAGTTCGAACGCCTCGAGCGTCCGTGCATCGGGGTCGACGAACCAGAGATGCCGCACGCCCTCGCGGGCATAGAGCGCCCTCTTCTCGCTCAGGTCGAGCCGCCGCGTGGACGGCGAAAGCACTTCGCAAACCCAGTCCGGCGCGATCATGAAATATGCGGCGTCGGGATATTCGGGCATCGTCTCACGCCGCCAGCCGGCAAGATCCGGGACGACGATATCCTCGGCCAGATGGAGCTCCGGCTCAAAAACGATCCACCAGCCGCCTGGACCGCCATCACCATAGTTGAACGGCGGGCTGATCTTGGCGCCTATGCCGGAACTTGCCCAGGCATGGCGCGACGCTGGTCTCGGATGAGTGTGGAGGCGCCCCGCGATCACCTCCGCGACCTTGTGGGGTGGTGCATCCAGCACGTCCTGATAGGCCGCCCGACGGGTCTCCTTGCGCCCAGACCGTGCCACCATTGTCACTGCTCCCGCTGTTGCTCCCGGTTGCCGAGCCACTCGCCTTACCCGAACGAAGCCTACCCGTCACCGCGACCAAGGTCCACAACGACGCTTCGTCTCCGCATGGTCATTCCAGGCCAAATTCCTTGCCGTCTTGCCTGGAGCATCGGGATGCCACGGACATGCCGCGATTCCGGTCGACCGAAGACCGTAACTGATTGGCCGCAAATTGATGACATTTTCACGAACCACATGCAAGGACGTCCACCCGTACACGATGACGGCACTGGCTTCGGAATGGCACCCTGATGACGTCGTGGTGGACTGACTTGCTGCGAGAGATTCGCGTCTTTCCGACCTGCCAAACATGGCACCGCAGCACTTTTCCGGAATGCTCGCCAGTTCAAGGGCTGTCATGGCCATCAAGAAGCCTGGTCTTCGCTCATGCCACTGGCTGTCCTGCGACATGCCCTGCGAGGGATTGGATGCGCGCCACCAGTGGAATCCCCCGAGCACGTTTGCCTCGCGGACATGCCTGAACCGTACGGAAAGCGCGATACCAACGATTGGTTCAAGCGGGCTACGCGTTCACACCGTGACGCTTTCGAGGAACTCCACCTCGATGAACGCAATCTCGAAATCGCTAGCGTTCACCACGTCATGATGAACACCTTTTGTTCGAAAGTAAGGTGCCCCGCAGTGCAAATCAACAACCCGGGTCGAACCGTCAGGCTCTTGCAGCAGAAGCTGACCGTCCGTGAGCGGCACGACGAGGTAATCATGCTCGTGAACATGCCAGCCCGTGTTGTCGCCCTTCACGGGAAAGCGCCATTCGGTCACTCGGGTCCGCTCATTCTCCACGAGAACCGTGCCGCTGGCGGTGCCGTCGCTTGAAGCGGGGACACTCAACGGGTCGCCCTCAGCGGTGGCGGGCAAGACGCCAGATCGACGGCAGCACGAGTGCGGCCAGCGCGACCTTGAGGGCATCTCCGGGCAGAAACGGCCAGAGGCCCAGTCCGAGCACCGGTTTGTCCCATCCAATCGCCATTCCCAGCCAGATCAGGCCAGGAACATAGATGATTGCGGTGCCCAGCGCCATGGCCGCCAGCGTCGTGGCGATACGCCGATCCCAGCCCCTCTGTCCCAGCCAGCCAACCACGGCTGCAGCGACCAGGAATCCCAACAGGTAGCCGCCGGTCGGTCCCGCCATGTACGCCACGCCGATGCCGCGCTCAGGCGATCCGGCGAAGACCGGCAGGCCCAGCGCTCCCTCGGCAAGATATAGCAGCACCGTGGTTGCCCCAAGACGCCAGCCGAAGGCCATGCCCACCACCAGGACCACAAAGGTCTGCATGGTGATCGGCACCGGGTAGAACGGAACCTGGATCTTGGCGGACAGCCAAAGCGCGATGCTGCCCATGACCGCAAGAAGGAGGAATTTCATCCGCTCGTCTCCGGTCTGCCACAAGCTTTGCGCCAATGTAGGGCGATTGTCTGAAATGATGCTCATCATTGTCTCCGTTTCCATGCCCTCAGGCCGTTGTTTCGCGAATTCTGTCAAGCATGGCCGACCTGTCCTTTCGTGCGGCAAGCGCGGCATCCATCTCAACCTTGACGAATCTTGTCGGCGTGTTGGGCTGAAGCTGGCCAATGAGGTCCATGTCTGCCGAAACCACCGTGCCCAGCATGAAGTAGCCGCCGCCCGAGACCGCATCGCGGTGCAGCACGATGGGTTCCGCACCGTTGGGCACCTGTATCGATCCGTAGGGGTAGCACGCATCGGTGATGTTCGAGGGATTTGAGCCCGCGCTGTAGGGCTGTTCACGCGGCACGAATTCCAGCTGCCGGCCGCCCTTGAAGCGGTAGCCCATCCGGTCGGCCTCGTTGGCAACCATCCAGGTGTCGTCAAAGAACCCTTGCTGTGCGTTTTCCGTGATCCGGTGCCAATAGAGGCCTGGCAACACCCGCAGTTCGGCCAATGATCCAGGCAGCCGCCGGAGCGCATCAGGAACCGACCTGCCCGGCCTTGCTGTGCCGCTGGCACGACCAAGCGGCAAGGAGTCGCCGGGTTGAACCGCGCGCCCGTCGACGCCGCCCAGAGAGCCAATCGGATAGGTCGACCGGCTGCCCAGAGCAGGCGGCGTGTGAATTCCGCCCGAAACCGCGATGTACGCCCGAGCCCCGAGCCTGAGGAAATCAAATGACAGGACCTGCCCCTTCCTGACGCCCAGCGCGCTCCAGGTCGGCATTTGCTCGCCATCGATCCTGGGCGGAAGCTCGGCACCGCAGACCGCGACGGTCGCATCCTCGGTGAACTCCAGTTCCGGCCCGAGGAATGCCGATTCCAGGCCGGCTGCGCCTTCATCGTTGCCCACCAGCAGGTTAGCGGCACGCAGCGCGAACCTGTCCATCGCGCCGCCCATCGGGATGCCGAGATGGTAGAAGCCAGGCCTGCCGAGATCCTGGATCGTGGTCATGATGCCTGCAGAAATCACTTCAACCGGCATAGAGCGCCTCCATGAGTCCGGCGTTCGTGCCGTCCAGGTCCGCGTTGAAGTCGTCGAGCGAAAAGACAACGTCCCGCATGCGGGGCTCAAACCGCCCGACCTGCATGTCCTCGATGATCCGGTCGTATTCGGCCCGCCCTATGGGCCGCCACTTGACGATGTCGCCGGGTCGGAAGAACACCATGAAGTCCTTCAGGTACGGGACTTCCTGCCTTGGGTCGTAAATCGTCATCGGGGTGATGCCGAACATCTGGTAGCCACCTGCACCGCGCACCGAATAGATGCAGGAGAAGGAGCCGCCGTAGCCGACGGTCTGCTTCGGCGTGTCCGTGCGAGGGCGCAGGTATTTGGGCACCTGGATCTGCCGCGATCGGCCGACCATCTGGTAGAGGAACGGCAGGCCCGACACGAAGCCTACCATCGAGACAAACCATGGCGCGCCGGCATGCGCTTCGATGAATGCCTCGACAGTTTCGTACCCGTTGATCCGCGCTGCAAATTCGAGGTCGGTCCCGTCCGGATCCTGATGCCGTTCGCGGAACCGCATCAGGGTCTCATGTGTCCAGGGATCCTGATAGAAGACCGGCACCTCGATGATCCGTGTGTCCAGCTTGGCTTCGGCCTTCCCGGCCTCTTCCTCCAAGTGCCTCAGGCGGTCCATCAACGCGCGAGGATGGATCCGGTCCGGGTCAAACTTGATCTGGAACGATGCATTGGCGGGACAGATTTCCATGACCCCGTCGATGCCGGCCGCACGCACGGCGTTGGTCATCGACAGGGACGTGAAAAATGCCTCAAGCGACATCGCTTCGTCGACTTCCACGAAGATGTGCTCGTCACCTCCGAACGTGAATCGACTCATGCGGCGGCCTCCCCTTGCCTGGTGAGTTTGTCGGCGTTCTGTGCAAGCCACGTCTCCATCCAGGAGGTATGGACCGCGTTGGCCTGCACGTCGGCACTGCCGGCCAGCGCCGAGAAGAGCGGGGCGGTTGTAGGCAGGCCTTCGATTTCCAGCCCTTCGAGTGCGGATGCCAGCCGGGCGATTGCCTGTGGCCGGTCCGGCGCCCACACGATCAGCTTGCCCAGCAGCGAGTCGTAGAACGGCGGAACCGCGTACCCGTCATAGAGCATGTGGTCGAAACGGACGCCTTCACCCTCCGGAACGCGCAATTTCGTCACGATGCCGGGGAAAGGCATGAAATCGCTGGCCGGATCCTCCGCGTTGAGACGCACTTCAATGGCGTGACCCGTGCGGACAATGTCATCCTGCGTCAGTCCCAGGCCTCCTTCCGCGCATGCCCGGATCATGCCGATCACCAGATCCGTTCCGCATATCATTTCGGTTACCGGATGTTCGACCTGGATGCGGGTGTTCATCTCGATGAAGTGGAATTTCCCGGTCTCGTCGTCGTAGAGATACTCGACCGTCCCGGCTCCGCGGTAGTTTACGGATTTCGCCAGATCAACCGCCGACGCACAGAGGCGCGCGCGAACCGCGTCGCCGAGTGCCGCCGAGGGCGCCTCTTCCCAGACCTTCTGCCGCCGTCGCTGAAGCGAGCATTCGCGGTCGAAGAAGTGCACCACGTCAAGGCCGTCTCCCAGCACCTGGACCTCGACATGACGGGCCTTCTCGATCACCTTTTCCACATAGATGCCGTTGTCTCCGAAGGCCGCTGCCGCCTCGGACGAGGCCTGAGGCGCCAGCTTGCGAAATTCCTCAGCGCTTCCGGCCACGCGGATGCCGCGTCCGCCGCCGCCGGCGCTCGCCTTGATCATCACCGGAAAGCCGACTGTCTCGGCCTCGGCAAGGGCCTCGTCCACATCGGTCATCACGCCGGGGCTGCCCGGAACGGTCGGCACGCCTGCATTTCTTGCCTGTCGGCGCGCTGCGGCCTTGTCACCCATCAGGCGGATCGTGTCGGCCGAAGGCCCGACGAAAGTCAGCCCTGCGCTTTCCACCGCATCGGCAAACCCGGCGTTTTCCGAGAGAAACCCGTAACCTGGGTGGATCGCGTCAGCACCGCTGTCCATTGCCGCTGACAGAATGACCCCGGCATCGAGGTACGACTTCGAAGGGTGAGGCGGCCCGATCACCTTCACCTCGTCGGCCAGCCGGGCCGCGAGGCTGTCGGTATCGGCCTCGCTCGCCACCTGGACGGTTTCCAGGCCGAGTTCCCGCGCCGCCCGGATCACGCGACAGGCGATTTCACCGCGATTGGCGATGAGCAGCCTTTTGATCGACAGGCCCTGTTCCACGGTCAGCCCAGCTCAACGATGGTCATTCCGGCGGTCACGGGTTCACCATCTTCCAGCGGAAAGCCCGAGACGGTGCCCTCGGCATCCGCCTTGATCGGGTGAAAGGACTTCATCACTTCAACAAGGGCGACCACGTCGCCCTCTGCCACGGCATCGCCGACTTCCACGAAGGGCGGTTCGTCGGGTGCGGGCCTGCGATAGAAGGTGCCCGGAATGGGGGACTTGATTTCGTGTCTGGCCATGGAAACTCCTCCCGTTGGACCCGCCACGACGCTCATGAAACGTCGAGTTGGCTGAGCGCGAAGTTGACCGCCTTCCCGATCTTCACTGCGTTTGGCGTGTCGGAATGGATGCAGACCGTTTCGGCGCGCACCGGCAGCGACCTGCCCCCTACGGTGGTCATCGTTCCATCGCGTACGGCAGCAACGGCGCGGCTTGCGGCAAGCTCCGGAGCTACGGCCTCGTGCTTGCGCGTGATGATCAAGTGACCTTCGTCATCATATTCCAGATCTGCGAAGAACTCCGGCAGGAAGCCCACGCCTCGTCGCGTGTAGACCTTTTCATGCAATGTTCCGGTTATTCCGGTGACTGGCACGCCGTACACCACAGCGGCATCGGCGACAGCTTCGGCAATATGCTCCTGCCGGGCCGCCATGCCATAGAGCGCGCCATGCGGCTTGAGATGGCAGAGTGCCATTCCCTCCAGTTTCAGGAACGAAATGAGTGCGCCGATCTGATAGAGGATGATGTTGACCAACTCTTCGCGATCGATCTTCATCTCTCGCCGCCCGAAGCCGGCCAGGTCGGGCAGCGAGACGTGTGCACCCACCTTGACCCCGTGCCGTTTGGCCAGGGCGACCGTGCTGCGCATGTGGTTGGGATCGGAGCCGTGGAATCCGCAGGCGACGTTTGCCTGGGTGATGTATGGCATCATTCCCGCATCGTTGCCCATGCGGTACAGGCCAAAGCTCTCGCCCATGTCACAGTTGATGTCCACCCGCACGGCGTGTCCTCCCTAGTCTTTCAAGGTCGCCAGGTACTTCAGGCGGATCTGGTCGGCGATCACAGCCAGGATCAGCAGTGCGCCCAGGACAACCATCTGCAGGTAGCTCTCGATCCGGGCGAGGTTCATCCCGTTCTGCACCAGACCGATGAAGAGCGCGCCAAGAACCACGTTTTCCAGCCGCCCCACTCCTCCCCGAAGGCTGACGCCTGCAATGACGCAGGCGGCGATCGATTCCAAAGGCATCGAAGCGCCAATGTTGGCCTCTCCCGTGTCCAGGCGCGCGGTCAGCAGAATTCCTGCCACGGCGGCGAAGAATGCGCAGAGCACGTAGGTCAGGAAAAGCGTGCCACGCGTGTTGATTCCCGAAAGCGACGCCGCCTTCCGATTGCCGCCCACGGCGTAGAAGTGCCGACCGTACGGGGTGCGGTACAGAAAGGCGTAAAGGGCCAGCACCAAGCATGCGGCCACCAGCACTGGTGTGGGAATCCCGATCAGGTTTCCGAAACCGAATGTGTCGCCGAACTGAATGGGCATTCCATAGACGGGCACGCCGCCAGTCAAGTAGAGCGCGATGCCGAAACCCACGGATGCCATGCCCAGCGACATCATGAAGGGCGAGACGTTGAAGAAGGCCACACCCACGCCGTTCACAACGCCGATCATTGTGCCCGCGGCGATCCCGGCGAGGCATCCGAAGGCAATCGACAGCCAGACTGCCTCTGGCATTGCAGCGTAGATGGCGGCCATGGCCATCGCACCGGCCACCGACGCCAAGGCGAGGATCGTGCCTACGGACAGGTCGAATCCGCCGGTCAGCAGTGCCAGCATCTGCCCGATCGAGACGATCGTCAGGTAGACCGACTGCCTGAGCACGTTTGTCAGGTTGCGCGATGTCAGGAAATTCTCCGACATCAGCGAGAAGATCACCAAGGCGGCCAGCAGCAGGAAGGGCAGAATGCCAAGCCGGACGAACGCCCGCTTGAGGAAGCGAGCCACTGCACCCTCGGCTGCCCTTTCCACAGACATCAGACTGCGTCTCTTCCGAAGAAGTTCGCCAGGACCGCCTGCTCTGTAAGGCCGGCACCGTGGAGTTCCGCCTGCACGTGACCTCGATAGAAGACGTAAGCCCTGTTGGAGAGGTGCAGGATTTCCGGCAGATCGGATGACACAAGCACTATCGCCACGCGTTTGCGCGCAAGTCCCACGATGAACTCGTAGATGGCTGCACGAGTGCCCACATCAACGCCGACCGTCGGCTCGTCAAACGCGATCAGACGGAATTCCCGCGTGAGGCTGCGGGCCAGCATCACCTTCTGCTGATTGCCGCCCGAGAACTGGTCAACTGTCCGTTCGATCTGCCGTGGCTGCAGGTTAACAAGGTCAGCCATGCCGCTTACCGCCCGCCGTTCGCCACGCGGGGTCAGAACCGGACCGCTCGAAAAGGGCCTTATGTCCAGAGCGGCCAGCGCTACGTTCTCGCGCGCCGGGCGCATCATCATCAGTCCCTCGGAGCGTCGGTCAGGCGGCAGGTAGAGAAACCCGTCCCGGATATTCCGTTTCGGCCCGTGGCCGGTGGTCTCGCGACCGAGATAGTGCACGCGTCCTGCGGCAATTGACCTGGATCCAAAGGCGGCCTGCAGGAGCTCCGACTTGCCAGAGCCGACCAGGCCCGCGAGCCCGACGATCTCGCCTTCCCGCACCTCCAGCGAAGCGCTTTCCACGGTTCCGTCGCGCGTCGTCAGTTCCTTGATCCTCAGCACGGTGTCGCCCGCAGTCTGCGTGATCCGCTCAGGGAAGATCTTGCCCACTTCGCGGCCAGTCATCAGTTGAACAAGGTCCTCTTCTGAAACGTCTTGCGCATTCAGCGTGTCTACACGGCGCCCGTCGCGCAGCACGGTGATGCGGCTGCCGATCTGCCGAATCTCCGCCATTCGATGAGTGATGTAGACGATGCCGATGCCGCGCGCAGTCAGTTCGCCAACCAGGTTGAACAGCTGATCTGTCTCGAGGCTGGTCAGCGACGCAGTGGGCTCATCAAGGATCAGCACTGACAGGTCAGATCGGAACGCCTTTGCAATCTCCACCATCTGCTGCTCCGCCCGCGTCAGGTGACCGACGCGCGCGGCCGGATCGATGCGGAATTCAAGTTCATCCAGAATCGCACGCGCGCGCTCGCGACAGCGCAGGCGGTCAAGGAACGCGCCGCTTCTGGGTTCCGCACCCAGAAAGAGGTTTTCCTCCACCGTCATCTGCGGAATCAGGGAAAGGTCCTGGAAGACCGCCGATATCCCCAGTTCGCGCGCATCGTGCACCGAATGGAGCGAAACCTGTCGGCCCCTGAAATGGAGCTTGCCCGACGTGGGCTGGACGGCACCGGCAAGGATCGAGATCAGGGTCGACTTGCCGGCGCCGTTTTCTCCGAAGAGCACGTGCACTTCACCAGCACGGAGGTCGAAATCTACCGAGTCGAGCGCCCGCACCCCGGGATAGTCCTTGGTGATGGAGCGGGTCGCGAGCAGCACCTCGCCCGCAACGGACGAGGTGCGATCGCTTGCCAATGCCTGAGCAGGAGAGGAAATGGCCAGCCCCTGCGCTATTCTACAGCGAAGACCGGGCGAAACCCGTCCGGAGCAAGGGTTGACGACGGGTCGAACTCGCCATGGTTTTCCTGCGTCACCACGTACAGCGCAGGACCCGCGTGCCTGACGTACTCCTCGCCTTCGAGAATGCGGACAGCCTGGTCGACCGCTATGCGTCCCTGGATCACCGTCGAGTCGGTTGGCGCGGCGAGAATCTGGCCGCGCGCGATGCCGCGGTCCACGCCGGGCGTGTAGTAGTACGAGATCACATTGACCTGGCCGGCAAGACCGCGGGAGCGCAGGATCGGCACCGCTGCCTCGGCGGTCACGGCTGTGCCTACAATGTAGCCGAGGTCCGGATGTGCCTCGAGCGTGTCCTCGACCAGCTTGGCCTGCACTTCCTTGCCAGTGTCTCCGTACCTGGTATCGACGAGGTCGACGGCGCTGCCCTCGATGGCACCCGAAAAGCCTGCATTGCCCGCCTCGACCCAGCCGGCGCCCGCGGGTCCCGGAAACCAGGCGGCCTTGACCGCGTCGCTGCCTGCCGGGTGCTCGCTGGCCAGGAACTCGCCGGCCTTTGCGCCCATCTCGCCGAAGGACACCAGCGACTTGGCTGACAGCTGATCCGACGACATGCCGTTGATCACGTCGATCACCGGGATGCCCCTTGCCCGGATCTCGCCGACAAGGTTGTTCAACCCGTCGAAGGAAATTGCGCCGATGATCACCGCATCGGCACCGGCCGAAACGCAATCCTCGATCTGGGAAATCTGGGTGTTGAGTTCGGTATATCCGCCGGCTTCGACGACGGTGGCCGAAACGCCCAGGCGTCTGGCCTCGTCGACCACGCCATAATCGACACCCAGCCAGTAGGCGTCCTTCATGTGCGGGAAGGAAATGCAGAGATCCCATTTCTGGCTGGCCGTCTCCAGCGGCACGTAGTCCAGGCCGGTGCGCGGGCTGGACATGTCGAACGGCGGGTCCCAGACCTCGACCGTGTAAGGATACCAGGTTTCGGCTTGCGCCGTCGTGCCGAGCACCAGCGCCAACGCCAGCGCAGACGAACCTGACAGCAGTGCATTTGACGTTCTCATGTCTTCCTCCCGAGGACAGATTTCAGGTTTGGGTCGCCAAAAGGGCGGCCTGCTGGAAG
>JAPPCV010000167.1 GCA_028824715.1 Boseongicola sp. | reverse complement strand
ATCATGCAGATAACCGCAAGAGAGTGGGCCGTGCTGTGATGTGCGGACCCGCTCCTATCCGTGATTACTCATTTGGTTTGGTATAAGCGCCTATTGCGCTGAGTCCGATTGTGGCAACAGGTTCCATGTGAAAGACAACGCGTGTTGTGAAGCGGGCACCCGACAGTAGCAGACCGTGGCCGACGCCACAAAGGACGATATGCAGTTGCCGCGCGGTGTTCATGACGCCAACAAGGCCGTCGACATGATCAACTTGCACTACACCCAAGCTGTCCCCCAAAAGGGCTTAAGGCCAACATAGGTACCGAATCCGCCATAGGATTCTCATACCCTTGGCTTCCTGGCTCCGTTCATCTTCATCCAGTTTGCGAGGTTGCCGGGCGCCGTGTTGTAGCGCTTCGCGATGAACTTCTGGGTCGAACCGTTCGCGAGCAGCGCCTCGATCTCGGGACGAAACGGATCGAGCTTTCTCTTGCCTGGCCCTTTCGGCCGTCCGAGCGGCTTTCCGGCGGCCTTCCTCGCCCTGAGCGCTTCCCTGGTCCTGGCTGAAAGTAGGTCGCACTCGATCTCGGCGGCCACTGAGAACGCCATGGCGATGATCCGGCTCTGGATCGTTTCGTCGAGCCTCCAAGATCCCTTAATGGCGTAGACCTTGATGCCGGCATTCGCGGCGGTGGACAGGATTTCCATGCATTCGAGCATCGAGCGCCCGAGCCGGGAAAGCTCGCTGACGACGAAGACGTCACCTTCGCGCAGTTCCTCCAGAATGTCCGCGATCCTTCGCTTGCGCCACGCGATCCTGCCGGAAACCTTCTCCTCGATGAACGCGACCCGGCCGAGGTCCTCCCTGTTGGCGAGGGCGAGGATGTCGGCCTGGTTCTTGTCCAGGTCCTGCTCCTGCCTGGACACACGGAGATTTCGGGAACCACCAAAATCTACAGGGTCAATTGACTTGGACGCATCGAAACCCGGGTCTGTTGCGGCAATATCGAATGAACCAGGCAGGGCGGAGACAACACCAGTCAATCACGTGACCCCGCAGATTTTGGTGGTTCCCTTTCAGTCCTTGCCTTCAGTTGCTCGGGCCGATTTCGGTGTGCTCATGGAGAATTCGGTCAAGGGACTTCTCTGAGAACGCCTCGGCAGATTCGGTCCGTTTCGCGGAAGTTCGTTTCTTGAGGAAACGACAGGCGCTCCGTGTCGGCGTTCGAGGGCTCGCGGTAACGCTGCAGAAACGCCTGGCAAGTTGCGGTCGGGACAAGACAATGATTGCGGATTCCTGAAGTGCAGCGGCGATGGCGCCCGCGCCGTGGACGGACAAGCTGACGACGCGCTGGAAGCTTGGTACGGCGTAGGCCCCACGACCGCGTTAAGTGGCAGTGCCATAGCCTCGATTCTGCACTTGCGTACTTACGAAAGTGTGCGATGGTGAAATCATGCAGACCATCCTTGTTTCGTCGCAGAAAGGCGGATCGGACGAGACAACGCTCGTCCGCAATCCATCTGTTGCCGCATCGCATAACGGCCGCACTGTGTTCTGTCTTGATACCAGTGAAACCGTCACAAGATGATCTGCGTGCTGTTGACGCAACCATAGCGGTCGCAAGTGCCGCCAAAGTGCTTTTCGCCTTCGCCTTGCCCCAGACACCGCGTGCGCGGATCACAGAGGAAACTGCACGCGCGCTGGCGCAACATGGTCGTGTCGCCTCGATGAATATCGCGCATTGTGTCGCCTACGCTGAATCCTGCGCAACCGGCCAAGGGGTATCCGAAATGACAGACGAAGAGGAGGGGGCGGATATTGCTGCCGATTTGGACTATGTGAAAGGGATTCTGGATGGCTAAGAAACCCGTGACGCTCAATGGGCTGTTGTATGCCGAAAGGCACCCGACCGATATCGGCATGCCGCAACGTGAGGCGGGGCTACCACTCCTGGAAGAGAAGCCTAAGCGCGAAGGCGAGAGGCGCCTGACACTAGCCCTTGATGGCGAAACCTTTGGGCGCTCAAGGTTGCATGCCGTTGAAACGGATCCAAGGCATCCAGCATTACTTGAGCAAGGGCTTGAAAGCAATCCGGATCAAGCAGATGCGTAATCTCGCAAACACGCGATTATAGGGTTGCAAATCAGCGAAAATTGGCAAATATGTTCATGTTATGTTCCAACGCAAGGGAGGTGCACTTTGACACAATTTGGTTTCGCAGACCTAGACTTTGCCGAACGTGCTATATCCCCGTTTATTGAGCTTGGCGCATACGAGGCTCTGTGGGAAGATGCCGGCGCAAGCTTCAAGAGGATCGCTGCGAGGTTCGCTTCGGTTCCCGGAGCCTTGCCCTCAGACTTCGTAGATCCGAGGATTTCAGCCGAAAATGCCAACATCGTACACAGCCGTCTCAAGGACGTCGGTGTTCACGATTACGGCGTACGTGTGAATGGGGCTGGGGAGTATCCATCCCGTTTGCGTGACGCAGACCATCCGATTGAACTCTTGTACTATCAGGGTTGGTGGGAACTTGCGAACTCGCCTCGCTCGATAGCAATCGTGGGCACGCGAAACCCATCTGATGAAGGTATCCGCCGCACGCGGCGTCTTGTCCGCTCATTGCTCGAAGATGATTTCACTATCGTTTCAGGGCAAGCCAAAGGCGTGGACGCAACCGCGCACAGAACCACACTGGACGAAGGCGGGCGCACCATTGCAGTGCTGGGAACGCCTCTCAGCCAATCCTACCCGAAAGAGAATGCCGATCTTCAGGCTGAGATTGCCAGCAAGCATCTTCTGATCAGCCAAGTGCCCGTAAAGCGCTATGAAAGTGCGATCAATCCTGTTGCAAACCGACATTTTTTCCCGGCCCGCAATGTCACAATGTCCGCGCTTACCGATGCGACGGTGATCGTCGAAGCTGGCGAATCCTCGGGAACACTTGTCCAGGCCCGTGCCGCCATAAAGCAAAGGCGCAAGCTGTTCATTCTGGAAAGCTGCTTCCAAAATCCCGAACTGACGTGGCCGCGCAAGTTTGCAGAGCACGGAGCTATCCGCGTGAGAGAATACAATGACATCAGAAGCCACCTCATTCCCAGAACGGTTCACTAGGATTGACGATCTCACGCGGGGCGATCACCATTATCTGAACGCGGATGACGTGTGTCTGTTCCTCGGAGAGTACACCGCCCGAAGGGGCTTTGCGCACAGCACGACGAACAACCTGATCATCAATTTCAAGAAGCCCATGGACCGCAGAGACCGGCCTGAATGGCCTCACAAGGCTCGGAACATCCGTATAGTCCCCAATTCTTGCAACAGAGCCCAAACGAAAGGCCCTCCTATGGAAACTGCAACCGGCATTCCCTCCCACGGTTTCTTGATTGCGTTTTTCGTGGCGCTCTCCCTCTCCTGGTCTGACGCGCCAAACGCCCAGGAAGCCGCTCCCCTGCCGGAGTATGTGGTCGATGCATTTGGCGCACCGCCTGCGATTCCGGCAGGTCCGCTCCCTGACGGTTTGCGGTCAGCCGTTCAGGTGGCCTTTGTCGACAGCATTGCTCAGCAGGTCTGGGGACCGGATCAGACCTCGGCGCTGGAGGAAATCAGTGCGTCAAGAGATCCCCGGCTAGTCTGGGTCATCAGTGATTTGCTCCGTTTCATTTCCGATCGCCGCATTAGCGCATCCCTGACCGACGCGGCCTCCAGCCTGCTGGAAAAGAGATTTCCCGGACCCAACAGCTGGGGGGCCATCACCGACCACCTGATTGCTTGGGACATTCCTTCGCCACCTGGCTACTTGCCGGTTAAACGCGCCATATTCACCGGTGTCATTCCTGGCTGGGACAAGATCTTTGTGGAAGGCGACATCGACTGGCGGCATGTCTCCTGGGGCGGAGTGTTAATCGATGATCGCGCCTATGACAGGACAGACAGCACCTGCAATTGCATTCCTGCGGCTGACAACCCCGAGGTGAGCAGCGCTGAAGAGGCCGCCTGGCTTAAAGACAGCGACATCGTCTTTGGCATTGAGGTGAACGATGAATTCCGCGCCTATCCGCGGCGCATTATGGAAGTGCGTGAAATGGTGAATGATACCCTGGGCGGAAGAGACCTTGGCATTCCCTATTGCACCCTGTGCGGCTCGGCGCAGGCCTATTTCACGGATCAGCTGCCTAAGGGAATTGAGCGGCCGGTTCTGCGCACCTCAGGGCTGCTGATCCGGTCTAACAAGGTCATGTATGACATCAATACGCACTCAGTGTTCGACACGTTTCTGGGCAAGGCCGTAACCGGGCCGCTTGCGAAGCGGAACCTTCAGCTGAAACAGGCCTCGATCGTGACGACGGACTGGGGAACCTGGAAGCGGGAGCATCCGGAGACAACGGTGCTTGTCGAAGCGCTGGCGCTCGGACGGGACTTCGATTTCCGCAACGGGAGGGACGCCAATGGCCCGATTTTCCCGGTCGGCGATGTCGACCCGCGCCTGCCGGTTCATGAAGACATCATTGGCGTTGTGACTGCTACTGGAAGACCGATCGCCTTTCAGCGCAGCAAAGCGATTGCAGCGCTGAAGCGGGGCAACAGGATTTCCTATGAAAACGTCCACCTGCAGCTCGATGCCGGCGGTGTGAAGGCCGTTGGTGCAGACGGGTCCGACCTGGGCAGCCATCAGGCCTTCTGGTTTGCCTGGTCGCAGTTCCATCCTCAAACCGCCCTTTGGCCCAACTGAAGTGGCCTTGGACGGAAGCACCAAAAACCTGGGGGTCAATCGACGTCACCGCCAAGCAAGATTTGCCTCAAGCCGGCCTAATCGGACCGAAGCTGCGTATATGGACATCTTGAAGAACACACAGCGAACAAATCGCGGCATTCGTGACGTCTACGGGACGGAGTCTTTCCAGACTTCCGAGGGACCTTGAGCGGCCTTGCCGTGCTCTTCATCCTTGCCCTTGGCCTTGTAGACGGTTCCGCGCGAGATTCCCATCTCGCGCGCGATCCTGGTCGGCGACTGCCCTTCGGCAAGTCTGGCCCTGATTTCGTCCATGTCGATCGTCGGAGGCCGTCCGCGATAGACACCCCTCCGCCTCGCCGCGACGATTCCTTCCGCCTGCCGCTCGCGGCGCAGGTTGGTTTCGAACTCGGCAAAGACGCCAAGCATGTCGAAAAACGCCTTGCCGGCAGCGGTCGAAGTGTCCACAGGCTGCTCGGTCGCGGCAATGTTGGCGCCTCTCTCCCGGAGCTTCGCGACGATGACCTGGAGATCCTTCATCGAGCGCGCCAGACGGTCGATGCGCGTGACGACCAATGTCTCGCCCGGATGGATGAAGTCGAGGATGATCCCGAGTTCGGGCCGGTTCTCGAGGCTGGTGCCGCTGCCGGTCTCGGTCCGGATCATGGTGCAGCCAGCGGCCTCGAGCGCCGCGACCTGGGCCGCGTGGTTCTGGTCCGAGGTCGAGACCCTGGCATAGCCGATGCGGGCCGTCGAAGTGTTCATTTTGGGCATGCCTCCGCCGCTTGGTGTTCATTATGTCGGAAACGACCCTGAGTGAACACCGGAATGCGGCGATTTAGTGTTCATTCGGGACGTCATCATGACTACACCCAAAATGGCGCTCATGCAGCCCTCCGCTCGAAGTCGCTGCGCTCGTCGAGATCCAGATCGAAGCGGCCGCAGGGGTTGATGTACATGCAGGACAAGGGCGACAGCCCACGCATGTCTTCCGACGACAGCCGGTCCGCCCTGCCCGGCCCGGTTGGTTGCGATCTCGCCACTCCTGCCGAAGTACACGAAGCCGTTCGCGCCGATCCAGTTCTCGATCACGGTCAGGCTTTCGTGGATCTCGCGGCGGAAGCTTTCGAGCCTGAGATAGCGGCAGAGGAAGATCGTCTTGATGGCGCGTCCCGGTTCCGCCAGCGCCGTGCAGGTCGGGTACATCACATCGCCCCGGGAGAACCGGCGCAGGATCGATTCCGGGTCGACGGTGCCATGCTGCATCGCAGACTTCCCGGGGCACGGATGCTGTCACGAATCTGGTTCAGCACGCAGAGTTCGAAGGATATCAAATTCAGCCAGCTCTTGCCTTCGGCGACGAAACCGCTCCAGCCGACGGGGATGAACCCGGCAGGCGCAATGCCGGCTGGCGCCGTTCTGCGCGCCCTTCCCCCCTCAAGCGGACGATCAGTTCCGGGGCACCGAAGATCGGGTTCCATGCCGCATTGTTCGACGGGAACCGCGGAGCCGACAAAAGCTTCGGCATCATCCGGCGACAGTGACCGGCACTGGATCCCCGCATGACGGTCTGGATGCGTTCGTCCAGAGTGCCCTTGGCACGGTGTTCGTCAATCACTGCCTTCGGCTGTCCTGCCCTGGCCATCGGTTGGATGATGTCGACCACCCGGACTCCGTGTTCTCTCGATGGCCGCCTCCGCAATGTCGAACAGCAGGCGTTCCTTGCCGTGAAGCCGCTCAATGTCACGTGCATCCCGGTGAAGATTCATCAGTCACGGAGAACGGCGGCAGCGATGCGCAGCGTTGCGTCCGAATTCGGTCGGCAGGATAGCAGGGAAAGCCTGAAGCGGCCGAAGCGCCGACGAAGACCGTCAAGTCGCGACCAAACCGTCCACCAGGAAACGACGATCGGGGCGGACACCCTTCCGCCGCGGAACGCGGCTCAGTTCTGTCGGTGTTGATCTTGTTGCAAGAAACCCGCTCCTCGCACGCCATTGTCGACGAGGATGTCTATGATGAACGAAAGAGGCTTGCGGTGTTTGTCGCTTAGCTCGGCATTTTTCTCCGCGAAGACCAGCTTAAGCATGCTGACGGTCTCTTCACCATTGGCCGACCAAAATGCTGCGTCGTGACGGGTCTTCTGCGCGATGCACGCGAGCCACGAGAGTGCGGGATCCGGAAAGAACTCCAGACCGCCCTTTTGCAAGAACTTTAGTGTTCCATGGAACGTCGTGCTGTTCGTACCGAATTTCTCCACTACGCGACCAAACACCTGCGCGAACTTTCTGAGGTGCGGCCAGTCCGGTTCCGCAGCGCAGACCAACGGTGAAAAATCTCTATAGTAGCAGAAGAGCAGTGCGAGTACGGACGACTGGAATTCTCGGTCCATATGCTCGATGTGCCTTCCTTCAGGGTGCTCAATGATCCAATTCGCAATCCGGTTCCAGACCTCCAGGTCATCCTCGCTCGGTTCAGCCGGAGGCAGGATGTTGTAGGCTGAGTAACCTCGTGAAAAGTTGTCCATCGCGAAGACGCCGCTCTCGTTCTCTGCTTGGGCGATTGGGCGAAGGACGAGATCGTCAACTTCCGTGGGCGTCAACTGCCCGCTGAATTTGCCAAGCCAGAAAAAGAAGCTGAAGGTCCATTCGGAATGTGTGCTCCCCCCAAATTCATTTCGGGATCCCGCGAACGGCGGGACGATTTCCTGGAAGGTCATTTCGACAAGCTGCCCAACGAGACGCAAAATCTGGTTTCTCTGGCCATCGCTTGCCATGAGGGCATCGAAATCCATTTGCAGGATCGTCTTTTGCGCAACGCTCGAAAGGAAACTTGCTGCGTTTCGTTCGAAACAACCCGTGTCACCGTCATCATCGGCAGCATCCGTTCTTCCCGTTTCGATCCATGGCAGCGGAACATCCGGCAGTGAGCTTGCGGTCCCCGATTGAAGCGCCTGTTCGGCAGATGCGATCAGTTCGGAGTGAAATGCTGCCTCGCCCTCGCCTTTCTCGGCAGTGTGATAGTCCGGAGCGCTGTCGTCAGTGCAAATGCACCTGCTGACCAAGACGACAAAAACTTCCCAAAGGAAGTCAGAGGCATTCTCCTCCAGTGTCGCAGCCGCCTTTGCAATCGCTTCTGCAACAGCGTCGAACGGATGCAGCGCAAGCTCGAATACCTGGTGCTGAGTTGCTTCTGGATCGTGGCCTCGCGCGACGAGTGCAACATTGCCGTGCGCAGCAAACACCAGCGGGTCCATAAAAAGCGCACTTCCACGGAACGTGAACTCACCCTGCCCGGTGAATCCTGAAGCGCGCCTCAATGTGTCTGCACTCCACATTGCGGTCTTCTCGGACCAGTCAGCATCTTCGGCGAACCTTGCTGCAACAAACGCAACGCCCGCAATGGCTGCCGCTCTCTGTTTAGTGTCGAAGTCCGCACCTTCAGTCCCGAAGAGATTGTCGGCATCGAGCTCGCCGGCTTCCGTGATTGCATCCGTTAGCGAGACTTCATCGTTCAGCGCATTGGCCTCAAGGCACTTGCTCGCCCAAAGCGCGAGCCTCAAGTACCGATTCAGTTCGGCGCTATTTTCCAGGAGTGCCAGCCTGCCCGGATCATCTGCCGAAGGGGGGTCATTCCAAAATTGAATGCGCTTTCCGTCCTCCGTGGGAGCGCAATGCCAATACTGCGGATCGGCCTGCTCCATATTCCACTGCATGCTCTCGCGAAGGCTTTCGACAGTTCCATCGTCATCTTTCTCATGCTCAAGCTCGAAGGGAAGACGCTGGACAAACGAGCGGACACCCGCGGTATATTCCTCGCGCAGTTCGCCATCATTGCTGAACACGAAATAAGGCACGACATCCCGAATGTAGATCTCTCGGTGCGGCTTCCGGTTGAGTTCTCGAACCGCCGCCAGCAATACGCGATGCCGCCACCAGTCACCGATCTCGTTTGCGTGATTGCCGCTTTTGTCTCCGACCGAACGCTGCAAGTCCCATTGCCAGACATGTGGGCAGGTCATGAAGGGGAGCAAGGGTCTGAGCCCCTGATCCTTCTTGGCGATGCAAACGCTGACGGCCACACCCAATGCCGCAGCGGACTCATTGTCTTCCACAATCTGACGGATCACTTCCGCGACGTCCGCGCCGGCTTCAATGCGCTCGAACGCCCACCATTCAAGTGCCATCAGCGCACTCTGGCAAGCGTGATTGCCGTGTCCGCCGCGAAACCAGCTGTAGACACATGCATCGCCCCAGAACGCCTGGGTTCCCCAGGAAAATTCGATCTCGACGGGAATGGGGCGGACACCCTCTTTCCCGTAGTCGCCACCTTCCCGCAGCCATCGCCAGACTTCGGTCGAAAAGTTGCACACTTCCCGGACGAGCCGCAGTCCCTGATCGGGATGGCATCGCAGAAGGACGAGGAAGGGCGATTGCAAGGGTGAAGCCGGATAGAACGAGAAATTATCGACCAATCCAAGGTCCCGCCCTTCAATTCCAGACCGGCCATATGGAGAGTCGTCGCTCTTGGGATGCTGGAAGCAGGCCCTCATCACGTAGTCGGCAAACTCTTCAGGCAATGACTGCGCGATCGTATTGCCTGCATTCATTATTTCGTCCCGGTACATATGGGACAATCCGTGGGCGGCCTTGGCTTCCAGGTATCTTGCGACGAGGGTCGGCACGTCCCCTGCGGACCGCAAAAACAGCGATCGAATTTCTTTCTCGAGGTCGTGTTCGCGATCGTGGGGAAACTTCACGCCAAACGGTTCTCTGCGGTCCTGCCAGTTGTCGGAGTGCAAGGCTGCCTCGAACTCGACAAGCCAACGATATGAGGTTTCGCCTATCCGACGGCAGTGCCGGACATTGAGCCCGGAAAAAGTCGATTGCCATGTCTTGAATGCCGACACCAGATCCGGAATGAGTTTTGGTGGCGGATCCGCATCACCAGAGAAGAGCCAGTCAAGGAACCGTACCCACGTGTATGCCTTCGGATGCGCGAACTGGTGCGAACACCGAACGCGTTCGTCAGGTTCCAGGTCTGGCAGTGCGTTCTCGTCCAAATATGACGTGTTCGGCACTACCTCCAAAGTCTGCAAGGCGTTCAGAAGCTTTTTCATGACCGTGTGGTCTTTTTCGGCCAGCAGTTCCGAAAGCTTGTCCAAGATTTCCCTGCTACGCGTAGACCGGAGGCAGGACGTCAACAGGGTCCTTTGCCAGACTGGACGCAGGGTTTCTCGGTTGACGCTGTCGAAGAGCTCCTGCCACCCGCTGGCATCCTCGTCAAATTCAAGCAGATGGGAACCAAGCAACTGGAGCGGCCGTACGAGCTCCTGCAATTCGCCAGCGTCATGCAATGCTTCTTTGACATCTGGCAGTTTGTCCATCAGCCAATGGGTCAGTGACCATTCCTCGTAAATGTCATGAGTGAACGTCACCGTATGACCCAATCTGACATTCCGGATCACGCCCGCGTTCTTGAGGTCATCAAGCGGGCCCGACGGGATATCGCGGATCAGGATGGGAGTGGCGGGATGCGTCACGAAACGCTCCGCAATTTCGAGCAGTGCATTTCGTCGGTCCTGCGCAGGACTGAAGTCGGGATTGTCGGAGCCGCCAAGACGCCACCACAGCTCTAACAGCTCCGCTTCGCTTGCTGGCAAAGTGGATTGACCCGTTCGACCGGCGAGACTGATCATTTCGTCCAGAAAGAACGGCCGCTGCAAGATAATGTCGGCGTGTTCGGTCTCGCGAAGGAGGGGTGCGAGGCGAGGAAACTCTTTGGTAACAATCGTCAGTTCATCGCTTCCGAGCGGCGGAACGGTTACGGTACGGATCGGCAATTGCTTGATGGCTTGAGGATCAAGCCATGTCGCAATGTGGTCGAGGTTCTGTTCTCTGACTGTCGCGAGGATTCTCCAGTCTGCCAACGCGTCGCTTGTCGCGATCAAGCGCACGATGTCGTTGATTGTCAGGCGGGCCGCCGGATCGCTGATCTTGTCCAGCCCGTCGATGAACAGCAGAGGGTTCCCGATGCAAGCAAGCTCTCTGAGCAGCTCCTCCAGCTTGTCCGTGATGCCTAACCGGCCAGCATGCGCACCCCAGCCACCGGGGTGAACTCGCATGTCTTTCAGGAAGAAGATCGGTCCGGTCTGAGCCTCTTCCTCCGCCAACTGCCGGAGGAGTGCAGACTTGCCGCCGCCTGGCTCACCATCAATTTGCACGAACCGGCCATTGCCCAATGCATCCAGAATTTCGTCATACGTTCCGTTGCGTTTCAACTTGAGGCCATCAATGTCTGCTTTGACCGTTTCCATCGAACGCCTGGATTCACGATCAATCTTCTCGATGTCGTCGCGAAATGCTTCGCTGGATGTCGCAGGAAGGCCGGCCTCTTCGAGAACGGAGAGCAAACTTGTGCGTGTTTCCCCTCCACCTGCGACTGTTGTCTCCCCTGCCCGGACAATGAGACGGTCCCAGATCTGCGAAGCCCTTGGCCGCTCTTCCGTCGGCAAAATCCTCTGGACGCGATCTATTGCAGATGCAACGTCACGCGAAGCTTCTTCATTGTTGAAGTCGAAGTGAAGAAGCCGGAATACGCACAGGAATCTCCAGAGATCCTCGTCGGTTACTTCATGGCCGTGATGGGAACCCAACACATTGCGGATCTGGGCAACGAAAGCACCCTGATTTCTGTGCGCGAAATCCTCTTGCGATGTCCGTGTGAAGAAGTCCGATGCGGAAGGGCTGTGCGACGCCCAAGTCAGCACCGACTGGTAGTGCTTGTCTGCCTTCGCATGATAGTCAGCAACAGCCACACCAACGCGATGGCGCTCGACGTCAAAGGACGCTTGCTTGAACGTCGCCCAGGCTTGACCAAGAATAGCTTGCCATTCCTCGTCGGCTTCCGTGAAACGAAGCGAACTTTTCGCTTGGAGGGATAGCTTCGTAGCCGTGCCATCGCGGGACAGGCCGTTGACGACCAGGTCATCGAGAGGTTCACCGAGCGCCGCACGCTGCGTCAGGACTTCAGTTGCATAGAAGCCCGGCAAGGCGCGCCCTCTCGCCTCCGCCAGCACGGCTGCAAGATAATATGCCGTGACGCGAGCCTCGAATTGGGTGCCGCCTCCACCTGTAGAATAAGGACTGCTCATCTTTCACCATGAACCAGATAGAAGGCGGAGCATACGAGCTTCCTTTGCCCTGCGATTAGGTATCTCCCGCAAAGCTGAAGGAACGGTCATCAACTCCTGGCCTTCCCGCTTTCGCCTCGGACGCCATAGAGTCAGACAATCGCATGATTCACAAGCGGACACGCGCACGGGCTGGTTCTTGTGGCAGCGTCAGTTCAAGGTCGGGAACATCTTGGCCGACGCCAACCGCCTGCGCGTCACCGCCTCGAATTCCTGCAGGAGCTGGATCTGCCGGAGGCAGTTCTCGACGACGCTCCACATTGCAGGATCAGGCGCCTGCGTCGGCGGGGCGAATCGAGAAGCGTGCACACGAAGCGCCTTATGAGACCCACTCAGGGTTGTCAAAGATGTTCTTGTGACCGAGCACGCTCACATACTCAATTCCCAATCATTCGAAGAATGCCCTGCTGTTGGGGCCCTCGTTGGCTGATGTGTCGAGAAAACAGGTCCTGGCCTCGAATTCCTGCCGCATCTTGTGCAGCCTGGCGCACTCCACACACAGCCAGCGCATGAAATTCTCGTCCCTCTTGCAAGAGAAGTCGAAGATCAGCAAAGGGCAGAAGAACAGGACGTCGAGCCAGGTCCTTTGCCCCCGCCAGCGCTCAATTCCGCCTTTGGCAAGGGAACTCAAGGAGTCTTCCGTTGTATAGACCAACCTGCGCGCCCGTTCCACCGAGCCGATGTATTGCGTGAGACCAATCCGGATGCTGTCACTGTTGCGCATCTTGCCATCGGCATGCCAGATCGCGAGGCTGTTTCGCGGAGCACCGATCTCGTGATCGGAAAGATACGAACGCCACGGTTGTCAATGGGTGAATCCGTTCCTGCCAGTCCCGCGATGGAAGCTTACGTCGACGGACTTCGAGAGATTCTCGTCGGTCTCCGCATTTCCGAAATAAGATGTTGTGGCGTCCTGCCAAGTCGAGGAGCTTTTTTCGATTGTATGGCAGCACACGCTGGAGTGCAGTAACATTCAAGACATTCTGCTTCAGTTGGGTTTGGAGTAGTGCAGTCCAACTGCTCCGAGGTTCGTTGTTATGGCATTTGAAGTGCTTCTGAATTGGTCGAAACAGGACGGGCGTCCGCTTTGGCAGCGGGATGCGCTTCGCCGGATCGCTTTCTCGGGCGAACTGACGAATGATGATCTTGCCGATTTGAAGCGGTTAGTGGAGAAGCATGCAGGCCTCATCGAAGACGATTTGCCTCTGCCCGAGCCATTGGAGGCAGGCCATCTTTCCGATGCCTCGGCAGAAACACCGCGCACAATCCTCGGCTCAATTGGTCCCGTCCGAAACGTAGATCGCCTTGCCGACAATCAGCCGCCGCTTCGCTTTGCAACCAACGGCGTAACCCTGATCTATGGCGCTAACGCGTCGGGGAAGAGCGGTTATTGCCGGATCGCAAAAGAGCTCTGTGCTGCCCACGCCAAGCAGTCGCTCCGGGGAAACGCTTACGATGAAACCGAGGGCACGCCACCCGAGATTGATCTGAGCTTCGGCTTATCGGGTGATACGCCCGAAACCCGAAACTTGACCTGGCAGCACGGTACCGCGCCGCCCTTCGAACTCGCCAGAATCTCCGTCTTCGATACGGCGTGCGCACGAGTGTATGTCGACTCCGAGCGTCGGATCAAATTCCTTCCCTACGAGCTCGATCTTCTCAACAAGTTGGGCATTTGCTGCAAGACCTTTGACCGAACGTACCAGCAGCGCGAAGAACAAATTAATGCGGATGTCCGGGCGCAACTGCCAACAGGGTTTCAGGATGGAACAGCTGTTTCGCAGGCGCTCGCAAGACTCGTTCCGCAGACGCCACTTGAGGAGCTGCCGACTGTCAGAACCTTGCAGGTCCTTGGGAGCTGGACGGAAGAGAAACAGCAAGAACTGGAGGGACTCGAAGCGGAGATTGCCACGGATCCTGCCGAGCAACTTCGCGTCCGTCAGAGTGCGTCCAAAAGTCTGGAGAGTTTTGCTGGTGAGATCGAAGAGCTTATTGGCTTGCTTGGAGAAAAAGCCATCACGTCATTTCTTCAGCAGCGCCGAGCCATGGTGGCTAAAGCCGCAGCCGCGGAAACCGCGGCCCAGAGTCTGGCCGAAGATTTGCCGATCCCCGACATTGGCGGCGATGCTTGGCGCCTCATGCTCGACTACGCACGTGATTTCGCTGCCGAGGTCTTCGCTGACCGGGATGAACCAAGACTTGCCACCGGCGAGACCTGTGTTCTTTGCCAGCAAGCGCTTGATGATGCAGCCGAAGAACGCATGCGTGCATTCGATGCTTTCGTTGGTGAGCGTGCCGCAACCGAGAGCGTTCAGGCGACGAGTGACTTCAACGCCAAGTGCGAAGCGATCCGCAGCCTTCGCGTGCGTCCCCGGACCGAGGTCGAGTCGCTTCTGGAAGGATTTGCCAGCCTTAGTCGGACCTTCCAGCTGAAAACCTCCCGACGGCATCGCGCAGGCCCCTGAAATGGCTGGGCCTTTCGGGGCCGGAGCTGGAATACGTGCTGGATTGTTGTTGCCATGTAACAGGGCACATTTGGTGTTGACACGACTTTTCCATCGCATATGGTGACCGCAATCGTGTTGCCATGTAAGGACCGGACAGGTGGCCCTCAGCGTCGACGTCATACCAAACCGATCCTCCCCGCCCGCCATCCTCCTCCGCGAGGCATGGCGCGAGGGGAAGCGCATCCGCAGGAGAACCGTCGCGAACCTCTCGAGGATGCCCCCCGCGCTTGTCGACGCCATCCGCGCCGCCCTCGACGGCGGGGTCATGTTCCCGTCGCTCGACGCGGCCGTCGCCATCCGACGGTCACGTCCCCACGGCCATGTGGCGGCGGTGCTCGGAACGCTTCGCGCGCTCGGCCTGGTCCGTGTCCTGGGCCGGAAGGCGGACCGCATGCGGGATCTTGCCGTGGCGGCCGTCGTCGCGCGGATCGTCGACCCCGCCTCCAAGCTGGCGACGGCCCGGGCGCTGGATCCGGAGACCGCGTCGACGAGCCTCGGGACCCTGCTCGGGCTCGGCCCCGTCACCGGCAACGAGATGCTCGACATGCTCGACTGGCTGCTGGCGCGCCAGCCCTGGATCGAGCGGAGCCTCGCCA
>JAPPCV010000069.1 GCA_028824715.1 Boseongicola sp. | reverse complement strand
GGGACGACGGCTTCCTGCTGAAACTCCTCCGTTCCGCAGCAAGCCTCGCACCGACCCTCGAAACCGACAAAATCCAAACGCGATAGCCCTGACCCACAAACAGAATACGTGGCGCGGTTCGTCAGCTCGATTTCGACGTTGAAGTATCTCTCAGCCTCTGAAATCGCGGTCGCAGGGGAAGTGGCTTCGGACGCACCGACCATTGGTCCCGAAACACCGCTGCCGGCACTGATTGACCAACTCGCCAACGGCGTCGATCACCTTGCCGTCAGGGACGGACCGGACTTGATCGGCCGGATCGATCGCCCGGAGATTCTTGCGGCGGTCAGTCGTGATCTGGCCAGGAGATGAGGCATTGGACCTGTTCCTCAATCCATTCGACCATTTCACGATACCGTTCGGTTTCTGGGCTGAACGCACGCTGGATTGGTTCGTAGGACACAGCCGGGCCACGTTGCTGTCGGCCAAGGTTCCGGTACAGAGACTTCTGGAATTCATTCGAGACAGCATTGAGGCGGTGCCGCCGCTTGCCGGGATTCTCGGCATGTCGATCATCGGCTGGCTGCTGGCAGGTTGGCGGCTGGCGCTGACCGGGGCCGTTTGCTTGACCCTGATCGGTCTGACGGGAGCATGGCATGATGCGATGACGACACTTTCCATCGTGATCGCCGCGGTTTCAATCTGCGTTGTGGTCGGCTTGCCCATCGGTGTGCTGGCCGCACGCAGTGACCGGTTCTTTCGGGTACTACGACCGATTCTCGACCTGATGCAGACGGTCCCGAGCTTCGTCTACCTGGTGCCCGTTGTCATGCTCTTCGGGATCGGCGACACGCCGGGCGTGATCGTGACATGCTTTTTTGCCATCACGCCTCTCATTCGCTTGACCAATCTTGGCATTCGCGAGGTTCGAGAAGACCTTGTCGAAGCTGCACGGGCCTTTGGCGCCGGCGAGACACGGTTGCTGTTCGGAACGCAGTTGCCGCTGGCACGGCCAACCATCCTGGCAGGATTGAACCAGACCGTCCTCCTTTCACTGTCCATGGCCGTCGTCGCGTCGATGATTTCGGTCGCGGGCCTGGGCCGAACCGTGCTCGAAGGCATCGGTCGGCTCGACTTTGGTGCCGCCACAGTGGGCGGCCTGGGCATCGTACTGACGGCCATAACGGTTGATCGCTACGTGCAGGCTCTGGGTGCAGGCAAGACACGTTCCCGAACGGGAGCCTGATCGATGGACTGGTCAATGCTTCTCGATCCTTTCGCCACGGTCAACATGCCACTTGCGGATTGGGCCAACGACGGCATGCGTTGGCTGACCTCGAACTACCGCGACGTCTTTCAGGCCGTAAAGGCACCGGTCAAGTGGCTGCTGGATCTAGTCGAGGACGGGTTGCGCGGCGCTCCTCAGACCGCGCTGCTCGTCCTGGCCACCGCATTTGCCTGGCAAGTCGCGAACCGGACGACAGCGATTCTGACTTTCGTCGCGCTGGTCCTGATCGGCATCATAGGCGCATGGGATGCAGCAATGACCAGCCTGGCCGTGTTGACGACGGCCGTTTCAATTTCCGTGACGGTCGGACTGCCGCTTGGAATCCTCTGCTCTCGCGTCAATTGGGTCTGGACCATTGTCCGCCCGGTCTTGGACTTCATGCAGACGATTCCGTCATTCACCTACCTGGTTCCGGTGATTTTGCTGTTCGGCATCGGCAACGTGCCCGGCATCATCGTTACCGCATTCTTCGCCACCCCACCGCTCGTGCGCCTGACCAATCTCGGTCTGCGCGAGGTACGTGCCGACCTGGTCGAGGCCGCAAATGCATTCGGCGCGTCGCCGCTGAAGCGGCTCTGGTCCATCGAACTGCCGCTCTCCCGCCCGACCATCATGGCTGGTGTCAACCAAACCGTGATGCTTTCGCTGGCAATGAGCGTCATTGCATCGATGATCTCGGTTGCAGGGCTTGGGCGGCTTGTGCTGGTAGGCATCAGCCAACTTGATCTCGCCCGTGCCTCCGTCGGGGGGCTGGGCATCGTGCTGCTGGCCGTGGTCTTCGACCGCGTCACGCAGGGGCTTGGGTTCACGCGTCGCGACCGCGGCAACCGCGGATTGTGGGAGCACGGGCCGGTCGGCTGGCTGCGGACGCAAGTCTCCAGTCGCAAGCCACTGACCAACTGACAACCAGATAAAGGAGGAAATCATGACTGAATTGCGTAAAGGACTGGCGCTTGCCGCCGTATCAGGCGCGATGTTGACCGGCACCGCGACGGCTGCCGAGGTGACCGCAATAAGCACGGGTCGCACGGACCATCAGCTCATCTATGAAGTGATCGAAGACGGCCTTGCTGCGCTGGGCTACGAGAACGGCGAAATGCTGACGGGCAACTACCCGGCCATTCATCTCGCCATTGGTCAGGGCGACGCGCATTACACGGCTGTGCACTGGAAGCCGCTTCACGATGACTTCTACAACAATTCCGGCGGCGATGATGCCTTGGTACGAGCAGGGCCGATGTATACCAACGCCATGCAGGGGTACTTCATTGACATCAACACCGCCGATGCCCACGGCATCAGCGAACTTGAGCAGATGAAAGAGGACGCTGTCAAGTCGCTGTTCGACACAGATGGAGACGGGCTCGCCAACCTGACCGGCTGCAATCCCGGCTGGGGTTGCGAAAAGGTGATTGAACATCACCTCGATGCATACGAATTGCGCGATCACGTCAACAACGACAAGGGTGAGTACTTTGCGCTGATGGCTGACACGATCGAGCGATACAAGGCAGGTCAGCCAATCTTCTACACGACCTGGGCGCCGAACTGGATCATGGGAGTGCTGCAGGAAGGCAGGGACGTGGTATTTCTGAACGCGCCGTTTTCGTCCTTGCCAGGCAACCCGGACGCGGACACGGCATGGCCCGACGGGCGCAACCCAGGATTTGGAGCGAATGACAATTTCATTCTCGTGAACAAGGATTTCGCTGAGTCCAACCCGAAGGCGATGGCCTTTTTCAGCGGCCTGAGGATCCCGATCGGCGACCTCAGCGCCATGATGCTGCGCATGAACGACGGCGAGAAGGAGCCGCACCAGATCGAGCAGATTGCGGAGGACTGGATCGCAGCCAACCAGGTCGACTGGGATGCGCTGATCGCTAAGGCGATGACAGCAGAATAGACGCCAAAGGGACTGGCCGGCCGCGTGTGTCGGCCAGTTCATGCGACGACCGAGGCTGCCCGAAATGGCCATACTGTTCCACTGGAGCGATGCGACACAAGAAATCTGGCTTGACGCCTTCAAGAACGCGGGTTGCGGAACCGACATCCGTTCACTCGAGTCGCCGGGCAATCGCGCAGAGATCGAGTTTGCCGTAGTCTGGGCTCCACCGGCCGGACAGCTGAAGGCGTTTCCTGGACTCAAATACATCTTCTCGATTGGCGCCGGCGTCACCCATATTACTCTTGATCCAGAATGGCCGGCCAAGGTGCCAATCGTGAGATTGCAGGACCGGCTCCTGGTGCTGGACATGTCTTGTCACGTCATTCATTGGGTGCTGCATTTCCACCGTCACTACGCTCGCTACGCCTGTCAGCAGGCGGAACGGCAATGGCTGCGCCACAGCTATCCTGAGAACGCCGATCGCCGCATCTCGGTCCTCGGACTGGGGCAAACCGGACTGGCCGCCTGCCGTCAGCTGCGCGGCTTGGGGTTTGCGGTTACCGGCTGGGCGCGAAGCCGGAAATCCATCGAGGGCGTTCGCTGCCTGGCGGGCGAAGCCGCCTTCGACACGGTGGTGCACGATGCGGATATACTGGTGAACCTTCTGCCGCTTACGGATGCGACGACCAACATCCTTGATGCTACCGTCTTTGATCGCATGCCGGGAGGGAGTTTCCTCATAAATTGTGGCCGCGGTGGCAGTCTATGTGATGCCGATCTCCTGGACGCGCTGGAAAGCGGCCACATTCAAGGTGCCGCGCTTGACGTCTTCCGAGAAGAGCCATTGCCCGAAGCCAGCCCTTACTGGAACCATCCGCGCGTTCACATCACGCCCCATGCAGCAGCGCCGACCAACGAACGGTCGGCCGCCGAGTTCATCGCCGCCCAGATTCGCTTGGCCATGGATGGTGGCAGGCCTGCGCCTGTCGTTGACCTGAGCCGCGGATATTGAGCAATGCCAAGGCTCAAGATCGTCCCGAAACATGAAGACAGAAACGGATGGTGGGAAACACTGCCACCGCCCGCACCTGCCAACGTCCTCAAAGGTGAACGGCGCGTCCATACCGTGATCGTCGGTGCTGGCGTATGCGGACTTGCCGTGGCTCACCAGCTGGGCCGGCACTGCCCTGATTCCGAGATTGCGCTTGTCGAGGCGGAGCGAGTGGGATTCGGCGCGTCAGGTCGCAGTGCAGGCTTTCTGCTGAACGTCCATTCCCACGGGGCACCCAAGCGGACTGACATCCTGCGCCGCAACATCAGGCTTTGGGAAAGCGGACTTTCGGACTTGCGCGGGATTGTGCGCGAGTTCCGGATCGATTGCGGGTGGCATGAGTTTGGCCGCATTTACGGTTCCGCCGGGCCCAACGGGGAAAGGCACATTGAGGAGATTGCGAAGACGCTCGAACAACTTGGTCTCGACCGAAGGTGGATGAGCCGTGACGAAATGGAAGAGCGCATCGGCACGAAGTTCTATAGGCGAGGACTCTATACTCCCGGCAGTGCGCTGGTTAACCCCGCCGCGCTCATGCGTGGCATGGCAAGGCACCTGCCGCTGAATGTTTCCCTTTACGAGCAGACGCCTGTAGTCGGCTTCGAAGCCGACGCGCACGCATATGTGGTGGAAACCGAAGCCGGTCGCATGCTCTCGGACCGACTGGTCCTGGCAGCCGGTGTCTACCTGCGTCAGTTCGGCATCGCACCGGGCCGCTACGTGCCCATGACCACCTATGCCAGCATGACAGACCCGCTTGGCGAGGGCGCACTTGCATTGCTGGGAACTGGAAAGCCGTTCGGCCTCCTGGCAAGTTCCGAATACGGCGCCACGATCCGTTTGACCGGTGACAATCGTCTGTTCGTGCGCAACCTGTTCAAGTTCAACCCGAACTCACCGACCCCGGCGCCGAGAGTTTGCGAGATCGGCAAGTTGCACCGCAAGGGGATGCTAAATCGCTGGCCAGGCCTGAAGGATGCAGGCTTTTCCTATAGCTGGGGCGGCACCATGGCGTTCACCTGGAACGATGGCGCGGTCTTTGGAGAGTTTGCGCCAGGGCTGTACGCGGTCTTGACCAACGACGTTTCCCCTATGACGCGGGGCGCCGCTGCTGGGCGCCTGCTGGCCGATCTCATGGAAGGCAGAGACAGCGAACTGCTGCGTCTTCAGTTAGAGATTCCCAGTGCGTGCCGTCTGCCGCCTCGTCCCTTCCTGGACATCGGCATCGCAATACGGCGCGGCCTGTTGCATGCAGCGGCCCGCAAGGAGTTTTGAACTTCGAATCAGGAAGGCAACACCCGCTTGGACGCACACTCTGGCCAGCCCTGCAGGCGCCCCCTCGCCCGCATCCGGGAGCCGCGGGCATGACGTGCCTTGCCAGCGAGTCCGGCAACCTGAAAAGCCGCAGGCACATTTCGAGCCTGGGCATTTGGCATTGACGGATTTCCTGCGCGTCAAAATTGGCTTGTCCGCCGCCATCCGATCCGATGGGCAGTCTCTTGCACATGCCGCCAAGGGCTGCCAACGATGGCGAATGACGATCAAGCTCGATATCCTGAGCGACCCAATTTGCCCTTGGTGCTACATTGGCAAGACGAGCCTCGATGATGCGCTTGAGTTGCGCTCGGATCATCCGTTCCAGATTCACTGGCATCCATTTCAGTTGAATCCCGACATGCCGCCCGGCGGCATGGAGCGGCAGGCCTATCTCGACCAGAAGTTCGGCGGACAAGTGAACGCCAATCATGTCTATGACCGAATTGCCGAGGCCGCAAAGGCCGCCGGCCTGAAACTCGACCTCGACGGGATCAAGCGGACACCTAACACGATTGACGCCCACCGCCTGATCCACTGGGCAGGTCTGGAAGGGTGCCAAGATGCGACGGTCACTCGCCTCTTCAAGGCGTATTTCGAGGAATGCAGGGACATTGGAGACCGTTCGGAACTGCTTGAAATCGCCGAAGTCGCCGGCCTTGGTCGCGACGCAACAGAACGGTTGCTTGGCAGCGATGCTGACATCGAGGAAATGCGCTCACGGGATGCGCATGCAAGGAATCGCGGAGTAGCCGGCGTGCCCACATTCATCGTCGCTGACCGCCACGTCCTTCAGGGCGCGCAGCCAAAGGACCTTTGGCTCAGGGTCTTGGACGAATTGTGCGAGCAAGCCGAGGCGTCTTCGTGACCGGAGTCGACCGGGAAGAGGCCAATCGCGCGTCGATCTCCGCGTCCCGTGCAGAACTCATCGCCATCATAGCCATGATGGCGGCCACGGTCGCCTTTGCGACGGACGCCATGCTTCCCGCCTTTCCCGACATCAGTGCGGATCTCAGTCCGCACGACCCGAATCGTGCACAGCTTGTCGTGGCGTCGTTCATGGTCGGGCTTGGCGTGGGGACGCTCTTTGCCGGACCGCTCTGCGATGCTTTTGGTCGCCAAGCTGTCACGATCGCCGGAACCGTGATAATCATCATTTTCGCGACGGTGTCGGCGCTGGCCCAGAGCCTGGAGTTGCTGCTTCTTGCCCGTTGCCTGCAGGGCGTGGGCTCGGCCGGGCCGCGCGTTGCGAGCATGGCGATCGTGCGCGACTTGTTCCGGGGTCGTGAAATGGCACGGATCCTGAGTTTTGTCATACTGGTGTTCACGCTCGCGCCGGTGTTTGCCCCGTCGATCGGGTGGCTCCTCGCCCAAGGATTCGGCTGGCGCTCGATCTTTGTCTCCTTTGCAGTCTTTTCGATCGTGTCGACCGGCTGGCTGCTGTTCCGGCTGCCCGAGACCCTGCCCCGTGGAGAACGTCGGTCACTTCGCGTCCGAGAGCTTGTCGACGGCTTGCTGGAGGTGTTTTCCAATCGCCAGGTCATGCTGGCTATCGGCTGCCAGTCACTGGTCTTTGCCGTGCTTATGTCGACATTGCTGTCCAGCCAGCAGGTCTTCGACAAGGTCTTCGACCGCGGCGCGGGCTTTCCGCTCTGGTTTGCACTGATGGCGGCCCTTGCAGCGGGAGCAAGCGTGATGAACGCAGCCATCGTGGTGCGTGTCGGGATGCGAAAGGTGGTCCGGGTCGCCCTGCTCGTTCACAGCACCATCACCGGCATTTTCCTGGTTGCAATGATCACCGGCATGCTGCCGGCATCATGGCTGTTTCCGGTTGGATTTCTCTGGTGCACGTCGGTCTTTCAACTGGCGGGCTTTGCGCTCGGAAACATCAATGCGATCGCCATGGAGCCCATGGGCCACATGGCCGGGCTTGCCGCGTCAATCATCACTTCTGCCGCGACGATCGCGTCGATAGCGATTGCTGCGCCAGTCGGCCAGGCGTTTGACGGAACCCTCGTGCCGCTGACGGCGGCAACTTTCGCTCTCACGGCGCTGGCCCTCCTGCTGGCGCACCACCTTGAGGGATGAAGGCACCGGCACTTCATGTCAGGGAATCCGCACTGCGCCGGCGCAAATGGCTGACATATGGATTGCGCAAGCCGGGATCCTTCCGGCTGCGGCGACCGGCATTCTCCGACCGCAAGGTGGCGCCACAAGCCCGCAGGCACTGGCGTCGCGCTGCATTCAGGCCAGTGTGAGGTCAGCCGGGAACCGCCAGCCTGCCCGCCGAGCGCCGCCGTTTCTTGGCAAGCACCCTCTCTCGTTCTTCCCACGTGTAGTCGGGATCATCCAGAACCGGCACGAAGGTCAGTGTGCCGCCCAAACGCCAAGGATCAAGCACGATGCCATGCTCAAGCCCGTCGCCCTTCCGACTTATTGCCGCGGTGCTATGTTCGATGCGCAACGGATTGAAGGCGTTCGCGATTGCCCTGTGGATCTCCAGCGTCTCCAGGCGCTCTGCAAGCAGGCGCTCTTCCATGTCTTCGGCCCAATGCCAGCAAAGGCCACGCTCCTTTATTCCCAGATTCACCTGAGTGTTGTGCCACAATGGCGAACTCGTGATCTGGTAGGAAACGGCAAGCTCGCGTGTATGTTGAAACGCGACCCGTGCCGCACGCTCCGCCTCCTCGGCGCTGACTCCAGGTCCGAGCGCAAGGATCATTCTCTCAAGTGACGCAATGTCGCTGTCACTTGGGGGGCCATGTCGCACGGGGCTTGCGGCGCAGCCCAAGAGCGACATCAATGCCAGCAAGACGACGACAGATTTGAGGAATAGCAACACTCTCATGCAAACGGTCCTGCGTGGCCAGTCGCATTCAACATTATCCGGCGGGCAACAGGTTGTCGAGAAATCCGCAAGGACCTGGACGTCTCCGCAAGCGCGCAATTCGAAATCACGTGACCTGATGCTCCCGGCAAAAGGCCATTCAAGAAATGCAGACCAGCTCAGGCATCCGAACCAGGGCAATCGTTCTGCGATCATGCAATCCTCGAATTCTTGGGTGAATTTCTATCGTCACGATCAGGTCGACGAGAAGAGTCTGGACGACAAGTTCTCTCTTCAGCTGCACAACCAAGTCATCGGCCTGGTTCCGAATGCCGAAGGCGAGCTGGCCGCCCGTCAATCATGTGGCTGGCAAACCACGCACTGCCAATCATGGTCGCGAGCACTAGCACGGCTGAAAGGCTTAACGATGCCGTACCCGCAAGCCCGGCGCCTACGGTGCATCCGCCTGCAAGCACTCCGCCAAGGCCCATCATCGCAGCGCCAAGGAGATAGCGCATGGTCTGTTTGGGTGCCTCGAAGCTCTGAAGCGCCAGTTCGCCACGTGATGCGGCGGTCAGGAAACTGCCGAGCAGGGTGCCACCCACAAGGCCGGTGCCAAATCCCGCCGCAATCGAGGAGGAGGCTACGCTCCAGAACAGGGTGTCCGCCCAGGGAGCGGTAAACGAAATCGACGCCTTGGGAATCGGATCGAACGCGTCCTGCAGGAAGACTCCGGTCCCGAACCACCCGAGGGGAACGAGCGTGCCGATTGCGGCACCAAGCAGCAGATGAACCGGCCGCGCACCTGAACGATAGATCACGGCTGCAAGGAGCACGAGCACTATGGCCACCCAAAGAACCGTACCGCCCGGCAGATTGCCAAGATTGGCGAACTCCCCAACATCGAGAGTCACCGCACCAAGCCCGAGGCGGAGCGGTGCCAGAACGCCCTTCAGTGCGGCATGTGCCACGATGGCAAAAACAACTATGCAAATGGCAGCGCGCAGGTTGCCAGTCGCGGACAAGACGGTCAGCCGCGAAATGCAGCCGCGCGTCAGGACCATTCCCGTGCCAAAAAGGGCGCCTCCGACAAGCACCGTCAGGATTGGCAGAGCGCTCGCATGAAACCTGTGCCCGACAAAGCTCATCTGGCCGTCGAGGACCAGTGCCTGTGTGCCAAGCAGCGCAACCGAGAATGCCATGAGCCAAACCCCGAACGCCGGGAACTGCCCAACAGTGAACTCGACTACGCTTCGCCTGAGGCAAAAGCGTGACAGCTGGGCAGCGACGCCGAAAGCCAGGCCAATCAGGACGCCAAGCAGGCAAGAGGCAAATCCCGGGTTGATTTCCGTATCATAGAGTTCGAAGAGCATCTCTGGATTCCCGTTCGCGCAGCAGCTTCCAGATCATATGCAGGAACATGCCAACTGGCAAAAAGCCTGAATTTCCGCCGCCACAAGGTGCGATGAATCAGTTGGAAGGTGCCCGTCCCATTCAGGACTTGAGCCACCGCTCTTGATCCCGAAGAACGGCGGCAGAACAACGTGTTTCAAGAGATTTGCTGCGCCAAAGCGCGCAAGAGGGCGCCCGTTCAAGGAACAGGCGCCCAGTTGCGAAACGAGGGACAGTGTGAATCAGGGTCAGGTGTTTCGAATTCCGACCCACGCAATTCAAGTGGAGGCGTTATGCGTCCAATTGAAGGTGCATCGCAAAGATGTGATCGACTTGCCTGACTCAGGGTCCGAGGACACCGGGCCAGTTGGCATCAGCACTCTGGATGTTGCCTGGGACATCCTTGAGCCAGGTCCTGCGGACGCCCGTGGAGTAGTTCAGGTAGAGCCGGTCGCCATGAATCGACCAAGCTTCCGGAACTGTTGTTGCCGTAGCGCCTTTCGACACGGCGTAGGCACAGTAGCCGCCGTATTTTGGAGCATACTTTTCCGGATCAGCGTCGAACAACGCCTTGTGTTCGGCGTTGGCAAATCGAAATGTCGCTCTTTCAAGAACCGACGTAATGGCCGCATCGCCCTCGACGGGTTTTGACATCGTGAAATACGCAACCGGATCATAGCCGTGAATCGCCACGCCATTGGTGGCAAAGACCGGCGGTTGAGCGGCATGCGCTGGAAGCGTGCCAATCGTGCCGGCCAGGAATGCCGCGGCGGAAAGGCTCAGGAATAGCCGACGAGTCTGCATGTATGCATCTCCCAAAGAGTCTTCATTGCTTGCTCAACAGTGTTCTTTGCAGGTTTCGAAAACGCAACCCACGCGGCATCAAATTTCGTTGTCGTGACACGCTGTCCGGCGCTGCGCCGCTGCATACAGGGCCACTGCGGACGCATTGGAGACATTGAGCGAGTCGAAGCCCCCAACGGCGCTGATCCTCGCCAGTCGGTCGCAGGTCGTCCTTGTTCTCATTCGAAGCCCCTGCCCTTCGGCGCCCAGAACCAGCGCGATGCGTTCCGGCGCCTTCGCCAGTGCCTCCTCAAGCGTTAAGTCGGCTTCGCCGTCCAGTCCGATCAAGAAGAACCCGCACAGCCTGAGATGCTCCAATGCAGATGCCAGGTTGCGCACGCGAACGTATGGCAGCCGCTCCAGCGCGCCGCTGGCCGACTTGGCCAATGCTCCCGTCTCCGGTGCGGAATGCCGCAAGGGTGCGAGCACGGCACTTGCCCCGAAGACCTCGGCCGAGCGAAGGATCGCCCCAACGTTGTGGGGGTCGGTGACCCGGTCGAGGCAGAGCACGACAAGGCTGCAATGGTCTGGCAAGAGATTCTCAAGTGCGCCCCAATCGAGAGGCTTGGCCTCAAGCGCGGCCCCTTGATGCACCGAAGCGGGATCCAAGGGCGCCGGGAACTTCCTTGCATCGACGATCTCGGGCTCGATGCCGGCCTCAGCGACCACATCCGACAGCCGGTCGAGGGCGTTTCTTGTCAGCACGAGGCGCAGCTTCTCGCGCGCCGGATTGGACAGCGCATGCCGCACCGCGTGAAGCCCGAACAGCCAGACGGTGTCCCGCCTGGATTTGCGCTTGCGGCCTTTGAATCTGGTGATTCGGTCCGGTCCCTTCATTGCCCGGCTATCCCTCTCCGCGGCAGTGAATGCAACCTGTATTGGCGCTTGACCGGTCGCGACCGCACCGGTATCTGACGCCAGCGTGCCGAAGACGGCATCGTCAAGTGGGCGACAGGCCGCAAGGTGTGGCAGGGGACTGTAACTCCCTCGCGGAGACGCATGCTAGGTTCGATTCCTAGGTCGCCCACCAATTGCCCTGGCAGGTTCTTGCACGTGACGCGGCAATTGCAAGACGCCGCGCCTGCACCTTCGTGACGGGGCGTTTCCGCGGTGGCCGCACCTTGACTCCAAGGCTCGGTCAGAAGTCGGTCGGTGCGCCGCCCTCCCGCTTGCGCCTTTCGACGAACGCCGCGAGCTCTTCACGTATGTCGTCATCCAGCGGGGGCGGTTCGAACCGCTCGATGATCTGCTTGCAGAGCGCGTGCGCCCGTTCCGCCGTCCAGGTGCCGCCATTGATCATCCACGCCTCGAAATTCGTCCAGTCGCTTACAAACGGACGATAGAACGCGGTCTCATAACGATCCTGCGTGTGCTGGATCCCGAAGTAATGGCCGCTGGAACCAACCTCCCGGATTGCGTCCAGGGCAATGTCTTCGGGGTTCGTGGCCACGACTTCGGGTTCCATGTATCGTTGGATCATCTGGAGCACTTCGCAATCCATCACGAATTTCTCGGGGCACGCGATCAATCCACCTTCCAGCCATCCGGCCGCATGATAGACCATGTTCGATCCCGACTGGACCGCCGCCCAGAGCGAATTCGATGTCTCCCACATTGCCTGTCCGTCCGGAACGTTGGCCGCGCAGACGCCCGAAGAACGCATCGGCAGATCGTAGTAGCGTGCCAACTGACCCGTCATCTGGGTCGCACGCACGTATTCCGGCGTCCCGAAGGCCGGCGCGCCCGACTGCATGTCCACGTTCGAAGTAAACGTTCCGAACGCGCAGGAACTGCCTGGCGCGACATGCTGGAACAATGCAATGGCCGACAAGCCCTCTGCGATCGACAAGGTCACGGCGCCTGCCATCGTTACCGGTGCCATCGCACCGGCCAACGTGAAGGGTGATACCACCACCGCCTGACCTCGACGCACCAAACGCAGGCAGCCATCGATCATCGGCTGGTCGTGCTTCAGGGGCGATGTGGAATTGATGTTCGTGTACATCCTCGGGCACTCTTGAAATTCCTCCTCCGAGAGGGCGCTGCCGATCTTCACCATCTCCATGACGTCCTCGACACGCTCCTTTCCCAGCGAGTAGGCGTGCAGCACCTTGTCCGTCAGCGTCAGCTTGTCGTAAAGCACGTCCAGATGCCGAACGCTTGGATGAATGTCGACCGGCTCGACGGGGTAGCCGCCTGCGAAGTGGATGCAGTTGAAGTGCTGGGTGAGCTTCAGGAGCCTTACGCACTGTTTGCGGGTGCCGGGAACCTTCTTTCCGAGCTCGAGGTCGAAATAGTTTGGTGGTGACGAGACGTTTCCGAACACGATGTGCTTTCCGCCAATCGTCAGCTTTCGGTCCGGATTGCGCGGCAGAAGCGTGAATGAAGCCGGCGCACGACTGACCATTTCCATTACCCAGTCGCGACCCATCCGCACATTCGTCCCGTCGACCTTGCAGCCCGCCTCCTTGAAGATCTCCAGCGCCTCTTCGTTCAGGAACTCGACCCCGATCTCCTCCAGAATTTGCATTGCACCGGAATGAATCGCATGGATGCCGTCTTCATCCAGTGGTTCGGTGGGTGCATCCAGATTGACAGGAATGCGCCAAGGCATTTGCGGAAAAAGTTCGCCCGATCTCCTGTCGCGGTTTCCCGCCCGTCCGCCTGCGCGGCGCCTTCGCTCTTGACCGGACATTGCAATCTCCCGACTTGTCGAGAGTCTTGGTTGAAGCGTGGCAAGTTGAATGACCGTTTCCGACACCTCTTGTCGTTTTTCGTGTCGCCTGGGAGTCAGTCGGCGATCCAGTCGGCGAGCTGTCCGATGTCGGAAAGCACAACCTCCGCATCGCACGCCAGCTCTTCCGCCTCCGCCACGCCCGTCAGCACTGCAATGGGTCGCATTCCGGCGGCCTTCGCAGCCACCAGGTCCACTCGGCTGTCCCCGACCATCAGTGTTCGTTCGGGCGCAATCGACGTGGCCTTTGCAAAGGCAAGCAACGGATCCGGAGCGGGCTTGGCCCCATACCCGGAGTCGCAGCCAGCAATGAACGCGAAGCAGTCAACGATGTCGGCGGCATGGAGCTGGCTGCGCGAACGTGCCTCCGAATCATTCGTGACCAGCCCGAGCACGAACTCCTGCCTGAGCCTGCCCAGGCAGAACGCCAGATCCACGGCCGGCACCATTGGCGCTTGATTCGACATTGCGTCAACCAGGCGAAGCGTCTCCTGCTCGTCCACTTGCATGTATGGCGCCAAGACATGCGCAATTTCGTTGGTGGTCCCGGCGACAGCGACGCTGCCGGGCATGAACTTCGCCTGCCAATAGTCAAATCCAAGGGCCAGCGCTGCGGCTTCAAGACAGTCGGTCGGCACCGAGCCATTCAGCAACTCGACCATTGCGTCTCCCCAAGAACGCTGGAAGTCAAACAACGTCCCGTCCTTGTCGAAAATTATCGCGTCTACGGTCACGATCCGTCCCATTCTGATTCGAAGTTGAGTGTCCTTTGACTGATTCCGAAGAGAATTCCCATATCGTCATGCACACAGGGTACTGCATGGCATGAGAACTGCGCGGAAAGCTGGAAATTCGCATGGGCAACGCCGTGGCGTTCGCACGCGCGGCGCCGCTGGCGAAGTTCGAAGACGTCATGACATTGCCAATGGAGTTCGCCTCGCCGCCTGTTGCGGGCTCCGCTCAAAACCGACCGCGGGCACCACGGCGGCCCGGGTCGTTTTCGGGCGGCGAGCGCAGACGTTGCGTTCGCTGCGGAGAGAATCAAGTGCGACCTGCATTTCCTCCATTTTTGCGAAGTTCCGGACCGCTCCCTTTCGGACGATGGCCAATTTCAAATGGTGGAAATCTGTCAACTATGGCATTGAGCCCAGAACGGACCTCAACATCATGATCGGTGCCGGCTTGCACGCCGGCCCTGACCAAGAAAATTCAATCTTCAGAAGCAATGTTCCAGCGCGTGACGGGTCCCGGCGATGCATAGGCCCGCCAAACGATTCCTATCGACGCCTCAACAGTTGACCGGATTGCGGCCGTTGGTTTCGACATGCTTCACCCTCGTGAACGGACGCGACCGGTGGCCCAGGCGCGTTGCCGCCGCCCCTCGTATGCTCCGAGTATCAGAAAGGAACCGGGAGGTAGCTGTGGATAAGTTGGACGCGGATTCCTGTGGAAAAACCGTCCCTTGCGTCCCGCAGCCTCCCCCGGTTCATTCCTGAGACGGGACCGCCGCCGCCTGGCCTGGCGACGGCGGTGCGGGGCCTTGCCCCGCAGGGCGGGTCGGACCGGACGGCCCTTGGATCGCGCAAGCGGATCCGTGAACAAGCGTGGTCGGCCCGTCCTCCCTTCGCCTCCCGGGTCCTGAATGGATGCCTGGGTTCGAGAACCGGATCATCGCGAGGATAGGAGCGGGAGAGCATGACCATCGTAGTCGCCGGAATCGACGTGAGCAGTAAGCGTCATTTAGAGCCCATACCTCAACGCCATTTCCCGACCGGGAATTTCCG
>JAPPCV010000067.1 GCA_028824715.1 Boseongicola sp. | reverse complement strand
CGGGCGATGTCACGACGCCCAGGGTAGCCGTGACGGAGGATTCGGCGGACGCCCCGGGCGCGCCGGCCTCTGAGAGCGTCGCCATCCTGGCGCCTGCGGAGCCGGCGACGCCGCCCGCGGGCGATTTCGCGACGCCCAGGGTTGCCGTGACGGAGGATCCGGCGGACGCCCCCGGCGCGCCGGCCTCTGAGAGCGTCGCCATCCTGGCGCCTGCGGAACCGGCGACGCCGCCCGCGGACGATGTCACGACGTCCAGGGTTGCCGTGACGGAGGATTCGGCGGACGCCCCCCGCGCGCCGGCCTCCGAGAGCGTCGCGGCCCTGGCGCCTGCGGAACCGGCGACGCCGCCCGTGGACGATGTCACGACGTCCAGGGTTGCCGTGACGGAGGAATCGGCGGACGCCCCGGGCACGCCGGCCCCCGAGAGCGTCGCGATCCTGGCGCCTGCGGAACCGGCGACCCCACCGGCGGACGATGTCACGACGCCCAGGGTTGCCGTGACGGAGGATCCGGCGGACGGCCCCGGCGCGCCGGCCACCGGAAGCGTCGCGGCGCTGGCGCCTGCGGAACCGGCGACGGCACCAGCGGACGTTGTCACGACACCCAGGGTTGCCGTGACGGAGGATGAGGCGGATACCCCGGGCGCGCCGGCCCCAGAGAGCGTTGCGGCCCTGGAGCCTGTGGAACCAGCGACGCCAACGGTGACCGACAGCACTACGGCCGAGGTTGCGGCGACAGCGGACGGCAGCACGACGACAGAAAGCGATGCTCTCATGGAATTGGCTGATGCCGCGGGCGAGACGGCGCCGGCCGGCCACGCCGCTTCGGACCCTGCGGCATCGGCCACTGCGACGGCGCGCGAGACCACGATGATTGCGAGCGTTGTGCCAACGGAGTCGGCCGAAGCATTGAGCGAGGCGACACCAGAAGGTGCCGCAGTGTCTGATGCCGCACCGTCGATTGCGTCTGCGCCACCGACAGTGAGCAGCGCTACATTCGACATCGTCCGTATCGAACTGGGCGGCAGCGCGGTGATCGCTGGGCGTGGGGTCGAAGGGGGGGCGACGGTTGCCTTGTACCTGAATGGCGAGCTGGTCGGAGAGGCCAGCGCAGACAGAACGGGCAATTTCGTGATTTTTGCCGAACTCGGCGTGTCGGATCAACCTCGCGAACTGACGCTGACCGAGACCCGCCTGGATGGCACCGTCCTGGACGGTGCATCGTCCTTGATTCTTGGACCCGTTGCTCCTGTGCAGATTGCAAGCGAAGCCGATGCAACCAGCGACGAGTCGTCAGAGACCGACCCAGTCGCTTCAACTGACCAGGCAGGACAGCTCGACGTCAAGCGAACCACATCGACCGCCGTTTCGGCGGAACAGGCAGAACTGCCCGATGTCGGGCGGACCGCGCCGGTCGCCGCTTCAAGCGACCAGTCAGTACAGCCCGACGCCGAGCGAACCGCATCGGCCGCCGCTTCGACCGACCCGGCAGCGGCGTCTGATGACGAAGGGACGGCATCGACGGCCGTTTCGGCGGAACAGCCAGAACTTCACGATGTCAAGCAGACCGCGTCGGCCGCCGCTTCAAGCGATCAGCCGGAACAGCCCGACGTCGAGCGGCCCGTGTTGGTCGCAACCTCGACTGAACAGGCGGAACAGCCGGATGGCAGCCAAACCCTGCCGACCGTTCTTCTCGCCGATGAGAGCGGTGTTCAGGTTGTTCAAGACTCCAGTGACATTTCCGAGGTTCCGGAGAATGTCTCGGTGGACACAATTGCCTATGACGAGGAGGGCGAGGTTACGGTCGGAGGTCGCGCCACAGGCACGGAAACGGTTAGAATCTACCTCGACAACAAGGATCTGGTTGACGCCAACGTGGGCGCAGGCGGCCAGTGGCGCACTCCGTTGCCGGACGTCGACACGGGCACGTACACTCTTCGAGTCGATGAGCTCAATGCAGAGGGCAGGGTGATCTCGCGCGCGGAGACTCCGTTTCTCCGTGAAGCGGTAGAGGAGATTCAGGCATTGGACAAGAGCCCGGCAACCTTGCTCGCGCCGGTCTCGCTTGTCACGATCCAGCCAGGCAACACGCTTTGGGGCCTCGCACGAAAGAAGTACGGCAGGGGAATACTCTACGTACGTGTCTACGAGGCCAATACGGACCGGATCCGCGACCCCGACCTGATCTTTCCAGGCCAGATCTTCGCAGTGCCAGATTGAGCGGGGAGCAAATCTCAGGCGTCCCTGCCGTTCGGTTGACGTCATGAATGTTGCAACAGGCGGCGATCCAGTCCAGATTCGCAGGTGGCAAGCGACCATGTCGTACAATGTCCTGCCAAGTTGCAACTGAAGCTGGGGCTGCGGCTCGTTGTCTGGCCCTTTGAAGTCATCGCCGAACCTTCGTAAAGACGGGCAGGCCGGGAGCATCGTGTCATATGCAGGCATGGCGACGGCATCCAATTCCGATTTGAGGGGATGCGGCAACTCCATGCGCCTGTCCCGCAAGTGCGCCGGGTCGGAGCGTGCAAAGGCGAAGGCGTGGTTGCGGTGTAGAAGGAAAGAGGCGGGATGACCGACGTCTATTCTCCAGCCAAGGAACGCGACGGTGGCCTGGGCATCATCAAGAAGCTCGCACCATTCCTCTGGCCGTCGGACAAGCAATGGGTTCGGCGTCGAGTCGTGCTTGCGCTGTTGGCCTTGCTGATCTCAAAGATTGTCGCGGTTGGAACACCCTTTCTCTACAAGGCTGCAGTTGACGTGTTGGCCGGAGAGGACGTGGATCCAGTCTGGGCTCTCGGCATCGGTGCCGTCGGAATCACGGTTGCCTACGGGATGGCGCGACTTCTGACGATCGGATTTCAGCAATTGCGCGATGTCCTTTTCGCCGCCGTTGGCCAGCGGGCCCTTCGGCAGATTGCGCTCGAGACCTTCAATCACGTTCATGCGCTTTCGCTTCGCTATCACATCACGCGAAAGACTGGCGGACTCAGCCGGATCATCGAGCGCGGCGTGAAGGGCGTCGAGTTCCTCCTGCGGTTTCTGCTTTTCTCAATTGCTCCACTTGTCGTGGAACTGGTGATGATCGCCGCCGTCCTCGCAGTCGTGTTTGACATTTGGTACCTGGTCGTCGTCGCCGTGACCATCTTCCTGTATGTCTGGTTCACGTTCAGGGTGACCGAGTGGCGGGTGAAGATCCGTCGAGAAATGAACGAGCAGGACACCGACGCCAATCAAAAGGCGATCGACAGCCTTCTGAATTTCGAGACGGTGAAGTACTTCGGCGCCGAGGAACGCGAAGCGAACCGGTATGACGGCGCGATGGAACGTTACGTCTTTGCGGCTCTCAAGACATCCTATTCGCTGGCATTCCTGAATTTCGGGCAGGCGTTCCTGATTACGGGCGGTCTCGTTGCCGTCATGGTCATGGCTGCGGTCGGGGTTGCCGACGGCACCCTGACCGTCGGGGACTTCGTGATGGTGAACGCGTACATGATCCAGATCACCCTGCCCTTGAACTTCCTCGGCACGGTCTACCGCGAGATCCGGCAAAGCCTGGTGGACATGGGCGAGATGTTCCACCTGCTGGCACAGCCTGCCGAAGTTCAGGACAAGCCGGGTGCGCACGATCTTGCCGTCACCGGCGGCCAGATCGCGTTTCAGAACGTCCATTTCGGCTACCAGGACGACCACCTGATCCTGAAGGGAGTGACGCTTGACGTGCCCGCTGGCCGCACGGTCGCGATCGTAGGTCCGTCCGGTTCCGGAAAGTCCACGATCGGGCGGCTTCTCTTCCGCTTCTACGACACGAGCGATGGTGCGCTCCTCATTGACGGGCAGGACATACGCGACGTGACGCAAAAGAGCCTGCATGCCGCGATCGGAGTCGTGCCCCAGGATACGGTCCTCTTCAACGACACCATCTACTACAACATCGCATATGGCCGTCCCGAGGCGTCACGCGCAGAGATCATCGAGGCTGCGCGGGCAGCAAAGATTCATGACTTCATCTCCGGCCTGCCGGACGGCTACGACACGACCGTTGGCGAGCGGGGACTCAAGCTCTCGGGAGGGGAGAAGCAACGTGTCGGGATCGCGCGAACGATCCTGAAAAACCCGCCTATCCTGCTTCTGGACGAGGCAACGAGCGCCCTCGACACAGAAACCGAATCCGAGATTCAGCACGAGCTTCAGGCAATGGGCGAAGGCCGCACCGTCATCACAATCGCGCACCGCCTGTCCACGATCGCCCATGCCGACCGGATCGTGGTGCTCGAAAACGGGCAAATCGTCGAAGAAGGCGCTCACGACGCGCTTCTCGCCCGAAACGGTCGCTACGCCTCGCTCTGGCATCGGCAGGCAGCCGAGGACGACGCGGCCTGACACCTGTTCCGGGCGGCGCCGGCAGTCTGGAAACCGGGGATGCAAGCTGCCGACGGGCGCAGGAACCGGACTCGGGTGCAGGTGGACTCCGGCGCTACTCTGCCGCCCTCACTTCATGCAAGGGCTGAACTGTCCTGGCGGGGCTTTCGTCTACCTCCCAAATCACGTCTGTTCCTTTCATCTTCCTTGCAGCACGCTTCAACGCCCAATCCCTTGCGCTGCGGCTTCTCGCGCCACGGCTCAACGCGCTCAGCGCGCTAAGGGCGTTCGCGAGGATGGTCCAGAACCAGACACGCAGAGCCAGCATCGACGGCGTGAACACAAGCGTCAGGAGCGTCGCGGTGCCGAGGCCGAAAACCACGGCAGTCGCAAGCGGCTTCCACCAGAGCGCTGCCGGGGCGTTGAGCGAGTATCCACCGTTGAAGAAGTCGAACGAAAGTCCCAGCATCATGGGCAGGAGGCCCGCGATCGTCGTTATGGTTGTCAGCAGGACCGGGCGCAGGCGAGCCTCCGCGGTGCGAATGATGGCTTCGATCCGGGGCATGTACCGGGAATACTCCTGATACGTGTCGATCAGCACGATGTTGTTGTTCACGACAATTCCCGCAAGCGCGACGATGCCGGTTCCCGTCATGATGATCGAGAACGGCTGCTGCATCACGAGCATGCCGATCAGGACGCCCGTAGTGGACAGGACCACTGCAAGCAGCACCAGGATTGCGTTGTAGAACGAATTGAACTGCGCCAGCAGGATGATGAACATGAGGCCTAGCGCGGCCATGAAACCGGTCTGCAGGAAGGCTTGGGACTCCGCCTGATCCTGGGCGTCGCCGGTCCATTCCCATTCGACGCCGTCGGGGAACGGTCGCTCTTCCTCGATCCACCTGGTCAGGGTCTCGATCCGTTCCGTGGCGGTTACCGGCACCATGTCCAGGCCCTCTTCGGCGATGCGGTTGGCCAGATCTCCGCTCCTTGCATCCGCCGCCGTGACGACATCTACGATCACTCCCTCGGAGTCGAGCAGTTTCACGAGGTCGCTTTCCACGTTGGCCTTGACATCGAAGAACCGGGTCTGGTCGGTCCGGGTGATCTGCGCAAGCTGTGCAACGGGCCTTCGAGTGATCAGGTTCGAAAGCGGCACGAGACCTTGGTTGGTCCGGACCTTGAGCGAATCAAGCGTTGACAGAAACCTGTCGTCCTCGGGCAGCCGGGCACGGATCTCGATCTCCTCATCCGAAGAGTCCACGCGCATCGTGTCCAGCAGGACGCCGCGCGTAACGAGCTGGATCATGCCGCCGATCGTCGCGACGTTTGCGCCGTACTTTCCCGCTCTTTCGACATCGACATCGATCTGCCAGTCGATGCCGGGCAGCGGCAGGTTGTCTTCGATGTCGATGAGCCCGGGCGTTGCCTCGAAACGTTCGCGCGCAGTCTGAGTCGCTTCTTTCAGCTTGTCCCAGCCGTTGAACTTGAGGCGCAGGTGCAACGGCTTTGCCGACGAGGGACCACGAGTCAGGTTCAGGATTTCGACCTTGATGCCCGGGATTTCGCCGAGCTGTGCCTCGAGGTTTTCCAGAACGACATTGCCATTGAGATCGCCAATCTCAACGCCACGCGCCGCGGCGTGGGTGGAGCGGTCTTCCCAGGCCACGAGCTCGATCTGGATTTGGCCGATCGCGTCGCTCGGACCCTGTGCGCCTCCGGTATTCGCGTTCAGTCCGCCGGCGCCTGCAAATGCGAATGCGTTCTTCACCCCGGGCGTGGTGAGGACGATCGTTTCTGCCTCTTGAACAAGCGCGTCCTTTTCGGCGAGGCTGAGATTGCCGCGCGCGCGTACATATATGATGGCTTGCTCGGCCTCGACCTGCACGAAGAACTCGACGCCCTTGTTGTTCGCGCCGAAGTAAACGAAGACCGATACGACAAAGGAGATGACCAGGCCGATCGTCACGACCGGCATCAAGGGATTGCCCGCAATGAACGCGATCAGGTGACCGAACGGTGTTCGCCTCTTTCCTTTGCCGACCTGGCGAACTCCGCGTTCGGACCTGACGGAACTGAGCGCGACGGACGAAAACGCCGCTGCGCCCGCAAAGAGGATCGCGCCAGCGGTTGATCCAAGCTGCTCGGCGTACGGTATCGGGAGAAGTGCCGGGTTCAGGATCTGCAGGGCGGCAAGGAACATCAGGCAGAACGCGAGGCCGACAAGGGCGGCTCGAAACGGCAATGGAAAGGAGCGTACAAGCGCTGCCGAAAGCCGTTCAAGGATCCGGCTCAGCCGGCCCGAAATCCCGCCGACGACGGGCAGATAGATCAGGGCGACGACCAGGGAAGCCGACAGGACGAAGATGAGCGTGACCGGAAGCATGCCCATGAATTCGCCGGACACGCCCGGCCAGAAGAGCATGGGCAGGAACGCGCAGAGGGTCGTTGCCGTTGACGACACGATGGGCCAGAACATGCGCTTTGCCGCCTCGACAAAGGCGTGCATCGGACCGGTGCCGGCTTGAATCCGCTTGTCGGCGTATTCCACCACGACAATGGCGCCATCGACCAGCATGCCGACGGACAGGATCAGGCCGAACATGACGATGTTCGAGATGGCAATCCCCATGACCGCCAGGAACGCGAAGCAGAGCAGGAATGAAGTCGGAATGGCAAAGCCGACAAGCAGCGCCGAGCGGGTTCCTAGCGTCGCCAGGACCACGATCATGACGAGGGCGATGGCGGTCAGGACCGAGCCTTCAAGCTGGTTCACCATCGACCTCACTCCCGACGACTGATCGTTGGATGCGCCGACCGTGATTGCCGTCTGCAGGTCGGGTGGCCAGGTCGCGCGTGCTGCCTCGATCTCGTGCCTGACGAGTTCGGCCGTGCTGATCGTGGGGAATCCCTTCCGCTTCACGATCTGGAGGGCGACCGAGTTCACGCCGTTGAAACGAGCCGTGCCCGACCGGTCCTCGAAGGTCAGCCGGATGTCGGCGACGTCGCCCACCGTGATGATCCTGTCGCCGTCGGCCTTCACCGGCAACCTGTAGATGTCCTGCTGTTCGTCGAAAGAAGAGGGAATCTTGATGGCGAAGGAGCCGGATTCGGTTTCCACGCTGCCTGCAGCTATCAATTGGTTGTTGTTGGTGAGCTTGCCGACGAGCTCGCCCACCGTGACATCAATGGCGTCAAAACGCAGCGGGTCGACGACGACCTCGACCATTTCCTCACGATGGCCGGCAAGCTTCGCTTCCAGCACCGGCTCGAGCTCTTCAAGCCGGTCTTGCAGGGATTTTGCGACACGCAGCAAGGTCCGTTCGGGCACGGCGCCTGTCAGGTTGACGACCAGGATCGGAAACTCCGAGAAGTTCAATTCGCCGATCGTGTATTGGTCGGCCCCTGCCGGAAATTGCGCCTCGGCCTTGTTCATGGCGTCCCGCACGTCAGCCAGGACTTGCGTCCTGTCCCAACCGAAGTCGAATTCCATGAGGACGTTGGCATAGCCTTCGGCCGCTGTCGCACTTATCGCCTTGAGCCCGTCAAGGTCGGCAAGCTCGCTTTCCATCGGCTTGATCAGGAGCGCTTCGCTGTCCTCTGCACTGATCCCGGCAAAGGGCAAGCTCACGAAGATGGCTGGAAACTCGATGTCAGGGGCGCCTTCCTTCGGAAGCTGGGTGTAGGCGAAGCCGCCCGCCAGCAGCGAGAGCGCGATGAATGACAGGACCATGCGGGCGCGTGACGCGGCCCAGTCGATGATGCCGGTCATTCGTCCGGCCCCCTGAACTGGGCGGCGACCGGCACGCCGTCGGTGACGTATTCCTGGCCGACCACGATTACGTCGACCTCCGGTCCCAGGCCTGCAACCCAGATGCCTTCAGCCGAGTCCCGAACCACGCTGACTCTGGCAAACGCGGCCTTGCTCTCCCTTATCACACGAACGCCGAGCTGACCGTCGTCATTGAGCGTCAAGGACGATTGCGGCAATAGATGCGCTGTCCGGCCTGCGGACCGAACGGCGATCTCCGCTGTCTGGCCGTCACTGATTGCGAGATCGTCGTTTGCGATTTCGACATCCACCCTGAACGTGCGTGTGGCCGGGTCGGCTGATCGCGACAGGAACGTGACTCGGCCAGCAACCGTCTGCCCCGATGTCAGCCGCGCCTGGGCGTACGCACCCACGGAAATCTGATCCAGGTGGATTTCAGGCACGAAGCCGACAAGCTTGATCGTGTCGAGCTGAATCACGGTGGCGCAAAGCGAGCCTGGTTGGAGAAGGGAGCCAAGCTCCGCCGCATCGCTTTCGAGGAGCCCGGAGAACGGTGCGCGGATCTCGAGCTTGCCCAGCTCGTTCCTTGCCGCGGCGACGGCCGCTTCCGCCGCCTGGATGCCAGACTTTGCGCTTTCGACGCCGGCGCGCGCGGCTTCCACCGCCGCGGCTGTCTGCGCAACCCGCGTCTCGGAAGCGAAACCGCCCTCGTTCAGGCGTTCTGCGGCGCGGCCATTGATCTCGGCTTCGACGAGCCGCGCCTCCGCTTCCGGCAAGCGAAGCTCCGCCTCTCGAAACCGGGCTTCGGCCTCGTCCAGGGCCACCTGCCGCGTGCCCGGGTCCAGAACGCACAACAGATCGCCCTCGGTCACCGTGGCGCCGCGCCTTGCCGGCTCGCTGATGACCCTGCCGGATGTCTCGGCACGCACGTCAACCTGTCGTGCGGCTTCCGTTCGACCGCGGAGGATCACGGCGCTGTCGACGGTTTGGGCGACAGAACGCAACGCAACGACGGAAATCGCGCCGCCATGGTCCGAAAGTCCGACGCTTGCAGTGTCTGCATCGGTGAGTGCATCCGTCGCGACGGCCTGCGCGCTGTTTCCGGCCGCAAAGTTCAAGACTGCGTCACGCTCAAGCACAAGAAGGTACAGTGCCGCGACCACCAGGAATGCTGTCAAGACGGGAAGCAGGCGCATGGCTCTCATGTCCTCGTGGCTGCAGGCCTTTGGGCCAAACATGCCACTTTGTGCAACAAGGCAGTCTTATTGCCGTGAAATACATAATTCGACAATCCACAGCAAGATTTCAACCTTTTGACCGGAAAGTGTTCTTTGCATTTCCGCAGGCAGGCGATAAGAGGGCGCTGACCGCAGCAACGGATGGAATTTGCAGTGTCCAGCCAGGATTCCTTCATCAACGAAGTGACCGAGGAAGTCCGTCGTGACAGGCTCTTCCGGCTCATGCGCAAATATGGCTGGATTGCCGTCGCTTTCGTCGTGCTGGTCGTGGGCGGCGCAGCTGTCTTCGAGTGGCAAAGGGCCCAGGCCCGGGCGGAAGCCGAAGCAGCCGGCGACGCCTTGCTGAATGCCCTGTCGGAAGATGCGCCGGAAGCCCGAGCCGAGGTCCTTGCGGCGATTGACGGCGATTCCGCAGGCCGGAACGCAATCGTCCGATTGTTCCAGGCCGCTGCAGAAATGGATGCTGGCGAGGACGAGCGTGCATTGGCGACATTGGAGGGTATTGCGGTCGATGCCGAGGCGCCCTCCGTGTATCGCGACCTCGCGGTCCTGAAGTCCGTGATGATCTCGGGTGCGGCGCCAGAGGAGCGAATTGCGCGTCTTGAGCCGCTCACAAGGCCTGGCAACCTGTTCAGGCTCTTGGCGATCGAGCAGCGTGCCCTTGCCGAAGTCGAACTTGGCCAAACCGAGACCGCCATCAAGACCCTGAACGGCATACTTGCAGATGCAGAGCAAACGGAGGGTTTGCGCAGGCGTGCTTCGTGGCTGATCGTGGCCCTGGGTGGAACACCCGAGGATGCATAGGCCGCAGCGATAGGCCAGCGAGGTGCAAATGGTGAAGAAACTTGGCGTTCCGATGCTCGTCGCGATTGCGCTCGCTGCATGCGGCGAAAGGGAAGAGTTGCTGCAGGGTGAGCGGCTGGACATAGCCGGCACGCCTCAGAAAGCCATTGAGAACCGCGCCGCGCCTCTGAGCCTCCCGCCAGCCCTGGAGAATGCGGGATGGACGCATGTTGGCGGCAACGTGCGCCATCACCTCGCTCATCTCGCTCTTTCCCGAGACCTGTCACTGGCATGGAGCGTAGCGATCGGACAGGGCAATGATCGGCGGCACCGGATCACGGCTGACCCGGTGGTTGCGGACGGGCGGGTCTACACGCTGGACAGCAGGGCTCGGGTTTCGGCACACACGACGGCGGGAGAACAGCTGTGGGCTCACGACTTGACACCTGCTTCCGAGAACGCAGACGAGGGATCAGGCGGTGGCCTTGCCGTTGCCGCCGGTGCCGTCTTTGCAAGTTCGGGCTTTGGGACGTTGACGGCAATGGAAGCTGCGACGGGCAACGTACGCTGGGTGCAGGACCTTGAATCAGTGGTTTCCGGCGCTCCCACGGTGTACGAGGGAGTTGTCTACCTGGTCACGCGAAACGCCGTAGGTTGGGCCATAGATGCCGAGAACGGGCGGATTCTGTGGCAGGCCATTGGCGCCACCAGCGACAGCGGGATTTCAGGCGGCTCGGCACCCGTGATCGCTGGTTCGCAAGTCGTCTTTCCGCTGCCGTCCGGCCAGTTGGTTGCTGCCGACATCGGTTCCGGTGCGCAGACATGGGTGGCAAGTGTCACGAGCCAGAGACTCAGGCGTGCATTCAGCCACTTTTCAGAACTGACCGCAGCCCCGGTTGTGGCGGGCGGAGTCGTCTATGCCGGCAATCATTCTGGTCGTGCTTCGGCATTTGACGCAGGCACGGGCGAGTCGATCTGGGATGTCGACGCGGGCGGCCTCAATCCTGTTTGGGTCGCGGGAGGTTCCGTCTTCCTCGTGTCCGAGAACAACCGCCTGATGCGACTGGATGCGGCAACCGGAGAGGCGATCTGGGCGCAGGAACTCCCGTATTTCACTCGCGAGCGCATCGCGCGCCGCAAGGCGATCTTTGCGCACTATGGACCGGTCCTTGCCGGAGGGCACTTGCTTCTTGCTTCGAATGACGGCCTGGTGCGTCGGTTCGATCCCGTGTCAGGCGGACTGGTTGGCCAGCTGGCATTGCCCGCCGGAGCGGCCCGCAGTCCCGTGGTTGTTGGCGGAACCCTGTATGTTGTGACTGAAGACGGCCATCTCAACGCCTTCCGCTGATTCGTATGGGCGCATGACCCATGACCTTCAAGCTTGCCATTGTCGGACGTCCCAACGTGGGCAAGTCCACGCTGTTCAATCGCCTCGTGGGCAGGCGCCTCGCGCTAGTCGACGACCAGCCGGGGGTGACGCGGGACATGCGGGAGGGTGAAGCTCGACTCGCGGGAATGCACTGTACGGTCATGGACACGGCCGGATTGGAAGAAGCACATGACGAAAGCCTGCAGGGACGCATGCGGCGTCTGACCGAGCGCGCGATTTCCACGGCCGATGCATGTCTCTTCATGATCGATGCACGTGCCGGCGTCCTTCCGGATGACGTGGCTCTTGCGAACGTCTTGCGACGCAAGGCCGCTGCCGTGATTCTTGTGGCCAACAAGTCCGAAGGGCGGGCAGGGGACGCTGGGCTTCTCGAAGCGTACTCTCTCGGATTCGGTGACCCTCTGCCGCTGTCGGCCGAACATGGCGAGGGAATTCACGAGCTTCGCTCACAGCTGGAGCAACTGGTTCGCAAGGCGGAACGGGATGCCGGCACGCTTGGCACAGGGAGGGATGCAGATGTCGTTGGCAGCAATGACGGAGCGCGCGTCCTTGCTCCTGATTTCCTCCTCAAGGTAGCGGTGGTTGGTCGGCCGAACGCCGGGAAGTCGACGCTCGTGAACCGGTTGCTGGGCGAAGACCGTCTTCTGGCCGGCCCGGAGGCGGGCATTACGCGCGATGCGATATCGGTCTTCCTTGACTGGAGCGGCTTGCGCGTCCGGGTCTTCGATACGGCTGGCATGCGGAAGAAGGCGCGTGTGCAGGACAAGCTCGAGAGACTGTCGGTCGGCGACGGGCTCCGCGCAATCAAGTTCGCCGAGGTCGTGATCGTCGTCCTCGACGCCGCAATCCCGTTCGAACAGCAGGATCTCCGCATTGCCGACCTGGCGGAGCGCGAGGGCCGCGCGGTTGTGGTTGCAGTCAACAAGTGGGATCAGGTCAGGCAAGGACAGGCAAGGTTCGGCGAACTGACCGAAAAGTTCGGGCGGTTGCTGCCTCAGCTGCGCGGCGCGCCGCTCGTGGCGGTTTCGGCCTTGAAGGGCAGCGGAATGGATCGATTGCGTGATGCCGTGGTTCGTTCGTACGAGGTCTGGAATCGCCGAGTTGGCACTGCCGAACTGAATCGCTGGCTCGTGGAGGCGATCGCGGCGCATCCTCCGCCCGCACCCGGGGGGCGTCGCCTGAAATTGCGGTACATCACCCAGGCCAGAACCCGGCCACCAGGATTTGTCGTCATGTGCTCGTATCCGCAAAGGCTGAACGAAAGCTACCGCCGGTATCTGATCAATGCCTTGCGCGAGGAATTCGACATGCCGGGCACCCCGGTTCGGCTGACCTTTCGCGGTCAGGGTCACAAGAATCCCTACCGCGACAGGAAGAAACCGAGCCCGTCACGGCTCCGCAAGCATCTCGACCCGGGCTCGTCGAGAGGCGTTTGATCCGGTCGATTGATCGGGAGACGGTTCGTCCACGCTGTCCGGGCCCGTCCAAGGATCGCGGTTGACGCAGCGAGCGCGTGGGATGGACCGAGACGCGCGCAAGGAGGCTATTGCCCGATCAGGCCTGAGGTTGAATTCGCAAGATGCATGAGCCGTCGGCGAAAAAGCCGCGCATCCACGCAATTACGCGAGCGAACCCTCAGGCGTGATTGCCGTGACGCCTCCCAGCCAGGGCAGCAAACCTTCGGGCAGCTTGACGCTGCCGTCGGCCGTCTGGCCATTCTCGAGAACGGCGATCAACGCCCGTCCGACTGCAAGGCCGGAACCGTTCAACGTGTGAACGTATTCCGGCTTGCCGTCTCTTTCGCGAAACCGCGCGTTCATTCTTCGTGCCTGGAAATCGCCGCAGGTCGAGACCGAGGAAATTTCGCGGTACCTTTCCTGTCCGGGCAGCCAGACTTCGACGTCGAAGGTTCGCCGAGCGCCGAATCCGAGATCGCCGGTGCAAAGCGAGACCGTGCGGTAGGCCAGGCCAAGGCGTTCCAGAATTCCCTCGGCACAGCGGAGCATCCGTCTTTGCTCCTCTTCCGACGCGTCCGGATGCACGATGGACACCATTTCGACCTTCTCGAACTGGTGCTGACGGAGCATGCCCGCGGTGTCCTTGCCGGCGGCTCCAGCTTCTGACCGGAAACACAGGGTATGTGCCGTTAAGCGGATCGGGAGGGCATCGGCATCAAGAATGCTCTCGCGCACCATGTTGGTGAGCGTCACTTCCGATGTCGGGATCAGCCACAGTCCTTCGCGGGTGGCATAGCTGTCCCCTGCGAACTTGGGCAGCTGGTTTGTCCCGATCATGGGTCCGTCGCGCACGAGCACCGGGGTCACGGTCTCGGTGAGGCCGTTTTCTGACGTGTGGATGTCGAGCATCATTTGGGCCAAGGCCCGGTGCACCCGAGCGACCGCCTCGCGGAGAATGACGAACCGGCTTCCGGAAAGCTTGGCCGCCGTTTCGAAGTCCATTCCTGGCTTGACACCTGCTATGTCGAAATGCTCGACGGGGTCGAAGTCGAATGCGGGCGGCTCGCCCCAGCGATGCAACTCCAGGTTGTCACCCTCGTCGGACCCTTGCGGCACGTCGTCATACGGCAGGTTTGGCAGGGTCAGCAGCAGGTCCTGCAGCCGCGCATCTTCCGCCGCGGCTTCGGATTCGAGTCGCGCGATCTCGTCCTTTTTCTCCGCGACGAGGGATCGCAGGCGTTCGAACTTTGCATTGTCGCCTTTGTCCAATGCTGCGGCGACTTCCTTTGTCGCCGCATTTCGATCAGCCTGAGCGTACTCCGCCGCAGCAATTCTGGCACGCCGCACCTTGTCGATCGCAAGGACTTCCGACGATGCACCAGACAATCCCCGACGAGCCATCGCGGCATCGAATGCGGAGGGGTCTTCGCGAATTGCGCGAATGTCGTGCATCGGTCGTCTCCTGCGATCAAGTTTCAGCGCTCTACACGCAGGCTGATTCTTTGTCGACTCCGAGAAACGATCTCTGACTGGCAACTGAAGGTTTCAGGGCTTGGACCGCAGTTCCAATCGGGTCCTCCGGTCGCCACGACTAGGCTGAACCCACGGCAACGCCGAGCCGCTCCCGGCATTGGTCCGATCCGACGCGCAACGGAGGGTCCAGCGAGCCACGGTCTGACGGGGCAATTGCGCAGCAAGTCCGTTGTCGGAGGTCTCCATCACCCGATATCGTTCTGCCGCTCCGATTTCCGCTTGCGCGCTCACGCGCTGGCATACGGCGAAGACGAATTGAACTGGATCACTTGGTCCATGGTGTGCTTCCAGCCCCAAGGTGCGCCGTACAACTGTCAAACAGATTGCCCCGAGACAACGTCGACCAACTTGCGCTTTGCGATTTCGAGGTCTTCCAAGAACTGATCAAGGGGCACGGCCTTGAATCCAGCATGGAAATTGAACGCAAGCGCGCCGGGCTCGTTCCAATTTGAGCCCGCTTCCGGATTGTCGATCTGCTCCCCATTTCCGTCCCATAGAACTCGCGCAGGGGACTGTCGCGTTCAGGCGACAGGTGAATGCGCGTCTTTTGTTGCAATAGGCGTCTGCCGTCTGTATGTCGCCCTCATGGTCGGCAGGTA
>JAPPCV010000053.1 GCA_028824715.1 Boseongicola sp. | reverse complement strand
AAGGGAACCGGCATTGGCCGCGCCGTCTACGCCTTGCCCGACATCGAGAACGTGAGCGCGCTTGCCGAGGAACAGTCCAGGCTGGACATGGAGCTGATGAATTTCTGCGATGGCGACATCGATCTCGACCGCTGCATGGCCGTCGAGCGCCCGGGCGCACAGACCCAGGAAAGGATCGGCGCGCTTCTGCCGCATCTGTTCCAGCATCAGGTTCATCACCGGGGACAGGCTCACGTTCAGGTGGGCGAAGCGGGGATCAAGCCACCGCAGCTGGACGACTTCTTCCTTGAGTGGGAGCGTGCGCCGATCGCGCAGGACTGCATTCGGGAATCCCTGTCGTGACGCTTCAGGACCGCTATCCGGTTGCGCTCCGGCTTTATCCCTATCTCCGGTCCGGCGATCAGGACGCGGCCACTCCGGTGCGCCACCCGGTGGTGATCGCCGGCGGCGGACCGACCGGGCTTGCCGCGGCGCTCGACCTGGGCCGGAAGGGGCATCGGGTGGTGGTTCTGGACGATCACGAAGGCGTGGGCATGGGGAGTCGCGCGATCTGCTTTTCCAAGCGCACTCTCGAGATCGCGCACCGGCTGGGCCCTGGTCCCGGGATGCTGGAACGGGGCGTGATCTGGCAGAAGGGCCGGGTATTCCGCGACAGGGACGAGATCTACAGCTTCGACCTCTTGCCGGAGGAAGGGCACAGGTATCCCGCCTTCATCAATCTCAGCCAGGTCCAGTTCGAGAAGTTCCTGTTCGAAGCCATCGAGCATGCGCGCGCGGACGGTGCGGAGATCGAGATTCGCGGCGGCAACCGGGTCGATGCGATCGAGGCAAGACTGGACGGCATAGGCATCGAAGTGATGACGCCGGAGGGCGCCTACAATCTGGAAGCGGACTGGCTGATCGCATGTGACGGGGCGCGTTCGCCCGTGCGCAACATGCTCGGACTTGGGTTCAAGGGACGCGTGTTCGAGGACAATTTCCTCATCGCCGACGTCAGGATGACGGCGGATTTTCCGACCGAGCGCTGGTTCTGGTTCGAGCCCTGGTTCAGGTCGGGCGATTCGGCACTGCTCCACAGGCAGCCGGATGACATCTGGCGGATCGATTTCCAGATTGGATGGGACATCGATCGTGAGAAGGAGCTGAAGGAGGAGAACATCCTTGCGCGCGTCGACGCCATGCTCGGCGAGGGCGTGGAGTACGAACTCGTGTGGAGCTCGATCTACACGTTCCAGTGCCGCAGGATGGAGCGGTTCCGCCATGGCCGGGTGCTGTTTGCCGGCGACAGCGCCCATCAGGTGTCGCCCTACGGCGCGCGCGGGGCGAATTCCGGAGTGCAGGATGCCGAGAACCTGGCGTGGAAGCTGGACCTGGTGCTGCGGGGATTGGCCCCCGAGACGCTTCTCGACAGCTACGACGCCGAACGCATCCAGGCGGCGGACGAGAACATCCTGAACTCGACACGCTCGACGGATTTCCTGACGCCAAAGTCCGAGATCTCGCGGATATTTCGAGACGCGGTGCTGAACTTGGCGGCACGGCACCCCTTCGCGCGCCCGCTGGTGAATTCCGGTCGCCTGAGCGTCCCTTGCACGTATGGCGGACTGCCGGGATTCGGGCCCGACATGCTCGGCCAGCCCGCGCGGTCGCGGCCTGGAGCGCCGGCGCCCGACGCGCCGGTGGATGACGGGTACCTTCTGGACCTGCTCGGAGGAGAGTTCACGCTTCTTGGCCTTTGTCTTGACGTTCCCGAGGCCTCCCGATTGGACGGGATTTCCGTGGTGGGTCTTGCTTTGGACGATGCGTCTGTCGGCGATACGCTCAGGGAGAGGTATCTGGGAGAGGCCTCCCGCGCCGCGTATCTCGTTCGTCCGGACCAGCATGTCTTGGCCAGGTGGCCGGAGCTCGACCTGAACGGCATACGAACGGCCATCCGGAACGCCGTCGGAAAGGGGGGCGAATGACACTCAACCTGGAACCGAACATGTCCGATCCGGATGGCTTCTACGAGGCACTCCTGAAGGCCCACGAGGGATTGAGTGACAAGGAGAGCGTGGAATTGAATGCGCGCCTTGTACTTGTTCTTGCCAACCAGATAGGAGATCCCGATACGCTTGCGGCCGCCATCGAGGCTGCGAAGTGAGTGCAATCGTCCTCTACGACTACCCGAGAAGCACCGCGAGCTACCGGGTGCGAATCGCGCTGAACCTGGCAGGTCTGAGCTACGAGCAAGTGATGGTGAACTTGCTCGAAGATGAGCAGTCAGCGCCGGAGCATCTGGCGCGGAGTCCGCAGGGCTTCGTGCCGGTGCTGGACATTGACGGGCATAGATTCATCCAGTCGTTGGCGATTCTCGAATACCTTGATTCCACTCGTGGACTCGCCCTGGTTCCCGACGATCCGGTCCGGCGTGCCCGCGCCATGGGGCTTGCCATGGTGATTGCCGTTGACCTGCATCCGGTCTGCAATCTTTCTGTCTCGAACCGTGCGACCGGCGGCGAAGAACCGGCGCGGACCGAGTGGATGCAGGAATTCATTGGCAAGGGCCTGACGGCATTCGAGGCAATGCTGGGCGGCTTCGAACAGGCGCCGTTCTGCACCGGAGACCGTCTCGGGCTTGCCGATCTGTGCCTTGTACCTCAACTCTACAATGCTGATCGCTGGGGAATTCCGCTCGACGAAATGCCAAGGATACGCGGTGTCAGGGAGGCATGTGATCGCCTGCCCGCCTTTGCCGAGGCCCACCCGGACAGGCAGGGATGACCTGCCGTTCAGCCGCAGGCGGCTGGATCAACCCAGTTCAAGACGACAATTTGTGTAACGGAGGCCGCGACATTGTCTCGTCTTTGCTCTTCCGCCCCAGCTTGGCTACGCAAGGGATTGAAGAACTGAAGCCCCCAGAAATCCCTTTCGTTATCCGTCACCATCATGCAGTCGTTCGCTCCTGCCACCGCTGCAAGGATCATGTCGAGGGCGCTGCGCGGGCGGCCCGTGGCCTTTCCCTCCGTCATCAAGCGCGCCCAGATCACGCCGGCACTGTCGTCAAACGACGGTATTCGCCCCGCGAACAGGGATTGTGGTCCTTCGTTGCCCGTGAACCAGGCTTCCAGGGCATCTCTCATCCTGCCATCTGGCAGTTCCTGAATGCCGCGCCGAATCTCGGCAATGGTCAACGAGGCGGCAAACAAGTCATCGTCCCGCTGACAGGCCATCCATTCGATCGATGACGCGGATGGCTGTGGCTTCACGGCGTTGCTGATGTTGGTGCCCCGGGATCGGGTTCCGCGCGGTGAACGTCGCGCTCGAACTCCCCGCGTGGTCTTCTCGACCTTCAAGAGGCCCGCGTGAGCGTCGTCGTCTATCGAACAGTCGTACAGACCGGGGCAGACCTTAGGTTAAGCGTCGAGAATGTCGTCAGATTTCATGGACATCAATGATCGATTGGATTGCCGAGGAGATCCAGGTCCGTCAGGCGCAAGGCTTTCTCGACAAACCCTAGTTCCCCGTCCGTCAGGTTTCACTTTCCATGTTGAATTCCATCACTCTATTGGCGATTCCGGTTCTGCTTAGGCACAAAGGTGCATGTCCGTCTCGTGGTTTCCTGCGACGACTTGAACAGAACGACAAGGAAGCGCGTGAGGCGGCAACTCAAAGGGGCGAGCATTCAGATTCCTATTGTTTTTCAAACTGGCCTTTGAATGCAACTTGTCAAAGTGGAATTGCGGCGTTGCATGGAGTCGACGGTTCTACAGGGCAGTCGGGCAGGCAGTGGCGCTTGAGGCGCTTAACCTCAATGAGGCAGTGGCTATCGAGGTCAAGGCATCGCACTGACACAAAACTGCAAGGCGTCACGCGACGGCGTCAAGTCCCTTTGCCTTCACGAGAGCGAGAAGCTTCGCAGACGGTCCTCCAGGCCGCTTTTCCCCACGCTCCCACTTGCTCACCAGCCCCGGCGAGACATTCAGATGACGTGCAAAGACCGTCTGGCTTGCAGCCTCGCCAAGTCGAAGTTCGCGGATTTCTTCGGGAGTCATGGCCTTGATCGGAGTGAGGCAGAGCTCGTCGAACTCCGCCATGGTTTTCTTCGAAATGAGATCCAGGTCTCTCATGTCTTGGGCTGCGGCGTGCATTTGCGCCATAACCTCGGACTTGTACTGCTTTCCTGCATTGTTCGCGTCGGTCATTTAGGTCACTCGCTTCTGTCAAGATGTAAGTCACATGCGTTCGATCACGTTTTGTGGTCTCGTTCTGTCAGGGCATCAGCACCTCCCTTCTGGATCTCCCGGAACTTCCCCGCGTCAATCGCGGCCTGGATGTCCTGCTCGCTGAATGCTCGAAACTCCGCAGCGATCCTTTGCGCCGTCTTCAACTCCTCGTCGTTCAGGTTTTCCTTCCGCTTCTTTGCAAAAATTGCAAAGAACAGCGCGTCGCCGTCCTGCCGCAGGCAGAGGACAGTGCGGAACCCACGCGAGCGGCCTTGGCCCTTTCTCGCTATGCGCTCCTTGTAGACACCGCCGCCCAGGTCTGCGTACGCCATGCCGTCGCGTGCTCGTTGCGCTGCTTCAATGAATTTCTGATCGAGGATCCTGAATTTCCTTGCTTCCTTGGACAGTATTCCTGTTGCAAGATCGCGCATCGGGTAACTCCTTCTGCGAAACTCGCCTGTCTTGATCTATAGCTCTTAGGACTATGGCAGGCAACCGCACACTGGGCACCGGGTTCCGGTCAGCGCGGGAACCCTAAGGGGTGATGTCAAGAAAGGATCGCCATGCCGACGAAGCAGACTGACTTTGGCCTCGTGGACCGTGAAGTCCTTGAGCGTTTGCGGGAAGAATATGACACCATGCAGATTCTCCACGCCGTCGACCGGCTCGACCAGGCGAGGAATGTCTCGCTGGGCGCGAGGGCTGGGCAGACTGACGACAATGTCAATTGCGGAAATTCCCGGGGGCCAGGCGCCACTTTCTCCGCAGCGTCCAGTGCGGAAGGGACTTGATTTTTGATGTGGCAGACACTAGCCTGCATCATTATCCGCCCCAAGCAAGTGCGCCCGCTCACGTATCCTGAGCATGTGCAGAAAGCTTGGGGCTTTTCCTTTGCGGGAGGAGCCATGAGGATCCGGTTATCCGACGCAGATGGCGTGCTGGCAGGGCCCGCAAATGTCGCAGCTGCCGCTTCGTCCGACGTCGTGCGGGCCTGACACGGCCCGCGGTGCATGAGATGGCCGGGAGTTACTTTCCTGCAGGGCTTTGGTCCGCTGAACATGGCCGGCAATCCTCGCGCATCGGTCCGGAAATAGCGAACGTCGCACGATCTTGGCGCGGGTCCGTCGGGCAAGCCTACGGCTGAAACATCAGGGAACCGCTGCGGTGGCCCAAGGCGTCAGCGACCACGAGCCCGCCGCTGTGGCGGGATCCCGGAAGCGGAACTGGAGAGCCTTGAACTGGCTGCCGTTGCGGTCCCGAAGGTTCGCGGCGGCAGGCTGCACATAGACGTTGTGCACATGGCCGGCGCAGTATGCGAAGCAGGCGACGGGAAAGAGCAATGCGGAGCACACGATGTCGCATAGCTGAAGGCCGGCGTAATTGTCGCTGTGTCCGAACGTCGGCAGTTCGACTATCCGAGGGTAGGCCTGTACTGCAGGGCTGAACTTCTGAGTAAAGATCGAGTGGGAAACGTTGACGTTCTTGAACTTGTTCCTGCTGTCCGCGATGCACACGCCAATGTCGCCAGTGTGGTTCAGGTAGTGATCGAAAAAGGAGCAGATTCCCTGTATCGAGGATGTGTAGACGGACGTGGCATCAAATGGCATTCCGATGCCCTTCACCCAGATGCGCGCGATCAGCTTGACATCGCGACGTTGCAAAAGGCCGACAATGCGGTCGAGGAAGCTCATGGCGTGCAACCGCTGCCGCGCGTTTCCCCGGGTCGCATTCCTTCAAAGGTCAGCCCCCTTGATCTCGGGCAGGATGCAGTCCAAGGGGCCTCCCGATGGATAGGGCAGGTTGGGGAAGTACCGGTGCTTGAGGGACAGGAATTCGCCGGTGAGAGCTTGGAGTTCGGCGGCGTCTACCTTCAGGCCGCCAATGATCAGGACCGGCTGATCGTTTGGCTGTGGCGGATTGTGCAGTTCTCCGAGGTCCCCCGCCTCGTCTATGAAGCAGATTTTCATTTTGGGCTAAAATGTGGCTATGGCCACCGGATGGTGGCCATAGGACCCGCCGCCCGTAACCGGGTCGGCAATTCAGTCTTTCTAGGAGTTCATATGGACCGCGTTCTTCAAAATGTCAACGGGCAGGATACGGGCATGTCCTTACCAAGCCGCATGTCCGCTGCAGGTAGTGTGCCATCTATCCGGTCCTAAAGTGGCTCCCAATTGATATGGGAACCCGGTGTCTCAAGTGCCTGTCATGAGACGCCAATTGCCCTGATCAGGTTCACATAAGATTCGGGCTCAGACGCTTGCAAGCATCGCGGTCAGCTCGTCCTTCACTCCCGTGAAGCGTCCCTTGCCGAAACCTGGCAAACGCCGCTCCGAGAGAGCGCCCAGTGTCTCGGCAGGACACGTGCGATGGTACATCCCCGTGGTTTGGAGGCTCTGGTGCCCCAGCCACCAAGGAGGCGGATGTCGAGATCCAGCCCGCTGGCTGCCAGCCAGACCGCAATGCGCCTTGCCGTGACGGTCACTGTGCCGATCTTCCAGTCCGAAGGGGCAAGGCCTTCCAGATGTTCAACGTGGTGCCGGACAACGGGAAATTCGCTCCGAAACCACGTCGGGCAATCGCGGCCTGAGTTCTTTCGACGGCATGATCTGTCTCCCGTCAGTGTCAAAACGGAGAGGAGTGGGGCAGAGAATTATGTGAACCTGATCAGGGCAATTGGCGTCTCATGACAGGCACTTGAGACACCGGGTTCCCATAGCAATTTGGTTTCCTTTATCCGAAAACGGGAACATTCCCGTTTCGCATGACTTGTACGCTGAATTACCCCAAGGGGGAACAGATAGGGTACATCCGGGATCATCGGAGCGACTGCGCGATCGTGTAAGCCGTTGCCCTGCCTATGTTCAGCTGCCTTGCGGCCTGGCCGGGCGTCATTCCGGCCTTGATGAGCTTTTCCGCCGCGGAAACCTTCACCCCGGGGAGCGGCGGACGTCCCGGCGTCTTGCCGCGCTTCCTGGCCGCCGCGATGCCGTTCCGGGTGCGTTCCGCGACCAGCCGTCGCTCGAAGTGCGCGATCGCTCCGAAGACGTGGAAGACCATCTCGCCGGCGGCGGATGACGTGTCGACGTCCTCCTCGATGCTGGCCAGGTGAATGCCGCGCTCCTTGAGGGCCTCGACGATCTCGAGCAGATCCTTCAGCGAGCGCCCGAGCCGGTCGAGGCGCGTGACGCAAAGGATGTCGCCGGGCCGCGCATGATCGATCAGCTTGGCCAGGGCCGGGTGCTTGGCGCGTGCGCCAGAAGCGACGTCCGTGATGACGCGGATGGCGCCGGCGTCCGCGAGGCGGTCCTTCTGGCCGGATGCGTCCTGATCGGCCGTCGAGACGCGCGCGTAGCCGAGGATGTCACCTTTCCGGGCGGCGTGGCCCGTCTCCTTGCCGTTCATTTGCGGGATGCTTCCCGAAGGGTCCGGCTTTCGCTCATCCGGGGCTCCCAATCTGTCTCCTTAATCATCTCCATGCCATGTGGCGTCCCGCAACGTGCAACAGCATTTTGGAGACATGCCATGACATCACGACGCCTTCTGCCCGCCGCAGCCCGCGAAGCCCTGTTCGGAATCGCCTCCGACACCGGATCCCTGGAAGCAGGGCCTACGTTGCCGAGGGGCTGCTGCCCGAGGTTATCCTGGAACGGGCAACCGCACGGCGGAAGGACGACCGCCTGCCGACGCTGGTGGCCGCGATGCGGGCGTCTCGTCCGGACGTCACCCTGCAGGAGATGTGCGACATGCTCGAGGAGATGCGCGTGCCGACGCCTCGTGGACGCGCGACCTGGTATCCGTCCTCCGTCAAGTCGCTCCTTGATCGGGCGGAACGGCTGGGGCTTTCGTCCCAGGGGACGTCGGCAACTTCTCCCGGCAACAGCGTTTAGGTTGCAATACCCAGCGTAACAGGGAGTTGACTGCAAGGGCAGGGGGAGGTCACTTGTGCGGCCCCGCTTCGCTTGATTTCGGCGCAGGGTTCAGAGCGGCACGAGCGCGACAAGATAAGCCGCATGCCCTTGCGACGAAGGAGACGTTTCTGCCAACGATTGACTTGCCGAACTTGCAGGACTTGCCGGGGCTTGAGATGACAAAGAGCGCAGAAAGCACGCAGCCAGGCAGCGTGAAGATCAGAAAATCAATCTGCATCCAATCTCGCCTGCTTTGGGTTCGCGTCATGATCTGTTGCCGCCGAGTGCAACGAGAATGCGCCGGACTTCCACGGTTGGCAGGCGACATCTCGGATGCGCGTGGATGGCGGTCAGTGCTGCGTGAAGAACCCCGGCATCAGTCACGCCGACCCGGTTGAGTTCAGAAATGACCCATAGCACGCCGTGCATCTTGACGCCCTGCTCGACACAAAGATCACGAAGAGCGCGGTCCCCGGTCAGCAAGGTCCAGCGCCGCGCCTGCGCGAGTGCAAATGCAAATGCAAATGCAAATGTGTCTGGCGTCGAAAGCACCTTGATCTGACGACGCAGAGTTGTAGCTCTCGTCAGTTCCTCTGGAGTCAGTTCGACAACATTGAGACCTAACGCCTGAAGTCGATCCCCAAGTTCGCCTGCGAGCTCTTTCTTGTACAGCAGGTCAGGAACGCAAAGCTCGTAGGGCAGGCCGAACAATTGATCGAGAAGGTCGCCCCGATCGAGATCGATGATCACCGACGTGTCCGAAACGAGGACTTCCACCGCTACTGAACCGCGCTATCCAGTCTGGCACCAAGTTCGCGCACCGAGATTCCCAGCAGTTCCGCGGCTCTCGGTTCCCCAATCAAGTTCTCGGAAAGGGCCCTGTAACACAGGCGCTCAAATCGCCTCGGCTCTTCCCTTTCCGGCGGAATGGCCCCGGGTTCAGCATAAGGCGGTTTGCGCCAGCCGTGCCGGTTGAAGAGCTTGAAGAGACGCACGAATGCGCTCTGACTCAGGATGCCCAGATCCGTGCAACGATAGACGATCGCCTGGATCGAGACACCAAAACGATCCTTCAATCCAACGAGCTCGCCGATTGAAACCGATGAACGGCTGGACCCCATTTCCGCGCGCAGGGAGTCGGCCGGTATCAGGAAAGCGCCAGCGAACCTGTGCGCTGCCTTTTCGATTTCGCCGTCGCTCATCTCGGAAGCCGGATCGATCACCATGTGTCCAAGTTCATGCGCGAGCGTGAACCGCTTACGCTCTGACCAGGCGTCGCACTTCACGACGACAACCCTGGCGGCCGCGTGGTCTTTGCGCCGGACCTTCGCCGCAAGGCCGTCGATGTTCTGAAGAGCCAGGGAGAGCACCTTGATTCCGCGTTCCTCGAGCAGTTCCGCGAGTTGCGGGATCGGATCATTGCCCAACCCCCAATCCTCGCGCACCGATCTCGCGGCGTCTTCCGCATCGCGAATTTCGCTTACGGGGTGCGGCGCGCTTCGCGGCTTCTCCCAGTCAACACTCTTCAGATGAAGCAAGTCCTCGATGGCGAGATAACGTTCCACAAGGTGGATGGAGTTCGCCTCGATCACGGCCTCCTCGCGCGCCGTCGTGTTCGGCTTCTTCCGGAACTCGACGCCCTCCAGAACCAGTTCGTCGTCGCTGAGCAAGTACTCTTCCGTGACGTTCAGTGCGTCCGCCAGAGCGAGCAGCACACCCGAGCGGGGCATGTCTTCATTGCGTTCGTAGTTTCCAATCGCTTGAGCCGTGACCATTCCATCGATCTGCGCCGACAGATCGCGCAGTGAGAGATTGGCAGCGGCACGAGCGATCCGTAGCCTGTGACCGATCATGGGCTTGATCCCTCCTATCAGTTTACAATTCTATCATTTTTTTTCTAACTTGTAAACCGAAACAGAGTACATGAGCACGGCTGATTTTTTCTCCGCGAGCCTTGACGAGGGCGTTTGGCGACCCGGCAATTCATCCTGCATCTGATTCGGCAGTTTCGGCGGCAATTCCGTGACTTGGCCCCCGGATTCCCGCCCTGCGCATGATTGCGGACATGCCGATTGGCCCGCCTGGCGCTGCCAGGCAGGCTCTTTCGACCTGATCCGGCGTGGCCGGTTGCTGGGCTACGCGGCGAGCTTCGCGCGTGGCTGCGTATTCCGGCTGAGCCTGAGCCAGTCGAGCACGAGACGCGGTTTCCGGTTCAACTCCCTGATCGTCGGCGCGACCGGCTTGCCCCGCCCGAGGATGAGGCCGATCGCCAATCTCCTGAGATGCCGTAATGGGGCGGCGATTCGCACCGGCGCCGGTCTTGGTCGGAAAGTGGGAAGGTGGCCGGTCTAGTTCGTTGCCCCTGGCACGCACAACATGTGCTATTGTGAGTGGCGGAGGTGTTCCGGAAGGAAGGCTTCCCGATCACTTTGAAATGGAAAGGACAACGACAATTGAAATCTTTGTCGGACTGGACGTGTCGCTGGCAAGCACGTCGGTTTGCGCGCTCAACGTCAATGGAGAGACCGTGAACGAGGCGAAGGTGCCTTCCGATCCCGGATCGCTCGTCGAGCACATTCGCGGGCTGCCCGGCAGCGTCGTTGCGGTCGGCCTGGAGGCCGGCCCCCTGTCGCAGTGGCTTCACAGGGGGTTGAGCGAGGCCGGCTTCGAGACGGTGCTCATGGAGACGAGGCGCGTGAAGGCCTCGCTGAAGGCGGCCCCGGTCAAGACGGACCGGCGGGACGAAGAAGGCATCGCGCAATTGCTGCGGATGGGGTGGTTCCAGCCGGTGCACGGGCCAGGTCGGTCGCGTCCCAGGAGAAGCGGGCCCTGCTGACCTCGCGCAGCGCGCTGGTGGAAGGCCTCACGCGGCTTGAGCTCTCCGTGCGCGGCATCCTTCGCAACTTCGGGCTGAAGCTCGGCCGTGTCTCGAAGGGCCGCTGGGAGGAGCGGGTGCGGGAACTGACCGCGGACAACGCGATGCTGTCGGACGCGGTCGCGCCGATCCTGCGGCTGCGCGCACGGATGCGCGACGAACTGGCCATGATGACGAAGAAAGTCAGGAGCTTCGCCCGGTCGGACGCCACCTGCCGTCTGCTGATGACGATGCCCGGCGTGGGCCCGGTAACGGCGATGGCCTTCGTCACTGCGGTCGACGACCCGACCCGGTTCCGAAGGACGAGGGACATCGGCGCCTGGGCGGGGCTGACGCCGAAACGGAGCCAGTCGGGGGAACGGGACGTCTCCGGCGGGATCACGAGGACCGGCGACGTCGCGCTGCGCACGGCGCTGTTCCAGGCCGCGACGGTGATGCTGCACGCCAGCAGGAAAATGAACTGGCTGAAGTCCTGGGCGCTGCGCGTCGCGGGGAGGCGTGGCCGGAAGCGCGCCACGACCGCGCTGGCCCGGCGCATGGCCATGGTGCTGCTCCGGATGTGGCGTGACGGGACGGAGTTCCGCTTCATCCGGGAGTCGGCGACGTCGCCCGTTCCGGCATGAGCATGGCTGCACCGGATCCGCAGCCCGTGACGAAGAGGAAAGGAGCGGGCACCGCCCCCTGAGGCAGCCCGTCCACGGACGTCCCCTTGCCGGGACGCGGTCCCCGATGATGTCGTGCCGCGCCTCGTTGCCGAACCGCGCTGTCGCGTTCGAGCACGCTGTTGAGATTGACACTCGGGGACCGGATTGGACAAAGCCAACGCCGCTCCCGGCATGAACGCCGCGTGCCCTTGCCGCCGGCGCCGGGACAGTACTGTTTGGTTCGGGCTTCGTGGCCGCTCAGGCACAGGAATCTTGTGCTTGACGGTGGGGGCCCCATTACGGAAGGGCGCCTCACTCAACAGGTCGGGCCATGTTCGGAAGGCTCACGGCATGCGCGGCAATGCTGGGCGGATTCCTGCGTGCGCCGTCTTGCCACGGAGACCGATCTGGGCTTGCCAACCTGCGCATTGGCCATCAGCTCTGCACTGCCGATCGCCGGGAACAGCCGCTTGACGGAATGTCGAGGATACGAGGAGTCAAGAAGGTCCGTGATCGTCTGCCTGCCTTTGGTGACGCCTGCCCGGAAAGACGGGGGTGACGTATGGTTCAGTTGTCGGCCGCTGTCGCGCGCGCCTCGAGAAGTCCGGTAAGCCAGTCCGGATCCATCTCGGGAACCGAGGACAGGAGCAATTCGGTGTAGGGGTCGTGAGGCGGCTGGAACATCTCGGACTTCGGGCCCATTTCGACCACCACCCCGTCCTTCATGACCACGACTTCGTCCGCGATGGCCTTCACCGTCGCAAGGTCATGGGTGATGAACATGTACGCCAGGTCGAATTCTCCCTGAAGCCGGTCGAGCAGTTTCAGGATGCCTTCGGCAACCAGCTGGTCAAGTGCCGACGTCACCTCGTCGCAGATGATGAACTGAGGTTCGGCGGCGAGTGCGCGCGCGATGCCAATCCGCTGCTTCTGTCCGCCGGAGAGTTCGGACGGAAGGCGGTCGATGTAGTCGCCCGGCTCCATCTCGATGAGGGAGAGCAGTTCCCGGATTCGTTCCTCCAGAGCCTTGCCGCGAAGACCGAGATACATCTGGGCGGGCCGACCGACGAGTTCACGGATCTTCAGTTTCGGATTGAGCGCCGTGTCTGCCATCTGGTAGATCATCTGCGCCTGTCTCAATTGGTCGCGGGTGCGTCGGCGGAAGTCGGGCGGAAGCGCTTCGCCATTGAACAGCACCTCGCCGCGCCGTGGCGGCAGAAGACCCGTGATGACCCGAGCCGTCGTGGACTTTCCGGAGCCGGATTCACCAACGACGGCCACGGTGCGCCGGGGATGGATGTCAAAGCTGACGTCCTTAAGCACGTCGACGGCGCCATATCCTGCGGTCACGTTCCGGACTGAAAGGACGGGCTTGCCCTCGATCACGGGCGGCTGCTCAGGACGCGCATGCGTTCGAACGGCCCAAAGGGACTTGGTGTAGTCCTGGGTGGGGCTCGCTAGCATGGATCGCGTGTCAGACTCCTCGACCTCCTCGCCCTTCAGCAGGACCTTGATCCTGTCGGCCATCTGGGCGACGACCGCGAGATCGTGGGTGATGTAGAGCGCGGCCGTGTCGAACTGCTCGACGATGTCGCGAATGGCCGCAAGAACCTCGATCTGCGTGGTGACGTCCAGCGCGGTCGTCGGCTCGTCAAAGATGATCAGGTCCGGACGGCAGGCCATGGCCATCGCCGTCATGGCCCGCTGGAGCTGGCCGCCCGAAACCTGGTGGGGATACCGGAATCCTATGCTGTCCGGGTCGGGCAGCTGCATGCGGCGATAGAGGTCCGTCGCGTCGCTTTCCGCCTCTTCGCGGCTCATGACGCCGTGCTTGACCGGACCTTCGCTGTACTGGTCGATCAGCTTGTGTGCAGGATTGAAGCTGGCAGCGGCCGACTGCGCCACGTAGGCGATGCGGCGTCCGCGCAGGCCGCGCTTCGTTGCCTCGCTGGCCGTGCGCATGTTGATTCCGTCGAACGTGATTTCGCCGCCCGAGATGCGGCATCCGTCACGCGCAAAGCCCATGGCGGCGAGGCCGATCGTGGACTTGCCCGCACCGGATTCGCCAATGAGGCCGAGAACCTCCCCTTTGCTCAGCTCCAGGTCCACGCCCTTGACGATCTCGATCCACTCCTCGTCCGTGCGGCCCTCGATGTGCAGGCCCTTCATGGAAAGAAGGATGTCGTTCGCATCCAGCATGGCGTTACTCCTTCAGCCCGCTTGCGCGGTGCAGCTGCCAGTCCACGACGAAGTTCACGCAGACGGTCAGGAGCGCAATCGCGCCCGCAGGCAGGAGCGGGGTGATGTCTCCGAACGAGATGAGCGTGGCGTTGTCCTTCACCATGGACCCCCAGTCCGCCGTGGGCGGCTGAATTCCGAGGCCCAGGAAGCTGAGCGCGGAAATCATCAGGAAGACGAAGCAGAAGCGAAGGCCGAACTCCGCCACGAGCGGCGCCATGGCGTTCGGCAGGATTTCCCGGATGTTGAGGCGCAGGAGTCCCTCGCCCCGAAGCCTGGCAGCCTCGACATAGTCCATGACCACGATGTTCATGGCGACGGCGCGCGCGAGCCGGAACACGCGCGTGCTGTCGATCAGCGCGATCACGAGAATCATGTTGACGATCGAGGTGCCGACGATTGTCAGCAGCAGGAGCGCGAATATGAGGGCGGGGATCGCCATCAACACGTCGACCGCGCGGCTCAGCACCTGGTCGACCCATCCGCCGACCGAGGCGGCGAGGAGGCCCGTCATGACGCCCAGGATGAAAGCAAGCGCCGTCGTGATGAAGGCGATTCCGACAGTGTTCCGCGCCGCGAATATGAGCCGCGACAGCATGTCGCGGCCCAGGTTGTCGGTGCCGAGGACGTGCACGTCGTCCCAGGGCTGGTACTCGGTTCCGACAACCTCGGTTTCCGGAAAGGGCGCGACAAGGGGCGCAAAGACGGCGACAACGATGTAGATCAGGATGACCAGCATGCCGAAGCTTGCCGTGAGGGGTGCCGTGCGCAGTTCTCGGGCGATCGGCCTGGGGCTCGCCGCAACGACGGCCACGCGAAAGATCCAGCCGGCTGCGAGGCCGAGGACGATGGCGACGGCGAGCCAGAACATTCCGGTGATGAGTCCCATGCCCGCCTCCTATCGTCCGTGCACGAGGCGGGGATTCGACAGGGTCGCAAGCACGTCGGCCGCAAGGTTCAGGAACACGTAGGCTGCCGCGAAGACCAGGGCGACTCCCTGCACGACCGGCATGTCGCGTGCCGCAACGCTGTCGACCATCAGCTGGCCCAGGCCGGGATAGACAAAGACCACTTCCACGACCACGACGCCAGTGATCAGGTAGGCGAGGTTCAGCGCGATCACGTTGATGATGGGGGCGAGCGCGTTTGGAAGCGCGTGCTTCACGATCACCCGCATCGGGTTCATGCCCTTGAGTTGCGCCATTTCGATGTAAGGCGAGGCCAGGAGATTGATGATCGCCGCACGCGTCATCCGCATCATGTGCGCGGTCACGACGAGGGTCAGCGTGAAGGCCGGAAGGAAGGCGCGATACAGGTACTCGCCGAAGCTCGGATCGCCCCGGAAGTTGGCCATTGACGGGAAGGCGCCCCCGGCGCCCGCGAGAAGAAAGATCAGGATGTAGGCCACGAAGAACTCCGGGAACGAGATCGAGGTCAGGGCGGATGCGTTCGCGAAGCGGTCGAAGAAGGAGTTCCTGAACAAGGCGGCGAGAATGCCAAGCGCCAGCGAGAGGGGGACGGCGATGGCGGCGGCATAGAGAGCCAGGTAGAGCGTGTTGCCAAGGCGCCGTCCGATGAGGTCGGACACCGCCATGCCGTTGGCAAGTGACTCTCCAAAGTCTCCCCGGAGGACATCCATGAGCCAGCCTGCGTATCGCACGTGCATCGGCTGGTCCAGGCCCAGCTGCCGCCTGAGCGCCGCCACGGTTTCAGGGGTTGCCGACTGGCCCAGGATTTCCTGGGCGAAGTTCCCGGGCAGGAGCTCGGTGGCAAGGAAGATGATGAGCGACACGACGAAGAGCGTCAGGATGCCGAGCGCAATGCGCTTCAGGATCATGTTGGCAATGTGAGACATCGAATTCCCTTGCTGTCACTTCGGTCGGCGCATGCCCGCGGCAAGAAAATGCCCCCGACGCGGTCGTGGAGACCGGCCGGGGGCACGTCGGGTCAGGTCAGGAGAACCACCAGCGCTCGCCGATCCTATGGCCGTCGTTGCGCCAGTTCGATGCGACCTGGTCCGGCTTGACCAGGGTGTCGCTGTAGGCACCGACGTAGGCGGCGAACATCGGTATGATGATTCCGCCTTCGTCCGAGACAATCTGCTGCATCTCGAAATACATCTCGCGACGCAGGTTCTCGTCGAGTTCGGAGCGTGCCGAGATGAGAAGTTCGTTGAAGCGGTCGTGGCTCCAGTAGGTCTCGTTCCAGGGAACGCCCTCGGCATAGGCCGTGGCGAACATCCAGTCCTCCGTCGGGCGACCGCCCCAATACGTGCCGACAAAGGGCTTCTGCATCCAGACGTTGCTCCAGTAGCCGTCGTTCGGCTCGCGCACGACATTGAGATTGATGCCGGCCGAAGCCGCCGATTCGGAGAACAGGACGCCTGCATCGATCGCGCCCGCGAAGGCCGCGTCGGCGAGGTGGATGTCGACGCTGAGGCTGTCGAGGCCAGCCTGCTTGAGGTGGAACTTCGCCTTGTCCGGGTCGAGTTCCTTCTGGGGCAGGTCGGTGTTGAAGAAGCGCGCGCCCGGGCCGATCGGATGGTCGTTGCCAAGCGAGCCGTAGCCGTTCAGGATCGTGTCCACAAGCTGCTGGCGGTTGATCGCGTATTTGAGTGCCAGCCTCACGTTCACGTCGTCGAAGGGCGCCGCACGGGTATCCATCGGGAGCCCGTAGTGCTGGGTGCCCGTCACCGACAGGATCTCGATGCCAGCGGCTCGCCCGAGCAGCGACACGGTATTGAGATCCACTGTGTCGATATAGTTGACCTCTCCCGAGATCAGGGCGTTCTGGCGTGCGGCGTCGTCGTGGATGACGAACTGCTCGATGGCGTCGATGTAGGGCAGTCCGCTCTTCCAGTAGCCGTCGTGGCGCTCGTAGCGCGCGCCGACGCCGAACTCGAGGTCGACGATCCGGAACGGTCCGCAGCCGTCACGGGTCTCGGGGTCGATCATGCCATCCTTCGCCGGAAGGATCGGAAGGTGATAGTCTGACAGCACGAAGGGGAAGTCGGCATTGCCGTTGGCAAGCGTGACGATCACGTTCATGCCGTCGGCTTTCATGTCCACGACGTCCGCAACGATCGGCTTTGCGGCAGAGGTCGAGTCGTCTCCGCGATGATGGTCGATCGACGCGATCACGTCCTCCGCGACCAGCCTGTGCCCGGAATGATAGTCGACGCCTTCACGGATCTTGAATGTCCAGACCCTCGCATCCGGCGAGGCTTCCCAGCTTTCGGCCAGTTCAGGCACGAGAGAGCCGTCCGCGGCGATTTCGGTAAGGTAGTTGTTCCGGGTATGCGCCTGGAAGATCATGAAGTCGGCTTCCCAGCTGCCCGGATCCATCGCGTCGGTCGTCGAGCCATGGGCCATGCCGACACGAAGCGTGCCGCCGTGCTTGGGTTGCGCCTTGAGCGGCGTGCCCCAGGGCGTGACGAGAGCGGCAGTGCCAAGCGCCGTTGCGCCCTTGAGGACGCTGCGGCGGCTGACGGCCGCCAATGCGGGTGATCCCGTAAGTGATGACATTGTGTTCCTCCACATCTGTTTGGGTCCGGTGGTCCGGATTCTTCATCAAAGACAATACTGACCGCAAATCCCGACGATTCAACCGTTTATTCGCCTGGCAAGACGTGAACGTGCCCGCACGGTCCCAGGCGAATGCCGGGGCGCAGCTTTCGATATGGAATCAGGCCAATGTCGCAAAGCAGCGCCCCCGGTGCACCGCAGGAAATCACGCCCTGGCTGATCGGCTCGAATTCGGCTCGGTAGTGCACGGTGCTCTTGACGGCAATTATGTCCGCCTCCTCGGGAACGAGGCCGATGTGGGAGAAATAGGCCCGGTCGAGACACTGGTTGCGGACGCTTGAGGTCACGATGCGAATGTCGGCGTCGGTCCCGAGCGGGCGCAACACTGCCGTCGGCCCCATCTGGGCCGAGCCGCCGCCGTACATTTCGCCTCGGTAGGCAACTTCTCCGTCGCTCAGGGCCTCGACGCGGAAGCGCGCGTCAAGGGGCGTGTCTCCACTGATGCCCGACTTGCCGCCCAGACTGAACCGGAACTCGCGTCCGATGCCGAGCCCGTGCGCCTCGGCTGCCGCTGCAGGATCATGGATGACGCCGACGATGACCTGTCTTCCCCGGGCGTTCACGAGCGCCTCGAGGAGCCCGGTCGTGTCCGATGACGCGCCGCCGCCGGGGTTGTCCTGCACGTCGGCAATCGTGACGGGCCGGCCGGAAGGATACGCCAATGCGGCTTCCACGGCTTCCTCGGGCGTGAAGAGCGTGCAGTCAAATTCCGTTTCGGCAGCGAGCGTCTCTTCGAGAAGGGCATCGGCCGCGGCATCCGCCCTTGCCTGATCGATGGCGCTGGCGAGCAGCGAGGGGCCGGAATCGGCGATGTCGCCACCGGTGAACCCGACGGCGAGTTCGACATCGATGTCTCCACCAGACATGTCGGTTGCAATTCCGTAGAGCCTGCGCATGGGATCGGAACCCGTATGCTGGGCATGCATGGGGATGATGTAAGGCAATTGCCGAAACGCTGTCACACGCCGCTCGCCTTCGAGCAGGCGCAGCAGGCGGGACAAGGCGCGGGCGCCAGTCCGGCCCATGTCGAGATGGGGGTAGGTGCGATAGATGCTGATCGAGCTGGCGTGGCGGATCATGTCGTTCGTGACGTTCGCATGCATGTCAAGACTGACAGCAATCGGCAGGTCTGGACCAAGCCGCGCACGGATGCGGCGAAGCAATTCGCCTTCGCCGTCGTCGTGGCTTGCGGTGATCATCGCGCCGTGCAGGTCAAGATACAGGCCGTCCAGAGGTGCGGCCTTGCCGAGGCCGTCGAGAATGCGTGCCGTGATCGTCTCGAAGGCGTGGTCGGTCACGGGACCGGAAGGTTCGGCTGCACACCAAAGGACGGGATGGAGCTCAATCTTTGCAGACGCCTCCGCCGCCTTGATGAATCCGGCGATCGGCAGGTTCAGGCCGAGCGTTCCATCGCGCACGGCACTGCCTTCAACGAGGGCGGGCCATGAATCCGCCATTTCGAATTCCGGCATTCCTGCCGTTCCGTAGCCGAAACTGTTGGTCTCGTGCTGAAAGCCGGCGACGGCGATCCGTTGCTTCCGGGCAATTCGGGTCAATAGCCGCGCTCCGGATCGACGACATTCCGGAGCGGGCTTCCCGCAATCCATCGGTCGAGATTCTCAAGGAAGAGGTCGAAGGTGGCGTCTTCCCAACCGTCGTAGACCGATGAGCAATGCGGCGAGATGATCAGGTTGTCGATGCCCCAGAGCGGATTGTCCGTCGGCAGGGGCTCGGTCTCGAACACGTCAAGTGCGGCACCGGCGACATGGCCGGAGACAAGCGCCTCCGCGAGGGCCGCCTGGTCCACGATGCCGCCGCGAGAGACATCGGCCAAGAGCATGCCCGGTTTCATCGCGGCAATCTCGGCCCTTCCGATCATGCCGCGGGTTGCCGGCGTAAGCGGAGCGCAGACGGCGATGCAGTCAGCGTCCTGCAGGAATCCGGGGAGGTCGTCCGGGCCGCCGACGATGTCGACGCATTTGTCGGGCTGCGGCCGCGAGCGCACGCCGACCACGCGCATGCCAAGGGCCTTGGACTTCTCGGCAAGCGCACGCCCGGTATGCCCGAGACCGACGATCAGGAGCGTCTTGCCCTTGAGCGGCACCATGTTGCGCCCGCGCCAGATGCGGCCTGCCTTGTCCTGGCGAAGCCCCTCGATGTCGAGAGTGAAGTGGAGGAACCCGCCCAGTATGTACTCCGCCATCATGTCGGCCGCCACGCCGGCGGCGTTGGTGATCGTCGTGCAAGCCGGATCCCATTGCCCGAAATGGTCGGTTCCCACGCCGCCATTCGCGATCCATCGGGGACCGCCCGGCGCCAGCATGGCGTCGCGGGGAAAGCCCTGACTGCCTGCGAACCGGATCGTGAACACGACGTCTGGCCTGAACTCCCGGATCATGCCTGGCAGGCTCTCGTAGGTCGTGCATTCCGCCACGTCGCAACGAGGAAACGCGGACCGCAACCTGTCCGCATGCCTTGCGGTGGCGTCGTTGTGCAGGAGGATGCGGGGCTCCCCGGTCATGTGTCCGGACGTGCGTGGAGGAGCTGCAACAGGTCGGCGAACCTGGACCCCGGATCCGTCAAGCGGTCGCGCATGTCCCATATTGCGGCCGCCCGGTCGCGGCCAAGGCTGCTCGCCATTTCAAGGAACTTCGCCTTGACGGCGTCGCGGGGCAGGGGGGCTTCCGGGCCGCCCTTCGCATTGACGTCTCCCGAAGACAGCGTGCGACCGTCGGACAGATGAACCGTGACGTCGGACCAGCGGCCTTCCGGGAACCGCGCCGAGTGACGGGGATCCTCTGACGCCCGGATCTTCCCGACGACGGCTTCGATGCCGGGGTCCGACAGGGCCATTCCGGTCACCTGGTCCGGTCCGATCTTGCCGTGGACGAGCAGCGCGGCGAGGGCGAAGGCAAGTGAGTACTGGGCTTGTGACGTGGTCTTCGGCATGCCGGGGAAGAGTTCTGCGGCTTCGGCAAACGTGTTCACGTCAATGGCGGAAACGTCATGCGCGGCGATCCCGTGATCCTCCATGAGCCGGCCGAGGGCGTCGATTGCCCCGTGTGCCCATCGGCAGATCGGATAAGGCTTGATGTAGTTCTGCTCGACCGTCCAGCGCTGGCCGAGATCGCTCCAGCGTTCCGCGACATCTTCGGATTCGACGGTTATGGCCGGGGCTCCCACAAACCCTTCCTCTGCGAGCAGCACCGCCGTGAGGCCCGTGAACGCGCCCATTCCGGAGCCGTCATGCAGCATTGTCGGGTTTGCGATTTCGCGCATCATCTGGCTGCGCGGTCCATGGTATTCGGCGATTCCGAGCGCCTGCCGGAGCCGGTTGGCGTCAAGGTTGCGCAGCCGCGCACCAAGTGCAGCGACGCCAAGCGCGTTCCAGGCCCCGGACGTGTGGTAGTCGCTGACGGTCCCATGGAGCGACAGTCCGGCGCGGGCGGCGACCTCGTAGGAAATCGCAAGTGCGGCCAGTGCGTCGCTGGCCGAAAGCGCTGGTTCGCGTTCGGCCAGCGCGCAGAGCGCGGGCACGACGGCACATCCGATATGGCCCTTGGTCGGGTTGAAGCCGTCATGAGCGTCAAGATTGTCCGTTTGCGTCGCAGCCGCGAAAGCGGCGCCCGGAATGGAGGCCTTGCGGCCGTCGAAGAGAAGGGTGGCTGCCTCGGCGGGTGTTCCCGCCGCATGAAACCGCACCGCGTGGTCGCGGGCGATGCGGGCGGCGTCAAGGCGAACGGAGCCCGCCGTGACGCCGAGCGTGTCAACGAGCAGCGTGGCAGTGAAGTCGAGAGCGCTTTCCGGCACGTCGGGCGCGCCAAGCACGAACTCTGCGAGATCGTTGAAAATCATGTGCGGGGCCTTTCAAGGAGCATGCCGAATCCCGCAACGGGACTGTCGATGCCAAGGCGGCGGAGCGCCTCGTGCATCATGGCCTGGTTTGAACAAATCGCGGGCTTGCCAAGGGCCTGTTCAAGTCGCGCGACGGATTCGACGCTTCGCATGTCCGTGCAGGAGAGGACAATGGCATCTGCATCGTCATGGTCGGCGCGGATCCCTGAGGCAAGGACCTCGTCGGGGGTCATCGCGCCCTGTTCCTCGTTGCTGAGCGGAACCGGAACCTCTGAACGCCGGACGGTTTCGATGCCTGCCTCGGCAAGGAACGCGACGGCCATGTCGTTGATTGCCGGAACGTAGGGTGAGGCAAGGCCGACCTTTCGGGCGCCCAGAGCCTCCAGTGCGGAGACCAGGGCGCCCGCCGCGGTCACCGTCTCGGCGCCGCTCACGGACCTGGCGCGGGCCGCGAGCTTCCTGTCGAATTCGGGCCCGTGTGCGAGCGTTGCCGACGTGCAGCCGTAGAGGATGATGTCGGGACTGACTCCCATGAGCAGCCGGAGCGGTTCGTCGAAGTCCGATGCGCCGAGCCCCTGCATCTGGGTCTCGTCCGGTATCCGCTCCGCGTCATATCCCCCGAGACGGGCTGTGTGGACGGAGATGCCCGGGGGGCTCATGAGGGTCATGTCCGGCTCGAGGTTCGTGTTCGTGAAAGGGACGAGAAGACCCAGCCGGGCTCGTCCGCGGGACGGTGTCATGGCATGCATTCCCCGATCCATGTCTCAAGCAGGCAGATGGCACTGTCCAGTTCCCTTTCCGGACCGATCGTCATGCGGAGGCAATGGGGAAGCCCCGCGGCGTCTTGCCTGCGCAGGACGGCGCCTCCGGAACGGAGCCGTGCCTCGGCGGAACGCGCACGGTCCTGCGTTTCAAGATCCAGGAGGAGGAAGTTGGTGCAGCTGGAAGGGCAACGAATGCCCAGCGTGGCCAGTTTCCCTGCCGCTTGGTCACGACGCTCCGCGGTCTGCGCGCAGGTCTTGCGCATGTATGCATGGTCCTGCAGTGCGGCTCGCGCGGCAGCCTGCGAGATTGCGGAGACGTTGTTGGGGTTCAGGACCTTTCGGACATCGACCGCGATCCCTTTCGGAAACGTGCCCCATCCCACGCGGCAGCCCGCCAACCCGTAGGCCTTGGAAAACGTGCGCAGGATGACCGTGTTCCCCGTTTCGGCCATGTCGAAGACGGGTGCATCGAGATGGTCGGCGAATTCGCCGTAGGCCTCGTCAATGACAAGCAGGATGTCCTCGCGGAGATCGTTGCGCAGCCGGCGGACCTCGTCTCTCGGGATCCGTGTTCCGGTCGGGTTGCCGGGATTGGCGAGGAAGACGCAGCCGGTGTCCGGCCGCACGGCTTCGAGAAGGGCGTCCGCCGACGCCGTGCAGTCGGATTCCGGTGCCGCGTCGAACCGGGCCTCGCTCGCCTGCGCCGCGCTGCGAAAATACGGATAGGCATGTTCCGGCGCGAGAACCGCGCGGTGGGGACCGGCAAACGCGCGTGCCAGGCAGCCGATCAGCTCGAGCGAGCCGCTGCCGCAGAGGATCCAGTCCCGGTCGATGCCGTGGTGCGCCGCAATCATCGAACGCAGCTCTGTCCAGTCTGGATCCGGGTACAGCGCCGCATCGGCCATGGTCGCCAGGACCGCTTCGAGAGCGCCCGGGCAAGGCGGGCGGAAGCTCTCGTTTTGCGCGAGCGAAGGTGCAGGACGGCTGTCCGGCCCCCCAAGGTCGGCCAGTGCGTAGGGCGCCATCGCCGCGACATGCTGCCGTGCACGGGTCATGGCGACCGTCCATAGACAAGTCGCGCGGCACCCGGACTGACGAACCCGGCCTGAACGTCGCTTTCAAGCATGGCGGGCGGGCGCTGGTCGGGAGCCCCGAACCCGCCCCCGCCCGGGGTTTCGAAGATCAGGCGCTCGCCGGGCCTGATGCGAACCTCTCCCTTGCCAGCCAGGTCCGGCCCCTCCTCGCCGACCCGGATGCGCCCTGGCGCGCCTGCCAGACCTTCGCTGCGGCCACGTGCCGGGTTCCTGACCCGTTCGACGGAGAGGAACAGGATCATGTCCTGGTTCAGCGCGGGGCTGACCTCGATTCGCTGCCCGAGTCCGCCGCGCATCCTGCCGGGGCCGCCGGAATCCCTGCGCAGTTCGCGGCGGTGAAACAGGACCGGCGCCACGGACTCGGTGGTTTCCACCTGGCTGCCCCAGACACCGCTTGGAAACGCCGTGGCCGACAGGCCGTCACGGGTTGGCCGCGCGCCTGTTCCGCCGTTGAAGACGAGTTCCAGGGCAAACTGGACGTCTCCGCGCGCTGCCGCTTCGGGTGCATGCCGAAGCGGCAGGTCGTACATGCAGGACGCGCCCTCGGCGGGGACCAAGTCGGGAAGTGCCTGCGCCAGGCACCCGAAGACAAGGTCGGGCGTCATCTGCCCAAGCGTGTGGCGCATCGCGACCGGGGACGGCGGCCTGGCATTCAGTATGCAGCCGGGCGGTCCCGTGACCTGGAAGGGCTCCAGCGAGCCGTCGTTGTTGGGGATGTCGGGGCCGATGATGCAGCGAAGGGCGAAGACCGTGTATGCCGTGGCATAGTTCAGCGGCACGTTGATGCCTTTCGCGGCGCAAGGGTCGGTGCCGGCAAAGTCGACCAGCACATGGTCCTCCGCGATCGTGAGGGCGGCCCGCAGCGTCAGCGGCCGGTCATAGCCGTCCACGGTCATGGCGCTGTTCCATGTCCCCTTCGGCAGTTCCGCGATGATGTCGAGCGTTCCCCGGCGCGATGTCTCGACGATGTAGCGCGAGAGTTCCCGGAAGTCGGTGAGGCCAAACTCGTCCATTGTCCGGCAAACCCGGGCCGCGCCGGCCTCGCAGCAGGCTATCAGCGCATAGATGTCGCCTTCGTTGGCGATCGGTTCGCGCGAGTTCGCCTTCACGATGTCGAGCAGGAGGTCGTTCACCTTGCCAGCCGCCACCAGCCTGCAGGGCGGTATCAGGAGACCTTCGTCCTGAATGTCCGAACCTTCGGGTCCCATGCCCTGCCCGCCGAGGTCCACGAGATGCGACGTGCATGAGGTGAATCCCACGAGGCGGCCTGCATGGATGATCGGCATCATCAGGAGAAAGTCGTTCAGGTGACCGGACGCGATCCAGGGATCGTTGGTCATGTAGATGTCCCCGGGGCGCATGTGCTGCGCCGGAAAGCGGGCGCGGAGAGATTTCACGGCCATTGCCATCGTGTTTACGTGCCCGGGCGTGCCGGTCACGGCCTGGGCGAGCATCCGGCCTTCGGCATCGAAGATTCCGGCCGATATGTCGCCGCATTCGCGCACGATCGGGCTGAAGGCGGCGCGGACGAGAATCTGTCCCTGTTCCTCGACCACGGCGAGCAGCCTGTCCCAAAGAACCTGAAGGCGCGTGTTGTCCGCCGTCATGGCAATGCTCCGTCCTGCCGCGTCATCCAGATGTTCCCGGCCCCATCCACTCTTGCGTCGAAATCCGCGCTTACAAGGGTCGTCGTCTGCGGCTCCGTGATCAGTGCGGGCCCCGGCAGGCGGGCGCCGTTACGCAACTCCGCACGATCATAGACTGCGGCTTCGCGCCATTCACCGGAGACGTCGCAGAGGATCATGCGGGATCCTGCAGGATTCGCGGCGGACTGTGCAGGTGCGGCATGTGCCGGGTCGATGTCCGGAACCTCCGAAGCGAGATGAAGCGCCCAGTTCAGGATCTCGATCTCCATGTCCGGAACGGTACGGCTGAACTGTCGGCTGTACTCTGCCTCGAAGGCGCCGCGCAGCCCATCTGCATCAGACGGCTCAAGGTCGCGGGCCGGGACGGCGACTTCGATCTCGTGTCCTTGTCCATGATATCGCATGAACGCCACCCGGCGTTCGGTCAACGGCCCGTCCGGTGCGCCGGCCCTGACAACCGTGCGTGCTTCGTTGGCCATGTCCCTGAAGAACCCGTTGATCGCGCTGACGTCGAGGGACTCGAGCGTCGTGTATCGCGAACGCACGATTTCGAAGGACACCGGCGCGTGAAGGAATCCCACGGCGGAACCGACACCAGGGTTCTTCGGGATGACAACGGTGCGCACTTGGGCTCGCCGGGCAAGGCGCGTGGCATGAAGCGGACCGTTGCCGCCGATGGCGATCATGGTGCGTTCGTCAAGGTCTCTGCCGGATTCGACGGCATGCATCCGTCCGGCACTCGCCATGTTCTCGTCCACGACCTCGGTCATGGCAAACGCCGCGCGGTCGGGATCCAGGCCAAGGGTGTCACCGACCGCGCTCTTCAGCACCGCCGTGGCGGCGCCGGGGTTCACGTTGATGCGGGACTCGGCGAGGCCGTCGGGCGCAATGAACCCTTGCACGATGTCGGCATCCGTGACCGTCGGCAGCTTGCCGCCTTTCCCGAAGGCGGCCGGTCCCGGGTCCGCACCCGCGCTTTGCGGTCCGACGCGAATTCGGCCGAGCCGGTCGACGCTGGCGATCGAGCCGCCGCCGGCGCCGATCTCGATCATCTCGATGACCGGAATCCGCACCGGCATGCCCGAACCCTTGATGAACCGTTCGGCGCGGGCGATCTCGAATTTCCGGGCGGTCCGGGGCCGGAAGTCGTCGATCAGGCAGAGCTTGGCCGTCGTGCCGCCCATGTCAAACGACAGCACCTGGCCCCTGCCGGTCTCGCGGGCGAGCCGTGCGGCCAGGATCGCGCCTCCGGCCGGGCCTGATTCAACGAGCCGTACCGGCAGGCGCGATGCGGTCTCAAGCGTGGTCATGCCGCCGCTCGCGGTCATCATCAGGATGGGGCATGCCAGTCCGGCGGCTCGGAACCGGACTTCGAAGTCCGCGAGATAGCGTGACATGAGCGGCTGGATGTAGGCGTTGGCGATCGTGGTGCACAACCGGTCGAACTCGCGCGCTTCCGGGCTGACTTCGTGGCTGACCGAAATCACCAGGTCCGGCAGCGCCATCCGGAGCATCTCGCGCAGCCGCAATTCGTGGGCCGGGTTCGCGTAGGCATGAAGCAGGCAGATGGCGACCGCCTCGATTCCATCGGCCTCAAGCCGGCTGGCCAAGGCCGCCACCACATCTTCGTCGAACGGCACGAGTTCCTCACCGCGTGCGTTCGTCCTCCCGCCCACCGTGAATGCTCGCGTTCGAGGCACGATCAGGTCAGGCTTTTCGAGATTGATCGCATACTGGCTGTGGCGCCGCTCGTAGGCAATTTCGAGGATGTCGCGGAAGCCTTCGGTCGTGATCGTGCCGACCTTCGCGCCTCGGCGTTCGATCAGCGCATTGGTGGCAAGCGTGGTGCCGTGGATGAAGCCGCCGATTTCGTCCCAGGTCGCCGACGCCTCGGTCAGTGCAGGACGGGCGCCATCAATGGCGCCGAGCGCTGGCTCTGCCGGTGTTGTCGCGGTCTTGGTCGTTGCCAGGATTCGCCCGTCACCGTCGACAAGGACGGTGTCCGTGAAGGTTCCTCCGATATCGATGGCAAGGCGCAGGGCGCGTGGCGAAGGCATGGAGCGGGGTCCGAATGGTCGGGTTGCAGATCTGGCCGGGTCGGTGGCTGCTGCCAAGGGAGCAGCCATCGGGTCACGAGATCGCAACCGGTCGACCTGCGAAGCGTCGCGATGCACCTTATGGCAGGCATTTCGTCACGGGCCTCGTTCCTTCTCATGTGCCGAGGTTGAAAAGATTCGGCATTTCCGTCAACGAGAATCGCGCGGCAACTCCCTGAGACGGGATCTGCCCCGGCAAGCGGCGCCATGACCTTCATCCGTCAGTGCGTGGCAGGTTCGAGGCCGGGTCATGGGCAGCCTCTGACAGAATCCTTCCCTTCCGGGACATTCCGGCAATCACCACCTCGACCTCCGCACCGGGCATGTGTGCGGCCTGATCGACATAGGCGAATGCCAGGATCTTGCCGACGCTGTGGCCATAGGCGACGGACGTCGTGGCGCCGATGACCTGTCCGTCCCGCAGGACCGCCTCGCCGCCATGCCCGTCATTGACGCCATCGGGCTCGATTTCGAGATAGGCGCAGATCCAGGGCATTGTTCCCGCCGATGCGGCCTTGGCGCTGCGTCTCGTTGCGCCTGCGCCGAGAAACTCCTTGTCAAGGCTGACGAACGGCATGACATCGGCTTCGGGAAGCGTCACTTCGTTCGTCAGCTCGCGCGCGCCCTTGAACGCCTTTTCCATCCGCAGAGTGTTCATCGCAAAGCTGCCGTAGTCGGCGATTCCATGCGGAGTTCCAGCTTCCCGGAGCGCTTCATGCACCGTCCGGCAGGCGTCATTCGGCATGTGGAGCTCCCAGCCAAGCTCGCCCGCATAGGACATTCGGAGGGCCAGCAACGGGTGGTCGGCAACCGTGATGTGCCGCGCCGAAAGCCAGCGGAAGCCGGCGTTGGAAAGGTCGGCGTCCGTGCAGGCTTTCAACACCTCGCGCGCCCGGGGGCCGCTCAGGGCCAGCGCCGACCAGGTTTCGGAGCGCGAGGCGATCGCCACGTCCTCCCCGGCAATGTGGTTGCGCAGGTGGTCGATCAGGACGTTCTCGAAGAACGCGGCGCAGACAAGGTAGTAGCGCTCGGCGCTCAGGCGCGTGATCGTGGCTTCGAGCTCGATCCGTCCGCGCCGGTTCAGCATGTGCGTCAGCGCCACCGATCCGTCCTTGGACGGCAACCGGTTCGCGATCAGGCGATCCAGGAAATCGCGGGCCTGGGGACCGGCGACCTCGACTTTCGTGAACGCCGTGATGTCCATGAGGCCGACCCGCTCGCGGACCGCCCGCACCTCCTCGGCAATCATGTCGTGCACGACGTTCCGGCGGAAGGAGTAGTGGTCGCGCTGCGCGACGCCGTCTCTCGCGAACCAGCGGGGCCGTTCAAAGCCGAACACCTCCTCGTGCACTGCGCCCCTGTCGTTGAGCAGGTCATGGACGGGCGAGGGCTTGACTGGCCGACCCGCGAGGCGATTGAAATCCGGAAACGGGATTTCGTGGCGCAGGCAATAGTCCTCGTGCGCCTTCGTCACCTGCCAGCTCTTCGTCGCGTAGGTCCCGAATCGGCGAGGATCGAGCTCGCGCATCGAGATGTCCGCCGCACCGTGGACCATCCATCGCGCCAGTTCCCGGGACAGGCCAGGTCCCCATCCGATGCCGATCTGCGTGCCGCAGCAGCACCAGTAGTTGCGTGCGCCCGGCGCAGGACCGATCAGCGGGTTGCCGTCCGGCGGGTGGCTGATGGCGCCGTGCACCTCCCGCACGATGCCGAGCTCGGCAAGTGCCGGCATTCGGTCAAGGGCGTTGGCAAGCCAGGGCATGATGCGGTCGTAGTCGGCGTCGAACAGTTCGTTCTCGGCTTCCCAGGGGCAATGGTCGTGCCAGACGGAATTCGGGTTCTCCTTTTCGTAGATCCCGATGAGGCCCCGTTCCTGTTCCATCCGGATGTACCCCGAGACCATCCTGTCATCCCGAACGACGGGAAGTTCCCTCTCGAGATCCTGGAATTCCGGCACCGGTTCGGTGACCAGGTAGTGATGCGTCATCGAGGTCATGGGCAATTGCAGGCCCGACCATTCCCCCATCTGCCGGGCGTAGGTGCCTCCCGAATTGACCACGTGCTCGCACGTGATCGTGCCCCTTTCCGTCTCGACCACCCATTCTCCGGCATCGTTCGTTGAGACATTCAGGGCGCGACAGCGGCGGAAGATCCTGACTCCCATCTGTCGGGCGCCGGTTGCAAGGGCCATGGTCGCGTTCGACGGGTCGACGTGGCCGTCATCCGGCGTGTGGAGGGCGCCAAGCACGCCGTCGAGGTTGTAGAACGGGTGCTTGCAGGCAATGAACTCCGGGTCGACGAGTTCAATGTCGAAGCCAAGCGCGCGGCCGACCGAGAGCGTCTGGCGAAGCCAGTCCATTTCGTCCTCGGTATAGGCCAGCCTCAGCGATCCGCATCCGTGCCATGTCACCGGCTGCCCGGTCTCCTGTTCAAGCAGTCCGGCATAGAGGCTGATGTTGTAGTCGACCATCCGCCCGAGGCCGTATGAGCTGGTGGAGCGCGTGATCTGGCCGGCGGCATGCCAGGTCGACCCGCTGGTCAGCTCGGCCTTTTCGAGAAGCACGGTGTCCTCGCCCCAACCCTCGTGGCCGAGATGGTATGCGAGGCCGCAGCCCATGATGCCGCCACCGACGATGACGACCCGGGCATGGCTGGGAAGGACTTGCTTTGGCATGGGCACGATTCGTCGTCGCGGGAAGTTTCGCGGACCCTATGTGCGCCGTCATGTCCTCGTCAACGCATGGGCGAGCAAGTAGCATGGTCGCTCTTGAAGACCACAGCCTGGTCGCCTGATGGCTGCGGCAGTCAGCTGTTCCGGCATTCCGTCGGCCGACGCCGGACGCACGACCAATCACCGATCGAGTCTCGTTGCAGCAGGAGAGTTTCTTCTCCTCACTTTGGCGAGCCGACGAAGCAAATCCCCGTCAGTTGCGGCCAATCGCGATGTCGCAAGGTTGCACGTGCGATGACGTCCCATTGCTTGGCGCGCGGTGGCTCTTGCAAGTCGGATGAAGACCCGCGTGCTGCAATTCCCCGTTCAACTTCGGCAGCGGCGGTCGGGGCGACCTGCGACTCCGCCGACTTCATCTGTCGTGCAGCCCGGTTGATCTGGATCACGAACCAAACGGTCTCCCGACCGGGCTGCGGCCGCGGGACCGAATGTGCCTGATCGAAGCCATGCGGTGACGCGGTGTCAACACTTCATGGCGCGAACATGTCCTTCCTTGCTGTAGTCCAGGATCAGGCGGTCGCGCGTGAGAATGGTCAAGTTCATCTTTCTTGCCGTCGCGATGATTATCCGGTCGGCAGGGTCGGCGGGTGCGGTTCCTGGCAAAAATGATGATTCCACAAGCACTGGTACGGAAAGTGCCGCCAGCGTGATTTGTCCCTTGTCCAAAGTCTTCAAACCATCTCAAAGCGGGGCGCTCAAAGTGACTTTTTCAGTCGACAAGGACCGTTGGCTGGCTGGCAGGAAATCCATGGTTCTGGGCAATGTCAGGGCGTGCCTTGCGAAGCCGGGCATTCCGGCTGTCTTGGACTTTCGTCCAGGGTGGAACTTCGCCTCGACGGCAAGGGCCTGCTGAAGGGCAGCGGAGGATGCGCGACGGTCCGGCGGCACGACCAAACATGCGTGGCCAAGATCAAGGGACAAGCGCCCATCCTGCCTCATCCCGCCAAGTTCCGCTGCACCAGTGGGCATGCACGGTCTCAGGTGTCGGACCAGAACGCACCCATGATTTCGGGAAACTGGAAGAGTGCGGGAAGTCCCGTTTCGATCTGGTCGAGGCAATCCAAGGACACCGGGCACGTGCCCGCCCCGCGACGGCCCCGGTTGATCTTTCAGGTCTTGTGAAAAACTTGTTGACTTTTTCACGACATCTGCGCGGAAATCGCATTGTGGCGTCACAGCGAGGCACAAATGACGGCAACCATCGCGTGCGAGAGCCTTGGACAGGACCTGCGGGTCCTGCGTCGCCAGCGTGGATTGACGCTTGCCGAAGTGAGCGAGCGCATCGGCCGCTCGATTGGCTGGCTGAGCCAGGTCGAGCGCGACATCTCCGAACCGTCCATGGAAGAGCTGAACGCGTTGGCTGCCGCGCTCGACATGCCGTTGCGTTCGTTCTTCGGAAAGTCGTCGGGCGCTCCCCACGAAGAGGGGCGCATCGTCCGCAAGGGCGGCCGTCGTCCCCTTGGTCACCGCGTGCACGGGCTCTTCGAGGAACTCCTGTCGCCGGACCTCACGGATGACTTCGAAGTGGTCCACTCGACCTTCGCTCCGGGCGCCGAGCGGTCCGAGGACACCGTGCGTCCGACCCAGGAGGTGGGCTACATCGTTGCCGGTCGGCTTGAAGTGACCATCGACCGCCAGAGCTTTGCCCTGGAACCCGGCGACAGTTTCCGCATTCGTGGCGAGCCCTTCCGCTGGGCCAACCGCACATCCGAACCCTGCATCGCGATCTGGGTGATCGCGCCGCCCGTATACTGAGGATCCGCCCATGGCCGAACTTCCGACAACAGCCCGTGCAGTCATCATCGGCGGAGGCGCAGTAGGGGCTTCCGCACTGTATCACCTTGCGAAGGCGGGATGGACCGACTGCGTGCTGCTGGAAAAGAACGAGCTTACGGCCGGATCGACATGGCATGCTGCGGGCAACGTGCCGACCTTTTCGACATCATGGTCGATCATGAACATGCAGCGCTACTCGACCGAACTCTATCGTGGCCTGGGCGATGCCGTCGGCTACCCCATGAACTATCACGTCACCGGCTCCATCCGGCTGGCCCATTCGAGGGAGCGGATGCAGGAGTTCCACCGAGCCTGCGGAATGGGGCGCTACCAGGGGATCGACATCCAGATTCTTTCGCCGGACGAGGCGAAGTCCATGTATCCCTTCATGGAGACCCATGACCTGGAGGGCGTTCTCTACGACCCGACGGATGGCGACATCGATCCCGCGCAGCTGACGCAGGCCCTCGCGACAGGCGCACGCGACATGGGTGCGCAGGTCCTGCGTTTCGCGCCGGCAACCGGCATCGGCCGCGAGAACGGCGAGTGGATCGTTCAGACCGGGAAGGGCGCAATCCGCTGCGAATGCGTCGTCAATGCTGCAGGATACTACGCGCAACGGGTCGGCGAGTGGTTCGTGCCCTTCGGAGGACGGACGGTTCCAATGATGGTGATGAGCCACCAGTACCTCCTGTCCGAAGAGATCCCCGAGGTCGCAGCCTGGACACAGGACAGCGGCCGCAAGCTGCCATTGATGCGCGATGTCGACGTTTCATACTACCTCCGGCAGGAAAAGAACGGCTTCAACCTGGGGCCATACGAAAGGAACTGTCGGGCGCATTGGGTCGCGCCGGACGATCCGATGCCGGAGGATTTCAGTTTCCAGCTCTACCCGGACGATCTCGACCGGCTCGAGGCCTACATCGAGGATGCCATGGCCCGCGTGCCTCAGCTTGGCATGTCCGGCATCGCGAAGGTGATCAACGGGCCCATTCCCTACGCCCCTGACGGCAATCCGCTGATTGGCCCGATGCCAGGGGTGCCGAACGCGTTCGAGGCCTGTGTCTTCACGTTCGGCATCGCGCAGGCCGGTGGCGCCGGCAAGGTGCTCGCCGAATGGATGACCGAAGGCCAGACCGAATGGGACATGTGGTCCTGCGACCCCCGGCGATACACCGACTACACGGATCGCGAATATTGCGTCGAAAAGGGCATGGAGGTCTATGGCCACGAGTACGCGATGCATTTCCCTTGGCATGAATGGCCCGCAGGCCGTGACCGGAAGCGGTCCGCGCTGCACGACCGGCTGGAACGGGCCGGCGCGGTCTTCGGAGCCTACAACGGCTGGGAACGCGCAAACTACTTTGCCCGCCCGGATGATGACACGGGCCACGACGCGACCCAGACCTGGAACCGGTCGGGGCCGTGGGAACAGCGCATTCGCGAGGAGTGCGAGGCCGTCCGTGACCATTGCGGAGTACTGGCGATCACGGGCTTCTCGCGGTTCAAGGTGCAGGGTCCAGGCGCCCGAGCCTATGTCGACAGCCTGACGGCGTCGCGGCTGCCGGGCGATGGCCGGATCAGTCTTGCCTATTTTTCGGATGACAGGGGGCGCATCGTCACCGAGATGTCGGTGTCGGTGCACGGCGACGGCGAGGTGCGCCTGATCACGGCCGCGACCGCCGAGTGGCATGACGGCGAGCTTCTGTCCCGCAACGCGCCGGACGGCATCAGCGTGACGAATCACACGAAGGAGTTCGAGTGCCTCCTGGTGACCGGTCCGGCATCGCGCGAGATCCTCGACAGCGTCAATGACGGCCACGATCTCGATGCCGGGTGGCTGTCGATCAGTCTTGACGGCAGCATTGCGGGCAAGGAGTGCTCGCTGGCCCGCGTTTCCTTCGCCGGCGAGCTTGGCTGGGAGATCCATTGCCGGTTCGAGGACTCTCCGGACATCTGGGACGCCCTGGCGGAAGCGGGCGCGAAGCCGTTCGGAATGTGGGCGCTCAACTCGCTTCGCCTCGAAAAGGGCTACCGTGCCTGGAAGGGCGACCTTTCCTCGGACTACAGCCTGCTGGAGGGCGGACTCGACCGCTTCATCAGGTTCGACAAGAACACGGATTTCCCGGGGAAGGCGGCGCTGCTGGAGCAGAAGCGGATGGGCGTCACGAAGCGCTTCGTCACGCTGACCGTGGACGCCGGAGATGCGGACGCGCCGTACATGTCGACGCTTTGGCATGATGGCAAGGTCGTCGGCGAGACCACCTCGGGGGGGTGGGGCTACCGCGTCAACGCTTCCGTCGCCCTTGGCATGCTGCGATCCGATCTTGCCGTCCCAGGTACGGAAGTCGAGGTCGACATCTACGGGGAGCGTTGCAGGGCAACGGTGCAGCCGGATGCCCCGCTCTGGGATCCGGAAAACGAAAGGCTTCGGGCATGACGCGGGACGCAATGAGGCGGATTGTCGGGTTCGGCGGCCCGTTCGAAGCCATGGATCTTTCCGGCGAGAAATCGCCGCGGTCAAGTCGCGGCCGCCCTGCAGCGGGCGGCGTGTCGGGGAGGGCTGAGCATGCTTGACGCCGAAGCGCAGCGCATCATCCGGGATTTCCCGTTGGGCGTTGTTGCCACCGTGACGCCGGACGGCGACCCGGCTGCGTCGCCGAAGGGAACGTTTCTCGCCCTTGGCGGCGACGCGATCGCGTACGGAGACATACGATCGCCGGGAACGCGCCGGAACCTCGCCCACGCGCCGTCTGCTGAAGTCGTGTTTGTCGACCCGTTTCGCCGCAAGGGCGTGCGTGTCTTCGGGCCGGCCACGATCATCGAGAGACGGGATCCGTCATTCGCGGAGCTCTACCCGATGTGGGAGAATGCATGGAGCGAACTGTCGTCGCGCATCTCGCATCTTGTCCGCATCGGGGCGGAACGCGTGCTCCACCTTGCGACCCCGCCATATGACGACGGTGCCACCGAGGACGAGATGATCGCCCTCTACAAGTCCAGATTTGAGGAGCTGTACCCATGAGCGCGTTGCCCGCGCACGCCCGCGCCGTGGTCATCGGCGGCGGCGTGTCCGGCTGTTCGGTTGCGTATCACCTCGCCGAAAGGGGCTGGACTGACATTCTGCTCCTGGAACGCAAGAAGCTGACCAGCGGCACGACCTGGCACGCAGCCGGGCTGATCGGGCAGTTGCGGGCCAACGAGAACATGACCCGGCTCGCCAAGTACTCCGCCGATCTCTACCGGCGTCTCGAGGCCGAGACCGGCGTGGCGACAGGATTGCGGATGGTCGGATCACTCACCGTTGCCCTGACGGAGGATCGGCGCGAAGAAGTCCTGCGCCAGGCATCGCTCGCCCGCGCCTTTGGCATCGAGGTGAACGAGGTCGGCGCCGAAGAGGTGAAGACGCTGTATCCCCACGTCAACGTTGAGGACATGGTGGCGGCCGTTCATCTTCCGGGTGACGGTCAGTGCGATCCGGCGAACATCGCGATGGCACTGGCTCGGGGCGCGCGGATGAGGGGCGTGAAGATCTCCGAGGGCGCGAGGGTGACGGCGGTGACCGAAAGCGATCGGAAGGTGACGGGCGTGGATTGGGAGATCAACGGCGAACCGGGCCACACGAGCGCGGAAGTCGTCATCAATTGCGGCGGCATGTGGGCGCGGGAGCTTGCGGCACGCTCGGGTGTCACGCTGCCGCTCCATGCCTGCGAGCACTTCTACCTCATTACCGAGCCAGTGGACGGCATCGGGCACCTGCCTGTCCTCCGGGTGCCGGACGAATGTGCCTACTACAAGGCCGATGCCGGCAAGATGATGCTCGGGGCATTCGAACCCAAGGCAAAGCCGTGGGGAATGGACGGCATTTCAGAGGACTTTGAATTCGACACGCTCCCGGAGGACTACGAGCACTTCGAGCCGATTCTCGAACTTGCCATGAATCGCGTCCCGCTCTTCCAGGACGCGGGCATTCACACGTTCTTCAACGGTCCCGAGAGCTTCACCCCGGACGACCGCTACTACCTTGGAGAGGCTCCCGACCTTGACGGGTACTGGGTGGCGGCCGGCTACAATTCGATCGGAATCGTTTCGTCTGGTGGTGCGGGAATGGCGTTGGCAGAGTGGATTGACGAGGGGCGCGCACCGTTCGATCTCTGGGACGTCGACATCCGGCGTGCCCAGCCGTTCCAGCGCAATCGTCGGTACCTCAGGGAGCGCGTGTCCGAGACACTCGGCCTCCTCTACGCGGACCACTACCCGTTCCGGCAGGTCGAGACGGCACGCGGGGTGCGACGGTCTCCGGTCCATGAACACCTCCGGGAGCGCGGCGCGGTCTTTGGGGAGACGGCCGGATGGGAGCGTGCCAACTGGTTCGCCCGGGAAGCGCAGGAGCGTCAATATCGCCATGACTGGCAGCGCCAGAACTGGTTCCGGAACCAGAGGGACGAGCACATGGCCATGCGGGAGGGCGTTGGACTTCTGGACATGTCCTCGTTCGGCAAGATCCGGGTCGAAGGTCCCGGAGCGCTCGGCTTTCTTCAACGTGTCTTTGCAGGCGACCTGGACAGTCCGCCCGGAACGATCACCTACGGCCAGATGCTGAACGAACGGGGCGGGATCGAGTGTGACCTGACGGTAACCCGCCTCGGCGAGGCAGCATTCCTGTTGGTGGTCCCCGCGGCCACTGTGCAGCGCGATCTTGCCTGGCTCCGTCGGCATCAGGGGGATGACGTTGCGGTCATTCTGGATGTCACGGCCGGCGAGGCAGTCTTCCCCCTCATGGGTCCCGGGTCGCGGGAGGTGATGCGGGCGGTTTCGCCGGACGACTTTTCGAACGCGGCATTCCCTTTTGGCACTGCCAGGGAAGTCGAGCTTGGAATGGGGCTCGCACGCGTGCACCGGATTTCCTATGTCGGCGAACTGGGTTGGGAAATCTATGCCTCGAGCGACCTGGCCGCGCATGTCTTCGAGACGCTCCTGGATGCGGGAGAGGAACTCGGTCTCAGGCTTGCCGGCCTTCACGCGATGGATTCTTGCCGGATCGAGAAGGCTTTCAGACACTTTGGCCACGACATTACCGACGAGGACCATGTGCTGGAAGCCGGACTGGGATTCGCGGTCAAGACCGGTTCCAAGGAGGCATTCGTCGGCCGCGACGCCGTGCTCAGGAAGAGGGAAGAGGGTCTCAGGCGTCGCCTCGTGCAGTTCATGCTCGAGGACCCGGAGCCTGTGCTGTTTCACAACGAGCCCTTGGTTCGAGATGGCGAGATCGTGGGCATCGTGACCTCGGCAAACTACGGGCATGCGCTGGGCGGGGCGATCGGCATGGGTTACGTGCCATGCGAAGGCGAGAGTGCCGAAGATGTGCTGGCTTCGCGCTACGAGATCGAGATTGCGGGAAATCGCGTCAAGGCGGCGGCCAGCCTTGCGCCGATGTATGATCCAAAAGCGGCAAGGGTGAGGGCTTGAGATGTCACGAGCGAGCCGAGTCGGGTTGTCTGCGCACGGGGTGAAGCCGTGAGCCGCCGTTCGGGAGGACGCGCTGCACGCGTTGCCCTCCGTGCGGCACCGCTGGCGGAGGAATTGCGACCGGTGCGTCCAGGCATGAAGGGCGGACGCTATTCGCCGCTTTCCGAGAGAGGCGTGAAGCGCATTCACGAGGCCGCTCTTGATGCCCTGGAAGAGATTGGCCTTGCAGATGCCCCGCCGTCCGGCGTCGAAGCGATGACGGCAGCAGGCGCGCGGCATGATGAGGACGGACGCCTTCGGTTTTCACGGGCGCTGGTTGAGGACATGCTGGCAAAGGCGGCGCGCAACATCACGCTGCATGGCCGGGATCCGAAATTCGACCTGCATCTTGAGGAAAGCCGTGTCCACTACGGCACTGCCGGGGCCGCGGTGCATGTCGTGGACCCGTTCACGAAGGAGTATCGGGATCCGTCAACGGCGGACCTGCACGATGCGGCTCGCCTGGTCCAGAACCTGGACAACATCCATTTCTTCCAGCGCCCGATGGTCTGCCGCGACATTGAGGACAATCTCGAACTCGACCTGAACACGATCTATGCCTGCGTTGCCGGCACCAGGAAGCACATCGGGACATCGTTTTCCGAACCAGGCAACGTGGGTCCCGCCATCGAGCTGATCCACATGCTGGCCGGCAGCGAATCCGAATGGCGTGCCCGGCCCTTCATTTCGAATTCGAACTGCTTTGTCGTTCCGCCGATGAAGTTCGCGGAAGAGAGCTGCATGGTGATGGAAAGCTGCATTCGCGCCGGAATGCCGGTGTTGCTCCTTTCCGCTGGACAGGCGGGAGCGACCGCGCCCGCCCCGATAGCAACGGCGATCGTCCAGGCCGTTGCCGAATGTCTTGCGGGCGTCGTCTACGTGAACTCGATCATCGAGGGTCACCCGGCGGTGTTCGGGACATGGCCCTTCGTGTCGGACCTTCGCACGGGCGCAATGTCCGGAGGCTCGGCCGAGCAGGCGTTGCTCACGGCGGGCTGCGCGCAGATGCACCGCTTCTACGGATTGCCTGGCGGTGCGGCCGCCGGCATGGCGGACTCCAAGCTCCCGGACATCCAGACGGGATGGGAGCAGGGGATCAGCGCCGTGCTTGCGGGGCTTGCGGGATTGAACATGGTCTACGAGTCGGCGGGCATGCAGGCGTCGCTCCTTGGCTTCTGCTTCGAGAGCCTTGTTCTTGACGACGACGTCATTGGACAGGCGTTGCGTTGCGTCCGGGGGATAGAGGTGGACGAGGACACGGTTTCGCTTGAGACCATGCGCGAGGTTTGCCTTGGCGGGCCGGGTCACTACTTGGGCAGTGACCAGACGTTGCGCATGATGCAGACGGAATACACCTACCCCGTGCTTGGCAACCGCATGAGTCCCAAGGAGTGGGACGAGGCGCAAAAGCCGGAAATTCTGTCCGAGGCCCGTGCAAGAATTGAGAGGATCCTGTCAGAGGCGAGGATTCAGGTCCCTGACGAGTTGGATCTCAGGGTTCGCGAGGAGTACAGGATCCATTTTTGACGTACGCATCCGCCTGGCATTTGGCTGGTGCTCGGCACGCCAGCGTTGCAGTGGCGAATGCTGCATTCGAGAGCGCACGAAGCAGGAGCGGCCTGCCCGATGAGGGGCCCGTGCCGGTCATCGCCGCGACCCCTGCGCTAGCCGGTCGCAGGTCCGGAGTCTCCGACCAGGCGTGAAATGGGTGTCGAAGGCGCGCCGGTTGACGAATTATGCAGTTCATTTCGCGTCCAGCATCGCCTGCCGGAGGATGGCGTTCATGCGGGACTGATAGCCCTTTCCACTGGACTTGAGCCACGCCAGCACATCCGCGTCCACGCGGGTTGTGATCTGCTTCTTGATGGGCCTGTAGAACGCGCCGGTCTTCATCTCGGCCGACTGTCCCTTTGTCAGTTCAAGGATGTCATCGGCCTTGATTTCGTCGTCATGCATCTCTGCCAGCAGCTTGAGGCTGCCTCTTTGCGCTTCCGTCAAGGGTGGGAGCGTGTCGAGTGCATGTTCAACCTTCTTCATGCCGGTTCCCTTCTCTTCGTGTTGCAGGCCGTGCCGAGATGAAGCGGATCACTTCCACCTGCTCGTCCACTGACCTCGCTTCCGTGAAGGTGTGAGCCACCACGACAATGGCAAGGCCGTCGATCTGGCCTCTCTGGCCCATCGTTTGCCAGCGTTGCTCCCCGTCCTCGATGCGGTCTTGCCTGGAGAGCTGCAGCGGATCAAGAAATGCACGGGCGGCGACCTCGAAGCTGAGGCCGTGCTTGCGCTGGATGGAGAGGTTCTTGTCCTCATCCCATGTGAAGCGCGGATTTGTCATTGCAGAAATATGACTACAATAATGTAGGTAGTCAATCGCGTGCGTCTGGGCGGGGCAGATCAGGCAACCTGATTGGGCCCAATGGGATGCGCGCGAATGTCGGGACACCCGAACAGCGCATCGGATTCGCTGGGTGCGCCGGTTTCCTCAATTCGCTGTCGCCACCATGCAGCGCCTCCTCTTCGGACCTTCGACCCAGTACCTGTCGCCCGCGCGGCAGAGCCAGGCAGTGTCGCCGAGAAAGAGCGGGGCCGTCGCGCGGTACGAGAATGACTTGAGGGTGCCGAGGCGTTCGGCGGCAAGGCAGGCAAGCCGGGTTGCCAGAAGCGGCCCGTGCACGACCAGCCCGGGATAGCCTTCCTCTCGACAGTAGCTCGCGTCGTAGTGAATGCGATGACCGTTGAAGGTGACCGCGGAATAGCGAAACAGCGTGACTTCCCGAAGCTTCAGGGCATGGCGCTCGTGGGCCTGGCAAGCTTCCACGGGCGGATCGCCAGGGAGGGCGCCTGGCTCGCGATAGACGATGTCCTGCATTTCGGTGATGACGGGCGCGTGGCGCTGATGGATTTCATGTCTCAGCGTGACCAGTCCAAGCCTGCCGCTTCGTCCCCGCTTTTCCTTGACTTCGTGCAGTGTTGTCACCTTTCGGGCGGCAAATCCGCCCCTGAAGGGCGCGTGAAACGCGAGCCGGCCCCCGGCCCACATGCGAACTGGCAGACCCATGTCCGGGATGAGGCCGCCCGGCCTGGCGTGTCCGTCCCGTCCGATTCGGGCTTCGGCCACGGGGTCCCAAAAGAAGGCGAAATGTGCGAGGGGAGGCAGGACGTCACCCGACTTGACGCGCGGAGGCCTGTCCATCGCAGCCAGCAGCGCCTGCGCGCGCGCCGGATCTATCCGGTCTGTGATGGTCACGGACTCCGACATTGACACGACATTGCACAATGCTCTCGAATCTGCAATATGTTGTAGGCAACTGCAGGTCGTTACGCTTTCCTTTGTGTTCGTTGTTGACTCTCGGGACTCTTCGCCGGACATTTGGCAGACCGGAATCAATTGCGAGGCAACATCCGTGCGTTTCAAGCGCCTTCGCCTAAACGGGTTCAAGAGTTTCGTAGATCCGACCGACTTGATCATTGCGGACGGATTGACAGGCATTGTTGGCCCGAACGGCTGCGGCAAGTCCAACTTGCTGGAAGCGTTGCGTTGGGTCATGGGCGAGAACCGGCCCACGGCAATGCGGGGCGGCGGCATGGATGACGTCATTTTCGGCGGCGCCTCGACGCGTCCCGCCCGCAACTCGGCCGACGTGACCCTCATTCTCGACAACAGCGAACGCACCGCGCCGACCGGCTTCAACACGACCGATACGCTGGAAGTGGTACGCCGGATCACCCGAGACGCGGGTTCGGCGTTCAAGGTGAACGCGAAGGACGTTCGTGCCCGTGACGTTCAAATGCTGTTTGCCGACGCCTCCACCGGGGCGCATTCCCCGGCGCTTGTGCGCCAGGGCCAGATCGCGGAGCTGGTCAATGCCAAGCCCAAGGCACGCAGACGCATCCTCGAGGAGGCGGCAGGAATTTCCGGCCTCTACCAGCGTCGGCACGAGGCCGAACTGAAACTTGCCGGTGCAGAAGCCAATCTTGGTCGTGTCAATGACGTGATCGAGCAGCTCGCCGCACAGCTGGCCGCACTTGCCCGCCAGGCCAGGCAGGCGAAGCGTTACCGCGAAGTGAGCGAACGGTTGCGGCAGGCAGAAGGCCTTCTCCTCTACCTGCGCTGGAAGGAGGCGGAACGAGCCCGGACCGCAGCAGAGGCCACCTTGGCGGAAGACTCGCGCATTGCGTCGGAGGCGGAGCGCCTCGCACGTGCTGCAGCAGACACGCGGGCGGGCGCGGAAGTGGCGCTGCCGCCGCTTCGGGAGAAGGCGGCCTTTGCGTCCGCCGCACTGGCTCGACTGCAGCATCGTGCCGACAGCCTTGATGAACAGGAAAGGCGTGCGGCGGAAGCCGTTGAGACGCTCGGTGCGCGTATCGCTCAGCTTGCGCGGGACGTGGACAGGGAAGCGGGCCTTGACCAGGACGCAGTCGAGAACCTCAGTGCGTTGGACGAGGAAGAGGCCGAACTCGTCGATGCCGACAAGGCGCACGCAGACGCGGTCGAGGTCGCGGTTGCGGATGCGCAGGACGCAGCACGTGTGCTGCAGGACCGCGAGACCGAGAATTCGCAGCTGACCGAGGATGTCGCCCGCCTCATGGCCCGCCACCAGTCAGCGGAGCGACTTGCGCAGGATGCACGAACGACGCTTGCACGCAGCGAGGCCGCAGAGACGCAAGCCAGGTCCGATGGAGAGGCCGTGCGCAAGGCGCTTGCCGAGGCCGAGACTTCTCGTGTGGCGGCCGTGGCGGCGCGGGACGCCGCCCAAAGGGAAGCTGAGGTGGCGGAAAAGGCGTTGTTCGAAGCTGACGACGCACGCGACTCTGCGCAAGGCAAGGAGGCGGAGGCCCGCGCGGCCCGTTCCGCGACAGACGGTGAAGTCAAGGCACTTCAGTCCGAAGTGGCGGCCTTGGCGGTTCTTGTGGACGACGGGCAGTCCGAGGAACCGGAGATCGTGGACCGATTGTCCGTGACGCCGGGCTACGAGAAGGCGATTGGCGCCGCGTTTGCCGACGACCTCCGTGCGCCTGAGGTCGAGGGCGATGCCGAGTCTGGATGGGTGGTCCTTCGGGACTACGAGACCTCGCAGGCCCTGCCGGGTTCGGTTGAACCGCTGTCGGATCATGTCAACGTGCCCCCGGTGCTTGCGCGACGCCTCGGCCAGATCGGTCTGGTCGAACCTGCGGTTGCGGTGCGCTTGCAGGCAGACCTGAAGCCCGGGCAGCGCCTCGTCAGCAAGGACGGCAGACTCTGGAGATGGGACGGGTTCCGGGCTGGCGCAGGAGAGATCCATTCGGCGGCCGCCCTCAGAATCGAGCGGTTGAACCGCCTGAAGCATCTCGAGGGTGAACTTGAAGCCGCAAACGCACGATCCGAGACCGCAAGCCAGGCCTACGGCGAGGTGCGGTCGGAGCTGGATGCGCTTGTTGTACGTGCCAGCGAGGCAAGGGAGACTCGTCTGGCCGCCGATCGCGCCTTGACGGAGGCCGGCCGGATGGCGTCCCAGTGCGAGGCGAGCAGGGACATAGCCGAGTCAAAGTGCGAGGCTGCGGAACTTGCCGTCAGCCGCCATGGCGACGAAGCGGCTGCAGCGCGCGAACGCCTTGAACAGGCGGAGAAGGCTCTCGTCGAGTTCGGCGACCTCCAGAAGCTGCGTGCCCAAGCCGAGGAAACGAAGAGCGGCGTTGAAGAAGCGCGAAGGAACCTTGTCGCATGCCGCTCGGCGCTTGAGGCGTTGAAGCGCCAGGGAGAGGCCAGGGAGCGCCGCCTTGCGGAGATAGTGGCCTTGCGCGGCACGTGGCAGGACCGTCTCAAGAATGCAAGGGCTCGCGTCAGTGAACTGGCCGAGCGCCGTGCATCCTCGGAGCTGGAACTTGAAGAGGCAAGGGGCGCTCCCGACCGTATTGCGGTCGAGCGCAACACGCTTTCGAACGAGCTTGACGCCGCAGAGGAGAGACGCCGAACTGCCGCTGATGCATTGGCCGAGGCCGAAACGGTTGAACGCAATGCCAAGGAGGCGGAGCGTGAGGCTGAACGCAGGGCGTCAGAGGCACGCGAACGACGTGCAGCCTCGGACGCGCGGGTGGAGGCAGCGCGCGAGGCCCTGGTCGTGGCGGAAGAACGGATCCTCGAGGAGCAGCAGACGACACCGGCGGCGCTCCTCGAGTCGCTTGATGCCGATCCTGAGAAAATGCAGCCAGCCGACAGGATCGAGGCGGAAGTGATCCGCCTTCGCCGAACCCGGGACGCGCTTGGCGCGGTGAATCTCCGCGCGGAGGAAGATGCCCGCGAGGTCGAGGAGGAGCACGGGAGCCTGCTGGCCGAAAAGACCGATCTTGAGGAAGCGATCCGGAAGCTCCGCAGCGGGATCAGCAGTCTCAACAAGGAAGGCCGTGAGCGTCTGCTTGCAGCATTCGATCAGGTGAACTCGAATTTTGCTGCCCTGTTCAAGCACTTGTTTGGCGGCGGCAAGGCCAGGCTCGCGATGGTCGAATCGGATGATCCGCTGGATGCCGGCCTTGAGATCCTTTGCCAGCCGCCCGGCAAGAAGCTCTCGACGCTGTCGCTTCTTTCCGGCGGCGAGCAGACACTTACCGCGATCGCCCTGATCTTCGCCGTGTTCCTTGTCAATCCCGCGCCGATTTGCGTGCTGGACGAGGTCGATGCGCCCCTTGACGACGCAAATGTCATGCGCTTCTGCGATCTGCTGGACGAGATGTGCCGTCGAACGGAAACACGCTTCCTGATCATCACCCACCATGCGGTGACAATGTCCAGGATGGACCGGCTCTTTGGCGTGACCATGGGCGAGCAGGGCGTGAGCCAGCTCGTATCGGTTGACCTGAAAGTGGCGGAATCGCTTGTCGCGTGAGCGGCAGGCGCGCGTGCCGTGCATGTTGCCGGAGCCTGCGCGCCAATTTCCGGGCCGCGCAGGATTGCCTGGTAGCGAATTGACAGAACTGGTCTATGCGGCCTTCCACTTGATGGAACACCCGGTCGATCGTATCTGGTCTTGCGGCCCCTTGCCGGTCGAGGACACTTCCCGCATCGCTTCGAACAGGTCGCGTCGGAGATCGTGCGGCCCCGGGCGGCTTCCGGATGCGTCAAGCCTGCCCCTGTACTGCAGTTCCAGATCGGAATTGAATCCGAAAAAGTCGGGGGTGCAGACGGCACCGTAGGCGTGCGCGACCGTCTGGTCCTCGTCGTGCAGGTAGGGAAACGGGAATCCGCGCTCTTCGGCCAGTCGCTTCATGTTGTCGAAACTGTCTGCCGGATACGTGACCGCGTCGTTCGAGCAAATCGCCGCCACGCCGACGCCGAGCGGCTGCAGGTCACGCGCGTCCCTGATCATGCGGTCGAGCACCGCAAGAACGTAGGGGCAATGGTTGCATATGAACATGACCAGCGTGCCCTTGGGGCCCGCAACGTCGGAAAGTGCCAGAACCCGTCCATCGGTGGTTGGCAGCGAGAAGGCTGGCGCCTTCCAGCCAAAGTCGCAAACGGGCGGTGATGCAGCCGCCATGGATCAATCTCCTTGTGCATTGTCCGCCGCTTCACGAAGAGCGCGGATGTTTTTGCCGTACGCTGCCGGCTTCGCGGCCGTGCCACCCTTGAACACGGATGAGCCGGCCACAAGCACGTCCGCTCCCGCATCGGCGACGAGGCCTGCGGTGCGCTGATCGACCCCTCCATCGACCTCGACATGGATGTTGCGGTCGCCGATCATGGCGCGAAGCTGCCTGATCTGGCCAACTTGGGTTTCGATGAATTCCTGGCCACCGAAGCCGGGATTGACGGTCATCACGCAAACCAGGTCGCAGAGGTCAAGCAATGGCGCAACCGCCTCCACGGGCGTTCCGGGGTTGAGCGCCAGTCCTGACTTCATTCCGGCGCCTCGGACCGCCTGAAGCGTGCGGTGCGTGTGCGGTCCGGCTTCGAGATGCGCCGTCAATATGTCCGCGCCCGCTTGCGCGAACGCGTCGACATAGGGATCCACCGGCGCAATCATCAGGTGCACGTCCATGACAGTCCGGACATGCTTGCGGATTGCCTTCACCATCTGCGGACCGAAGGTGATGTTCGGCACGAAGTGTCCGTCCATCACGTCCACGTGGATCCAGTCGGCGCCCTCCGCCTCGACCGCTTCGATCTCGCGTCCGAAATCGGCAAAGTCAGCCGCCAGGATTGACGGAGCGATCTTTATCGAGCGGCCGAATTCCATGATCCGGTTATCAGGGAATTCCAGTCCCGGTGGAAGCGGAAAGTGGGGGGCCATGCACGGTACAGCCGTGTACGATGGCCAGCGCCACGGCGTGTCCATTCCTCCGGCATTTCCGGCACTTTCGGGATCATTTGCGTTGCAAGGGTGTCTCACGCATCGTCGCCCGATTGCTTGGCCCTGGAGCAACCGCAAGCCGATCCTCGGCAAGCTCCGCCAGGGTGTGCGCATGCTCTGGCCTCAGGCGGACGTGTCCGGTTCCTTGGATCAGGAGCGGCCTTTGCCTTGGACTTGGTCTGGGCGACGGGTTCAGCATGCAGCCGGGGCACGGCATCTGTGCCTGGCCGGCCCGCACCAGGTCTCGTCCGCATCGAGTTGGCGAGCACGGACGGCGCTCGTGCGAACAGGCATCCGTCGGACGGAAAATCGTTGCTTCCATGAACGTCTTGGCGGCACCACGCAGGAAGACCCGGTCCTTGACCAGTTCATGGACCAGCCGACCGCCGCGAGGCGATGGCTGAAGGGCTCGGCCCCTTGAAGTGCCGAAGATGCTCGACCGGTTGGGAGCGGGCGTCGCATGCGTCGACCCGTCACGGGAACCTCGGAGATGCCGGCACCGGGCGCGAAACATCGTGCCAGGAACGCAGCGCTGGACGTGCCGTCACCGACGCCGGTCACGACAAGCCCTGTCTTGCCCGGCCGGCAGCCCGTTCAGGGAGGATGGGCGACTCCGGGCTCTTGCCGTCGCCTGGGCATGGTTTGTCAAGGCTCGCAGGATTTCCGCGGCGACAGAGCCTGTCCCTGGCCGGACTGGTTCGGGCTTGCGGCACGATTCGACGCGAAGGCATTCTGGGTGTCCGTCAGGCGCCGTGTGTGAAAATCCGCCGGGATCGAATCCACGCCCTCCAATACCAGGTCCAGAATGGTTCCCGCGACTTTCGGCGCGACGCCAAAACCGATCTTGAAGCCCCCGTTGGCGACATGGTGGCCAGCGCGCCCGGGCCATGGCCCGAGAAGTGGCGCCCTGCTCACACTGCGTGGCCGAACCCCCGCCCAGCGTTCAATGACGGTGGCTCCGGTCAGGACCGGCATGACCTTTCCTGCACGAAGAATGATGTCGTCCAAGAGATCGTCGGTCGTAGCCGATGCCGCAAAGTCACGCTCCGAGGTCGAACCGATCGCCAGCGTGCCATCAAGATGCGGCACGACGTGAAGGCCGCCGGCAAAGACCTGCGGCTGGCCGCGCGCGTCATGGCGAACGAGCGCGGCCTGACCCTTCACGCCACCGCCGACCGGTCGGCCAAGCGCGGCGCCGAGTTCCAGCAGCCCCTTCCAGCCAGTCGCCCAGATGACAGGCCCCTGATCGGGTTCATCGGCAACGATTTCCCCTCCCTTCGCCCGAATTGCCGTCGCAAGGCTCCGAATTGCATCGCGCGGGTGCACGATTGCCGACAACGTGTCGTGAACAAGCAGTCCGGTGGACGTGGGCGGGATCCAATTGCCGGCTTCCCGAGCATCGATGATTTCCCACAATGCGCTTGCGCCCCAGTTTGACCGCGCGGCTTCGGCGCGCCCGCGGGCAAGCGCGATGTCGCGTTCGTGCATAAGTGGTTGCAGGCGGCCCACGCGGGCGAATCCGGAAGAGACGCCCGAAGTCGCGTCGACCCCGTCCCAGAAGTCCCGGGCCTCGATCAGGCTCTCGAGCTGATATTGCTTCAACGCGTTCCATGGATCGGGCACGTGCGGCTGGAGCGCACCGACAATGCCGCCCGACGCGCCTGAGCCGGGGCCGTGTCGGTCGACGACCCGAACCCGTGCGCCACGCTGCAGGGCCTTCCAGGCGATGGAGAGCCCGAAGATGCCGGCTCCCCGCACCGTCACGTCGACCATTGCCAAGGCATCCCCCCGTCGTCACTGTCGCCGCGGAACGGTGCAATTGTAGGAAATGGCTTGCCGGACGACCAGCATCCCGACCTGGAATGGCAGGGCGACGTGCCCGTCGCGTCGCGCTTTGGCGATCCGTACTTTTCGCTGGAGGACGGGCTTGCCGAGGCAAGGCATGTCTTTCTCGCGGGCAACGGACTGCCCGACCGGTTCGTTCCAGGCTTTCATGTTGCCGAACTCGGGTTCGGAACCGGCCTCAATGCCTTGGCGGCGTGGGCCATGTGGCGCGAATCCGGAGTGACCGGGTCGCTGCGCTTCACGTCATTCGAGCTCTTTCCGATGGCGCCCGCTGACATGTCGAGGGCCCTCTCGGCCTTTCCGGAGATAGCAGGCCTGGCCGCGCCCCTCGTGGCGGCCCTGGAGTCGGCTGCGCGGGGGTTCGTGGCCGAGGGTCTGCACTTGAAGATCGTCTTGGGAGATGCCCGCGAAACCTTGGCGTGCTGGGATGACGCTGCGGACGCATGGTTTCTCGACGGATTCTCCCCGGCAAGGAATCCGGAGCTTTGGACGCCCGATCTCCTGCGCCATGTTGCGCGGCACACACGGCCCGGAGGTACCGCGGCGACCTACAGCGCCGCCAGAGCCGTGCGTGCGGGCCTTGCCGATGCCGGATTTGCAGTTGAGCGCGTGTCCGGGTTCGGTCGCAAGCGCCATATGACGGTCGCCCGCTCATGACATCGCAATCGAACCGGAATGGCATCCTTGTGATGATTGCGACGACTTTCGTGTTCGCGGTGCAGGACGGCATCTCGCAGCATTTGGCCGTGACGTACAACACCTTCATGGTCGTGATGATCAGGTACTGGTTTTTTGCCGCCTTTGTCATTGCCATCGCCACGCGTCGGCCCGGAGGCGTACGCGCGACTGCGACGACATCCCAGCCGGTGCTCCAGATTGTCCGTGGGCTCCTGCTTGCAGGCGAGATTTGCGTGGCGGTTTTTGGATTTACGCTTCTGGGGCTGGTCGAAAGCCATGCAATCTTTGCCATATATCCCCTGATCGTGATCGCGCTTGCAGGACCGCTGCTTGGCGAACGGGCCGGATGGCGACGCTGGCTTGCGGTCCTCGCCGGCTTTCTCGGCATGCTCATCATTCTGCAGCCCGGGACCGGCGTGTTCAGGGCAATTGCAGTGATTCCGTTCATTTCGGCGTTCATGTTTGCGCTCTACTCGTTGGCAACCCGCTATGCTGCGCGACGGGACAACGCGGCGACATCCTTCTTTTGGACCGGGGTCGTTGGAGCCATGGCCACGACATTCGTCGGCCTGCCGAACTGGGAATGGATGATGCCGGGCGATTGGTTGTGGATGCTGGCGCTCTGCATGACTGGCGTATTTGGGCATTGGCTTCTGATCCGCTGCTATGAGTTGGCCGAGGCTGGCGCCGTGCAGCCATTTGCCTACTTTCACCAGGTCTTCGCCGCGCTCATCGGGATCGTCGTCTTTGGCGAAGCCCTCAGGGCTAACGTGGCGTTCGGGGCCACTGTCATCCTTGCGGCGGGCGTGTTCGCGCTGTGGCGCGCGTATGTCCAAGGGCGGGACGACTAACGGCATCGCCTCCGGGCCAGACAGGATCTCCGGGATTCAGCTGGTGCAGCAGCAGGCCGACGGCGCCTTGGGGCCGTTCACCCGGATCCGTTCAAAGCAGCAACGAGCCGGTCCACATCGCCGCCCTGCCTGTCAAGCAGTGCTCCAATTTCGACGCGTTCGGACTTCAGCAGGCTGATGCCTTCGATAAGGATGTCGATGAAAAGGGTCTTTCCCGAGCGGTCCGAAACCACGAAGCTCATCGCCAATGGTTCACGGCCTTTCAGCCTTGCGATCGCGCGAACTTCGTGGACGCGACTTCTCTTGCGCGCATCGGTCACTTCGATGACACCGCCCTTGAATTCGCGGAACCGCTTCCCGTACTTCCGTGAAATGTAGCCCGAAAATGCGTCGGTGAAGGCGCGGAGCTGCCGTGGCGATGCGGTTCGCGCGGGAGGCCCAAGCGCGGAACGCGCAATTGCCTGAACATCCGCATAGTTGACGAATACTTTCTCGAATTCCTTCAACGCGGCCTGAATCGGCATTCCCGAATTGATGACCCGATGAATGTCGTCGACCACGGCGTCGATGAGAAAGCGCGCCTCGTCGTCGCTCAGTGCACGAGCCGGGGAGACGCGCAGCGCAACGGCTCCGCAGAAGCCCGCGAACAGCAGGGTCCGGCGCGTCGGATCAGAATTCGTCGTAGAGCTCTTCATAGATCTCGTCGTATAGGTCCTCGAAGTGGTCGTGGCCGACGTCGTCAGGGTCCTGCTGGTTCAGCCTGAACTTTCGGCTCTGGATGTAGGAGAGTCTCAACTGTGCGTAGCTGTCTGCACTGTCGTGGAGAACGCTGTCAACCGTGTCGCTGAATTCGTAGCGCACATTCAAGGCGGCGGGAATCGTGGATGCCGTGTTCAAGATGGCTACGTCGCTGGAAATGTGGCTGATCGGATTTGTGGCGACATCGACGATCAACCCCACGAAGTCCCTTTCCGTCGAGGGTCCGGCAAAGGGCAATTCCAGGTAGGCGCCTTCCCGCCCTCCCCAAGCTGCAAGCGTGTCTCCAAAGCCCGTTTGCCGCCGATCCAGTCCCAAGCCGCCCGCTGCGGGATCAAACAGGCCCGCCACCCCGACCGTGCTGTTGATGAGGAACCTGAAGAAACTGTGGGCGGCACTTTCCGCGTCGCCCTGAAGGACATGGTTTGCCATGGACTTCGGCTCGTCAAGATGCGCTGCAACATTGGAAAGGCTGCGGCGGACTGGATTCGGCACTGTCGCTCCGTAGGCTTGGCTGAGCGGGCGGATGAGCACCCGGTCCGCGCCCTTGTTGAAGGTGTGGCTGACCCTGTTGAGCGATTCGTAAGGATCGTGGACTGCGCCTTCCTCCGTCGGCACCGTGCACGCGGAAACGGCAAGCGCGGCGACGGCCGAAATCGCAAGTTGCAGATATTTGAAACGCATGTGCTGCCCGATGTCTGTTCTGGCGATCCAAAGCGATCCGGTGATCACTTTTAGTCTGCAAGCGGGGCGGCGCAACAGAACCGGCGGTGCAGCGCACGAATTTTTGGCGATACGTGTTGCGCTCAAGTGACGCGGCGTGAAAATGGATCGGCCAGGCGTGACATCCCGTCAGGCCGGACAGGAGGAGACAAGTGATGACCGACGTAGAGAAGAAGCTTCAGGAGATGGGGCTTGCCTTGCCTGATTCGCCGCCGCCGGTGGCGAATTACGTGCCCTTCGTCCGGTCCGGAGCCCTGCTCTTCGTGTCCGGCCAAATCTCGATTGATTCGGATGGCAATCTCATCACCGGCAAGCTGGGCGCCGAACTTGACGTGGAAGCCGGTGCCGCGGCAGCCCGGCGTTGCGCATTGTCGCTGCTGGCGCAGGTGCGTGCCGGCTGCGATGGCGATTTCGGACGCCTGGTTCGCGTCGTGAAACTTGTGGGATTCGTGAATTCCACGCCCGACTTCGCGGATCAGCCAAAGGTGATCAACGGCGCCTCGGATCTCCTTGTTGCGGTTCTGGGCGACGCCGGACGTCACGCGCGTTCCGCCGTCAGCGCCGGCGCGCTTCCCTTGAACGTGGCAGTCGAGATCGAAGGCATGTTTGAAGTGTCGTGAAAGTCCTGTTGCCGAAGGAATTCCTGACCCGTCCGATCGCCCATCGTGCGCTGCATGACGCTTCTGACGGACGGCCCGAAAATTCGCGCGCGGCCGTCAATGCCGCATTGAAACATGGATACGGAATCGAGATCGACGTGCAGCTCACGTCGGACGCGCAGGCGGCGGTTTTCCATGACCATGCGCTGGAGCGGCTGACCGGCCGTGAAGGACTCGTGCGCGAGCGCTCCATGCCGGAACTCGCGTCCATTGCGCTCAAGGGAAGCAATGAGACCATCCCCGATCTCGCGGAAGTCCTGGGCATGGTCGCGGGCCGCGTTCCGCTCCTGATCGAGATAAAGGATCCAGACGGAACGTTTGGTCCGGATGTCGGTTCTCTCGAAGGCACGGTCGCAAGGACGCTGGCAGGATATGGCGGTCCTGCAGCGGTGATGTCATTCAATCCGCATTGCGTGGCGACCATGCAGGCGCTGGCGCCAGGCGTGCCACGTGGCCTGGTGACCTGCGCCTTCCGAGAGACGGAATGGTCGATGCCGAGGGCTAGGCGTGCCGAGCTCGCGGGAATCCCGGACTATGAGCGAGTGGGCGCGTCGTTCATCAGCCACGACGTCCGTGACCTGGAATGCGCCAGAGTGCTGGAACTCGGGCAGCGTGGGGCGAGCATCATCTGCTGGACCGTGAGATCCGCCGAGGAAGAGCGCTGGGCGCGCGCCTTTGCAGCCAACGTGACCTTTGAAGGGTATCTTCCCGATCATGCGGAATGATCGCAGCTTCTGTCGCGAAAGGCTAAAGTGCGTTCATGAGCGAATCCGCGCTGGAAATCTCGACGCTGGCAAGCCTGTCGGCGATTTCCCCCGAAGATTGGGATGCCTGTGCCAGTGCCAAGGCCGCGCACGGGCTGCGTCCAGTAGATCCGTTCACCACTCACCGGTTCCTGAACCTGCTTGAGACGAGTGGCTCGGTCGGTTCCGGCACCGGATGGCTGCCTCGTCACCTCGTGGTCCGGGACAAGGACAAGGTGGTGGCGGTTGCGCCGCTCTACGTGAAGGGTCACAGCCAGGGCGAATACATCTTCGACCACAGCTGGGCCCATGCCTGGGAACGGGCCGGAGGCAGGTACTACCCGAAGTTGCAGATTGCCGTGCCGTTCACGCCGGTGACCGGGCGCCGCTTCCTTGTGCGCCCTGGGTGCCGGGCGGCCTGCTTTGAAGCGCTGTGGAACGGCGCTCTTCACGTAGCCACCGAAAACAGGCTTTCGTCCGTGCATGCCACATTCTGTGTGGAAGATGAGGCAGCCCGTGGTCGCGAGCTCGGGCTCCTGCACCGCGTGACGCAGCAGTACCGGTGGGTGAACGAAGGATACGAGGACTTCGATGGCTTCCTGTCGGCGCTATCGTCGCGCAAGCGAAAGGCAATCCGGCGCGAGCGGCGCATTGCGCAATCCTTCGGAGGCGAAATCGTGGCCCTCACGGGCGACGCCATTCTGCCGGGGCACTGGGACGCCTTCTGGGAATTCTACCAGGACACGGGAGCGCGCAAGTGGGGCAGGCCGTACCTGACGCGTGCCTTTTTCGACCAAGCTCGGGAACAGCTCGCCGAAGACATTCTTCTGATCCTGGCGATACGCGAAGGTTGTCCGGTTGCTGGCGCGATGAACTTCGTGGGACGCGAGACGATTTTTGGCCGCTACTGGGGCGCAATCGAGTATCACGACTGCCTGCACTTCGAGCTCTGCTACTATCAGGCAATCGACTATGCGATTGCCAACGGGCTCGGTGCGGTCGAGGCTGGCGCGCAGGGCGACCACAAGCTGGCGAGAGGATATCTGCCGACGGAGACACACTCGCTGCATTGGGTGGCGGATTCGGGGTTTGCCCGCGCGGTGGAGGAGTATCTTGAGGCGGAGCGGGCCGCGGTTGACGACGACATCGAAGTGCTCACGAGCTACGGCCCGTTTCGAAAGGTCAAGGAGGAACCGGAATGAGCGACAGACTGGACGGCGAAGCACGCCGGGAGGCCCTGGCCCGGCTTTCGGAGAGCGGATGGATCGAGGTCGAAGGGCGGGACGCCATCATGAAGACCTTCAAGTTCAGGAATTTCGTTGAGGCCTGGGGCTGGATGACGCGGATGGCCATCGTGGCCGAGAAGATGAACCACCACCCCGAATGGTTCAATGTCTACAACCGGGTTGAAGTCACGCTGACGAGCCATGACGTTGACGGCCTGAGCGAGCGCGACCTCAAGCTTGCCGACAGGATGGATGCCTGAACTGGGCAAATTCCTGCCAACAGCTGATCGCGCCTACGGAGGTTGGCGAGCACGGCAACCCGAAAGCCTGCCGGGCGACTTGGCGTCAGATCATCTCGAGCAGCGCCTCTCCTGCCGTCAGGCTGCAGACTCCGCTGTCCTCCTCGACCTGGAGAACCTTGATTTCTCCATTCTCGATCAGCATCGCGCAGCGCGTCATGCGATCCTTGAGACCGACAGCGGGCACGCTGAACGCAAGATCAAGGCCCTTGGCAAGTTCGCTGTTCCAGTCGGCCAGCATCGTGATGCCGGCCGCTACCGCGCCCGAGGCCTCGCCCCAATGCTCCATCACGAGCACGTCGTTGGCCGCGACACAGATGATCTCGTCTATTCCCTTCGCCCTGAAGGCATCTGCAGTACGGACGAAGCTTGGCAGATGCGCCGTGTCGCAGGTCGACGTGTAGGCGCCTGGCAGCCCAAACAGCACCACTCGGCGCCCCGCGACGCGCTCCGAAATGTCGACTTCGGTCACGTCGCCGCCTGCCTTGTGCAAGAGCGCCGCCGAAGGAATCCTGTCACCCACCTGAGCCATTACCTGTGTCTCCCAATTGCCAAATTCGTTGCAGAGGTTATATGCCCTTTTTGACGATGGAAGCCAGTGGTCAAGGTGCATGAGCGGAATACTGATCATCGGGGCAGGCCAGGCAGGAGCGTCCCTTGCCCAAAAGTTGCGCGCTGAAGGATATGGCGGTGAAGTGACGCTGGTCGGTGACGAGCCTGTACCACCATACGAGCGCCCTCCGCTGTCGAAAGCATACCTTCTGGGAGAGATGGAGAAGGAGCGCCTCTATCTGAGACCGCCTTCAATTTATGACGACAAGGACATCAAGCTCCGCCTTGGAACTCCCGTTGACAGCATGGACGTTCGCAGGAAGTCGGTGATGATCGGAGCCGAATGCCTGTCCTACGACCAGCTCGCCCTTGCCGTCGGATCGCTGCCGAACCGACTGCCGCATGCAATGAGTCGTGATCTGGCAGGCATCCATACAGTGCGCACCCTGGCCGACATTGACCGAATCCGCCCGCGCTGCCGCCAAGGCGCGCAGGTGCTTGTGGTTGGCGGGGGCTATATCGGGCTGGAGGCAGCGGCCGTGGCTGCAACGCTCGGGCTGAGGGTCACGCTTGTGGAACTGACGCCGCGCATCCTGAGCCGCGTGGCTGCGAGCGAGACGGCGGATGTGATTCGTGCGGAGCATCAGGCGCATGGCGTCGACATTCGGGAAGGCGTTGGAGTTGAGTGCCTGACGGGAGACGGTCGTGTTTCAGGCGCGAAGCTCACGGATGGATCGACGATTGACTTGGATTTCGTCATAGTGGGAACCGGAATCCGTCCCGACACGCGCCTTGCGGAGGCAGCCGAAATCGATTGTGACAACGGGATCCTTGTAGACGAGTTCGGGCGCACTTCCGCCAAGGATGTCTGGGCCGCGGGGGATTGCACTTGCTTTCCTTACAATGGGAACCGGTTGCGGCTCGAATCCGTGCAGAACGCGATCGATCAGGCGGAGACCGTTGCAGCAAACATGCTGGGAGCTCAATCGCCTTACGTGCCTGTCCCTTGGTTCTGGTCCGATCAATATGACATGAAGCTCCAGATTGCGGGGCTGAGCACCGGCAATGACAGGGTCGTGTCCCGCATATCCGAGAGGGGGCGGAGTCACTGGTATTTCAAGGGCGAACGTTTCCTCGCAGTGGATGCGATCAATGCGCCTCGCGACTACATGGTAGGCAAGCGATTGCTCGAATTGGCCAAGAATGTCGAACCCGCTCAAGTTCAGGACCCGGACACGGACTTGAAGGCGCTTCTGAAGGCATGAGGATAATCGGAGGCCGCATGCGGGGCTTGAAGCTTGCCGCTGTTGGCAAGAGGAGATCCGGATCGCAACTGAGGCCGACGACTGACCGGGTTCGCGAAAGTCTCTTCAACCTTCTCCTTGGCGGACGATTTGGCGATCCGGTGACCGGTGCCCAAGTGCTGGACTTGTTCGCTGGCACGGGCGCTCTTGGTCTTGAAGCGCTTTCGCGAGGGGCGACATTCGCAACCTTCGTCGAAAAAGGACGCACGGCGTCGAAGATTCTCCAAGAAAACATTGCAAGGGCCTCAGTTGAGGAGGAGACCCGCTTGGTGCGCGGCGACGTGACTCGGCTTTTGCCGACGACGGGGGAGCCGGCGACCCTGGTTTTCCTTGATCCGCCATTTCGGCGGGAACTTGGCGGACTGGCGCTCATTGCGGCTCGGTCTGGCGGGTGGATTGCCGATGGAGCATTGATTGCTTGGGAGGAAGCCGACGAGGTGGCTCCACCGCAGGGAATTGCCAGAATTGACTTCCGCAGATACGGCGACGTCTGCCTGAACATTTGCAGGATGGAAGCGCCAGGCGCTTGAGGCGCGGGATTCATGCTGCGTTTTCACTCGAGAGTGTTTCCCAACAGCATTTCACTGGAACGCATTTGTGAGATCGTCATGAAGGCTGTTTCATTCCTGCCAGCCTTTGCCATCAAGCAGTCACCAGGCGCCTGTCAGCGGCCCGTTACGACAGGCAAGATGGTTGCTGGCTTGGCCGCCCTGCCGCCTGCGAATGGAGCCCATTCCATGCGCGTAACGGCTCTGTTGCAAAAATTTTCCGGAGTTCCCTGGGGTGTGCTCAGACTCCGCCCTTCCTCAGAATCCTTGCAGGATCGCGATCTTTTCCAGCACCGCTCCATGCAGCGACATCGGCTCGCTCGTCATCTCCGGCCCGATCCCGAAGGCGCGTTCGACAAGACGCAATTCGCCCCTGATGCCGGGCTGGAGCTGGAAGGCCTTGGCCTGCCCCGTCAGGAGGGTACCCATGGCCTCGAAGCCTTTGATCCTGGCGCAGGCCGTCTTCATCGACTTGAAGCCAAGGGGGTTGGCCTGAACAGGCGCTTGAGCGTGCCATGGTCGGCCTCGATGACGCTCTTGAGGCATTTCACCTGTCGGTGGCGCCAAAGCAAGAGGCCCGGCATTCGGGCGCTGACGCCCAGCCCAGGGGGGGCGGCAGCCGCTTCCTGCTGGCCTCGGAGCCCACCGAACCGCAGGCGCGGGGATTCGAGTTGCAGGGAATGGATCAGGATCGCGATGCCGGCATGAGCGCGACGGCCTGAATCCGGCCGAAATCCCAGTCATGCCTTGACGAAACCGCCTTCCCGGTCAGTGAGGCTCCGGCTAGCGCCTTCCGCCAGCCAGCAATTCAGCCTCGGGCAATTTTTTCAGGGTGAGCATGGCCCAGGTTCCGACAACCGGGCCGGGAAGGAGGATCAGGAACGTCCAGCGCCAACTGCCCAGCATATCGGCGAGCACCGGCAGCAGCCAGACGGTGATCATTGTGATCCCGAATCCGACTCCCATCTGAAATGCCACGGTGGAGCCAACGAGGGTCTGGTCCGCCAGTTCGGTCACCGCGGCGGTGTACTGGGCACTGTCGGCGATGATGACTGCGCCCCAGATGGTCGCGACCGCCAGAAACGCCCAAGCTGGACCACCGAATGTCACTCCGATCAGCAGCGCGGCAACCCCCGACGTGGCGGCGCCGGATGCCGCTATGTTGCACCTGCCAAAGTGGTCGGCCATTTTCCCGGCGGCAACGCAGGCCGGCGCTCCCATCGCGATCGCCGCAAATGCAAGCATCGCTGGATTGCCGACGGACAGACCCGCCAGCTGCGCGGCGGCTGCATAGGCCATTATCCAGCCCCACATGGCATATAGGTCCCAGCAGTGGCCGAAATACCCGATGTTGGCGAGCATTACCGGTCGGTTCCGAAGGATTGCACCGACTTGGCGCGGGTCCACCTTTGTGTACGAATACGGATGCGGCCCCTCGTTGAGCACGAACCCGAACAGCAACGCGGCGACCACGCAGGCTGCGGAGCTTCCGACAAGAACCAGTTGCCAATCGGGTCCTGCGCCAACGCCGCGCATCAGGTAGGGCAGGGCCGATCCCAGCGCAAGTGCCCCCACCATGACCCCTAAGGCAAGGCCCCTGGCCTGCCTGAACCATGTTGAAGCGAGCTTCACCGACGGTGGGTAGACAAGTGCCAACGCCACGCCGGTGGCAAATCGCGCGGCGATGACTGACGCTGCTCCGGGTTCCAGGAGGGCAACCGCGTTGAAGACGCCCGCAGCTGCGCTGGCCCAGGCCATGAGGCGCGTAATCGGCATGACATCGGAAAGAGACAATAGTGAGGAGGCCAGCGCTCCAACCACAAAGCCGGCCTGAACCGCGTTTGTCAGCCATGTTGCGGCAGCTGGCGACATGCCGAGCGAGTCGCGGAGTTCCGGCAGAATCGCGGTGGCCGAAAACCAGGTCGTGAGCGACAAGACCACGGCGCCTGCCGAGAGGGAAAGTGCAGTCCATTTGTTCGTGATCCGCACTCACATCCCTTCCGGCGCGTTTGTCAGGTTCAGACAGTGCCTCAGCCCTTGAATCCAGCCTTCAATCGTTCGGCACATCGATGTTGGTCCTGGAATGGAGCCTGTCCGAGGTCACCCGAAGTTCGGGCACACACCCCAGTTCGGGGCTGGGCGGGAATGGAAGGGGGCCGACTCTCAGGCCGATGCCACTTGGCGTCAAAATTCCACTCAACGGGTCCTCCGAACTGTCAATTTCCAGCATTCCGTCTCCTCCGTCCGCGTGCCCGTGCAGCCTTCAGGCCGGCCTGGGTCCGCTCGCGGATCAGGATGCGCTCGAACTCGGCCAGAGTGCCGAAGAGGTGAAAGATCAACAGGCCGCCGCTCGACGTGGTGTCGATCGACTCCAGTAGGCTTTTTTTTGGACCGGCACCCATTTCCTTCAGCTCCTCAGCGTGGGCGATGAGATTCTTCAGGGATCTTCCCAGCCTGACCAATCGCCATACGACCAGCGTGTTGCCGTCGCGCAGCTGCTCCAGGACGCAGTTCAGGCCCGACCGCTCCGTCCCGGCGCCGCTTGCCCTGTCATCGAATATCCGCTCGCAGCCTGCCGCCCTCAGCGCGTCCGGGACGAACTTTCAGGTGTCGCCGATGCCCTCATGCTGCCAGGGCCTGGCAAGGTTCGAGAACCGCGTGAAGCGCCCGTCGAATGCCAGATCCACCGTTCCGATTGGTCCGTGGCGCTGCTTGCCGATGATGATCTCGGCGCGATTGTGGACCTTCTCCATTTCCTCGTGCCACTTCGCTATGGCTTCGCCATCGTGATCGCCAGGTTTCTCGCGTTCCTTGTAGTATTCCTCCCGAAAGACGAACATCACGACATCCGCATCCTGCTCGATGGATCCGGATTCCCGCAGGTCGCTGAGCAAGGGGCGCTTGTCTTCGCGTGATTCCACCTGGCGGCTCAACTGGCTGAGCGCAATCACGGGAATCTCCAGCTCCTTGGCGATCGCCTTCAGGCTCTGAGTGATCTCCGAGACCTCGTTGACCCGGCTGTCCCTGGTGGTGGACGCGCGCACAAGCTGCAGATAGTCGACGATCAAGGCATCAAGCCCATGCTCCCGCTTCAGTCGCCGGGCTCGCACGGCCAGCTGGCCAATTGGCAGGGCCGGCGTGTCGTCAATGTATAGCGGACAGGCTTCGAGTTTCTTGGCTGCATCGACGAATCGGCGAAACTCGGGCTCGTCCATGTCCCCGCTTCGCACGCGCTCGGACGGTATTTCCGATGCTTCCGACAGGATGCGGGCGGCCAGCTGTTCGGCCGACATCTCCAGCGAAAAGAAGCCGACGACGCCACCGCTGACCGTCTCATCTTGGCCGTCGGGCGACGGTTCCTTGCGGAAGGCGCTGGCAACGTTGAATGCAATGTTCGTCGCCAGCGACGTCTTGCCCATCGACGGCCGACCGGCAAGGACAAGCAGGTCGGACTTGTGAAGTCCACCGATTCTCTTGTCGAGGTCCATGAAGCCGGTGGAAAGTCCGGCCAGCCCTCCGTCTCGCTTGTAGGCGGCACCCGCCACGTTCACCGCTGTTGTCAGGGCGGTCAGGAAGGACTGGAACCCGGTTGAGGATCTGCCCGACTCGGCCACTTCGTAAAGGGCCTGCTCGGCCTCCGATATCTGCTCCGCGGGCTCCGTCGCAACATCCACGCACGCGGCCTTTTCCGTGATGTCCTTGCCGATCTGCATGAGCTCTCGTCGGATCGAGAAGTCGCGGATCATCTGCGCGTAGTCGCGCGCCGCAAAGGACGAGATTGCGGATCCCGCCAGCTTGGCCAGGTATGCCGGCCCTCCAAGCTCCTTCAGTCCCGCGTCATCCTCGAGGAAGGCTTTCAAGGTTATCGGCGAGGCCAAGGTGTTCTTCGAGATGCGGCTCTTCGCCACTTCGAATATCCGGGAGTGCACCGGATCGTAGAAGTCCGTCTCCGAGACCAGGGATGCTATGCGGTCAAAGACGTCGTTGTTGGTCAGGATTGCGCCCAGGAGCTGCTGCTCGGCCTCGATGTTGTGCGGGACGGATTCCTGCGCTTCCGTCCCCACTTGCCTGATCTGGGCTATTTCGTTCATGACACTGCTCACCTCTAGGCACTCTTGTCTCGTCGAGTGCCTGCGTATCTAACCAATGCCACCGCCCACGGTCCATCTGGAAATCATGTGGATTGCCTGTGGATGGGTGACGTGTCCCATCATATTGCGGTCAGTGGGTGGTCGAGGTCAATACCTAGTGTCAAAATTGCCGGTCAGGTCAAGCGCGCCTCCTGCCAGGCACGAGGGGCCGCAATGAAGGATTCCACCTCTTTCAGGGTGTCGGCATCAAACCTCCTGCCGGCCTTGGCGGTCTCAAGCACGTCCTTCCACGTACATAAATGATGCAGTGCAACTCCATGATTCTCGAGCTGTTCCAGTGTCTCGGGAAAGATCCCGTAATTGAAGATGACGGCGGTGTGGGAGCAGGTGGCGCCGGTCTCCCGGATGGCATCGATGAAAGACAGTTTCGAGCCACCGTCGGTTGCAAGATCCTCGACAAGAAGCACTCTATCCCCAGCCCCCATCACGCCCTCGATTCGCGCGTTCCGGCCGTGGCCCTTGGGTTTCTTCCGAATGTAGGTCATGGGCAGGCCCAATCGTTCTGCCACAAATGCAGCAAATGGAATGCCAGCCGTTTCTCCGCCAGCGACATTGTCGAAGGCATCAACGCCAGTGCGGCGCAAGACGCTCGCTGCCAGATAGTCCATGAGACGGCTCCGGATGCGAGGGTAGGAGATCAGCTTCCGGCAGTCGATGTAGGTTGGCGAAGGCAGTCCGCTTGACAGCCTGAAGGCCTCGTCGGCGTTGAAATAGACGGCATCGGCTTCTAGGAGCATCTCTGCGCTCTGCCGCGCGATCTCTGAGTCGTCCGGGCAGCTTGCCGGAATTGAGACTGTCGGAAACATGTCTTACCTCGCTGATCTGTCATTCTTGACGCGTCGCTCGATTCGGCCAGAACTGGCGATCACGACGCGACCCGCCAATGCACCGGCTTGCCGGGATCGAAAACCGTCACGGGTCCGTCACCGGTCTGCACGAGCCTGGGGAACTCGACCGGATCTCCTTTCCGCAGCGTGATCTTGGCATCGTTCAGGGGAAGCCCGTAGAAGCTTGCCCCGTGTTTCGAGGCAAAGCCCTCCAGCCGATCCAGCGCGGCGGCCGTGTCAAAGACCTCCGCGAGGCAAGCGAGCGCAACGGGTGCCGTGAAGCATCCAGCGCATCCGCAGGCACTCTCCTTTGCCGCGGTCGCGTGAGGTGCGCTGTCGGTTCCCAGGAAAAAGGCCGGGTTGCCGCTCGTGGCGGCCTTGACCAGCGCCGGTCGGTGGGTGCCGCGCTTCAAGATCGGCAGGCAATAGAAATGCGGGCGAATGCCGCCTGCCAACATGTCGTTTCGGTCGAGCATCAGATGCTGGACGGTTATGGTTGCGCCGAGATCGCCGCCGCCATCGGTCGCATAGGCTACGGCCTCAGCGGTCGTGATATGCTCCATCACGACGCGCAGCCCCGGTGTCCTGCGGCGAATCGGGTCGAGCACCTCGTCGATGAAGACCGCTTCACGATCAAATATGTCGACCTCGGGGCGTGTCACTTCGCCGTGGACGCAGAGCGGCAGGCGGGTCTCGGCCATCACTTCAAGGACGCCTCGTATCCTGTCGAAATCACGCACCCCGTCCGCGGAATTCGTCGTGGCCCCTGCCGGATACAGCTTGACGGCCTTGACGAGTCCGCTGTCGGCGGCAGCCTTCACGTCGGCCGGATCCGTGTTTTCGGTGAGATAGAGTGTCATCAGCGGTTCGAATTCGGAACCTTTCGGCAGGGCTGCCAGGATGCGGTCGCGATAGCTTGCGGCATCGTGCGCGGTGACGACAGGCGGCGAGAGATTCGGCATGATGATGGCGCGGGCAAAATGTGCTGCGGAACAGGGCAGGACGCCCTCCATCATTGCACCGTCACGCAGGTGCAGATGCCAGTCGTCCGGTCGCCTGATGGTCAGCGTGGCACCACTCATGCCTTTCCTCTATAGGAACGGGTTCCGGTGTGCCAGAGTCTCGAAATCTGGCGGGAATTGGGCTAGGATTTTCATGGAAAGACGTGAAGGGGCAAAATGATGTTGGTGGCATTTGTCTTGGGCCTGATCGCAGGCTGGGGAGCCTCCCATTCCGAAGTTCATGCAAGGAGGCTGCTGTCGCTGAGCCTTTCGATAGAGGAGGACTCGATCAAGGCGGTCGAGCTGCGCGCAGTAGCGCTCGCTGGATGCGTCCTGCTTGCGGCGGTTGCGTCTTGGCTTGTGTCGGAGGATCACGCGGTGCCGTTGGCAATCGGTGTGCTCGCCGGCGTCCTGCTGCCGCGCCTGCAAGACCGCGTCCGTGCCGCAAGGGCGCCTGACTACGACAGTTGAGGTGAACCGGCGCCCGGCCGCGGCAAGGCCTGACGGGAGCATTTCGTTCGTGCAGGCCGGAGGCGTGCCGCGTTCACGCTGAATTCGTGTGGTTGGGTCGAACCGGCGACGCAGGGACCTTGACGGTTCAATCGGACCTACAAGGCGCGTCGCGACAAGGCGGACTCAGAAAAACGCCTGCAATCCGGTCTGTGCCCTGCCCAGAATCAGCGCGTGAATGTCATGCGTGCCTTCGTAGGTGTTCACCGTCTCCAGGTTCATCGCGTGGCGAATGACCTGGAACTCCTCCGAGATTCCGTTGCCGCCGTGCATGTCGCGCGCCATGCGGGCGATGTCGAGCGCCTTGCCGCAATTGTTGCGTTTCAGGATCGAGATCATCTCGGGAGCCGCGCGGCCTTCGTCCATCAGCCGGCCGACCCGCAATGTGCCCTGAAGTCCGAGTGCAATTTCGGTCTGCATGTCGGCAAGCTTCTTCTGGAACAGCTGGGTGGCCGCAATCGGTCTGCCAAACTGCTTGCGGACGAGGCCGTATTGCCGCGCTGCCGTCCAGCAGAACTCGGCAGCGCCCAACACGCCCCAGGCGATTCCGTAACGCGCCCGATTCAGGCATCCAAAGGGTCCCTTGAGCCCCTCGACATTGGGCAGGAGCGCCTCCTCGCCGACTTCGACGTCATTGAGCACTATCTCTCCGGTCACGCTTGCTCTCAGTGACTGCTTGCCTTCGATCTTGGGTGCGGACAGACCCTTTGCGCCTCTTTCAAGCACGAAGCCCCGAATCTTGCCGCCGTGGCCGTCGGACTTGGCCCAAACGACGAAGACATCGGCAATCGGGGAGTTTGAAATCCACGTCTTCGAACCGCTCAGCCTGTAGCCGCCACCAGCCCGTTCGGCCCGGGTCTTCATGCCGCCCGGATCGGAGCCCGCATCGGCCTCGGTCAGGCCGAAGCAGCCGATGAGGGTGCCAGCCGCCAGGCCGGGAAGATACTTCTCGCGCTGCGCGTTCGTGCCGTAGGCGAATATCGGATACATCACCAGCGATGACTGGACCGACAACATGGAGCGGTAGCCGGAATCGATTCTCTCGATTTCGCGGGCCACGAGGCCATAAGTGACATAACCGGAACCCAGACCGCCGAACTCGTCGGGAATCGTGATGCCCAGGAGCCCGGCCTCTCCCATCTCCGCCATGACTTCCGGCTCCACACGCTCATCGGCATAGGCTGCGCGAATCCTTGGCGCGAGCCGGTCGTCCGCGAAAGCCCTGGCCGACTCTGCCAGCATTCGTTCGTCTTCGGTCAACTGGTCGGCGAGACGGAACGGATCCTCCCAAGCGAAATCCGAGAGATCCGGTGCGTTCCTGGCCTTGATTCTGTCCTGCGCGTTCATGCCTTGACCCTTCCCGTGGCAAGCACTCGCCGCCCGGCAGCCCCTGCTACTTTGCGGGTCCGATCATCATGACCATCTGCCGGCCTTCCATCTTGGGCATGTTCTCGATCTTGCCGATTTCCTTGATGTCGTTGGCAACGCGTTCCAAAAGGTCGCGGCCGAGGTTCAGGTGCGCCATCTCGCGTCCCCGAAATCTCAGCGTTACCTTCACCTTGTCACCAGATTCCAGGAATCGTGTCACGTTTCGCATCTTGACGTCATAGTCGTGGATGTCCGTGTTCGGGCGGAACTTGACCTCTTTGACGTCGATGGTCTTCTGCTTCTTGCGAGCGTCGCTTTCGCGCTTCTGCTGCTCGTACTTGAACTTGCCGTAGTCCATGATCTTGCAGACTGGCGGCGAGGCATTTGGAGAGATTTCCACGAGGTCCAGCCCGGATTCCTCGGCAAGTTCCAGGGCCTGCTCCGGCGAGACAACGCCCCTGTTTTCTCCGTCGGCTCCGATGAGCCGGATTTCAGGCGCGCGGATTCGATCGTTTACCCGTGGGCCTGTGTCACGCACCGGAGGTGCGTTGTGCGGTCTGCGTGCGATGGTGATACGTCCCTTTGCTGTTCCTACAGGTGCACGAAATTATGCCCGGACTTGAGGGGATTCAACCGGATTTGCAAGACAAAACGGCGAGCGCAACTGCAGTTTCCTGCCGCCCTGTTGCAAGTCTTCGCACGTGCCTGGAAGGGCGGGCCGGCTACCGGTTCATGACCGAGGCCAGGCGCGCCGATGGAACAGGCCCGATTCGGGCTTCAGATGCCGTCGCCGACAAACGCCTTCTCGACAACGTAGTGCTTTGGATCGCTGTTTGCACCCTCTTCAAGGCCGAATCCCTCGAGAACGGCCTTCATGTCCTTGATGAATTCAAACGACCCGCAGACCATGCCGCGGTCCTTGTCGGGGCTGATGCCGTCGATGGCCAGGTCGGCGAGCACCTTGCCCGTCAGGAGATTGTCGGTGATCCTTCCCATTGTCGCGCTGGGCTCTCGCGTGGTCGAGGGGTAGTATCTCAGCCTGTCCGCAAAGTCCTCGCCGATGAGCTCGGCCAGCAGGTCGTCGGCGCGGATGCTCTCGACAAGCTTGCGACCGTAGTCCAGTTCCGCCACGTCGCGGCATGTGTGCATCAGGACGACTTCGGCGTAACGTTCGTAGGTTTCCGGATCCCGCACCAGGGAGGCGAAGGGCGCGATGCCGGTTCCGGTCGCAAAGAGCCAAAGGCGGTTGCCAGGAAGCAACGCATCCAGCACCAACGTTCCAACGGGCTTGGTGCGAAGAATGATCTGCTCTCCCTCCCGGACATGCTGGAGGCGCGAGGTCAGCGGGCCGTCCGGAACCTTGATAGAGTAGAATTCCAGTTCGTCGTCCCAGGCAGGGGAGGCAATGGAATATGCGCGTAGAAGAGGTTTGCCGCTGTCTCCCATGAGTCCGAGCATCACGAACTCGCCCGAACGAAAGCGCAGGGATGCTGGCCGTTTCACGCGGAAGGAGAACAGCCGGTCTGTCCAGTGCCGGACATGTGTCACGGTCTGGGCATCAGGCAGCGTTACCGTCTTTGCATTCACAGTGGTCACTGGCATCTGGTCAGTCATGTCTTTCGCGCCGTTTGCATCGGCGTCCCTTCCTAGAGATTGCGCATGTCGGAGTAAACGGCCTTATGCGCGCAGCAGGGCCTGATAGTCATGGGATTTCCAGTTGGCCCGCCGCAACCATTGTTCCTCTGGCTGGCGGGCGGCGATCTCGTCATCGATCTCCACTTCATCGAAGCCCGCGCGCCGGGCCATCGCGTACTGGTCGGCAATCACGTGGCCGCTGGCACGAATGCGGCCACTGTATCCCATCAGCCGCAGGACGCGGGCAATGGTGAAACCGCGTCCATCAGCGAATTCCGGGAAATTCACACGTATCAGGTCAATGGTCTGCAGGTGATCGCTCAGCGTTGTCGGATCAGCGTCTGATGCAAGCTCCACGGCAAGGCCGGTCTGGCCAACCGGCAGCTGGTCGGGCGAGCGAAAATCCCATGCCCGTTCCTCCGTGTGAAATCCGCTGTCAGTCACCAGAATCGTCATGGGAGTGTCCTTCCCGGAGTCTTGCGAACCATTCGACCCTCCACGAAGTGAATTCCGCACTCGTCCTTGTCGCGCCCGCGCCAGCGCCCGGCGCGCAGGTCCTCTCCTGGCGCGATGCGTGTCGTGCAGGGAAGGCATCCAATTGACGGAAAGCCCTTTGCGACGAGAGGATGCCGTGGAAGGCGGTTGTTGCTGATGTAGTCCTGCACATCTGATGTCGACCAATGTGCGAGCGGGTTGACCTTGATCCACGTGCCGTTGTCCGCCTCAAAGAAATCCAGCGCCGCGCGCCGCCCTCCGTGATACCGCTTGCGCCCGGTCACCCATGTGTCGAATCCGGACAACGCACCTTGCAGCGGCTCGGTCTTGCGCAATTTGCAGCAGGCGTCGGGATCGCGGCGGTGCAGGTCGTTGCCAGGATCGTTCCGGAACACGGGTTCACGATCTGGCCGGATCACGCGAACATCGGTGAGCCCGAGGTGCCGGGCGACCTCGTGCTGGTATTCCAGCGTTTCCGGAAACAGCATTTCCGTGTCAAGGAAGAGGACGGGGGTTGTCCGGTCGATGACGCTGGCCATGTGCAGGAGGACGATCGCTTCGGCACCGAACGACGAGACAAGGGCTGCGTTGCCCATCTCGGGATCGTGAAGGGTGTATGCCAGAACGTCCGCCGCCGCATGGTGCGCAAATCGGCGATTGAGTTCAGCCGTGCGTTTGGCAGGCGGGTCCAGAGGTGCTTCAAGCGGCATTGGCGTCCACCCGTTCTGGATACAGGGCCGCCTTGAACGGCCCGATTCCCAACCGCCGGTACGTTTGCAGGAAGCTCTCCTGCCGGCCGTTGCGCAGGTCAAGATAGGCGTGGACCAACCGTTCGATGGCGGGCACGATCTCTTCTGCCGGGAAGCCGGGTCCCGCACGTTCGCCGATCGCTGCCGATTCTGTCCCGTCGCCGCCGAGCGTGACCTGGTAGTTCTCCACGCCGGCCCGATCGAGGCCGAGAATCCCGATATGTCCGACGTGATGGTGCCCGCAGGCGTTGATGCAGCCCGAAATCTTGATCTTCAGTTCGCCGATTCCATGTTCGAGCTTCAACTCGTCGAATCGTTGGGCAATCTCCTGTGCAATCGGAATCGAGCGCGCGGTCGCCAAGGCACAGTAGTCCATGCCAGGGCATGCAATGATGTCGGAGATCAGTCCGACATTGGCCGTGGCCAGCCCGTGCTCGCCGAGAATCGAATGGACCTCCGGAAGATCCGACTTGTGCACGTGGGGAAGGATGACGTTCTGCTCGTGGCTGATGCGCAGCTCGTCATGGCCGAAGCGTTCGGCGAGATCCGCCAGCACGCGCATCTGGCCGGACGTGGCGTCCCCTGGCGTTGCTCCGTGCGCCTTCAGAGAGACGGTGACGATCGCGTACCCTTCGGCCTTGTGAGGGGCGAGGTTGGTATCGGTCCATGACCTGAAGGCCGGATCAGTCCGTTGCACGATTTCGTACCGGCCCAGGGGCGCGGACCGGAACGCGGGTGGCGCAAAGGCTCGCTCGATGCGTTCCAGCATTGCCTGGTCGGCTCCGCGGAAGTGCGATCTCAATTGCCGGAACCTGGCGTCCACGCGGGACCGGAACTCGTCCAGGCCGCTTTCGGCCACCGTTATCTTGATCCGCGCCTTGTACTTGTTGTCCCGCCGTCCGAGCGCGTTGTAGACGCTGACGATGGCTTCAAGGTAGGGCAGCAGGTCGGTGCGTGGCAGGAATTCGCGGATGACCTTGCCGATCATGGGAGTCCGCCCGAGGCCGCCGCCGACAATGACCTCGAAGCCCGCTTCTCCAGCCTCGTTCCGGATCATTCGCAATCCGATGTCATGGGCGCGAGTCACGGCCCGGTCGTTTGGCGATCCGGTGACGGCGATCTTGAATTTCCTGGGCAGGAACTGGAATTCCGGATGGTCGGTCGACCATTGGCGAATCAGTTCCGCCACGGGCCTCGGATCCGCGATCTCGTCAGCGGCGGCGCCCGCGAAATGGTCTGCCGTGACGTTCCGGATCGTGTTGCCGCTTGTCTGTATCGCATGCATCTCGACATCGGCGAGCGCGTCCAGGATGTCGGGCGTGTCTGCCAGCCTTGGCCAGTTGAACTGGATGTTCTGCCGCGTCGTGAAGTGGCCATACCCCTTGTCCCAACGCTCCGCGATCATCGCAAGCTGCCGCATCTGCCCGGAATTGAGCGTCCCGTACGGGATCGCGACGCGCAGCATGTACGCGTGCAGTTGCAGGTACAGGCCGTTCATGAGCCGGAGCGGCTTGAACTCGTCCTCGGTCAGGCCGCCGTCGATCCGGCGTTCGACCTGGGCTCGAAACTGTGCCACGCGCTCCCGCACGAAGGCGTCGTCGAAATCGGAATACCGATACACTGGCTCATGCCTCTTCGAAGTGGCTTGACAGGGCGACAGGCTGTTCCTGCTGCTGCTTGCCGTGGAGGTAGTTCGAGGGGCCCTTCGTGCGCAGCGTTTCGCGCACATGGACGGGAACCGGGCCGTTCTTGCTGGAGGCGGCGTCGGCCAGATAGGCCCCGACAACAATGTCGGGTTGCGAGATCGCGAAGAGAAGCCGGTCTTCAGCGACCGCCTCGTCTTCGAGAAGCTCGGCTTCAGACATGTTGCGTGTCCAGCGGTCGTCGGCGGTCAGCCACACCGTGTCTCCTTCGAGAAGCGAGCTGGCAGTGACGACTTTCGACGAATGGCGGTGACGGGTCACAGGACAATCTCCCTCTGTGGGCGGGCGATGGCTTCGGCTTCACGGGGCGCGAGACCGTAGAGAACCAGGGCCGGTCCGGCCAGGTCGGCCTCGGCAATGTCTTCCGACAGGTATGCCAGTTCCGATGCAATGACGCGCTGGTCGGCGCGCGTGGCGCTTGCGACGATGGTGACGGGGGTGTCGGGCGCCGCACCGTGCATCATCAGCCTGCCCTGGATGAAGCGGGCGGACCTCTTTCCCATGTAGATCGCGACGACTTCACCGGGGCGCGCGAGCGCGCGCCAGTCGTGTTCGGCATAGCCTTCGACATCGTGGCCGGCAATCAGCCGCACGCTCGAATTGCGCTGGCGTCGCGTGAGGCTTCGGCCGGCGATTGCTGCGGCGGCGGAGGCCGCGGTTATGCCCGGAACCACCGAGCAGGAAACGCCAGCGGCAGAGCAGGCATCGATTTCCTCGTCGAGCCGGCCGAAGACGGTCGCATCGCCGGACTTGAGGCGCACGACATGGCGGCCTTCCGAAGCATGACTGACCAGCATGGCGTTGATCTCGGCCTGCGGAGTCGAGGGGGCAAATCCCTGCTTGCCCGCGTTGACGATGAGAGCCTCCCGTCGGGCAAGGTCCAGGATCCCGGGCGTCACCAGCCTGTCATGGATCACGACGTCGGCGTCGTGGAGTGCGCGTCTTGCCTTGAGCGTGAGAAGATCCGGGTCGCCCGGACCCGCACCGACGAAGGTCACGCTCCCGATGTCCGGGCCCGCGTCCACGTGTTCCGCCAGCAAATTCACCAAGGCGCCGGGCAGTGCGGCCTCGCCGTCCTTGTCAAAGGCGCGCGGGCCGACCCGCGAATAGTAGTCCGACCAGAATGTCCGGCGCTTTCGGCCGTAGGGCAGCGCCTTCGCCATCTGGCGAAATCCCTTTGCGACCCTGGCGAGAGGCCCAAGCGCCGGCGGCAGGCTCTCTTCCAGTTCGGCCTTGATCCCGCGCGCAAGCACCGGCGCGGCGCCTTCGGTGCCGATGGCCACCACCACGGGGTCGCGGTCCACGATGGCTGGCGTGATGAAGTCCGAGGTCTCCAGGTTGTCCACATGATTGACCGGGACTCCTGCATTGCGGGCAAGTGTCACGACGCGCCTGTCCTCGCACGCATCCTCGTTTGCAGCGTAGACCAGCACCTTGCCGGCCAGGTCTGCGGCCTCGATGGCCCGAGGCACCAGCGCCAGCTTCCCGCAGGCGGCCAGGTCGCGGATGTCGGCATTCGGGGCCGCAGAATACGCCGTGAGCCTGGCATCCGACTTTGCCAGGAGCCGCAGCTTTGCCAATGCGGCCTCGTCCCCGCCCGACACGGCGATGTCGCGGCCTTCGACGTCCAGGAATATCGGAAAGTGTCTCATCACCACTCCACCTTGAGTCAGAAGATAGAATTTTTTCCCAAGTTTGTGCAGCCAGAACTTGCAAATAGGGATGATTGTTCTAATTCTTGCAAAAAGAAAGACAGGTGTCGGGAATTCGGGAGGCGACGGGAATGGCAGTGCGAATTGACGATCTGGACAGGAAAATCCTGCGTGAACTGCAACGGGACGCGAGCCAGTCACTGGACGAGGTAGCGCGCACGGTCGGGTCATCGAAGACGCCGGTCTGGAACCGGATCCGCAAGATGCGCGAATCAGGCGTGATCGGGCAGCACACCGTCGTTCTCGACGCGGAAAAGCTTGGCCTCGAGGCCTGTTTCTTCGTCCTGGTCCGCACTTCGGCCCACGAGGCGGAGTGGCAGGCCCGGTTTCTTGAAGCACTCATGTCGAGACCCGAGGTGCTCGAGGCGCATCGGCTGGCCGGTGATGTCGACTATGTCCTGAAGGTGCGGGTCCGGAACGCGCGCGCCTATGACGAGTTCTACCAGGCGCTGATTTCCGAGGTCGAGATTTACAACGTGACGGGGCTGCTCTCGATGGAGGAGATCAAGTCAACAACGGCTTTGCCGATCTGACAGACCCTTGCGCAATTGCGCCACCGAAGGGATTGGCCCTTGGGGGTTGAGGGGCCCTCGTCGGTTGTGCCAATCAGGCGACGGGCCAAGTCAAATTCAAGGTGCGTGCATGAGCGGTCTGCTGGCGCTTCTCGACGATGTTGCCGCAATCATCAAGCTGACGGCCTCGCAGGTCGACGACCTGGCGGGGCAGGCGGCACGGGTCGGTGCAAAGGTGGGCGCGACGATTGTCGACGATGCCGCGAAGGCGGGCGCGAAAGCGGCCGGCGTGGTCATCGACGATGCGGCGGTGACACCGAAGTATGTCACTGGCCTGCCTGCCGCCCGGGAACTGCCCGTCGTCTGGAAGATTGCCCGCGCGTCGTTCTTCAACAAGCTTGTGATCTTGCTGCCTTTGGCGCTTCTGCTGGATGCGTTCCTGCCCTGGCTCGTGACGCCGCTTCTCATGCTCGGCGGCTGCTACCTCTGTTTCGAGGGTGCCGAGAAGGTGTGGCACGCGTTTCACCCCCATCCGGAAGCCGGGCACGTGGAACCCGAATCCCTTGACGCGGCCCACCTTGAGGAGCAGCGCGTGAAGGGCGCCATCAAGACGGATTTCATCCTGTCGGCGGAGATCATGACGATCTCTCTCGCGGCGGTCGACACGGACAGCCTGGTTTCGGCAGGTCTTGTGCTTGCAGTGGTGGCGATCGGGATCACCGCGCTCGTGTACGGCACGGTGGCGCTGCTCGTGAAGATGGATGACGCCGGCCTGAAGCTGTCCCAGGTCGGGCGACTGGCGGCGACACGCAGTCTTGGCATTTGGATGGTCAAGTTCATGCCTCGGTTGATGACGATCATCTCCACCGTGGGGACCGCGGCCATGCTCTGGGTCGGTGGCAACATCATCGTGCACGGGCTCGAGGTCCTGAGCTGGCATGCGCCCCATGACCTGATCAAGGGGGTCGCCGCTGCGGCAGCCGACGCGGTCGGCGTGGCAGGTGGCTTCGTGACATGGACAGTGACCGCGGCGCTTGACGGGATTGTCGGGCTGGCGCTGGGCCTTGTCCTGCTGCCGGTTGTCACCCGCGCCATCACTCCGTTTCTTTCGATCTTCTTTCCCGAGAGGAAGTCGGGTCATTGACAGGCAGCGATCCGGCACCGTCGAGTCGGCTGGCGCGTTGATCGCCCGTCCACGGCGCATACGGCCGGGCGCATGCCCTTGGCCGGAAACTTCAGGGCGCGGCGTTCAATGCAGTCCTATCGCGCTGCGGGCCGGTTCCGCGCGGCGAACCTGGGAAGCATCGCGGAGAAGTCCTTGCCCCTCCCGCCTTCGTCCTCGACGAAAGCCGCATAGATCCCGGTTGCACACGCCCCGATCGGAGTGTCGGCGTCGACGGCCTCGGCCGCCTGCTGGGAAAGGCGCAAGTCCTTCAGCATGAGTTCCGCCGCGAATCCCGGCTGGTAGTCGTTGTCTGCCGGCGAGGCGGGTCCGACGCCCGGCGCCGGGCAGTAGGCGTTCATGGTCCAGCTGTATCCCGACGACGTCGAGACGACATCGTACATCGCCTGCCGGTCGAGCCCGAGCTTGTCGGCCAGCGCGAAGGCCTCGCAGGTGGCTATCATGGTGGCGCCGAGGATCATGTTGTTGCAGATCTTCGCCGCCTGGCCGTTTCCGGATGGTCCGCAATGCACGGCCTTCTGTCCCATGACGTCGAAGAGCGGCATGACGGCCTTCACCGCATCCCCGGATCCGCCCACCATGAAGGTCAGCGTGCCCGCCTCGGCTCCGCCAATGCCGCCAGAGACCGGCGCATCAAGCGCTTGCACGCCAGCCGACCGCGCCCGTTCGGCCACCGACCTCGCGCTCTCCACGTCAACCGTGGAGCAGTCCAGCATGATCGCGCCGGGTCCCATTGCCGGGATGATCTCGTCTGCAACTTCGCGAAGAATCCCGCCGTCGGGCAGCATCGTGACGGCCACTTCCCGGCCCGCTGCGGCCGCCGCCGCCGAGGCGGCCGCGTCGACGCCTTCGGGGACCTGTGCCGCGATGTCGAAGCCCGCCACGTCGTGACCCGCTGCGGCAAGGTTGCGCGCCATGGGCGCTCCCATGTTGCCGAGGCCGATGAATCCGACTTTCATGTGACATCCTCCAGTTTCAGTTCTTCCGGTCCGAGAGGGCTGAGCATGTCAGAGACTTCCTCTGCCGTGGCGGCGCAAAGTGAATCATGCGCCCATCTGGGTGACCTGTCCTTGTCGATCACGGCCGCGCGAATGCCCTCCAGGAAGTCCCCCTGCTCGGTCACCCGATGCGCGAACCGGTATTCGTTGGCGAGTGCAGTCTCGATCCTTTTGGCGGTCCGTGCACGGCGAACAAGCTCGATCGTGGCGGCGAGGGCAAGCGGTGCATGCGGCTCAAGCCGCGCCAGCGTCTCGCGTGACCACGCGTCTTCCGTCCCTGCCAGGGAAGTCAGAATGTCCCGGAAGGTCTCTCCCCCGAAGTGCCGGTTGATGTCGGATTCCGCTGCCGCGAGCGGGCTTTCCGGCGCCGGGCGCGCGACGCGGACGATTTCCGCCGGGTCGCCAGACGCTTCGAGACGAGCCGTCAGGTCCGGCCAGTCTTCTTCGGGAACGTAGCGATCGGCGAAGCCGGCAAAGATCGCGTCTCCCGGGCCCATGCGGGTGCCGGTGGTGCCGAGAAACTCGCCTGCGCGTCCAGGCGCCCGAGCCAGCAGCAGCGACCCGCCGACGTCCGGCACCAGCCCGATTCCGCATTCCGGCATCGCGACCCGGGAGCTTTCGCCGACGACACGATGCGAGGCGTGACAGCCGAGGCCCACGCCGCCGCCCATTGTGAAGCCGTTGAGAAGCGTGACGACCGGCTTCGAGAAGTTGGCGAGGGCGGCGTTCAGCCGGTATTCCTCCCGCCAGAAGCGTCGGGCGGTCTCAAATTCGCCACGCGCAAGCGCGTCGTGCATGTCAGCAATGTCACCGCCTGCCGAGAACGCTCTTTCGCCGGTCGCGTCAATGAGGATCAGGGCAATTCCGTCGTCTGTTGCCCATCGGTCAAGCGCTCCGCCCAGCGCTCGAATCATGTGCAACGTGATGGCGTTCAACGCGCCTGGGCGGTTCAGAGTGGCTCGCCCTGCGAATCCTTCCTTGCGAAGGATGATTTCGTTCATGAGTCCGCCGTCAGGTGACGCGCGACAATGACCCGCATGATCTCGTTCGTTCCTTCCAGGATGCGGTGCACCCTCAGATCCCGGACAATCTTCTCGATCCCGTATTCGGCAAGGTAGCCGTATCCGCCATGAAGCTGCAGGCAGGTGTCCGCGATTCGCGACGCGGCTTCGGTCACGAAGGCCTTGGCCATGGCACAGCGTTTCGTGGCATCGGGTTGCGCCGTGTCGAGTGCCCAGGCGGCATGGCGCAGGAAGGTTCGTGCGGCCTGCAACTCGATCTCGCAATCGGCGACCTTGAACTGGAGTGCCTGGAACTGATCCAGGCGCTGTCCGAAGGCCTGCCGCTCAGACATGTAGGCGACCGTCCTGTTCAGTGCGCATTGCGCGGCACCGAGCGAGCAGGCGGAGATGTTCAGGCGCCCGCCATCGAGCGCTGCCATCGCGTACTTGAATCCTTCGCCTTCCTTTCCCAGCAGGTTGGCGCCCGGCACGCGGCAATTGTCCATCTGGACTTGCCGGGTAGGTTGGCTGCGCCAGCCCATCTTTTGCTCAAGGCCGCCGAATGTCAGTCCCGTCACGCCGCCTTCCAGCAGGAAGGCCGAGATGCCGTCGGGGCCCTCGCCTCCGGTGCGTGCCATGACCACGTAAGCGTCCGAGTATCCGCCGCCCGAGATGAACGCCTTTGTCCCGGAAAGCTGCCATCCTTCATTCGTGCGTTCCGCGCGGGCGCGAAGCGCTGCGGCGTCGGATCCCGAGCCAGGTTCGGTCAGGCAGTAGGAGAGCAAGGTCTCCATCTTGATGACCGGGTGCAGGACCCGGTTCTTCAGCTCTTCGCCGCCAAGGGCTTCGATCATCCGGGCGCACATGTTGTGAATGGAGAGAAACGCGGCGACCGAAGCGCAAGCACCGGAAAGGGCCTCGAACACGAGCGTTGAATCGAGGCGGTTGAGTCCGGCACCTCCTGCCCCGTCGCTGATGTTCAGGCCGCCGAATCCCAGCTCGCCGATGTCGAGCCATAGGGTTCGGGGAATGGTGCCGTCCATCTCCCAGTCCAGCGCATTGGGCGCGATCCTGTCGGCGCCAAACGCCAGGGCCGTGTCGTAGATTGCCTGCTGCTCGTGGCTGAGCGAAAAGTCCATGGGGCACCCTGCTGCATGGGGTGAACGCCCACGCAGTTAGCCTGCGAGCCGCCGGATGCGCAAGCCGACGGATGGACGCCCGGAATTCCACTCTCGGCAGCGGATTCGATCTCGAATGCCCAGGCATCGGGTTTCCAGCTCACGCCATGTGCATTCGGTTGGGTCCGATTGCCGATCATGCTTGCCCGCAACCGGAGGGGACGGAAATGGCGCTGGACGCACCACGTAAATCAAGGTCGGGCAAAGGCGCCGAAGACATGCGGAATTCGCTTCGGCGACAGAAGTGGTTCCCAATTGCCTTGCACCGCTCAATCATGGAGCGAGCCGCCTGACTCCAGAGTCCGGACGTTGGCTGGATGTTGATGATTGGCCTGGTTCGACGAACAATTCGATGGGCCCTGCCACCCGAGCGTCAGCCAAGGCAGCCGGTCAGTTTCACCAAGGTTGCCTTCCGAAGCGAAGCGATCAGGCCGTGTTCGGCAGGCGGATCTCCTCTTCCGCCGGCGTTCCGACCTGCTTCCCCGTAGGCCGCCTGTCCAACATCCTGGGGAGAGACACGTTTGGCACGCATCGACGCGAAGCGGCTGTTCGGAAAGGCCACGACTCCGAGCATCCTCTCTCGCGCGGCGGCAGTTGCGTCCGTCACGACGCCGGAGCCCAACGGGATTTCGTCCTTCGCGTCGTCGGGCGGCGGTTTCCGGCCTGGTGACCTTGAGCATTCGGCTCGCCAAGGATATTCTCGGAGCGACGGCAGGCGCCGTCACTCAACCGTGAATCGGAGCGGGACATGCGGCATCGCCACCTTGTTGACACGGATTCTGCTGCGCGGTCGCCGATGGCGATCGACGACATCATCGCGCGCGGACTTTGGGCGGACTGGACGATGCTTCGCGGGTGGTGCATCGAGCAGCCGTCCCTGCTGGACGTCGTGGAACGTGTCTGCACCATGCATGTCGGCGATCCCGGTGCGCAACGTCACCACTTCTGGCTGGCTTGGGCGCAGGCGCATCGCCATGCGGCATCCTGACTGGGAGAAGGTCGTGTCCGCCGCCGCACGCTTGCAGCGGCATTTTCCGGACGCGGTCCTGGTTGGCGGAACCGCGGCCAGCCTTCACGCCGGACATCGTTTTTCCCGTGACGCGGATCATGTGCTGACCGATCTCCGGGAACGATTTGACGAGGTTCTCGCGGACCTGGAGTCAGTGGCCGGCTGCAAGACCGCCCGCATCCGTCCGCCTGTCCTGATCCTCGGTTCGCTTGACGGGATCGAGACCGGCGTCAGGCAGCTCGTGCGCAGCCAAACGCTGGAAACGGTCGAACTGTCGTGCAACGGCGAAAAGGTCGTCGTTCCGTCCCTGGCCGAGACGCTGCGTATCAAGGCTGTACTGATCCTGAAACGGAACGCCTTGCGTGACCATGTTGATTTCGCGGCACTGGCTTCAAGCCTCGGACACGACGGAACGGTCGAGGCCATGTCATCGTTTGACAGGCTGTATCCACAGGAAAACGGGCAGTCTGCAACGCAACAGCTGCTGGCCCAGCTGGCCAATCCCCTTCCCGGAGACCTGGGACAGGAAGGAACGCGAACATTTCGCGGCCTCGCGGAGGACCTGCAGGACTGGGGTGCGGTCCGCGACAGGTGCAAGTCCATCGCCGTGGCGATCTTTGACGGGCTGTCTGGTCCGGAATCCCGCGATGAAAGCCCGACAGGCCGGAAGCCAGCGCAAGACGCGAAAGGCTCGGCCGGGCACGAATAGTGTCCGGCCAGACCGATCTCGGTCGAAGGGCCGGAGAACGCGGCCCGGAGGCCAAAACGAGGTACCGCGGGGCGGGCCGCGGGTTCCGAGGACGCGGTCACGCGACTGTCTGAGGCGGGGATCGAGGTCCGCGCGACGCGCCGAGGTGCCGGCATGCTCTGGAAAGCATGGACACCGCTCTCCGTCACCCTGGTCGCCACTGCGGCGTGTCGCCGGCAAAGAGGTGCTGGACATGCGCGACTGGCCGCTGAAGCGCCAGCCCTGGATCGGGTGGAGCGGTGCCTCGCCAGGCGGGCACCCGAGGATGCGGAACGCTCATTCTGCTTCGCGGGCGGAATGTGCACGCTCGCGGCCTTCGGCCACGGCCGGGACAGCAAGAAGGACAGGATGCAGATCGTGTACGGGCTCCTCTGCGCCGCGGACGGCCGCCCTGCCGGCGTGGAGGTCTGCCCCGGCAACGCGACGGATCGCCGGCGGAGAAGGCCGGGGTTTCGGAGCGCGCGTAGGCCAAGGTGACACGAAGCGGACCCCGGACGGGCTGCCGGTCCACGGATTCCGCGCGCTCCTCGACGACCATTCGGGCAAGTCACTGGTCCAGCTGCGCCTGCCGGGCAAGGGCAGATTCCTGCAGAGCGTCGTCGCCGCGGCCACCGGCACCGGGTCCAGGAACGGGCCTTCGAGCCCCTCGGCGTGAAGCTGGACCGGAGCGTTCCCACAGAGCATGGCGGGCAACCGGTGGCTCCCGGTCCGGAAAGACGTTGAAAACCAGCAGGATGGTTGCGGAAAAGCGCTTTCGCCTCCCCTGAAGTTCCACCAGGTGCCGTGCCTGCCTTACACCCTCATTCCAAGCCGGTTTGCGACCAGCAGAACTACGCAAACCGTGAAGGCAATCCAATGGACTTGTGGAACAATGATCAGACATCCAAGAGCAGCGATGATGCGGAGGGCAATCCCAGGCCATGACAGTCGTGACGCATCGAAGCCCGCCAAAGCCGATGACAATGTCAGGATCGCCACGACGACGCGCACAAGGGTCAAGACGAAGTCCGTGGCAGAAAACCCGCTTTCGTCGACGATGAGAAGAACGGGATAGTAAACGAAAATGAAGGGAACAAGAAACTTCACGATCCCGACACGATAGGCATAGAGCGAGGTCTTGATCGGCGGGCTTCCCGCGATTCCCGCCGCTGCAAAGGCCGTTATTGCCACAGGAGGCGTAATCGAGGAGGCAACGCCGTAGTAAAGGACGAATAGGTGCAGCGACAGATCTGAGAGGCCAAACTGTCGAAGCGTCGGTCCAAGAACCAGGGCAATCGTCAGGTAGGCTGGCAGTGTTGGCATGCCCATGCCAAGCAACAAGGCCGCCAGCATTGCGATCAACAGGCTGACCATCAGTCCGTTCGTGCCAACACGCGACACCATGTTGGCAAAGTCCGTCGGCAGGCCAGTTGCCCCGAGGACGGAGACGATAAGTCCAATGATCGCGACAGCGATGAAGATCTTTGCAAACACCTGGCCGCCTCGACCGATGGCGACCAGGATATTCCAGGGGGCTTGACGGATCGCCGGATTGACGAAGCTGAGAACAATCGTCGTGATCAACGCCAAAACGCCGCCACCGGCGGCCGAGTAGCCATTGTTCAGCGCCACCACCATGACGACAACGGGGCCGAAAATCATGATCATGTTGACGACATCTTGCCGGGTGACCTGCAGGTTTTGGTCATCAATCTTCTCGGGCTTGATGTCCAACCGGCCGGACTCAAAATAAACTGCCGCAAAGAGCGAGAAATAGTAAAGCAATGCCGGGACGAGCGCCGCAGTAATGACGCTCAGGTAGGACATGCCGATAATATCGGCCAAGACAAACGCCGCCGCGCCCATGACCGGCGGCATGATCTGGCCAGCCGATGATGCGGTCGCCTCAACAGCGCCAGCGAAATGCGGCGGGAAGCCCGATCTCTTCATCATGGGAATGGTCAGGACGCCGGTGCCGACGACGTTGGCCAGGGCATTCCCGGACATGGTGCCAAACAGCCCGGACGACACAATGGCGGCGTGGGCGGGGCCGCCCCGCAATCGACGCGTCAGGTGGAACGCGACCCGAATGAGCGAGATGCCGGCCCCGGTGCCTTCGAGCAATTGGCCAAAGACAATGAAGACAAACACGACAAGGATCATTATCGAGGCGATGCTTCCGAGCATCCCTAGACCAAGGTCGAACCACAGATGAAGGGCGGCGCCCTCGACAAATTCCGGTGCAGACCTTTGCGCGAAACCGGGCCAATGATCGGAAGTGAAGAAATACAAGGCCGACACGCCAGCAACTACGGTCAGTGGCAATCCCCACGCACGCCAGCACAGAAAGAGCACGCAAATCGTGACGGCTGTCGCTATCCAGGCATCCTGCGGGCTGAAGAAGTAGATCGCGTCGTCAATCTTGGTGGTAATGACGTAGTATTGCCAGCATGCGACAGCCGTGACGGCAATGACCGCAACGTCAACAAGATAGCCTGCCCACCCTGCAACAGGGCCGGACCTTTTGCCAAGTTGCGCACCAAATGGCGCAGAAAGGACGTAGACCAGGATGCAGGCGAAAAAGACCGCTGGCTTGAGTTGCTTGGAATCCAACGGTCCGAAGGTTGGCAAACCAAAGAAGCCGGGGGCGGCGTTCAGGATGCAGATGACTGCCGTAACGCCGCCAATCAGTAACGCCAGATATTCCGCATAGCGCAAGAAAGGCGCTTTGGGTTGGGCGGCCTGGTCCGACATTTTCGCAACTTTGCGTTCGAGAAAAGTGTACGGCGGCCGCCGGGCCGCCGCACGAAGTGTTGGCGCTTATCGAAGAGCGTCCGGTACGGCGATCCCCGCCTCGTCATAGTAATTCAGCGCACCGGGATGCAGTTTGACGTTGAGGACCGTGAAGGGGTTTTGCGGATCAAGCGTGCTAAGGAAGGACGCGCTGGCCTTGATCTCGTCAACATTGTCCCAGAAAGCCTTGGTCAGGGTATAGGCGACGTCGTCGCTGACATCGACGTTCACGGCCATTCCCGCAACGAACGAGAAGGTGTTCACGGCTTCCTCGTTGGTTTGACCTTCGTAGGTTCCCGCCGGGATTGTCGACATCGAACGACCTGGAACCTTCAGATACGGTTGGACCTTCGGAAGGTCTTCCTCAGCGATTTGAACAAAGCGGATCGGACTCGACAGGCCAAATTCCTGAATGATCGCGGCACCAACAGGGGCAATGCGGATCATGGCGTCGACCTGACCATTGCGCATCATGGCCATGCCCTCGCCCCATGGCGCCTTGAAGCTTTCGTAGTCGCCCGGCTCCATGCCAGTGACGAGGCGTATGATTTCTTCGGTGTCAGTTCCGGCGCCACCGCCGCCTGGACCGACATACACCTTTTTGCCTCTCAGGTCATGATAGGTCTTGATGCCGGTGCTTTCCCACGCAAAGGCCTGCATGGTCGCCGCATTGAATTCCATCAGCGATCGAATGCCGTCCGCGATTTCTGGACCCTTGTCACCCATGTCCTTGTAGGGGCCGGTTCCCGTGGCGAGGCGGGCATATTGACCAACGATCGTTGGCATCAGTTCAATTTTGCCTTGCCCCAGAAGCAGCATCGACTTGATCAGTTTCTGACCCTCGATGACCTGAACATCGATGCCGGCGTCTTCAGCATATTTTGCCAACAGCTTGGTCATCGTGTTCGGTGCCGCGCCGGGTGCAGTGGTGTGTGCACGCAGCGCGTCGGCGCTCGCAACGCCGGCAGATGCGGCCAAGGAGATGGCAAAACTTGCCACTCCAAGAACTTTTGTGAATGAGTTCATTTGTTTCTCCCTAGATTGTCCTTGTTCTTCTGGATAGGCTTATCCCTCTGGCCAAGGTGGCTCAAGATGTTGCGACCGCGCCAAAGGGGCCGGATTCCCGGATCCGGCGCAGAGGTCGTGCCGGCAACCGTTATCGAGGCGCGGAACGGCGCGGGCGGGCCGGAATCCTGGAATGCGGAGACCTTTCGGGAATCGCGCACGGGACAACTGGCGCGGAATCAACGGCGTAGGGAAGTCTTGCTCGATAGAGAGCACAGGCCTGTCCTGCAACGTCATTGCTCCTCCGACCGTTCTTCGAACGCAATGTTCATGTTCAGCCCCATGGCATCGAATCGTGCGTCTGCGCCGCCATCCAGCGGGATGTTGATGCCGTTCAGCCAATGGAATTCAGGCCGGCATAGTCCGACAATGGCTTTCGCAATCTCCTCCGGCTCGGCGACGCGAGGAGCAGCGGAGAGCAGGTCGGCCGTCGCTTCGGGTGAATTTCTTGCTGCGCGTTTGAACAGTTCGGTGTTCACCGGGCCCGGGCTAACTGCAAGAAAAGTCACGTCGTTCTGGGGATGCGTGAAGGCCATCTGGCGGGTCCATTGGATCAGGGCCGCCTTGCTGAGCCGGTAGGCGGCTTTGCCGTCGATGCCGCGCTCGTTGGTGAATGCCGGGACCTCGGACAGGTCTGGTATGGCCCGAAACTGGGCAATGATCTCATCATGCTGCCGCCATTCGCGCCCGCCGATCGACGCAATCGAGACAATCCTTGATCCTTCGTTGGCGTTGCCCAGCAGGCCCTCAAGAAACTGGACCTGTCCCAGATAGTTGACCTGAAGGATGCTCGCCGGGACAGCGCCAGGTGGCAAGCCAGCGAAACTGATCAGGAAGTCAAAGCACTCCCCGGTCCTGTCAAGTGCGTTCCGGATCGAGGCCTCATCCCGGAGATCCACCAGCCGATACGCACCGACTTCGGACGGCGAAACATCGAATGCGACAACCTTGGCGCCCGCTTCTTGCGCGAGGACCGCAACGCGTGCACCGAGGCCGGACGCCCCACCGACGACGAAAACCGTCTTGCCTTCGAGGAACGCGAAGTCCGTCATGCCTCGGGCTCAAGATGGTTTCCGATTTGCAGGGTGATGCCCGTATGGTCCGGGTACAGGTTGTCGACCCGGACGCCCGAAAAGACCTCCCATTGGATGAGGTCGGTTTCATCCTTCACGGTCACGTCAAAGACAATGTCGCCAATGTCCTGGCGATTGTACTCAAGGATACGCGCGTGCGAAGGGAACTCTGCCACATATCGCATGGTTCGATCATCTTCGTCCAAACCGATGTCATCGCGACCTTGGGGCATGGAGATCGAGTGAATGACCAGCGCCGTATCGCTTTCTTCAAGCCGGTGGGCATCCCCCATTGCCCAGGTTCTTTCCTTCACGTCCTCGTCCGCCAGCGCCGAGGCCCAGACCTGTTCAACTGTCATTGCTTCCTCATCAACACGGAACTCGACCCCTCGAGAAAAGCTCTTGTGGAAGGGAAGGCGCTCCTGCCCTGGACGCGCGCCGTAAATCCCGTTGTCAAAAAGCACGATGGTCCCTTCGGAGGTGATGCGGGGATTGTGTTGATGCCAAGGCCAGCGGAAGTTTTCGCCGACGGGTTCCAGCAGCTTTTCCTGAAGCTCGTGCGACCAATTGCCGTGATCCCCCAAGATCCAAATGATGTCGCCGGATTTTCGGTCGATCTTCAAGACGCAGTCTTGAAGTCGCAGCGACACGAGCACGGAGTCATCGCGCGGATCGTAGGTCACTCCGTTCCCATGCGTCCAGTCCGCCGCCCCCGGAAATCCTCGGACATGCCAATAGGCATCAAGCGCATCGTAGCCGGTACGATATGGATCGAGATGATCGAAACTGTCCCAACTCCACACCACTTCACCGTCGGGCGAGAATTCGACGATCATGTCGCCGACAATTTCACGGTCTGCTTTGTGCCTGTCCGGTTCATGCACCGATGCTGGCCAGTCCTTGACCACCTTGGAATGGCCGGAAAGAGCGAGGAAATTGCCGTTGGGCATCTGGTGCGGCTGGTGGTGCAGGCTGCGCACATCGACCGGGATTCCGCCAGGATGCTCGCCCTGAGGTCGGTGTTTGGCGTACCATGCGTTTATGGTGTCACCCGCCACATCGATTTCACGCGAACAGGAATCCGTATCGTGAACGAACAGGTTGCCGTTCGACAGTTTCTCAATTCCTGCGGCACGCTTGTCCAGTTTGCGCATCCAGCGCACACGACCGTGGTTATCAATGGCGACAAGCATGCCCCATGTGGTGAACCATTTCCGCAAGGCCATCGTCATGTCCGGAATGCGCCCAACCGCCCGACGTCGCACGGTCAGGAACGTGAAATTCCCGGCCATGCGATCAGGATCACACTTGTGCGTTCGGAACGGCGGCATTTCGAGCGGGCAGGTCGGAACGTCCTGCGGTTCGTGATGTAGCGTTTCAGGCCAGGTCACCGTTCCCGTTTGGCCTGACAATTGAACGGCGATCTCCGCCGTCCCGGACGGGTGGAATCCGAGCAACAGGTATGACCCTTCAGAGACCGGGAACGTCACTGTCCAGACATCGTCGTTCTGCTTTATCCTGACACGAAGGCTTTCGCCGCCCCTCGTTCCAACCGACAGGCTGGCAATCAATGGCGCATGTGAAGGACCGTGCGTCACCACTGGCCGTGAAAGGAAACGCATTTCAGACATCTCAACCCTCCCTGAAACGAGTATGTCAGGCATCCAGCCCGCTCGAAAAGAAATGAATGCTTTGGTCAACTGGTAGCAATTCTTATGGTGTTCATTGCAGCCATGGAAACTGGTTTGGCCAAGCCTTCTCCCGGTCAGAGGCAAACATCAGCATACAGCGGACCGCGTTCCAATGGATTGGGCCCTTTCCATCAAAAGTGAGATTCGCCTGAGAAGTTCACCTAAATTGCGGGTGGATTCTCCCAGATGTGGTATTTCCTTGTCCGAACGCAACCAGACGAGGGAGGCTACCATGGCCTGGAACGGGATTACCCGGGAGAAGCACAACCGCAAGTCCGAGCGGCCAGATGCGCAAGCCGACGGACAGGCGGCAGGCGTTCAGGAAGGCATTCGACGTTCCATGCCCGGCGGATTCGGTATTGAGATCCCGGCATCGGGTTTTGCGCCCATGCTTTGTGCGTTCGGTTGAGACCGCTTTCCCTTAGTGCGTCCCCGCAACCGGTGGGGCGTAGATGGCGCTGAACACGCCTCGTAGCATCAAGTTTGCGCAAGGGCGTCGAGGACACGCGGAGATCAATTCAGATCTCTCCAAGGATTGTGGATGCTGATCAATCATCAATCACTTGCCTGCCCGGTGTCTCCCGTCATGTGATCAAGCGTGCTTGGCAGGCGAAAGATCGGCCCTGCGTTCGACCGCTTGTCCTGGCAAGAGTTCCGATGCCTTCCAACATTCCGATGGTTCGTGACCGGGTATTCGGCGCACCCCTCTCGTGCGAGTCATCAGGAGGTCTGTCGTTGAAAACCGTGCACGTAGTCGGCAGGCTTGGAACGCGTTGTCTGTGGCATTGCGGCGGCTTGAACCCTTCACCTGGACGTTCCAAGGTTACTACCGAGTAGTGTCGCTGATCTGGAGGGTCCAATGTCTGCCAAGGCGTCCGTGTCGATCACGGACAGTCAGGATGTGTTCGCGCGCAGGCTTGTCAGCGAAGGCCGCTATTCGAGCCTGAGCGCTGTCGTGCAGCGGGGTCTTGAACTCGTGCGTTCCGAGACGGAACGTGAGCAAGCGGAAATTGCCGCCTTGCGGGCGTTTTTCGAGGCCCGCGCGCAAGGCCCGTACCTTTCAGGGGAAGAGGGTCGGCGGCAGACAGAACGCATGATTGCCAGAAAGCGTCGCGCCCTTGCGCCTTGACGCCGTTCGCAGTGCCGATTGCACCGCGGATCTTGACCTGATCCATGGCCATCTGTTCAACGCTTATCGCGATTTCGGTGACGCGCCGGATATTGCCTTCGAACGCGCGGTGGAGCGCATGCACGGATTCGAGGACGACATGGCGGCACTCGGCAATGTGCCATTTCAGGGAACCCTGGAACCGCAGGTCATGGAAGGCCCGCGTTATGCGACGAAGGGAAGTGCCGTGCTCTACTTTCCGGTCGATGAGCATCCTGAAGTCCAAGTGCTTGGCATCTTTTTTTGGTGGGCAGGATCACCGGAAGCACATGCTTGAGCGCATCAATGACTTGGTGCAAGGTCAGTCGGGCGGTAGCGACTATCCTCATGCCTGACCAACGCGAATTTCTTCCGGGTCTGCACGGAACTATACCTCGACAGTTCGTCCTGTGGGCTGATGGGCCGAAAAATCGGATAATGTCCTGTGTCGCCTGACCTCAACCAGAATCCCGAGCAGGTCGCGCGCGACCGAATCGACAGTCGCCTCTTGGCGGCGGGTTGGCCTGTGCAGGACACGGAAGCTCTCGACTGCAATGCTGGTCTTGGCGTCGCCGTCCGGGAGTGTCAGGCCGACATTGGACCAGCCGACCACGTCTTGATTGCCGAAAGGCAGGCCACCGGCGTCGTCGAAGCCAATCCCGGCTACTGGGGAGCGAAACTCACGATGGTTGAAGAGCAGTCCGAGGGTTGCGTCAAGGAAATGCCAATGTGAGTCTCCAAAGCCGAACCTCTGCCTTTCCTATACGAGAGCACCGGCAAGATCACGCGCTTCGCCAACGCACGCGATCCCAACCCGCCGTCGCGCGACGTCTTCGTCTTCCATTGCCCTGAAACCCTGAATTCCTGGAGGCAAGCGCAGAAGACCCTGTGTGCGGGAATCGCGGCACTCTCGCACCATCACAATGACTACCGCGCGGCTGCTCCGGGAGCGCCGGACAGGGAGCGTCAGGCGGCGGCAAGACGTCCGAACGGAACTGCGCCTAGCTTGCGCAGGGAAGAATGTCCTCAAGATCCCGCGCAAGTTTCTGATCCTGGGCCGCAACGGACAGATCATATCCGCGCTGCAGATTCAGCCAGAATTCTGGACTTGTCCCGAAATATCCAGAAAGACGAAACGCGGTATCCGGCGAGATGGCCCGGACGCCGCTCACGACCCGCTCGATGCGCGTACGTGGCACCTTGAGCGCCCTTGCCAGCCTTCCGGCGCTCAGATCGTACGGATCGAGAAATTGCTCTTTCAGAATCTCTCCGGTATGTACCGGGTTTGCCAAGATAGCCATGTCTCTCACAGTCAGTGACAGTCGACGATTTCAACGTCATGGGCATCAGTTCCGTCCCATCTGCAACAGACGCGCCATTGCCGGTTGATCCGGATCGCGTGCTGGTGCCGTCGGTCGCCAGACAGTTTTTTCAGGTTGTTGGAGGGCGGTGTCGCCAGATCGTTCAGCGAAGTCGCCGCGTCCAGCATCGCAATGTGCTGTTCTGCGCGCCTGACCAGTTCTTTGGGAAAGCGTTTCCCCGGCTCTCGGGCCATCAGGCCCTCGATCAGTTTTCCTTTCGCGCCCTTCATCATCGGATTGTCTCCTCAAATGCGCACGCCTGAGAAAACGAGGTTGAATTGCGGTCATCATGGCAGGATCTTCGGGTTCAGCAGGCTCAACGTCTTGCAAACAGCAGAGTCAGGTCACGCACACTCTCGGAAACACCCATTTGCCTGTTTTGCATCCTGTCAGGATTCGTCGGCCAATATCGTGGTTGGCGACGCCGACAGGTAACTGCTCACCCCATGCGTAGCGTGACTGGCTTGTCGCGAGCCGGGTGAACGG